>CADCCQ010000069.1 GCA_902799955.1 uncultured bacterium | reverse complement strand
CACGTCGATCTTCGACGTCAAGGCCGGCATCCAGCTCGACCCGACGTTCGTCAAGGTCTGCTCGTGGTATGACAACGAGTGGGGCTACTCGAACAAGGTCCTCGAGATGGTCCGCGTCGTCGCCAAGTAAGCGACAAGCGTCCAGACAAGTGACGCCTGTCACTTGAATGCAAAAGGCCGGTCGTCCGCAGTCTGCAGATGGCCGGCTTTTTTGTTGAATTGCGCAATTGAGGAATTGTGTCCGTCTCTGGCGTGTCGCATGTCGCGTGTCGAATGCCAAATCAGGGATAGCGGGATTGGGAGATCGAGAATCACAAAAGCAATTTCTCAATCACAATGGAAAATTCCATAATTCCATAATTACATAATATTCTGAGATGGGGACACTCCCCGCAGAAGTGCGAAGCGGCGAATGGGATTCTACAAGAAAGCGGATGAAATGAATGAGAAAAGCGAAGATATGGTGAAAGCCATAATGAAAGCCCTTGGTCCCGAGCTAGGCGGGGCGGTGAGGGAGATTGCGCTTCTTGTGAAGGAGGCGGGGGGGCGGGCCATGCTTGTTGGCGGCGCGGTCCGTGACGCCGTATCCGGCGCCGCGTCCGTCAAGGATGCCGACATCGAGGTCTTCGGAGTCGCCCCTGAGAGGCTCAAGGCCGCCGTGGCGAGCCGTTTCGCCTTTGATGAATGCGGGGCTTCATTCGGCGTTTTGAAGATAAAGGGACTCGACATCGACGTAAGCCTGCCGAGGCGCGAGTCGAAGCTGGGAAGCGGACACAAGGGCTTCCTGGTGGAGTCCGATCCCGGCCTTTCCGTTGAGGAGGCGGCGTCCCGCCGCGACTTCACGGTGAACGCGATCTACATGGATCCGCTTGAAGGCGTTCTGGAGGATCCGTTCGACGGCGTGGGCGACCTTTCCCGCCGCGTCCTCAGGCATGTCTCCGACAAGTTCTCCGAAGACCCCCTGCGCGTCCTCAGGGGGATGCAGTTCGTCGCGAGGAAGTGCCTCGTCCCGGCGCCGGAGACCATTGCACTGTGCAGGAAGATCGGCATGGAGGGGCTTCCCCGCGAGCGCCTCATGGAGGAGTGGTCGAAGCTACTCCTCAAGGGCGTCAGCATAAGCGCCGGGCTTGGCTTCCTCAGGGCGACGGGCTGGGTCGATTATTTCCCGGAGCTCGCCCGCCTGATCGGGTGCAGGCAGGACCCGGAGTGGCATCCGGAGGGGGACGTCTGGAACCACACCCTCATGTGCCTTGACGCATTTGCGAAGAACCGCGTCGGCGACGAATACGAAGACCTCGTTGTCGGCCTTGCCGTCCTCTGCCACGACTTCGGCAAGCCCGCGACGACATACAAGGACGTCAAGACGGGACGGATAAGGAGCCTTGGACACGACGAGGCCGGGGTAGGCCCGACGATTTCGTTTCTTGAGAGGCTGACGAACGAGGAGAGGCTATTGAAGGACGTGCCGCCGCTCGTGCGCTGCCACATGCGCCCGTTCGCGATGTGGCGCAGCAAGGTGGGGGACGGCGCGGTGAGGAGGCTTGCGCTCCAGGTGAAGCGCATCGACCGCCTGATCCGCGTGGCGCAGGCGGACGATGCCGGCCGCCCGCCGGATCTCGCCGGCGGCACGTCCGGCGGCGAGGACCTCAAGTGGCTCGCGAACGCAGCCGAGAGGCTGCGCATCGCGGACGCCGCGCCGAGGCCTATTCTCATGGGCCGCCACCTGATGGAGCTGGGCATGAAGCCGTCGACGCGGTTCGGCGAGATCCTGAAGGCGTGCTTCGACGCGCAGATCGACGGGGCGTTCTCGGACCTCGACGGGGCGAGGGAGTTCCTGCTGCGGAACTTCCCGGAGGTCGGGGGCGGCGTCAGCGCACGGGAATGAAGTCGATGTGCCGCTCGTCGCGGTCAACGCGGAGGACGCGGACCTTCATCGAGTCGCCGATGCGCCACCTTCCGCCTCCAGGGACGGAGAGCGTGTGGTCGTGTTCGTTGAACTTGACGTAGCGGTGCGAGATGTTCGAGATGTGCACGAGGCCCGACACTCCCAGCTCCGGTATCTCGACGAAGCAGCCGTAGGGGGCGCACTTCGCGATCACGGCGTTGTAGTCGATCGTCTGCCGCGACGCGGCGGACTCCTCCAGGAAGCGGTACTTCTTCATCTCCGCGACGGCGCGCTCAGCGTCCGCCGCGCGCTCCTCCATCTCCGTGGCGTGCTGGGCCCACTTGGCGAGCCGCTGCGCGGGGACGCGGTACGCGCGTCCGTCCAGGTAGTCGGCGAGCTGGCGGTGGAGTGTGAGGTCGGGGTACCGCCGGATGGGAGAGGTGAAGTGCGCGTAGAAGCGCTTCGCGAGGCCGTAGTGGCCCATGCGCGTGGAGTCGTAGACGGCGCGCTTCATCGAACGCAGCACCATTACGGAGATCGTCGAGTACAGCGGGTGGCCCTTGATCGACTCGAGGAACCTGGCCATTGCCTTGCGGTTGGCGATGTTGCCGACGTTGACGCCGAACGCGCCGAGCTCGGCGCGGAGCATCTCGATCTTCTCGTCGTCCGGCGGCTCGTGCAGGCGGGCGATGACGTGGATGCCATGCTCGGTGAGCTCCGCCGCGACGGCCTCGTTCGCGGCGACCATGCATTCCTCGACCATCTGGTGGGATTCGTCGTACGGGCGCGTGACGAGCCCCGTCATCATGCCCTCAGAGTCGAGCTCCACCTCCGTTTCCGGGACGGCGATGTCCAGCGCGCCATCCGCGAACCGCCTGGCCCGCAGGGTCTGCGCGAGTTCGTTGATGGCGAGGATCGTCTTTCGGGCCTTTGCGTCAACCGCGTCGGCGCCTTTCCTCGCGCCGCCCGAGATGACGCGCATGACCTGTTCGTAGGTGAAGCGGGCCTTCGAGCGGATTATGCTCTTCGCGAAGGAGCGCGCGACGGGTTTGCCGGTCTTGTCGAACGTAATGAAGACCGAGAACGCAAGCCTGTCCTCGCCCGGGACGAGCGAGCAGACGCCGTTGGAGAGGGTCTCCGGCAGCATCGGCAGGACGCGGTCCGGGAAGTACACGCTGAAGGAGCGCTTGTACGCCTCGGTGTCCAGCGCACCGCCGGGCTCGACGAAGTGCGAGACGTCCGCTATGTGCACGCCGAGCGTGACGCGTCCGCGCCCCGCGCTCTCCAGCGAGAGCGCGTCGTCGAAGTCGCGTGCGCTCGCGGGGTCGCATGTGAATATGAACCTCTTCCTGAGGTCCAGGCGCTTCCCCGGCTCGGCGGCCCTGGCGCCGGCCCTGTTCGCCTCCTTCAGCACGTGCGAAGGGAATCCGGCACGGAGTTTGTAGAACTTCATGACCGCTTCCGTGTCTTCCCTCGGGTCGTTCCCGAAGGGTGGAAATGCCGTACGTTCGGCCTTCCCGGAACCCATGTTCCGTCTATTGTCTTTTCTTCTTTCTCTTTTCATCGCCATAGATTATACCACAATTCTGCATCAAGGTGTTAGGTGATAGTTGTGCGAGGAGGGAATTTGTGGTATAATTAAAGGCAAATCCACAACCAACAAAAAGGAGGATAATACAACATGGCTCACAAGATTGATGCTGAGAAGTGCGTGGCGTGCGGCTGCTGCAAGGATGCCTGCCCGGCCGAGGCGATCGCGGAGGGCACTCCGTACACCATCGACCCCGACAAGTGCGTCGACTGCGGCGCCTGCGCAGCGAGCTGCCCGAATGAGGCAATCGCCCAGGCGTGATTGAGTTCATACAGGAAACGCTGCTCCTCTTCCCGTTCCTCTTTGCGACCTATCTGGTCCTCGAGGCGGTGGAGGCGCATGCGGGCGGGGCGCTCGGGAGGTTCCTCGGGCGTTCCCGTTCATTTGGCCCCGTGGCGGGCGGGCTGGCCGGCGCTATCCCGCAGTGCGGGGTGTCCGCCGCGGCCGCGTCGTTTTTCGCCGGCGGCGTCATCACCACCGGCACGCTTCTCGCCGTTTTCCTCTCCACTTCGGACGAGCTTCTGCCCGTGCTCATTTCGTCCCGCGTCCCGTCGTCGCTCATGCTGAAGATCGTCGCGGTGAAGGTCGCCGCCGCGATTGTCGTCGGCTTCCTGGTGGACTGGATCGTCGCCGCGTTCCGAAGCGCGCCGCGCCGCGCCAGTGTCGGCGAGCTCTGCGCGCACAGCCACTGCGGCTGCCACGGGCACCGCCACGGCGTGGTCGTCCCCGCGCTCATCCACGCCATCGAGATATTCTTGTTCATAGCCGTCGTATCCGGGGCCCTCGAGGTGTACATGCACTACAGGGGCGAGGACGCCTTGCGCTCGCTGTGCCTCAACAGCCGCGTCGCCGGGGCGTTTGCCGGCGGCCTGCTTGGCCTGGTCCCGAACTGCGCGGTCTCCGTCGCGTCTGCCAACCTCTATCTTCACGGCGCCATGAGCCCGTCCGCGCTCATGGCGAGCTCCTTTACCGGATCCGGCCTCGGGCTCCTCGTCCTGCTGCGGACCAACAGGAGCCTGAAGGAGAACCTGCTTCTTCTGTTGACGGTGTATTTGATAGGCACGGCCCTGGGACTTGCCACGGGGCCGCTCATCGGCGCGTACGCGCCGACGTGACGAGCCGGGGGACGGCAAGCGAAAGGCGGTGGCTGATGATCAGGAAGTCATTCAAGTTCGTGTTCGGCGTTGTCGGGAGGTTCCTCGACAACCGCTGCACCATACACGCGGCGGGGCTTACGTACTACGCGATCCTCTCGCTGGTGCCGATCCTCTGCGTAATCCTCATCGCGGCCAAGACGTTCGGTGCGCAGGAGTTCGCGAAGGAGAAGATACGCGCATGGATGGATTCGCGCATCGAGAGCATGGAGAAGGGTCCGGAGGAGATGTCCGCGATCACCGCGGTCCTTCCGGGCAAGTCGTCGGAAGACGAGGAGAAGAAGCCCGAAGACGCGGAGAAGGGCGCGGCGGCGGACAAGCAGCCCTCCGCGGCAGACAATCAGCCCGCGCCTGAAAAGGCCCCTGCGGCGGACGCGGCTCCCGCGGCTCCCGCACCGTCCGGCGATGCGGCGCAGGGCGCGGCGCCTGGGCAGGCCGCCGCCGCGTCGGAGGCCGATGCCGCCGAGCGGGAAAAGGCCGCGGCCCTTGCCAAGCTCGACTCCGACAAGGCCAAGGCCCTCGAAAACGTCGTCTCCCAGGCCAAGTCGGTGGAATCACACGTGCTGTCGGCCATCGACGCAATCGACTTCGGCGCTCTGGGCTGGATCGGCCTCGGCGTCCTCGTCTGGACGATCATCGGCTCGGTGGGCGTCGTCGAGGTGAGCTTCAACGCGATCTGGGGCGTCGCCAAGCCGCGCTCGTTCTTCCGCCGCGTGTTCATGGATCTCTTCGTGGCCGCCGCGCTGCCGGTGCTGGCGCTGCTCTCCGCGTCCGTGCCGATACTGAAGATCGCAAAGGACATCATCACCGCCACCATGGGCGCGACCTGGCTGACGCGCTGGGTCTCCGACGGCGCAGTGTGGCTCATCGACTCGGCCCCGTGCCGCATCGCCATCTCGCTTCTGTTCTCGTCGCTCGCGTTCGCGTTCATATTCCAGTTCCTCCCGTACTGCAAGGTGCGCTGGCGCAAGTCGTGGGCAAGCGGGCTGCTGACGGCCGTCCTGTTCAGCGGATGGATGAAGCTCTGCACCATCGCGCAGATCGGCATTGCGAAGTCGTCGGCCATGTACGGGTCGTTCGCGTTCCTCCCGATCGTGATGGCGTGGATGTACGTCAGCTGGCAGATCGTGCTTCTCGGATGCTGCGTCAACTGCGAGGCCCATGGCAGCCGCCCGGCTAAGAAGGTGGCCTGAGTCAGAGTCCGCTGATGCGCTCCCGTAGCCCAGCAGAGTTCATCGACGACCCCAACTGGGCGTCCTTCCTGCCCGAGACGCCGGAGGCGTCCCGCGTCCGCCGCCTTCCTTCGCACGAAGACTGCTCGCGGCTCGACCCTGCCGCCGTCGCCGCGCATCTCGTCCGCGGCGGGACGCTCGGCTCGATGGAGGGCTACGAGGAGCGCCCGGGGCAGATAGACATGCTCAAGGCAGTAGTCCGCGCGTTCAACGACAGGGAGCACCTCATGATCGAGGCGGGCACGGGCGTAGGCAAGTCTCTCGCGTACCTGCTTCCGTCTGTAATGTGGGCCTGGACGAACGACACGCCCGTCGTCGTCTCCACCGCGACGCGCAACCTCCAGAGCCAGCTCGTCACCTCCGACATCCCCAGGGCGGTGTCCATTCTCGGCGACGACGCCGGGAAGTTCCGCGTCGCCCTTCTGAAGGGCAGGGCCAACTACCTGTGCCTGAAGGCCGTCGGCGACTTCTTCGCCGCCGGCTTCTGGACGATGTCCCGCGCCGAGCAGGAGGAGATGCCGCATTTCATCGAATGGCTGGAGTCGACGGAGGACGGAGACCTTGACTCGTACGGGGGCCTCCCCCGTTCGCTGATCTCATGTCCGGGCGAGGAGTGCGGCGGCCGCAGCTGCCCATACTATTCAAGGTGTTTCGTGTACCGCGCGCGGCGCAACGCGGCGGACGCACATCTCGTCGTCGTGAACCACGCCCTCGTCCTCGCCGACGCCGTGAACCCCGGCGGCGGGATCCTCCCCGCCTACGCGCGCCTGGTCCTCGACGAGGCGCACAACCTGGAGGGGATCGCAACCGACTACCTCCGCAGCGAGTTCTCCGTCGCCAACGCCGCGCGCATGATGAACAGGCTATCGCGGCGCAGCCGCTCCCGCAAGGGCCGCTCCTCCGGCGGCGTCGTGGCGGCGATAGAGCGCCAGCTGCAGCGCGGCGCGCTCGCCGCCTGCGCCGCAGGCGACAAGGTGCGCCGGCTCGTCTCCGAGATACCGTCGCGCATCGCCAGGGCGATGGACGCCATCGACGAGCTCTCCGATGTCGCCGCCGGGCTTCTCAAGCCCAGGGGCGGCTCCGACGCCGTCCGCTACAGGGTCGTCGTCAACGACTTCGGCTGCAGGGAAAGGCAGCACTCGCTCCACGGGCTCTTCAAGCCGTACTCCCCGGAGGACTGGGACGAATCGCGGCTGTCGCGCGTGCACGCCAGGTTCGAGACCGCGCTCGCGGCGCTAGTCGACACTCTCCACGACATCCGCGACGTCCTCAAGACGGCGGTCGAGGATGGCGATGCCGTCGGATGCGCCGACGTCGTCGTGCAGGTCGAGAGCATCGCCGAAAGCGTCGTGGAGTTCGCCAACGAGACGAACTTCGTCATACGCGGGGACAAGGAGAACTTCGCCTACTGGGTGGACAGGGTGCACCAGGACGGACGCGAGGCGTACCTCAGGCTCGTCGGCGCGCCTCTTTCCGTGGCCGACGCGCTGAAGGCGATGCTCTACGATGTCAAGGACTCCGTGGTCCTCTCGTCCGCCACGCTTCGCGTCGGCTCAAGCTTCACATACATGTCGAAGCGGCTCGGGTGTGAGGATCGCTTCAGGGCGCTCACTGCCGAAAGCCCGTTCGACTACCTTCGCCAGTCGCTCGTCCTCGCGCCGGACTGCCTTCCGGACCCGTCGGCGGGCTCGTCCGGCTATGCGGCCGCGCTTGCGGCGCTCATGACGGACCTCTTCTCCGCGACGCGGGGAAGGGCGCTTGCGCTGTTCACGAGCTACGAGATGATGTCCGCCGTCGCGGCGGCCGCGAGGGTGCCGCTCGCGGAACGCGGCATGACACTGCTCGTGCAGGGCGAGGACATTTCGCGGGAGTCGATGACCGCCCGCCTCCGCGGGGCCGGGCGCGGCGGGGACGCCGGAGTGGTGCTGTTCGGGGCGCAGTCGTTCTGGGAGGGCGTGGACGTCTCCGGCGACGCGCTTTCGTGCGTCGTCATCGCAAGGCTGCCGTTTGCGCAGGTCGGCGACCCGATGGTCGAGGCTAGGGCGGAGAAGATCGACCGCGAGGGCGGCAGCTCGTTCCGCGAATACATGCTCCCGGAGGCGGTAATAAAGTTCCGGCAGGGCTTCGGGCGCCTGATCCGGTCGCGCCGCGACCGCGGAGTCGTCGTCGTCGCCGACCCGCGCATAGTCACGAAGAACTACGGCGCCGTCTTCCGCAAGTCGATCCCCGCTCCCGTCAAGACCGTCGTCGACGCCGACGAGCTCCTACGCCAGGTGAACGCCTTCTTCGAGGAATGAGAGGCGTGACCCTACCAAATGCGCGGAAGGTTTTGCAATTACATCTACCAACAATCAATATCAAATAACAACTCACGGAAAAGGAGGCAAACATGGAAATGAAGTGCGGAAGAAGGGATTTCATGCGCGGCGGCGCCGCGTTCTTCGTGGCGGCGGGGCTGGGCAACGCCGTGTTCGGGAAGGACGCTGGGCCTGCGCGGCTGCGCGTCGGCATACTTTCCGACATACACATAGTCGACAAGGACGGCACGCGCGAGAACTGCGTGGCGGTCGACATGTTCGAGAAGGCGCTCAGGCACTTCAGGGACGTCAAGGTCGACGCCGTGCTGATTGCGGGCGACATGGCGGACGGCGGGCTCTCCAACGAGCTCCTCGCCGTTGGCGACGCATGGCGCAGGGTGTTCCCCGGCGGGAAGCGTCCGGACGGCGCGAAGGTGGAGAAGGTCTTCGTCGCCGGCAACCACGACTTCGAGGGCTGGCGCTACGCATCCGCACGCAAGAAGCTCAAGACGACCCAGGAGGTGCAAGCCCGCGCGATCGGCTGGAAGGGGAACCGCGTCAAGTTCTGGAAGGAGGCGTTCGACGAGGAGTACGCCCCGATGTTCGTCAAGGACGTCAAGGGCTACCAGTTCGTCGGCGTGCATTTTGGCGAGTTCGACAGGAAGGGCGCGGTCGCCGCGTTCCTTGAGGCCCACAAGGCGGAGCTCGCCGGTTCGAAGCCGTTCTTCTACACCCAGCACTACCATCCGAAGGCGACGTGCTCCGCGCCGTGGGTCTGGGGGCAGGACTCCGGGAACTCGACCGCCGCGCTCAAGGCGTTCCCGAACGCGGTGGCATTCACCGGACACTCCCACACGCCACTCACGGACGACCGCACCCTCTGGCGAGGGGCGTTCACCAGTGTCGGCACCGCCTCGCTCAAGTACCTTATCCCGTTCGGCGGACGCGAGAACTCGCGCATCTTCGGCGCGAAGGACGTCGGTACCCAGCAGATGCCGTACCTGGCGTGCAAGGACGGGCACCACGGGCAGGTCATGACCGTCTACGACGACAGGCTCGTCCTGGAGCGCCGCGACTTCGAGAACGACATGAGCGCGGGGCCGGACTGGGTCGTGCCGCTTCCGGCCGGCGCGTCCTCCTTCGAGGAGCGCGCGAAGTCCGCGCCAGCCCCGCAGTTCCCCGCCGGCGCGGAGGTGAAGGTCCGCGAGGTGGCCGGGCAGAACCGGAAGGGCGACGCCGTGAGGCAGGTCGCCGTGACGTTCCCGAACGTCCGGGGGCTCGACGGCGGCGCAAGGGCGTTCGACTTCGAGGTCAGGGTCGAGGCGCGGGACGTCGACCGCGAGAAGACGTGGATGACGAAGCGCGTCTACTCCCCGCACTACTACTGGGCGCCGGAGTGCGACGACGAGACGGTGACGTGCCTCTTCGCGCTTTCCGAGCTGCCGATGCCAAACGGGAGGCTCGCGCCGGAGCGCGGCGTCGCGTATCGCTTCGTCGTGTCGCCGGCGAACTGCTTCGGACGCCACGGCTCGGCGATTCGCTCGAAGGAATGCAAGGCATGACATCAAATGATTGTTGTGATATAATACCCGTATGTGCGCGTCCTGACGAAGAGGAATGATGCACGGAGGCAGAGACAACATTGTTTTGTTGTGATATAATATTCGGCATGGTAAACAGGCAAAGCAACAGAAAGGCAGCGAAATGAAGAAGGTTGTATCCATCGTCGCCATGGCAGTCATGGCGGGTGTGTCGTCGTTTGCGGAGCTTCCGCTGTTCCCGATGCAAAGGGAAGTCGGGTTCGACGGACTCTTCGGGGTGAAGTTCGGCGAGCGGATGCCGTCGAACGTCGCGGTGACGCCGTCGCCGGACGGTACGCTTCTTACGCAACTTGAGCCGAAAGATCCGGAGTTCGTTTTTCAGGAGTACTATGCGTGCCTGCTCCCGCAGACGTATGTCGTCGTAGGGTTCGCCGCCGCAGACACCTTCAAGGATGGTGAACTGGCCAAGTGCAATGAGACGTATGACAGATACCGGAAAACCGTCGAGAAGCGCTTCGGTAAGAAAATGACTGTCCTCCCGCCGGCGGAATCTGTCACGGGCGAGGCTCAGACTACCCTTCGCAATTGCGTCGTTGAGGTGTCAAAAGGACGCATGGTGATATTGCAGACGATCAAGAACGCTTCCGGCGGCTACCTTATGCGTTTGATCGCTTTGGACTTGAAGGCCAGCAAGGCGGCGATCAATCAGAGCAAAGTGGCAGCGAAGTCGATTCCGCCGCTGGAGGGGCTGTTCGGTCGCCGGCTCGGGGAGAAGGTCTCTGTCTCAAAAGACGAGGAGTCCTTGGCGGAAGGTTGGCGAGTCCAGTCGTTTGAACCGGAAAAGAAGTTTCTGGATTTTGAGATCTACGCTGTCATGATCCTGCCAAAGAGCAGAAGGACGGGTTTGGTTTTCACAGTGAAAAATTTCGATGAGCGATTTGAGGCCTCTGAATGCTTCACGAGGGTGTGCCAGTTGCTTGAGAAGAAGTTCAAGCAGAAGATGACGGACGTCTCCTCCAACTTTGACGGCACGAAACCAGACGAAGACGGTGAACAGATTTTCAAGGCGTCGGCGATGCCATTCCCCAATTCGATGCGCTTTATTGAAGTCCATTGTCTGAGGGATGTTGATGACAAGGTCTTTCAAGTCCGTATTAAAGCGTACGACCAGTCTCTCCTTGACGCGCTTGATTCCGAGATGAAGCTGCTGAAGCGGGAGAAGGACGACGAAGCGGCGCTCGACGCGCTCTGATCCTCCACCGCGCTCTCAAGTCGGAGAGGTGAGCCAAGTTCGGAAAGTACACCAAACCTTGTTTTTGAAGTTTCGCTGCGGGCTTTGAGAACTTGGCGCGAGGAAGTCAAATGGTTTCTTGCAGTGGTTTTCCGCTATGAAAGTGTGATGGAATTGGTGAAAACGTGATGGAATTGGTGGAAATGCAGATGAAAGATTGAGTTTACCCCCCCCAGCCATGAAATTTCCGCTTGCGCTGAAGGGAAAAAAGTGGTAGAATATTAAGTTGCAATGAAAAGAAGGTACATTGGAGATTCAATGCGCCAGGGTGCGGTGTTTGCAGTGCTGTTCCTTGGTTGCGTTTTTGCAGGTGTCGCTGAAGGTGCCCTCAACGACAGGCTAGCGCGGTTCTCGACGCCGGGTCCCGACCGCTATGCGGACGGCTCGATTGTCGTGGACGGCGAATGCTACGCTCTGGTCTGGTCCCCTGTGGGGCGGGCTTTTTCGGGTTTCAACGCGGATGGCACGGCCGCCTCTGCAGTTGACCGCGTGGTGCTTGCGGGGCCGCTCGCGCTGGGCGGCAGGTGTCGCGATGCTGTCTTCCAGATTCCCGCCAAGGAGTACGAGGCGCTGAAGAACGGTGTATGGGCCGTGTGCCTTGTCGATACTCGCAACCTCGCCGGCGTGCCCGTCGGCGTAAAGAACGGCAAGCCTCTGCGCGTGAACCGTTGGGGTGTTGTCTCGGGCGGAGTGGAAATCACCGAGGCGGGCTCGGCTGGCCGCAAACTCGCCGCCGCGTCCACAACATCGAACGGGTCAGCCTCCGGCGCATCCGTCGTCCGCGCCAACAGGCTTTCCGCCGTCCCGAAAAACCTCCTGCCTCCGAAGGTCACGGCCATCGAGGTTACGGATAACGAAGTGTGGCTTGCGGTTTCGGACACCGTGCCGTACCTCGACTACACGATTATCTCCGGCGAGAAGCCAAATGACCTCAAGGAGGACTACTACTCCGATGTCGTCGAGGGGAATACAGGTTCCGAGATCGCGATCGGCACTGTGAAGTGGCTGAAGCGCCGGTTCTTTACGGTGAAGCGGGCCGAATAAGGAGAGGAGGGAAAACAATGAAATCGAATCTTCTTATAGGCCGTGGTATTTTGGGCCGTTGTGGTAATATTAGCCGTGTAGAACATGTAGATGCTTCGCCTGTGCGTTCCGTTTCTAGATTGTTGAAGTCTTTTGTCATGGCGGCTGCGGTCTGTCTCGCCGTTCCGATGGCGAACGCGGCGGATTCGCTGACTATGGCGGACTTCAACCATTCGATCAAGCTGCAGGTTGCCGGCTACACTGGAACCGAAACGCTCCAGAATTTCCCTGTGCTTGTGCGCGTGTCGGAGACGCATATTCCGGGCTTCTTCTTTGCGGACATGTCAGCCACGAACAAGTACGGGAAGGCGATGGGCTATGACTTGGCTTTCTTTGCGGAAGACGGCACCCGCCTCGAAATCGACCAAGACACCTGGGATATCGATAAGACCGTTGGAACTACCGGCGAGCAGCTCGTGTGGGTCAAGCTCCCGCAGATGAAGCAGGGCACAAAGTTCTACATGTGCTACAACGTCGATGACGGCAAGCATGTCACGAACGACAATCCCTGGGGCGACTACGTCGGCGTCTGGCACTTGAACGAAACGGGGAAGAATCCGACAATTGCCGATGCCACGGCCAACGGGATGAACGGCAAGGCGCTCGCCAACAACGGCGCGGCAGTTTCCGCAGGTAAGATCGGAGGTGCCCGCCGTATCGCGACCAGCAACGACCACGCCTACGGCATCGTCATCGATGCGACGAACGGAGTCCCGCAGAAGGCCGTTGCTGATTCGCTCGGTACGGATTTCCATGCATCCTTCTGGATGTTGGCTGGCACCAGTAACGAAGGCAGTTTGAAGTGGGGCAATATCCTTGGGCGTCGCAAGGGTGATAATGGTTATTCATGGGGCTTTGGGTTTGGTGGCGACAACGACGCAGGAACGACGATTGACTACATGCGCGTACATTCAGACAACGTCAACGGCAATTTCAAGTGTACGTCACATAACATTGGCAAGTGGCTGAAACAGAATGACAGCGTCTGGAAAAAGGTTGACCTTGTCTGGAAGTATGCGACAAATGGTAATACGCCGGTCGTCAATATCTATACCAATGGCGTTTTGGATGAGGTGATGACGAAGCATGGCGTACCAGTGAGGCTGGAAAACGCCAATATCGGTATTGGCTGTTCCACGCAGGACAATCCGAACGGAACCAACAGCAAGGGCCGGCGATTCAACGGCTCGATGGACGAGGTGCGTCTCAGACCCGGCGTGTCGCACTTGATGTTGGGCGAAACCCAGATGTCCGACTGGATCAAGGCCGACTTCGAGACGGTCAACAACGAAAGCTTCGTAACGATTGCGCCGCCCGACGCCTTGGCAGTCACATGGGCGGAGGCGTCTGGAATGACTGGTGTCACGAACGTCACCTTGCATGCTGCCGTGGTCGGGGGCATCGTTTCGGGATTCGGTTCGAACACGACGGCCTGTGTGATTCAGGGCAAGTTCTGGAAAGACGGCGAGAGCGAACCTTCCGGATGGACGAACCTGGTGGAGAACCTTCGTCTGTACGATGAATTCGAGGTTTCTGTTCCCTGCGAGGAGGGTGCGAGCTACAGCTACAAGCTCCGTGCGGTCGATGACGACAACGGCGAGACGGAGCCGGTCACGGGAACCTTTACGGTCCCGACCCACATCGCGGTGACGTGGGCGGAGACCTTCTGCGTCGGCGTGACGAACGTTTTCGAGCACGTTGCCGTCATCGGCGGTACGCTCGACGACATGGGCAGCTCCACCTCCGCCACGGTCCAGGGCAAGTTCTGGCATGGCGAGACGGAGCCGACGGAGTGGACGACGATTGGCGAGCCCCTTTCGCAGACGGGCCCATTCTCGGTGTCCATTTCGGGCCTGACGGTCAACATGGACTATTCCTTCAAGCTCCGCGTCGTCGGCAGCAGCGGGGCGGTGACCGATACGATCTCGGGTGAGTTCACGACACGGAACGAACTGACGGTCGTGTGGGCCGCCGGTGCCGAGCTTCCCGGCATTGAGCGAATTTCGCACGGCTACATCGTCGCCGGCGGCACCGTCTTCGACCTTGGCGATTCGACATCCTGCCGCATTGTGTACAAGCTCTGGATCGACGGCGAATCTGAGCCGACTTCGTGGGTGCCGCTCTCTGAGAACCTTGTTGCCAACGACACTTGCCATGAGAGAATCCCTGTGCTCGACAGTACCACATACCGCTACAAGTTCAAGGCGGTTGGAGATTCCGGCGAGGAAACAGCTGCGGTTTCCGGCTCGTTCACGACAATGACTGCCGTTTCGGGCGAAACGCACTACTACGACGACGGCACGGACGCCTACTGGGTGGTGAATGAGTTCGAGCGCTACCTGCCGTTCACCGTGACGGGCTACACGGGTACCGAGACGCTCACGAACTTCCCGGTGCTGGTGGAGGTCCGCAAGAATGACACCAACGGATTCAGCTACGACGACTTCTACCATACCGGCGGCAGGGACATCGCCTTTGTGGACGAGAAGGGACACGTCATCCCGCACGAGATCGACACGTGGAACCCGAACGGCATGTCGCTCATCTGGGTGCGCCTCCCCGAGATGAACAACGGGACGAAGTTCACGATGTGCTACCGCAGTCCGCTCGTCAATCCGCCGGCCGACCCCGGCAACACGTTCGAAAAGTATGTCGGCGTGTGGCACATGAACGAGAAGGGGGACGGCATCGTGGAAGTCCACGACTCCACAACCAACAACCTCTCCGGCGAGACGCACGCGAATTCGCTTGCCTATAGCAGTGGCCGCGTCGGCTACGCGCGGCGCGTGGCGCAGCACAGCGGTACCTCTTCCACCTACGGGCACATCCTCATCAACGACCATGACGACATTCTGCGCACGGGCGTCGGCAACGTGTTCACGTATTCCTGCTGGAGCAAGTTGGCGGACAGCAAGCCCGGTTGGGCGTACCTCGTGAGCCGCAAACGCGAAGACGCCGACAAGGGCTGGGGCATCCAGTACACCGACGGAGATCTCAATAGCAAGCTCCGCGCATGGAGCGGCAGCACGGCAAAGGGCGACTATACGCATTTTAACGTGAGCGGCTACAGCCACACCTCATGGGCCTACTGGACATTCGTTTACAGCAACACGACTTTCCGTGCCTATCTCAACGGAGTCGAGCAGACGGGCGCGGACGGTGTGCAGCTTATCGGCAATTCGACTAAACAACTCCATCAGGTTGCGAACGACGAGACCGCAGATTACAGCAGCCTGATCATTGGCGGGCAGCAGATTGGTACCGGCGCGCTCAACGGCTGGGTTGACGAGTGCCGCTATTCCAAGGGAATGCGCTCGGCGGACTGGATCAAGGCCGAATACTACTCGACGATGCAGGCGACATGGTGGAACGACCCGGCAAAACGTTTTGTGACAAAGGGCGACAGGGTCGGCAGGGGAGAGGAAACGCCCGTTCCTGTGGTCGTCTGGGAGACGGGTGAAGGTATGCCGGTCACGGTCGTCGACGTGAGCTACGCCTATGTGCAGTTCGCCGGCACGGTGACGTATTGCGGTTCGGGCGCGGAGACATGCTGGATCGAGTACCAACTCTGGGCGAACGGCGAGGAGCCGCCGGAGGAGGACGATTGGACAATCCTGCTGGACGAAGCCACTCCGGGCACGAAGTTCTCGATTCCCGTGTTCGGACTCAAGCAGGACATGCCCTACAACTTCCGCATCCGCGCGGTCAACGAGGTCGCCGGCGAGAGGCGGCAGACGCTCGAGCACACGGGGTCGTTCCGCACG
>CADCCQ010000068.1 GCA_902799955.1 uncultured bacterium | reverse complement strand
CGCGGCGACGGCCACCGCCGCGACGGTCCGCTCGATCCACGCCGCGCGGCCGTCAGGGGGCCGGCACCGCGGCCGCCCGCGCGGCGTCGCGCCCTTCCGCGCCCCGCCGCGCCGCTTCGACGTCCTCCCCTTCACCTGCCTCCCGCCGCCTGCCATCCAGAGCGGTCCGCCATCGCAGGCTTCACGCCGACGAGCTTCAGCAGAACGCCCAGCGAATAGACGAACAGCGTCGCGTACACGACCGGCAGGTGCCAAAGCGCCAGCCGCTTCGCCCCGCGCGGCGCACGTATGGCGAAGAGCGCCGCCTGCACCAGGAGCGGCAGCACCGTGACCGCGGAGAGGACGAACAGGGCGATGCCGCCCTTGCGCTGCGCGCTCCACGGATACGTCCGCTCCTTCGTCTTCGAGAAGAACAGGAAGTCGCGTATCCTCCGGCGCTGCTTGCGCGTGAAGTCGCCGAACTTCGCGCAGTAGAGGTGGATGATCGACGTCTTCACCTTCGCGATCGCGCCGCACCCCTTCACGGACGCCTCGGCGGCGACGTCTATGTCGAAGAAGTACGGCCTCCAGGCGACGCGCTCCAGAATCCTGCGCCTGAACACAAAGCCGTTCGCGCCGATCGTCGGGAACTGGTCGGAGAGCCTCAGCTTCAGGTATCCGCCGCGGTCCTCCGTCGGCACGTCCAGCCCCGTCCAGCGCCCCGTGACCGCCGATGTGCGGTCGTAGTTGCCGACGAAGAGGCACACCGGGTCGTTCATCCCAAGGTACGCGAAGTAGCGCGTGAGCGACGGGTCCGTCGGCCTCGCGGAGTAGCTGATCGGCTCCGACGCGAACACCTCCTCGTCGGCGAACGGCTCCGTCATCCGCCTCAGCCAGTCGCGGTCCGGGAGGATGTTGTCGGAATCCACGAGCGCGATGAGGTCGCCCTTCGCCGCCTCTATCCCCGCGGCCTTTCCGGCCTCGCCCGTCTTGAGCGGGTTCGCGCATATCACGTCCACGCCCTTCGCCTTCGCGATCTCGAGCGTCGCGTCTGACGACCCGGCGTCGGCGATCACGATCTCGTACCCGGACCTCGGGAAGTCCTGCGCCAGTATGGCGTCCAGGCATTCGCCTAGCGTCTTCTCGGAGTTCAACGTTGGAATTACGAATGAGACCATGTCCTGCCCTTTCAACTATTCCCTTGCGAACTTGCGGGCGAGTTCGCGGTTCGACGTGAATATCATCGTCACCTTCCCCCTGGGGCAGACGTACGGCATCCTGCACGATGCCAGCTCCTCGACGAGTCGCGTCGCGCCCTCGGTGGTGAGCGCGCCCGACGCCCCCGCGAACGCGCGCGCGACGGACTTCGCCACCATCTCCGCGCGCCAGCGCTCTCCGCCGCGCCTCTGCCCGGCCTCTGCCATGTCCGCCGCGATCGTCGAAAGGATGTCGGCCGGCTTCGCGCCAAGCGCGATCTGCGGCACGGCGTCCACCTTGAACGTGTCGCGCCCGAACTCCTCTATGGCGAAGCCCAGCGACGCCATGTCGGCGAGCGACGCGCGGATGCGCGCGGCGTCTGTAGGCGAAAGCTTGACAACGTCGGGGATCAGCAGCGCCTGCGACGCGACAGGCCCGGCGGACCGGAACAGCGCCTCGAACGCGATGCGCTCGCGCGCGGCCTGCGGGTTGACCGTGACGATCCCCGCGTCGGTCTCGACGAGGAAATATCCCGACTCCGTCGCGGCGAGGAACTTGAACCACCGCCAGGGCCTCGTCGCGTTCGACGATGGGTCGACTGCGAACTCCACCTGCACAGGCGCCGCGGACGGCGGAGAAGGGAGAGGCGAAGGTTGAGGTGAAGGTGATGGTGAAGGTTGAGGTAGAGGTGAAGTTTGAGGTAAAGGCGAAGGTGGCTGCGGCGGGGGAATGTCCACGGCCACTCCGGAATTTCCGGAAAGACCGGATAATCCAGAATTTGCACCAACGGGGCCGCGATTCACACCGCCTGCGCCAACGCCAATGAATCCGTCATTAGCACCACCAGCACCGCCGACAGAGGAATCGCCATTCGCACCGCCGCCGATTGCCGCGCCGCCTGCGCCTGCCGCGCCGCCGCCCTTCAGCGCCTCGCCGATCGCGGCGATTATGCTCTCGCGGACGGATGCGTTGTCGCGGAACCGGACCTCGCGCTTCATCGGATGCACGTTTACGTCCACCTGGTTCGGCGGAAGGTCGATGAAAAGCACCGCCGCCGGCCTCGCGTCGCCCTGCCGCCTGGGATACGCCTCCCGCAGCGCATACGCGATAGACGGCGCGGTCGCAGGCCGCCTGTTCACGAAGACATACTGTTCCCGGCGCGTCGGGGACGACAGGTTGGGACGCTCGATGAAGCCCCTCACGGCTATCTCGCCGGACCTGGACGCCCCCTTGAAATCCACCGGCAGCATCTGCTCGGAGAAGTCCTCGCCGAACAGCTCGCGCATCCTCTCCGCGGACGACGACGACGGCGCAAGGCGGTACGCCTCTCGCCCGTCGATCGTCAGCGAAAAACCTATTGCGGGATAGGCCAGCGCATGGACGGTGAAGACGTACCTGATGTGGCCCTCCTCCGTGGCGTATGCGCGCAGGAACTTCCTCCGCGCCGGAACGTTGCAGAAGAGGTCGCGCACCTCCACCAGCGTGCCGGGCGGGCACCCCGCCGCGCGGACCTCCGCGAGCTCGCCGGCGTTCACCTGGATGAACACGCCTTCGTCCGAGTCCCTCCGCCGCGTAGTCATCGAGAAGCGCGAGACGGACGCGATGGACGGAATAGCCTCGCCCCTGAAGCCGAGCGTCGTTATCGACTCGATGTCGTCCACGTCGAGGATCTTCGAGGTGGCCTGGCGCTCGAGGGACAGGACCGCGTCGTCACGAGACATCCCCGACCCGTCGTCCTGCACGGACACCAGCTTGCGGCCGCCCTGGGTGACGGCTATCCTTATCGACTTCGCGCCGGCGTCGATGGAGTTCTCGACGAGCTCCTTGACGACGGACGCCGGGCGCTCGACGACCTCGCCCGCCGCGATCTTGTTCGCGACGCGGATCGGCAGCAGCCTGACGTGTCCGTCCCTCTCGGCCATATATGTCAGGCGTCCAGGCTGACGTTGCGGCGAATGAACGTCGGCGTGTCGATGTCCTGTCCGTTCCACACGGTGGGCTCGACGTTGTTGAAGCGGCCCCTGCCCTGCGGGCCGAGCGAAAGCGGGTTCCTGCCGCGGCGCTGCTTCCTCGACGGGCTCTCGCCGGCCTTCTCCTCCTCGGCGGCCGCGCCGGCCGCCGACTCGAACACCATTACGACGACGGAGAGCCGCCCGGCGAAGGTGGCCTCGTCGTTCACCGTCGCGAGGTCGAACGACGCGCGACGCCCGAATGCGTTCCTCACGCCGTCCGCTATGTGCCCGACCTCGGAGAGCCTGAGGTCCTCGCCGGCAAGGACGCCGCATAGGACCGACCCGACGGGCGACATCGCGCCGGAGAGGAGCGGAGACGACGTCAGCGCCTCGACCGCCGCGGCCGCCCTGTCCGGCCCCTGCGTCGTCACGACGGCGAAGCGCCCGCGCCCGGCGCGCGACACGATCCTGCGCATCCGCTCGGCGTCGAGGCGGATGTAGCCGGGCTTCTCAAGAAGCCGCCAGAAAAGCGAGACGGCGGAGGCCAGCGCGCCCGATGCGCGCCTCATCGCCTCGTCCATGTTGTCGGTGTCGCCCACCAGCTTGTCGAGGGGGATGAAGATCGTGGCGCTCGCGGCCTCGTCGATCATGGAGGTCACGCCCCTCGCCCTGCGGCTCCTCTCGTCGCCCTCGAAGGAAAACGGCAGCGTCGCGAAGACGAGCGTCGGCACGCCGCGGTCCTCTATCCGCTTCGCTATCTCGACCGTCGCGCCGCCGCCCGTGCCGCCGCCGAGCGCGGCGACGACGACGGCGAACCTGACGCCCTCGAGGTGCTCGTCGATGTTCTTGAGCGAGTCCTCCGCCGCGAGGCGCGCCTGGACGACGTCGCCGCCGGAGCCGTGCCCGGCGAGCCTGTCGCCGCCGAGGAGGAGGAACGGGGCGGACGGTCTGGCGCTCGACGCGTCGGTGTCCGCGACAAGGCAGCGCATGTCGCCCGCGAAGGCGCGCATGACTCCGTGCGCCATCGCCGCGCCGGCGGTGCCGACGCCAACCAGGAGTATGGGGGATGTCTCGTTCATTTGAAAAGTCCCTTGAAGAATCCGTCGAAAAGCGACTTGCGCTCGTAGTGGCTGTGCGCGAACATCAGGGCCCCGGCCACGGCGGCGAACGACCACGGCTTGTCCTCGTCGGTGAGGCCGTCAACGTACTCCGGGCGTCCGATGCGCACCGGCACGCCGAACTCGCGCTGCAGGAGCTGCTCGAGCCCGCGCATCGCGGCGCCGCCGCCGGTCAGCACCACGCCCGCGTTCAGCCGGTGCAGCAGGTCGCGTGCCTCGAGGTCCTGGCGGATCATGGTGAGCATCTCCTTCATCCTCAAGTTCACGACCGTCTCCAGCGCGTGCCGCGAGACCGTCTTCGCCTCGACGAGCGCGGACGCCCCGGGGATCTTCACGCGCGCCGAGGCGTCGCGGTCCTGCCCGACGACGGCGGACGCCTCGCGGCGCTTGAGCTCCTCGGCCTGCGCCTGCGTCGTCTGGAACGCGTACGCGATGTCGTTCGTCACGTGGTCGCCGCCGACGCCGAAGACGTTCGCCGTCGCGATCCGCCCTCCGTCGTACACGGCGTAGCCGGTCGAGCCGCCGCCGAGGTCCAGGACCATCACGCCGTCGCGCCGCTCCGCGTCGCTCAGCACGGCGTCCGCCGCGCACGTCACCGCGAACAGAGGGTCGCGCAGCTCGAGGTGCGCGGCGTCCGCCGCGGTGTGCGCGTCCTTGATGCGGTTCGCGTCGGCGTGGATGTGCAGCACGTCCAGCTTGAGCACGCGCCCGCTGAGCCCCTTCGGGGACGTTATCCCGACGAGGGAGTCAAGCCTGTAGAACTGGTCCACGACGTCCAGCGTCTCGCGGTCATTCGGCATCGGCATTCCGCGCGACGACTCCACGACCTCCTCGATGTCGTCGACGCCGACCTTCCCGCCCTCGACCTGGGCGACCCCCTGGAACGGATCCGCCTTGACGTGCTGCCCGGTGATGACGAGGAACGCGTTGCCTATCGTCAGCTTGTCGCCGGACTCCCCCTGGCGACGCTCTATCTCCCTCAACACGCTCCTGACGGACTGCGTCGCCTGGTCTATGTTCACGATCTGGCTCTTCTTGACGCCGGCGGACGGTATCTCGGCGTGGCGCGTCAGCGCCAGGCGCCCGCCTGTCTCGGCCTCGCCCACGGCAAGCACGGTGCGCGTGGTGCCGATCTCTATGGCTGCGTAGATGTTTGTCATCTTATCGGCTCCTTGTCTGCGGTCTGCACGATCACGCGGTCGGTGTCCGTCACCGTGTACGTGCACATTGGCCCCGGGAGGCGCGTGGCTATCGAGTGCCTCACCTTCTGCACGGCGGTCCTCAGCCTCGGCGTGGGGTCGTCGTCGGCTCCGCCCATGAAATTCCAGTCGATGCAAAGAGTGTTGCCCTCGCCCGTCGGCGCGCCGAAGTGCGCCTTCAGGTAGGACGCGCCGGAGATGTCGATCTCGTCGAGGTTCATCCCCGCGAACTCCTTCGCGGAACACACCTCGACGAGGCGAAGCGCGGCAAGCGCCTTGCCGGTGAGCCGTCCGCCGCGCTCGACCGGCGGGTTCGGCCCGCCCTTGATTCGCGGCAGGAGCTGCGAGTCCTTGCGGCTGAAGCGGAACACCACTCCGTCCGAGTCGGCGACGTCCCAGCGGTCGTGCCGGCGCGTGCGCCCGTCCGCCGTCTTCATCGCCTCCACCTGGTAGTTCACCCTGACGACAGGCTTGCGCTCCTCGGCGGCGATTGACACGGAGTTCGGCAGGCGCTTCGTCACCGAGAGCGACTTGATGATCGGCTCTCGCTGGAGGACGTCCCTGCGCACCTCGTCGAAGTCGATGAGCGCGAGGTTGCAGCCGTTGGTGAGCCCGAAGAGGTCGCGTATCTGCTCCTCGGTGATGTGTGGCGTCGTGCGCACCTCGACAACTCCGGGCGCATGCACGTCGGGGACCACGTACTGCGCGACCCACCGCGAGTGGAGGCGCGAGACCAGCCTGTACGCCCCGTACGCCACGCCGATGACGACGACCGCCAGCACCGCCATCTTCACCGCCAGGAACGAGGCAGGGCCCGCGTCGCTCCGGCGCGAGTTCAGCGAGACGTGGCGCCTGGATTCAGACGACGACTTCATTTGCCGCACCTCGCCGCGGAAAGTATCCTGTCGCAGACCCCGGCGAACGTGAGGCCCGTCTTCATCCCGGCCTTCGGCACGAGCGAGTGCGACGTGAAGCCAGGCGACGTGTTGAGCTCGAGGACGTATGGACGCGACTCTGCGTCGACCCTGAAGTCCACGCGCGTCACACCCCTGCACCCGAGCGCGCGGTACGCGTCGAGGCCGATCTGCCGGAGTCTGGCGGAAAGGCCCTCGTCCTCCAGGAACGGATAGCGCGTCTCGTCCGACTTGTACTTCGCGTCGTACCCATACCAGCCGCCCGGCGCAACGATTTCTATGACGGGCAGCGCCTCGCCGTCGATGACCCCGACAGTCATCTCTCGCCCGGCGATGTACTCCTCGACGAGGACCTCGCCCGGCGCCTTCATCGCCGCGAGCGCCGCCTCCAGCGCCGGCGCCCACTCCTCCTCGCTCGTCACCTTCGATATGCCGACGGACGACCCGTCGCACGGCGGCTTCACGACTACGGGGAGCGGCAGCGGGGACTTCTCCGCCCCCGGCGACGCGAGCGTCCACTTCGCCGTCGGCACCGCGTTCATCTCCAGGACGAGCTTCGTCTTCACCTTGTCCATCGCTATGCGCGACGACTCCGCGCCCGGCCCCGTGTACGGGATGCCGAGCGCGTCGAGCGCGGCCTGCACCCCTCCGTTCTCGCCCCACCCGCCGTGGAGCGCGATGTACGCCGCGTCCACGTCCGCGGGCATCGCGGACAGCGAGTCCTCGTCAAGCACGACCGGGACGACGTCGTACTTACCTAGCGAGGCGAGCGCGTCGGCCACGTTCCGACCGCTCACCAGCGACACCTCGCGTTCGCTGGACGTCCCGCCCATCAACACTGCAATTCTTTTCCTCATATCCGTACATTATACCATAGACAACCGCAAAATGAAAATGAAAGATTGACGGCCTTGGACAACAACGCCTTGTTGTGGTATAATTGTCGGCAAAGGAAAGGACAAGGAAATGAAGGCAAGAGCAGTGATGTCCGCCGCAGTCGCGGCGGTGGTCGCAACAGCGATGTTCGCCGCGCGCGCGGAGGAGAAGTGCCCGGTCGCGGAGAACTACAGGGGGCACGAGAACATAGAGTGGTCGACGTCGTACGCGTACGGGCTGACTGACAAGTCGTCGAAGCTCCCGCGCGTCCTCCTAGTAGGCGACTCCATCTGCAACGGATACCAGGGCGGCGTCCGCAGCCGCCTAAGCAGAAAGATGAACGTCACATACTGGATCTCCAGCTACTGCGTCACCTCCAAGCCCTACCTCACGCTTCTCTCCGTCTACCTCGACGAGGCGGAGTACGACGTCATCCACTTCAACAACGGCCTCCACTCGCTGCAGACGCCGACCGCCGACTACGAGAGGGCCTACCAGGCAGCCCTTGAGCTCATCCGCCGCAAGCAGCCGAAGGCGAAGCTCGTGTGGTGCTCGTCCACGCCGCTGACCGACGCCGCGAAGACTGCGAAGTGCCGCGAACTCAACGCCGCCGCAGAGAGGGCCGTCGCGAAGGTCGGCGGAATCGCGAAGGACGACCTCTACGCGCTATGCGACAAGTTCGACCGCAAGAGCGACTGGCGCGACGTCTACCACTTCAAGGCGCACGCCATAGCGAAGCAGGCCGAGCAGGTCGCGGACGTCGTTCTGAAGGCGCTCGCAAGGTAACGGGGCCGAAAGGACGCACGAGGACATGGGAAGGAAAATAGTGAGGTCGGCCGTCGCCGCCGCCATGATGTGCGGCGCCGCGGCCGCAGAAAAGCCCCTTCTCGTCGGCATCACGGAGATTTGCCAGACGAAGGACAGGGCCCGCACCGTCTCCGTCGGCTCGGACTACGCCGAGGCCGTCGCCAAGGGAGGGAACATACCGGTCGTCATATCGCGATTCGGATCGGACGAGCAGATCGACGCCATCCTCGCACGCATCGACCTCCTGCTCCTGCCGGGCGGCGGCGACATCGCTCCCGCGCGCTACGGCGAGAAGGCGGGCCCGACGCTCGACGGCGTGAGCCTGCTGCGCGACAGCTTCGAGTGGCGCGTCCTCGCGCTCGCGAAGAAGCGCCGCCTGCCGATCGTCGGGATCTGCCGCGGCTGCCAGGTGCTCAACGTCTTCCACGGCGGCACGCTCTGGCAGGACCTGCCCAGCCAGTTCCCCGCAAAGGACGTCCAGCACAGGAACGTGCACCACGCGATCTCCATCGAGCCCGACTCGCTGCTCGCGAAGATGGTCGGCGTCACTTCGGCGACGGTGAACTCGACCCACCACCAGGCGGCAAGGAAGATCGCCCCGGGTTTCCGCGTCGTGGCGAAGTCGCCGGAGGGCGTGGTTGAGGCAATCGAGGCGGTCGACTACCCCGCAATCGGCGTGCAGTTCCACCCCGAGCGCATGGTCGCACAGGGAAAGGACGAACTGTTCCTCAAGTTCTTCCAGAACCTGAAGCTGCTCAAGTGAGGTTTTTTGCGTAGTCGGAAATCGCCCGGGACAGCTCGCGGATCTTGGCGTCCGGCGTGGCGCCCTCGAGCCGCCTGACGAGCGCGGCGTCACGCGAACCGACTTTGCAGAACACCGCCCGCGACTTGGCGACGTCCACGTTGCCTATTCCGGCGCCGGCGCACGCGACTCGCAGCTCAGAAAGGCGGACGAGCCTCTTCGCGGCGGGCGGCAGGGGGCCGAACCTGTCCTTCAGCTCCGCCGCGACCGCCTTCACGTCCCTCGCCTCGGACGCCTCCGCGAGCCGCTTCATGAACATCATCCTCTGCGAGTCCTCCTCGACGTAGTCGTACGGAAGCGCGGCGGCGGCCTGCGGGTCGCCGGAAGCCGGCGACAGGTCGACGAAGTCCAGGTTCAGCTTGACGTCCACGACCTCGCGCACCTTCTCGCCCTTCATCATCGCGACTGTCCTCTTCAGGAGCTGGCAGTAGAGCGTGAAGCCGACGGCGGCGATGTGCCCGGACTGCTGGGAGCCAAGGAGGTTCCCCGCGCCGCGCAGCTCAAGGTCGCGCACCGCCAGCCCGAAGCCGGAGCCGAGCGCACCGTGGCGCTTCAGCGCGGCGAGCCTCTCCCTGGCGTCGGAGTCGACGATGCCGGACGCCGGCAGCATGAAATACGCCCTTCCCTGCCTTGACGAACGCCCGACGCGTCCGCGGAGCTGGTAGAGGTCCGCCAGCCCGAATGTGTGCGCGTCGGAGACGATTATCGTGTTCGCCCTGGGTATGTCTATCCCCGACTCTATGATCGTGGTGGAAAGGAGGATCTCCGCGTTGCCGCGCTCGAACTCCCTCATCTTCGCCGCGAGTGTGCGCGAATCCATCTGGCCGTGCGCGACGACGATCCGCGCCTTGGGGAAGAGCGACGCGAGTCGCCTTTCCACGCGCGAAAGCGACGAGACGCGGTTGTGGAGGAAGAACACCTGCCCCGCGCGGGATAGCTCCGCCTCGACCGCGGCCCTGACCACCTCGTCGGAGTCCCTGGCGACGACGGTCTCGACGGCTACGCGCTCGCGAGGAGGCGTACGCAGGAGCGAGAGGTCCCTCGCGCCGGTCATCGAGAGGTAGAGCGTGCGGGGGATCGGCGTCGCCGAGAGCGTGAGGACGTCCGCCGTCGCCCTCAACCTCTTCAGGAACTCCTTGTGCCTGACGCCGAAGCGCTGCTCCTCGTCGATTATGACGAGCCCGAGGTCGTGGAACGAGATGCGCGGCGAGAGGATTGCGTGGGTTCCGATCACAATGTCGCAGACGCCGGAGGCGATGCGGCTGAAGGTGCCGTGGTGGGTGTTGACGGACTGGAAACGAGAAACGGACTCGATTCTCACCGGCGTTCCGTCGAAGCGCGAGGTGAACGTCTCGAAGTGCTGCTCGGCGAGGATCGTCGTCGGCGCGAGGACGGCGGTCTGCTTGCCGTTCATCGCCGCGATGTAGGCCGCGCGCATCGCGACCTCCGTCTTGCCGTACCCGGCGTCGCCGCATACGAGGCGGTCCATCGGGCGCGGCGACGCAAGGTCCTTCTTGACCGCCGCGATGGCGGTCTCCTGGTCCTGCGTCTCCTCGTACGGAAACGCGGCCTCGAACGCCTCTATACCGTCGCACTCGACGTCATACGCGAAGCCGGGCACGACCTGCCGCTTAGCCTGCGTCTCCAGCAGCGCCGCCGCGAGGTCCGCCACGGCCTTCTGCGCGGCGGCCTTGTCCTTCGCCCACCGCCTGCCGTCCAGGCGGCTGAGATGGACCTCCTGTCCCTTCACGCCGACGTAGCGCGTGAGCAGATGGGCGTGGGCGGCCGGGACGTGCAGCTTGCCGCCGTCGGCGTACTCGACCGTGAACACCTCGCTGCGCTTGCCGTCCATCACGATCTCGGAGGAGCCCACGAAGCGCCCGACGCCGTAGTCGACGTGGACGACGTACTCCCCCGGCTCGAGGTCGTCGAAGTCGCCGAGCCTCACTCCGGCGACCGGAGCGGCCGGTCTGCGCGTCCGCGCGCGGCGGCGCGTGAACACGCGGTCCGCCTTCGTGACCACGACCAGCCCGTCGCGCGCACCCGGCCCCGAGGCGGCGATCTCGAATCCGCCGGAGAGCCCGTCCAGGTTCGCGACCTCCACGCCCTTCTCCTTCGTCGCCGCGATGTGCCTCTCAAGCCTCGTCCTCGCCGCGTCGAACAGCTCGGGGTGGTGCGCCTCGCCGACGCCAAGCTCGCCGAAACCGGGGAGCGGGACGGTCTGGAACGCGAACGTCCTCACGCCGGCCGGCGCGGGGTCGCCAGTGTAGACGGCGACGGAGGCCGCGCGCGTCAACGCCTCGCCGACCGGGTAGGAATTGTGCTCAAGCGCAAGAAGCGTGAATCCGCCTGGCAGAAGCGCGGCGAGGGCGTCTGACGCCGTCTGCGTCTCCCCGTCGCCGTCCGACGCAGGCAGCAGCTCCGCTGAATCGACGCGCGCGATCGACCTCTGCGTCGCCGCGTCGAATGTCCTGACGCTCTCCAGGTCGTCGCCGAAGAACTCCGCCCGCACGGGGAACTCGTCGCCGGGGCTCCAGGCGTCCACTATCCCTCCGCGCGCAGACCAGTCGCCCTCGCCCTCGACGGTCGGCTTCCTCTCGTAGCCCATCCGCCTCAGGGCGTCGCAGACGTCGCCGAACTTCACGCCCGCCGCGGCGCAGAGCCGCAGTGTACGCACGTCGGAACCGTGCAGCGGCGCGGCGAGCGCGGGCGCAGACGTGACGACGACGCATGGATACGGCGCGATGCCGCGCGCCTTGAGCGCGGCGACGGTCTTCAGCCTGGCGCCGAGCGCCGTGCGGTCGCCGCCGAGCGGAGGCGGGAGCTCGAGGATGCGAAGGCCCGCCGGGGCGGCGGACTTCTCGGAAAGCAGCCTGAGGTCGTCGGCCAGCGCGTCGGCGTCCGGGAGGCCTGGGCATACGGCGAGGACCGCCGAGCGCGCGGCGTCGGCGTCCGACGCGAGCGCCAGCGCGGCGAACGCGCCCGCGGCGCCCGTCAGCGACGGGATGGACACGGCCCCGCCGCCGGCGATGACAGGCGCGAAGCGCGCGGCGAACATCTCCGCTGCGCCGCCCATCCTCAGTCCCCGGCCTCCAGTTCCTCAAGCTCGGTCGCCGCCTTCTCCCACTCCTCCGTGTACCTGTCTATCTCAAACTGGATCGTGCGGACCTTCCGGTTCGCCTCGGCGAAGTCGGTCGAGGGCGTCGGGTTGAAGAGCTCGGCGCTCGCCTCCTCCAGCGCCTTCTGCAGCTCGTCTATCTTTGCCTCGGCGTCCGCGACGGCCTTGCGCAGCTCGCGGAGCCTCGGGGCGGACTTCGCCCTCTCCGCCGCGCGCTGCCTGCGAAGCTCCTTCTTTGAAAGCGCCGCGCCGCCGCCGTCCCTGCTCGGGGCGCCGCGGTCCGCTCCGGCAGAGGCGCGCTCCGCGTTCGCCGCCTCTGCGTCCCTCTTCTCCCGGTAGTAGTCGTAGCCGCCGGGGAACGACCTCACCCCCTCGCGCGTTATCTCGAGGATGCCTGTCGCCGTGTCGCGCACGAAGTCGATGTCGTGCGAGACCATCAGGACTGTCCCCCTGTACTTCGCGATCGCGTCGCAGAGGAGCCGCCGCCCGTCGAGGTCGAGGTGCGTCGTCGGCTCGTCCAGGAGCAGGAAGTTCGGGGCGGAGAGGAAGAGACGCAGAAACGCGAGGCGGACCTTCTCGCCGCCCGAGAGGACGCCCGCAGGCTTCTCGATGTCGTTCTCGTCGAAGCCGAACGCGCCGACGAGGTTGCGGAAGTTCTTCTCGTTCATGCCGGGGGGAATCGCGTTCTTCGCGTTCCTGTAGACGCTGACGTCCGGCGGGATCGTCTCAGCGAAGTCCTGGCTCAGGTAGCCAGGTACGACGTTGTGGCCCAGGACGGCCTTGCCCTCCGTCGGAGAGATCGTCCCCGCGATTATCCGCATCAGCGTCGTCTTGCCGAGCCCGTTGTACCCTATGAGCGCGACCTTGTCGCCGCGCGTGATCTGGAACGAGACGCCGGAGAACACCTTCTTCACGCCGTCGTAGCTGTACGCGATCTCCTCGCAGCGGAACATCTCTATGCCGCTCGGCGGCGGCTCCGCGAGGCGCAGGCGCCCGGAGTTCGTGTAGCGCCTCGGGAGGATGATCCGCTCCTCGTCGAGCTTGTCTATGATCTTCTGGCGGCTCTGGGCCTGCGCGGCCTTCGTGGCCTGCGCCCTGAAGCGGTCGACGAAGCGCTGGAGCTGTTCGCGGTGACGGTCCTGGTTCTCCTTCGCCGCCTTCAGGTGCTCATAGCGGACCTCCCTCTCCTTCAGGTACCAGTCGAGCCCGCCCTCGTACCGCGTCGCCGTCCCGGCGTCCACCTCGACCGTGATCGACGTGAGCGTCCTGAGGAGATAGCGGTCGTGGGAGATCAGCATGAGCGTTCCGTCGTACGCCTTGAGGAACTTCTGGAGCCAGTCCACCGCGGGGAGGTCGAGGTAGTTCGACGGCTCGTCGAGGAGCAGCAGGTCCGGACGCGACGCCAGCACCCTGGAGAGCTCCGCCCTCATGCGCCAGCCGCCGGAGAACGACGCGAACGGTTTCGAGAACTCCTCCGTCGCGAAGCCGAGACCTCCGAGCGCGACCTTCACGCGCGTCTCGATGTCGTATCCGCCGAGATGCTCGAACGCCGTCTGCAGCTCGCCGTAGCGCTTCATCTTCTGCGGGCTGGAGAGGTCTGCCTCAAGCTCGCGCATCTCCTCCTCCATGTCGGAGAGGCCCGGTATGCCGCGCAGGGAGTACTCGAGCAAAGTCTCGCCTTCGCTGTCGGGCTCCGGGTTCTGGCGCGTGAAGCCGATGCGCGGGCTCCCCTCGATCACGAGCTCGCCCTTGTCGGTTGACATCTCGCCGAGGACTATCTTGAACAGCGTGGACTTCCCGGACCCGTTCGGCCCGACGACGCCGACGCGCTCGCCCTTGTTCACGCGGAACGTGACGTCGGTCAGGACGTCCTGGTGCCCGTAGTGTACCGATATGCCCTTGAAGTCTAGCATTGCGCCGTCCCGTCAGAATCCCACACCGCCCCCGGGTCGTCCTGGCTGAGGATCTCGAGCGAGACGCCGCCGAGGCCGGCGTCGGCGAGCGCACGGCGCATCTCGTCCTCGGCGAGCTGCGGCGTGTTGCACTCCTGCGAAAGATGCGCGAGAAAAAGCTTCCTGAGGCGGCGCGAAGCGAAGCGGCGCACCAGGTCGGCGGAATCGCAGTTCGCGAGATGCCCCCTTGGGCCGCGGATGCGGCGCTTCAGGCTCTCCGCCCTGGAGCTGCGCGCGAGCATCACGGGGTCGTGGTTCGACTCCAGCGTGGCGACGTCCGCCTCCGCGAGGCGCGTGCCGATGGAGTCCAGCGGCGCTCCGACGTCCGTCGCGTGGAAGTACGTGACGCCCTCCGCTCGGATTACGAAGCCCACGGGATCCGGCACGTCGTGCGGTATCGGGAAAGCCGTCACCGAGAAAGGCCCGACCTGGAACTCCTGTCCGTTCTCGAAGATGGCGAAGTCAGTTTCTTCGATTCCCGCGACCATGGACGCTGTCTCGGCCGTCATCATGTTCGCGAAGATCGCGGCGTTCGGCAGGCGTTTGCGGACGGCGGAAAGGCCCTTCACGTGGTCGATGTGGTTGTGCGTGACAACGACCGCGCCGATGCGCCCGATGTCAACCCCGGCGCGCCGGCACCGGCAGGCAAGCTCCCGTCCGCTTATCCCGCAGTCCACAAGAAGGGCCGAGCCCCCGGACTCGACGAAATACGCATTGCCACCGCTTCCGCTCGCAAGAGAGACGACCTTCATACCATCCCGACCCTGGCGACGCGGTCAAAGACCCACTGCCCTTCTAACCTTCTCCATCGTCGGCGCGGCGGCTGCGCGCGCCTTCCTCGCGCCTTCCGCCAGGATGTCCTCCAGCTTCGCGGGGTCGCGCGCAAGCTCGTCGCGCCGTTCGCGGAACGGGTCGAAGAGCCTGTGGTACGCCTCGAGGAGCGCCTTCTTCGCATGGCCGTAGCCGTAGCCGCCGGCGCGGAACTTCGCCGCCATGTCCGCGACCTCGTCTGGCGTCGCGAAGAGCTTGTAGAGCTCGTATATCGAGTTGCCATCCGGCTCCTTCGGCGCCTCCATCGGAGTCGAGTCGGTGACTATGCCCATCACCTTCTTCTTGACCGACGGATCGAACAGCTCGATGGTGTTGTGGTAGCTCTTGGACATCTTCTGCCCGTCGGTGCCCGGGATCGTCGCGACCGTCTCCGGGATGTAGGCGTCGGGGAGCTTGAATATCTCGCCGTATGCGTTGTTGAACTTCTGCGCGAGGTCGCGCGTCACCTCGAGGTGCTGCTTCTGGTCCTTGCCGACCGGGACGAGGTCGGAATTCATGATGAGGATGTCGGCCGCCATCAGCACCGGGTAGGCGAAGAGCCCGTGCGTCGCCTCGAAGCCGTGCGCCATCTTGTCCTTGTAGCTGTGGCAGCGCTCGAGGAGGCCCATCGGCGTTAGGCACGAGAGGTACCAGGCGAGCTCCTGGACCTCGGGGACGTCGCTCTGGCGGTACATGACGGTACGTTCCGGGTCGATTCCGCAGGCGAGGTAGTCGAGCGCGACGTCGCGCGTCGCAGCGCGCAGCGTCTCGCCGTCGCGCACCGTCGTCATTGCGTGGAAGTTCGCGATGAACATGAACATGTCCTCGCCCTTCTCCTGAAGGTCGAACATCGACTTCATCGCGCCGAAGTAGTTGCCCCAGTGGAGCTTGCCCGAAGGCTGTATCCCAGTCAAGATTCTCATAAATAAATAGTATATCACAAATCACCGCCAAATGGTGAGCAAAAATTCGCCAAATACAACCTTGCCAATGTAAAGCAACCATGACAGCACAATTCTCATCATAACCAATCAGAAAAGTGAGCAAATCCCATCTTAAGATTTTTCCGCATACAATTCTCATTTTATGGTATAATGTATCTGACATGGCAAAAAAGACCTATACCCATTCGGCCTACTGGTACGCCTACCACTGCGGCTGGACATACAGCGAGGCAAGGACATACGCCGGGAAGTACCTCGACATGCACACATACCGTCCGCGGATTCGCGAACGGACAGGCGGCATATGGAATCGTGAACGGACGGGCGACATATTGAATCGCGAACGGCCGGACGGCCGGTGGGACGGGAAGGACTGGTTCAAGTGGCGCAATGCCGAGAAGCGCTTCGACTCCACCTTCAACCCGCTGCTTCT
>CADCCQ010000067.1 GCA_902799955.1 uncultured bacterium | reverse complement strand
GACACGGGCACGTTCGTGGACTACATCTCCGGTTCTTCCTACCAGACGGGCAACGGCGGCTGGATGAAGATCGAGATCTCGGCGACGCCCGCCTCGACGACCCCGACTGGCGCCCCGCTTCCTGGCGCGCTGGCGGCCCTCCTCATCGGCGGGCTCGGCGCCGGCTCCATGAAGCTTCGCAAGCGCCGCGCGTAATAGCAGCCAAGGCACTGGCGGTTGACGGCAACAACCGCGTCAACAGAGGACGGGAACGCTCGTGCGCTCCCGTCTTTCGTTTTTTCGCCACATTGTACCATCCAGTCGACTTGCAGAAATCTTTCAGATTTTTGATTGAAATTTTTAGCTTTCAGGGGTTGATTAATCATACATGATATGATATACTACCTTTGAAATGCAAAAGGAGAAACAGAAACTATTGAACTAAAATTGCTAAACTTATGACGTTTGACAAGAAGAAAATAGCATTGATAGTAATCGGGGGCGTACTCGCGCTCTCATTCCTTGTTTTCCTGGTACTGTTTGCAAAATATGACAGGGGTGGCGACCCCAACAACGAAGACGCGCTCCTCAAGCTCGCGCACAAGGCGATGGAGCAGGACGATCCACCATTGGCGGCGGAATACTGGAGGCGCCTAGTCTCCCTCAACCCGTTCAACGAGGAATACAAGAAGGAGCATTTCCACGCCCTTATACGCGTCAGGGACTTCAAGGGAGTCATGTCCTATACCAACTCCCTGCCGCTAGAGACGTCGCTGACTGACGACGAGCGGCGATTCGAAGAGCTGCTTGTGGACGCCAACATACACAGCGCCACTGGCGCCGTCGAAATGGCAAGAGCCTGCTACACGGAAGCGACGAACCTCAACTACTTCGCGGCAACCCCCCTTCTAATCGACCTAGAAGTGCAAAACGGGCGGCTGGCAGAGGCGCTGACGCTCGCCCGCCCCTTCCTGAAGCGCTTCCCGATACCGCGTCTGCTCGTCTTCGCCGCGGAATGGTGCGCACTCGCCAAGCGCGACGACCTGATTCCGGAGATCCAGGCCGACTGCCCGGCTAACACTAAGGTTTCGTCCGTTGCGTTCGACTACTACTGCGAAGCCCTCATCGCATGGACGACAAGCGACACCAACAAACTCGCCACCGCGAAGGCCCTGACTACGGAAGACTACTTCAGGACTCCCCTCTCCCGGCTCATGCGCCTGGAGTCCGCGTCGCTGGGCGATGACCCAGACCGCGTCGCGTCCGCCTACGAGGACCTCAGGAAAATGCCCAAGCTCCTCGACTTCCCCCTGCGCGGACGCCTGGCCGTGAAGAACTTCATCGCTGCGCACTTCCCGAACAAGCTTCCGCTCAAGCAGCTCGCAAGCCTCGCAGACCTCGTCCTGGCCGACGGCGAACCAGACCTCGATCTGCTCAGGGTCTCCTTTATGGCGAAACTCGACAACAACAGCCTCAACGAAAGGGACCTGGAGGCCGCCGAAAAACGTTTCCCCAACGACAAGGGGCTAAAATTAATCAGGAAATGGTATGCTGAAACGAAATCCCGTTAAACTTCTGCTTCTGGCGCTGGCCGCCATCCCGTTTGCAGTAAAGGTGATGTACCTGGAGAGGGCCTGGGTGTCGTCGCCAATCGACCGCATCCACCTCGGCCTCTACGGAACGCTTTCTCTGATCTTCGTGTTCATCGCCGTTGTCGCGAAGCTCTACTGGCGATTCCTCACAGTGAAGCCGCTTGCGCAGTCGCGCTCGCTCAAGCTGATGGTCCTGCCCTGCATCCTCTATGTCATTGGAATCGTCTGGAGCATGAACGCTGTGCAGCTCATTTCCTCCGTGCTGATTCTCTGGACTGCGGCATGGGCGCTCTACGGACGCGTCTCCGGAATCATGCTCGCGCCCGCCGCGGTGTGCGCGGTGCTCGCCGTTCCCGGTTCCCTCTACTGGCTCGGCAACGCATACGCCGCGTTCGCCGCGACGCCAAATGCCGCATACGCCCCTGAATTCACCGTCGACTCACAGGTCGGGATGCTCGGGCGCGAGGAGCCGGCCAACTCACTCCTCTTCCGTACCAGCAAGGCGCGGCAGTTCAGGTACGAGAACATCTCCAACTCCGTGATGGTCCTCTCTGTCGAGATCGGCAACGACGTACACGAGGTCCACCCCGCGACGCACTGCCTCCGCTCCCAGGGATGGCGCATCGTCTCGGAGCACATCGCCACCATTCCCGACGTCAGGGACGAGAAGTTCTCGGTGACTGAGGCCGAGGTGGACTCCGTATCGGGCAAGCTTCTCGTCTGGATATGGTACTCCAACAACGAGCGCTCGACCGGCAGCTTCCTGCATTTCCGCCGGCTCTTCAGCTCTTCGTCCCGCTGGCACACCTACCAGATATCCACTGCAATCGGGCCGGACGGTAAGGACGCCGCCAAGCGGCGTCTGGCCAGCTTCCTCAGGAACAAGTGAGGGTCTAGGCCATGTTGGAGACGGTGATGCTTGCGCTGAGCTATCCGCTACGGCTGATGGCGACGCATATATCCGTCGCGTTCCTCAAGTTCGTCGGGGTCGAGGTGGTCGCCGAACGCACGTCCATCAACATCCTCGCCGAGGGAAGGGAAATCGCCGTCACCGACGCGTGCTCCGGCATCGAACAGCTCGGCGGGCTGGTCATCGTGGGAATAGTCTTTGCCGTGATGATGCAGAAGAGTTTCTTCCTGCGGCTCCTCCAGTGGTTTTCGATATTGCCCTGCGTGATCGTCGCCAACACCATACGCCTCATCGTCACCATCCTGCTGTTCCGCAGCTACGGAGAGGTGATCCTCGGCGACGCATGGCACATCAGCCTGGGCTGGGCACAGACCATCCTGGCCGTCACGCTGTTGTGGCTCTTCGGAAAGCTCCTCCAGAAGCTCTCCAACTCTCCTTCCGACGCCAGCCCCGATTCTGACGCCGACGCCAAACCTAGCGCCGACGCCGACTGACAACCGTCGCTATTTGGCGTAGATCGTCTTCCAGTCGTCGCGCATGGAGATCGGGATCCACCCGTTCTCGGCGCACTCTCGCTTCATGTCGCCGGCTTTCTTGGCGTTGCCGTTCTCGCGCTTCATGTCGTCGCACATGACCATGAACGCCGCCGCCCTGTATTCGTTCCCGCCGATGACGTAGTTCGCCATGCTGGCGTCCGTGTGGCTGTTGCCGAACGACAGGACCGGCTTCACGCCGATCTCGCGGATGAGCGCCGATACCTTGTTCATCTGGAGGTTCTTCACGATCTGCGTCCCGTCCAGGATCGGGACGTCGTTCTTCCCGAACACGTAGAAAAGGCCGTCCTTGCCGTTCTGCGTCCTCGAGACGATCGTGTAGTCCGACCCGATCACGCGCCACGGCGGAACCGGCAGCCTGCCGCACACCAACGCGCGCACGATGAACCTTTCCGACCCGCTGACGACATACACGGCGAAGCCCTTCGAAGCGAGGTACTCGACGAGCTGCACCATCGGGAGGTAGAAGAGCTCGCCGCGCTTCATTCCGGGGTGCCTGGGATCTGGCTCCTCTGCGAACTTGCGGATTATCGCTGTGAGTTCGTCAAGATGCACGTCCTTGTACGCCTCGGCGGTCATGCGCTCGCGGTCGTTGCCGAGCGGCGGGAATACCCCCTTCTCGCGCGACGTGCGGGCTGCCGCCTTCAGTTTCTCCGAAGCCTGGCAGGTCGGGTCCTCGAGGACGCGGCGCTCGAAGAGCTGCCAGTCGAAGTAAGTCGGGTTCGTCTCGCAGAAGAGCGTCCCGTCGAGGTCGAACACCGCGATGCGCCGCTCCGGCGGGATGAAGTCGGGCGACTTCTCGTCCGTCACCGCGTCGACGTACTCGACGATGGCGCGCTTCGAGGGCGCGCCGTCGCTCCAGAGCGACAGCGCGTCCGTCGTCGTGCGACATCCGCCAGCCGCGCAGACCGCGGCGGCGAACGCAAAAAGCCAAAGACCGTTCCCTTTCATTGTGGCATCCCTCCTGTTGAACTCTTCATTTGCCTATACGTTCTTTTGGAAACAACCTGAACAACTTTTTCTCGCGCCGCGCAACCACGCGGCGCTACACACATTTCGTCATTTCATCGGCAACCACTCGCCCTGCTCCATAAGCCCGCGAATGATGTTGGGCTCCAGCGAATTGTCGCTGAGGATCATCATGTCCTGCCGCGAGTTGATCCACGAGTTCTTGAAGAACGCCGGACGCTCCACCTTCTTTTCAGGATCAAACGGATTGTCGACTGTCATCACGTCGCGGATCTGCTCGCTGAGCCCCTTGCGCACGCGGTCCAGCGTCGCGGACGTCTCGGCCTGCGACTGCATCCAGATGTTCCATCCAGCCTCGCGCCCCAGCTGGGTTCCCTTTATAAGTGCGGCCAGAGTCCCGTCGCGCTGCGTGGACCATGCGCGGTTGACGAACGCAGAGGCGAACATCTTCCCGCCGTTGCGAAGCGCGTCCATCTGCTTGCCGGGCGGGGCTATCACGAGTAGCTGCTCCGCGCGCGTGTAGTTGCAGACCTTGGGGACTCTTGGATGCGGCGCGGAGGTTATCGCCACGGCGAACGACGTCAGGTACGTCCCCTCGCATCTGACTCCGCCGTAGTTGCAGGCGAGCGACGCCTCGAATCCGAAGACGCTTACCTGGGTAAGCCCCGTCCCTGTCTCATACCCTTTGCCGCTCGCCTTTGCAAGCGGGGAGGCGTCCTTCGTGAACTTTCCGCCGGTCGCCACGATGTCGGAAAGCCCGGGCACGAGGATATTCTTGTTGAGGTCGGCGGCGAAGTTCTGCGCCATGACGTCGGGGTTCTGGAACTCCAGCAGCCTCTGCGGCGTGAGGATCTCGCTTTGCATCAGCATCGGGCCGACTGTCTCAACAATCTGGTGCTTCTCCGGCGAGGCGAGGATCGTCATCATCAAGAACTTGGTGTCGGCGCGCATATTCCACATTATTCGGCCCATGCCGGTCCACCCCGGGTCGAGCACATAGCATATAGCCGGCTTCTGCAGCCCCGGGTCCCACTGCACGAACAGCTTCTTCCCGGTGTCATCGTACTTGGCTTGTGCAATCGCAACCGTTGCCATCAGCGCGACGGCCGCCGCCGCCGCGAACGCCCTTCCTCTCGTTGTTTTCATTTCATCACTCCTGTTTTTTGTTCCCCGCCGCCCATCGCGGCATCATTTTATGACTCTTGTTTTTATTCCTCGCCACCCATCGCGGCAATAGAATTATACCACAACAAAACTTTGTTGTCATGGCTTCCGTATATCTTTCCTCTTCGTCAGAACGTACACATACAAGTATTAAGCCACAACAAAACCTTGTTGTTTCTACCTCCGTACATCTTTCCTCTTCGTCAGGATGTGCATTTTCAAGTATTATATCACAAATGAGAGGAAAAATGAACAATGAATTTAATCCACCAACCCATCCCAGATCCCGAAACTCTCAAATTATGCGCCAATCCCGCACAAAACACCTCATATTCCCCCACTTCTGCGGGGACTGTCCCCACAAATTATCCACTCTTTGCGGGGACTGTCCCCACGGATTACCCCTCTACCGCCCCTCTGGCTGAGACTCCTTGAGGTCCTGGTAGCGTTCCTCGAACTCCGCTTTTCGTGCGCCGGTGAACTTCTTGATTTCGTCCTCGACAAGCTTGGCGCGGTGCTTGAACCTGCGCGTCGAGTCGGCATGCTCGGCAAGGCTGTCGAGCTGTGCTTCGAGTATGGACTCCTTGTCCTGTTCTGGCACTTCGGACGAGTTGAATACACCAAGGCAGAACTCGTCGAAGCGACCCTGCTCTCGTGCCTGGTGCGGCGGTGGGGAATTGTGCCGCATATACATGAGATAAAGACGCCTTGTGCGGAAGACGAGGTAGGCCACGCCTGGATGGTTGGCGAACCGCATATAGAGCTTTTCGGCTAGTTCAAGGGTATGTGCGGCGGAAGCGTCGTCGACTGTCTCCTTGTTGCGCATCTTCTTCTGAAGCGTCTTGTAGACAGCTTGGACGTGGAGAATCGCATAAAAGGTACGCCCCGGATCCTGCTTTTCGAGTGCTGCGAAGAGATCTATGGGATTCGATGGGATACCTGGAATCGGCTCAGCCATTGCAAATGGGCATTCGTCAAGGAGCAGTCGGGCGTACTCGAAACGTGCCTTCGCATTGTCTGGGGACGTGCGCAGAATGCTGGCGATTATGTCAAACGCGCGTTTGTTATTGGGAGATTCCGGTCCATCTGCCGTGTTAATGAGGGCGCGCGCCGCCACGGCCCGTTCGTCAGGCGTGCCGCCGGAGGCGAACCTCGTCGCAATTCCGTTCCAGATGGCGTCCGCCTCCTGTTTACGGCCCTGCTTCATGACGGCGATTGCAAGGCGGCTCTGGACATCAGGGTCATAGTTGCCGTTGGCCGCCGCCAACTCCCGTAGAAATTTCTCGGCAAGCTCGTACTTGCCGCTGCGAAGCGCGCATTTGGAGAGAATGTCATAAACGGCGGCGCGATTGGCATCGGGCATCTGCGCATCATCGGAGATGCTTTCGTAGTATGGGAGCAGGTCGTTTAGAAACTGTGCGTCTTTGGGTGACGGCGGCTGGTCCGCGACGTGCCTGAATACGACGCCAAGGGCGTTGTTTGCCACTTGTGCGTTCGCCCGCGCACGCAGCATTGCGCGGCGCGCGCTCACGAACCCTATCGCCAAAGCGACGACGAATCCGGCGGCGCAGACCGCGGCGGTAATGCAGGCTGCGGCGCGGAACTTGTCCCGCCGCGCCCACAGCAGCGCGCGCCGAAGGAACGATGGACGCGCTGCCATAACCGGGCGGTTCCCTAGGTAATTTGCAAGATCATCGGCCATGTCGGACATCGATGGATACCGTTCGGATGGCTCGTCTGCCAAGCTTTTGGCAATGATTGCGCGAAGTCCAGGGTCAATGTCGCTCGGGAATACGGAGCGCTGCGCGGACTCCGCACTATTACTATTGAATGGGCGCTTGGCCAGGAACTCGTAGAGCGTGGCGCCGAGTGCGTACTGGTCGGAGGCGAACCCCATCTCATGCCGCGCGAGCCGTTCGGGCGCCATATAGCGCCGCGTGCCGTCACGGGCTGAAGTGACGCCAACGCAGTCCTCAAGCGAAAACGCGAGCCCGAAGTCCCCTATCTTCAGTGCGCCGTCGACATCCCGGAAGAGGTTGGACGGCTTGATGTCGCAGTGGAGCACGCCGCATCCATGCGCATACGCAAGCGCACGAGCGGCGCTTCCATACCTATACGTGCCGTCTCCTGCGGCGTCGCTGGGGGGTTGCTTGCGAGGTCTGTCCCCGAAAGCAGTTCCATCGCATAGTAGAACGTTCCTCCGACATGCCCGGCGGTATGCACCTTGACGATGTTCGGGTGGTATAGCTGGGCGATTATGCGGGCTTCGTTCTCCAGTCGTTTGATTGCGTTGTCCTCAACGGGCCGTGCTGGCGAAAGCATCTTGAGGGCGACTTTCCGGTCGAGCGAAAGCTGCAGGGCCTCGTACACGACCCCCATTCCACCACTTCCGATCCTTCGGATTATCCTGAAGTCGGTTCCAGAAAAGTCGGGGACAGTCTCCTCAGACATCGTCGGGGCGTCATACGATGCACCAATCCGCTCCATCTCCAGCAGCAACGGCAGACTTTCGCGCAGTTCATCGGCAAACTCAGGGTGTGCCGCGGCATACTCCTCTGGCGTGGGGACACTCCCCGCATTGTCCCCACCTGTTGTGGGGACAGTCCCCGCACGAATCATATCCAGATAGGCATTGAGTACATCGTCGAATGTTTCAGCCGCATCATTCATAATTATCCTCCGGCGTGGGGACACTCCCTACATGCACCATCTCCCGATAGGTATCGAGAAGGTCATCAAATGTATCGGACTCGTTATTCATGCCTTGAACTCCGAATAGTCTGCCAATCTTTCTCGTAGACGCACAAGCGCACGAGCGTAACGTATGCTGGCAGCCTTGGGATCAATGGAAAGGACACTTGCGCATTCCTGGTTGGAAAGTCCATCGAAATGGCGTAGAGTCAGGATTTTCCTGTCATTAGGGGCAAGCTCGCCAATTACATGCCTAAGCAAGGCTCGCCGTTCATCATCCGCAAGTTGTGTAGCGGGCGATGGCGCGTCCACCGCAAGCGTCTCAATATGTGCGGAAAACTCGTCTGGCGTAGCCCCATCAATACGAAGTTCCTTTCCAACATCGCGCTTTTGGGCTCCCAGATGGCGTCTTTCGGATTCCGCAATGACTTGAAGTAGGATGAGACGGAATTTGAAGTAAACAGGCACGTCGGCTCTGGATTCAAAGAAGAACCTCCGCCTCTGGGCGGCGATGAAAACCTCCTGCAGGATATCGTCCACAGAGAGTATGTTGGCCAACTGAGGCTGCATCCTACGAACGGCAAGGCACTTTAGCCGTTCCTTGTTTTCAAGGAAGGCTGTTGTGATGAATGGCGATGTAGAAGCGTCTTTCATCTAGACTGGTTGTTCTTTCTTGTAGCCTTCAGACGATGTTGGCAGTACAGCCGCGAAGGCGCATAGCATCAACATCTTCATATTGCCGTTCTCTTTGGAACCCTCCTTTAGGTGTTCTGTGGATTATTATGCCATATTTAGAGTGTAAATGCAAGCACAAACTCTTGCGGGGACAGTCCCCGCAGTTGGTGTTTCAAGAGAAATCAGGCCTCCGCCATCGCCTTTTTCGCAAGCCTGTGCCCATGCGACGAGTACATCCCGTCCGCGACGAGCCTCGCCCTCAGCCTCCCCGACCGCAGCCCCGCCACGTACCTGGCTATCGCCTCCTCGACAAAGGCCGCGCTGCCGAGTATCTTCCCGGCCGACATCTGCACGCATCGCCTCAGCATCCACACCTCCACCAGGCAGTCCCCGCCTGCGAACGCCATGCCCCAGGCGAGGCACCGCTTCGCGAACTCGTCGCCCCTCCTCGCCGCGCCCTGCGTGTTCCAGGCGTAGGCGACGATCCTGTTCACCATCCCCGCCCTCACGGGGTTGAGCGCTATGTACTTGAGGCATCTGCGGAACTGCGCGGTGTCCTTCATCAGCACGCTCTTGAACCGGTCCCCCCATAGCCGGCCGACATAGCCGGTCTGCTCGCGGAAGCGCCTGCTGAACACCTCCAGGAAGGTCTTGACGAACTGGCTGATGTCGTACATCCTGGCCCTGAGTGCCCTCAGCCTTTCGTTGTAGCCGTCTATGTCGCCGGAAGCCCTAAGCGCGTCAAGCTCCACCATCATCCGCCTGAAGCCATCCCTCCCCTTGACGTACTCCGCCCTTCTCAGGACTTCCTCGTCGGGAACCGCGCCGGGATCCCTCTTGGGCAGCTGGCAGCACACGTGGAAATGGTTGTCCATGATGCAGAAGCCCGCGACGTCCACGCCGCTGAACACGGCGGCGCGGTGAAGAGAGTCCAGCAGCGCCTCCTTCGCCTCGTCCGTCTTGAGCAGGTAGTACTCCCCCACTATGCGGGACATCACATGATAGCATGCGCTCCTGTCCGACTTTATACGTTTTGTCCTGGCCATTTCATTCTCCTTTCAATGTTATTTGACTTGTTTCGATTGCGCCATCCTCGGCACGAAGATATGATAGCAAATTCCAGTGAAAGAAGTGTTACATGAACGTTACATTATCGTTAATTTTTGTTAACGATAACTTTCGTCACAGGGGCATCAATCACGCCAAATCCACGCAGGAACCAATGTGTACCCCTGTGGGGACAGTCCCCGCAAATGCCCACAGAAATGGCCGTAGACGGCTGAATCTTTTGTGGGGACAGTCCCCACAGAAATGAAGCTGTGCGAGTCAGAATGTCGCTTGTCGTGACAATATGGCGCTGAATTTTGGCGATCATCTTGAATTTTATGGTTGGCATTGAATTTGCTAATAGATTGTGCAGTCCTGCGTGAAATGCGATAACGTCGTGTGAATACGGTGGTGCCATGTAAATGCGGATGTACCATGAGAAATGCGGTGGTGCCGTGTGAAGGTGGAGGTGCCATGAGAAATGCGATGGTGCTGCGAGAAATGCAATAGTGCCGTGTGAAATGCGATAGTACCGCGTGAAATGCAGGAAGAAACTCTCAAAAGGAATGAAGAAAGTATCCGCTAAACAGGAACGAATTCCCTAAAGAAAGGAAAAAATATATGAACGCTACTTACGAACCACCAGAAGACAACGAAAAGTGCCTGGAGAAATATGGTACCGACCTGACGGCCCTCGCCAGGGCTGGGAAGCTCGACCCCGTGATCGGCCGCGATACGGAGATACGAGATGTTATACGTATCCTCTCAAGAAAGACCAAGAACAACCCCGTCCTCATCGGCGAACCAGGCGTCGGCAAGACCGCCATCGTCGAGGGCCTCGCCCAGCGCATAAACCGCGGCGACGTGCCGGACGGACTGAAGGATCGCACCGTGTTCTCTCTCGACATGACCGCCCTCATGGCCGGCGCCATGTACAGAGGCCAGTTCGAGGAACGCCTGAAAGCCGTCCTGAAGAAGATCAAGGAGTCCGAAGGCCGAATAATCCTCTTCATCGACGAGATTCACACCATAGTCGGCGCAGGCAAGACCGAGGGGTCGTCCGACGCCGGCAACATGCTGAAGCCCATGCTGGCGCGCGGCGAACTGCACTGCGTCGGCGCCACGACCCTAGACGAGTACCGCAAGTACATGGAAAAGGACGCCGCGCTCGAGCGCCGCTTCCAGCCCGTCATGGTCGAGCCACCGTCAGAGGAGGATGCAATCTCGATCCTGCGCGGAATAAAGGACCGTTTCGAAAAGTACCACAACGTCCATATCCGCGACGAGGCGATCGTTAACGCCGTCGCGCTCTCCTCCCGGTACATCCAGGACCGCTTCCTGCCAGACAAGGCAATCGACCTCCTCGACGAGGCATGCGCCAGAATCAGAACCGAAATGGACTCGTGTCCGCAGGAGCTCGACGAGATCTCGCGGCACGTCCGCCGCCTCGAGATCGAGGAAATCGCGCTGAAGAAGGAGAAGGACGACGCCTCTAAGAAGCGGCTCGAGGAGCTTCAAGCGGAGCTGAAGTCACTCAAGGCGAAATCCGACGCGATGACCGCGCAGTGGAAGGCGGAGAAGTCCGCGCTCGAGGAGGTGCGAAGCGTCCGCGCCAAGCTGGACGAGGCGAAGAACGCGTACGAAATCGCGCTGACGCGCGGCGACAACGCGACGGCGGCGCGCTACAAATACGGCGTGATCCCCGAATTCGAGAAGCAGCTCAAGGCGCACGAGGAGGAGATGGCGCGCAAAGGCGCCGGGGCGCTGCTGCGCGAGGAGGTGACCGCAGATGAAATCGCCGAGGTCGTCGCGCGCTGGAGCGGCATCCCCGTCACGAAGCTCCTGGAAGGCGAGCGCGAAAAGCTGATGCGACTGTCGGACACTCTTCACAAGCGCGTGATAGGACAGGACAAGGCCGTGGACGCCGTGGCCGACGCGGTCCTCAGGTCTAGGGCAGGCGTCAAGAACCGCCAGCGTCCCGTCGGCGCGTTCCTGTTCCTCGGCCCCACGGGCGTAGGGAAGACGGAACTGGCGAAGGCCCTCGCGCAGGAGCTCTTCGACGACGAGAACGCGATGGTGCGCCTCGACATGTCCGAGTACATGGAGAAGTTCGCGGTGTCGCGCCTCGTCGGCGCACCGCCCGGATACGTCGGGTTCGAGGAAGGCGGACAGCTGACCGAGGCCGTCAGGCGCAAGCAGTTCTCCGTCGTCCTCCTCGACGAAATCGAGAAGGCGCACCCGGACGTGTTCAACATGCTGCTCCAGGTCCTAGACGACGGACGCCTCACCGACAGCCACGGGCGCACCGTGTCGTTCAAGAACACCGTGATAATCATGACGTCCAACGCGCCGCGCGACTCGCTGAAGGACCTCTTCCGCCCCGAGTTCCTGAACCGCCTCGACGAAATCCTGGAGTTCGACCCTCTCAACAAGGAACAGATCCGCAAGATCGTCTCGTTGCAGATAGCCGACTTCGCGAAGAGGCTCGGCGAACAGGAGCTCGCGCTCGACATCGACGACAAGGCGCTCGACGTAATCGCGAAGGACGGCTACGACCCCGCCTACGGGGCGCGTCCGGTGAAGCGCGCGGTGCAGCGCGACCTTGAGACGCCGATCGCGCGGAAGATCGTCGCAGGCGACTATCCGCCCGGCGCGACCATCCACGTCACCGCGGGCGGCGGCGGACTGGAGTTCCGGTAGGCGGGAGCCTGCGGAGGCGGCGGGCCTCTTCGCGCCTCGCCCCTCAACGCAGCTCGAGCATCAGGCGCCGCTGGCGGCGGAAGACCTCCACGGTCGCCGCGCCCGGCGCCGGCAGCTCCCTGCCGAGGACGAGGTCGTTCGGCTCGAACGGCGCAACCGCCGCGCCTTCGACGACAAAGCCCGCCATGTCCGGCGTCGTGCCGAATGCGGAGAACTCGTTCACGGGGTCGATGCGCCTCACGGACATCCCGCGCCAAGGCACCGGTTTGTCCCTCGGCGGGACCTTGACGGCACGGGGCGCGTCGATCTCCGGCTCGCGGTACATTCCAAACTCGCACAGACGAGGTGACCGCACGCCATAGCGCCGCTTCGGCGGAGCGGGCGGAGGTACGGACGCCATCGTATTTGGAGAAATCCGCTCGCCCCAGTATATCATACGCCCGGCCGGGCACGGCGGCGCGAAGAACACGTTGTTCGTGACGACGTCGTGAGAATCCTTCAGCCAGCAATGCGGATGAAGCCCGTTGTTCAGGACGTAGTTCCCTCGCACGACGCGCGAATACCCTTCGCGCAGCTTGATCCCGCCCTTCAGGCAGAAGTTGTCCTCGATAAGATATCCCGTCGAGCCGTCATCAAGGTCGATGTCCCAGCCATGGTCGCACCGCACGCGGTTGCCGCGCAGCACCGTCGTTTCGCATGCGTCTAGGCGGGCGAGGGCGACGTCGCCGGATACAACCTTGTCCATAGTGGACAGCGACGACGTCCAGAACCTGTCGCGCCCCCAGCTGTTGAAGCTGCCGTGGTCGCCCGTTTCGTTGACGGTGTCGAACATGTCGCAGCCTTCCACGACGTGTCCGCCGAAGGCGCCCGTGCCGATGTTCACCGCCGCTCGCGGCACGTCGAACATCGTACAGTCGCGAATCGTTATGCGCCGCGCCGCGAAAATCGTGACGGGCGAGGTCTGCTTCTCGTGGCGTCCCGTGCGGGTGAAAAGAGAGTCGGCGACCACGCAGTCGCGGGGATAGTCCTCGCTCGCGGGGCCGGGCGTCCGGTCGAGGCGTTCGTAGTCCGGGACGCTCGAATAGTTGAACAGGGGGTTCCTCACGCAGTTTGTCAACCCGGCGAAGACGATTCCGTTCGCGCCAATCTCGGTGAACGAACAGTTAGTCACGGCGACATTCGACGCATATCCGCTGACGGTTATCGCATTCCCGCCCAGATCCCTGAAGGCGCAGTCCGTCACGAGGCAGTTGCGCGCATTCGCGAACTCAACGGACGCCTTTCTGCATATTGTCCAGTCACTGCGGAACATTCGCTCTTTGTTCTCCATGAAAGTGCGCGTCGTGCCCGTGAAGACTATGTTCGAGATGACGACGTCTCCGGCGGGATGCGAGGAGTCGGCACCGGATATTCTGACAAGCGACGCGAGGCGCGCGTACTCGACCGTCACGCAGTCCAGCTTCTGCCCTTCGAACGGAATCACCATCAGCCGTTTCGCGGCGACGTCGTAGAACCATTCCCCAGGTGCATCTAGTTCCTCGCGCACGTTCTCAATAAAGCGGTATCGGGGATGGGGACCCGTAGGGCGGTTGTTCTGCCAGCCGCCCTCCAGCGCCAGCGTTCCCGCGCCCTTCTTGCCAGTGACGCGCCAGTGCATGTCGCCCCAAAGTCCGGTGTGAAGCGCGTGGAAGTACGCGCCGGAGGGATCACGCCACTTCGCGACATGCCCGGCGTCAAGTGGGTCTGAGGTCGTGTCGTGCCGCCCGCCGTCATTGAGGCGCCATGTTCCGAATATCACGCCGCCGGGACGCCTGTTCGGGAAGCGCGCCATGTCCATGCGCCGTCCGTCAATCCAGAGGGTGTCGATTGGTTTCGCCTCGTCGAGCGACGTGCGCCACACGCCGTCAGCACCCTTCTCGAACGCCACCTTGTCCAGTCTCTTCGCGCCGGAAAGAACGGTACGCCCCGGACCGCGCCCGGCGAGGACGAGACTCTCGCCCGCGCCGACCTCGATTGGCGTGGACAGCTCGACACGCCCCGGGTCGAGCCAGACGCATCTGGTCTTGGCATCGGCATGTGGGAACATCGCCGCTATAACGATCAGCGTCGAAAGGAAACGTCGCTTGTCGCGCATCATTTGTCTGCCTTCCGGTTACTTGATGACGATACGCGCCATCACGGCGTCGTGGTCGCTGGGGTGGATTCCGTTCGGACGCTCGTTGCACGTGACGTGGCGCAGCACGCGCACGTTGCCCGTCGCGAAGATGAAGTCGATGAGGCATACGTTGCTCGGCCTGTAGCCGCTGAAGGTGAAGAGCGGCCCTTCGTGCGGCGCCTCGCTCCTGAGGCGCGTGTCGTAGAGCGTGTGCAGCGCGGCGGCAATCGGGCCACCGATCGTCTCGGGGTCGTCAATGACGGGGCCTCCGCCAGCCTCGAGACGTGCACGGTCTTCCGCCGGGACGTGCTTGTAGTGCGCGTTCATGTCGCCCGTCAGGAACACCGTCTCGCCCTGCGAGAGGCGGCGCATCTCGGCGAGAAGCACCCTCATGCCTCTCACCCGCGCCTCGTTGCTGACGTGGTCGAGGTGGGTGTTGTAGTAGCGGAACTTCCTCCCCGTGCGCTTGTCGCGGAAAAGCCCCCACGTGCAGCAGCGCGGGCAGGCCGTGTCCCACGACCTCGAGCCCGGCGTGCGCGGCGTCTCGGAGAGCCAGAAGGTGTCCGTGTCAAGGCACTCGAACCTGTCCTTACGGTAGTAGATGGTCATCGACTCGCCCTGGTCGCCCGGCAGACGTCCGATGCCGATGCGTCCCCAGCCATCGCCCAGCGCCTCGTCGAGGTATTTTCTTTGTTTGGGCGCGAGCTCCTGCATTCCCACGATGTCAAAACGACGGTCGTTGATCACCTGGACGACATACGGGAAACGGTTGGACCAGAAATGGTTTTCCGTATCCGACGGACTCGGACAGCGGATGTTGAACGACGCGAGGTTGAAGGCGTCGTCATCGTCCTCCATGGCGAGGCCGTAGTCGATGTACTGCCCGCCGTAGTCCTGGTACGTGATCGAGGCGATCACGTTGTCGCCGACCTTGAGCGCCTTCACGGCGGCGGCGGACACCTTCCGCTGTTCGTAGTCGCACGAATAGCCGTGGAAGTCGCCAGCCAACACGCCATTGAACCACACCTTCGTGTCATCATCGTGGTGCAGCGAAAGGAACGGCTCGGCGGGCACGGCGTCGAGTCTCACGTGGCGGCGCAGCCAGATGTTCTTCGTATTCCACTTCGTGCGGACCGTCGCGCCGGGCGTGCCGGGCGCACCGAATCCACCCGCGCCCGTCTGCCACCCCGAATCGTCAAACTCCGGCTTCTCCCACCCATAAGGCGGATTGGCGAACGTGTACTTCCAAACGATGTCTGCGGACTTACGTCCCTCCGGCGCGATGACCTTGCACCTTGCCCGCTCCTTGAGCGGGGCGTAGACGCCCGTCTTCGCTTTGTCGCGCGAGGCGTACTTGCTCCACATTGCCTTGTCGCACAGCATCGGCATGAACACGCCGCCGATCACGCTGCGCCCGATGAAGTGAACGTATTTGGAACTGTCGGTCCAGTACCAGTCGGAAAATGCCACGCGGCTCGGCGTCTCGTTGGCGAAGCGATAGACGCGGTCGACGATCGCGTCGAAGCATTCGCGTCGACCGGTGAGCGAGGCACACCAGAGTTCCCAGTCCGTCTTCGTGTACGGTTTGCGGTTGTCGAGCGGCAGGCCATACCGATGCGCGAGGCGACAGTAGGCGTTCGCCTCCGCGTCGAAGACTGACTGCGGGAAGAGCCCGAGACCCAGCACGCGGTCCCACACGAGATTGTACTTCATCGACCACGTGCCGGGACGGTCGTACGCGAGACGGTACGCGCCCTCGGCGCCGCCCTTCGCCGCCTCCATCCACTTTGGCACCATGTCTTTCGCCATGGCGCTGTACTTGGCGGCGACATCCTCATAACCGAGAGCCTTCGCGAGGCGGGCATAACAGGCGAGCGCCACGATGGACTTCGCGGCGAGATTCGCATTGTGCGCGAGGTGTCCCGCGAAGTCGTCCGTGCAGAGCTGGTTGCCGGGGTCGAAGCCGAACCTCTCGAGGTACTCCGCCCACTTCGTGACGGTTGGCCACCAGTACGACGCGAACTCGGCCGTGCCTTCCGCGTGCGCAAGCGCGGCGAGGCAGATAATCATGTTGCCGCTCTCCTCCACGGGCATCAGCAGCGATTCCCTCTTCCCCTTCTCGCCGCCGCCGTAGCGCTGCTGGTTGGCGAGGGGGTACTGGCCGAGATCGTGCGGGGCGAAGGGCCAGGGCCAGCGGGGATGGGAGGCGTAGAC
>CADCCQ010000066.1 GCA_902799955.1 uncultured bacterium | reverse complement strand
TTGCGCATGCACATAGAAGCAGCGGGTTGAAGGTGGAGTCGAAGCGCTTCTCGGCATTGCGCCACTTGAACCAGTCCTTCCCGTCCCACCGGCCGTCCGTCCGTTCTCGATTCAATATGCCGCCCGTCCGTTCGCGATTCCATATGCCGCCTGTCCGTTCGCGAATCCGCGGACGGTATGTGTGCATGTCGAGGTATTTCCCGGCGTATGTCCTTGCCTCGCTGTATGTCCAGCCGCAGTGGTAGGCGTACCAGTAGGCCGAATGTCTATAGGTCCTATTCCCCATGTCAGATATATTATACCATAAAATGAGAATTGTATGCGGAAAAATCTTAAGGAGAAATTTGCACTTTATTCTGATGGTTTCTGAAGAGAATTGTGTTGTCACAACAAAGCCCGGTTCGTCAAGTTAAGAAAGAAACAGTAGAGGATTGGTTTTCCGGTTAGTAAAGGTACGAATGACACCGTAGAGGATTCTTCCCAGTTCGTCAAGGTAAGAAAGAAACTTTAGAGGATTGGTTTCCTGGGTAGTAAAGGTACGAAAGACACTGTAGAGGATTCTTCCCGATTCGTCAAGTACGAAAGACACCGAAGAGGATTTGCTTCATTGGTGAGGCAATTTTGCTTCATTGACGAGACAAGAAAGTTTTATGACAACAAGGTCTTGTTGTGGTATAATATGCGGCTATGGAAAACAAGAAATGTCAGTTCAAGGCCGAGATCGCGGAAATGCTCGATCTCGTGGTAAACTCGCTGTACTCCAAGAAGGAGATATTCCTAAGGGAGCTCGTCTCCAACGCGTCCGACGCCATAGACCGCGCGAAGTTCCTGTCGCTCACCGACAAGTCGATCGCGGAGGACAACCCTGAGTGGAAGATCGAGATTTCGGTTGACAAGTCCGCCGGGACGCTCATGGTGTCCGACAACGGCATCGGCATGGACTCCGCCGAGCTTGAGAAGAACCTCGGAACCATAGCCAGCTCCGGCACAAAGGCGTTTCGGGAGGCGCTCAAGGAGAAGGGCGTATCCCCCGACGGCGGAGCCGGAGCCGCGAAGCGGTCGCTAGAGGGGTGCGATTCGCTTCCCGAGCTCATCGGGCAGTTCGGCGTCGGGTTCTACGCGGCGTTCATGGTCGCGGACCGGGTGCGCGTCGTCTCCAGACGCCGCGGCGGAGAGGGCGCCGTCATGTGGGAGTCCACTCTCGACGGCGGCTACGAGATCTCCGAGTCGCAGCGCGACGGGTACGGCACAAGCGTGATGCTCCACCTCCGCGACGACCAGAAGGAGTACCTCGACCGCTGGCGCGTGGCGGACATCATCCGCCGCTACTCCGATTTCATCGCGTACCCCGTCACCTTCCGCCAGATCGACATCCCGGCCGACGAGAAGGAGGACGACAGGAAGCGCCGCCTTGAGGACGAGGCCAAGCCGCTCAACACGATGACTGCGCTCTGGAAGCGCCCGAAGAAGGACGTCAAGGACAGCGAGTACGCCGAGTTCTACAAGCACCTCACCCGCGACTGGGAGGACCCGTTCGAGACGATCCCGTTCTCCGGCGAGGGACAGGTCGAGTTCAAGGCGTTGCTGTTCCTCCCGTCGAAGGCGACGATGGAGCTCTTCATGCCGGCGCAGAAGAGGGGGCTCTCCCTCTACGTGCGCAACGTGTTCATCGGCGACGACATGGAGATGCTGCTCCCGTCGTGGCTTAGGTTCGTGAAGGGCGTGGTGGACTCCAGCGACCTGCCGCTCAACGTCTCGCGGGAGATGCTCCAGGACGACGCGGTCGTCCAGAAGATCAAGGCCGCCGTGACCTCCAAGGTCCTCTCCACCCTCGAGGAGATGAAGAAGAAGGACCTGAAGCGCTACGACGAGTTCTTCGGGCGCTTCGGCGCGGTGCTGAAGGAGGGCGCGTACAACGACTGGACGTACAGGGAGCGCCTGAACAAGCTGATCAAGTTCCCGACGGCGCGCGGCGAGGCCGGGAAGACGGTGTTCCTAGAGGACTACGTCAAGGACATGGCGCCCGGCCAGGCTGACATCTACTACATCGTCGCCGAGCGCGAGGAGGACGCGCGCAGGGCGCCGCAGCTGGAGTCCGCGAGGAAGCACGGATGCGACGTGCTGCTCTTCTGCGACCCCGTGGACGAGTTCCTGTCGGAGTCGCTGCGCGAATTCGACGGCAAGAAGTTCGTGGACGTCGCGAAGGGCGACGTGGCCTTTGGCTCCGAGGAGGAGCGCAAGGCGGAGAAGGAGGCGAACGATAAGGCGGCAGGCGAGCTGAAGGGGTTCATAGAGGCGGTGAAGAAGGAGCTGGGCGAGAAGGTGTCCGACGTGCGCGTCTCGACGCGGCTGGAGGACTCGCCGTGCTGCCTGGTGGCGTCCGAGGGCGGGATATCCCCGTCGATGGCGCGCATGATGCGCGCGATGAAGGAGACCGTCCCGGAGGAGAAGAGGATACTCGAGCTGAACGCGGAGCATCCGCTCGTCAAGAAGGTGTCCGCCCTCACCGGCTCGGCGCTTTCCGACGCGGTGTCGACTCTCTACGACTCGGCGCTTGTCGCCGAGGGCTCGCCGGTGCCTGACGGCGCGGCGTTCGCGAAGAGGATCGCGGCCCTCATGATGGGGGGCGTCTGATGGGCGCCTCCGCGATACACGGCGCGGTCGCGGCGGCCGCCGCGGCGACGGCGTTCGCCGCGGCCGGCGCCCCCGGGGTGTCGCCCGCCTTCGCGCCAGGCGACACGCTCTGCGGCTTCAGGGTCGTCTCGGTCTGCGAGCTCCCCGACGTCGAGGGCCGTCTCGTGCGCATGGTCTACGAGAAGAACGGCGCGGAGCTGGCGTGGCTGAGCCGCGACGACGAGAACATGACGTTCGCCATCGCGTTCCAGACGCTCCCCGGCGACGACACGGGCGTTGCGCACATCCTCGAGCACTCGGTGCTGTGCGGCTCGCGGAAGTACCCCGTGAAGGAGCCGTTCGTGGAGCTCCTCAAGAGCTCGTTCGCGACGTTTCTGAACGCCTGGACCGCGCCTGACCACACGGCATACCCCGTGGCGTCCAGGAACCGTGCGGACTTCCTCAACCTCATGGACGTCTACCTCGACGCGGTGTTCCATCCGCTGAGCGTCGAGACGCCGACGGCATTCGAGCAGGAGGGCTGGCACTGGCAGCTCGACTCGGCCGACGGGGAGCTCTCCCGCAACGGGATCGTCTACAGCGAGATGAAGGGGGCGTTCTCCAAGCCCGAGACCGTCGCCGCCTGCGAGCTGGACAGGCTGTTGTACCCTGACAACGCGTACAGGTTCGTCTCCGGCGGCGACCCGCAGTCCATCCCCTCGCTCACGTTCGACGCATACAGGGAGTTCTACCGCAGGAACTACCATCCGTCCAACGCGAAGGTGTTCCTCGACGGCAAGGTGGACGTCCCCGCCGCGCTGGCGCTGCTCGACTCCTACTTCCGCGAATACGACAGGCGGGAGCGCGCCGCGCCCGCGCCGCTGCAGACGCCGCGCCCGGCGTCGAAGACGGTCAAGTACGACATAGCCGTCGGCGAGGACCCGTCCGGCAAGACAATCCTGGCGGAGGGCTGGATCGCCGCCCGCTTCGACGAGGTCGAGAAGCGCACCGCGCTTTCGATCCTCGCCTCCGCCATAGCGGGCTCGAACGAGGAGCCGCTTTCGAAGGCGCTTCTCGGCAGGGGGCTGTGCGAAGACGTGACGATGTCATGCGGCGGATGCCTGCAGACCCACGCCGCCATCCTCGTCGAGAACGCGAAGGACGGAGCGACGGAGGAGATCCGCCGCGTGACGTCCGAGACGCTCGCGGCGCTCGCGAAGAACGGGCTTGACCACGAGAGGCTCCTCTCCCTGATAGCCAGGGAGGAGTTCGAGTACCGAGAAAGCGACTTCGGCACGTTTCCGAGGGGTCTTGCGTACTTCTCCGGGGCCATGGACCTCTGGCTCTACGGGGGCGACCCGGCAGACGCCTTCAGGATGAACGGCGTCTACGCGTCCCTGCGCCGCAGGGTGGCGGAAGGCTGGTTCGAGAGGCTGCTGCAGGAGACGTTCGTGGACAACCACGCCAGGGTGTCCCTCGTAATGGAGCCCGTCGCCGGCCTCACGGAGAGGCGCGCGGAGGAGGAACGCGCCCGGCTCGCCGCGCTAAAGGCGTCGTGGACGGAGGATGAGCGCCGCAGGGTCGCCGCGCTTTCCGCCGGGCTCAAGGAGCGCCAGGCGGCGCCCGACAGCCCGGAGGACCTCGCGAAGCTCCCGCGCGTCGGGGTGAAGGACATCCCCGCGGAGGGGAATGCGCCCGAGTTTACATCCAAGGCGCTCGCCTCCGGCGCGACGCTGTACCGTGCAAAGACCCAGGCGAAGGGGATTGTCTACGCCTACCTCGCGTTCCCGCTCGACGGGCTCACCGGCGAGGAGATGGCGGACGCCGCGTTCGCGGCGTATCTCCTCGGCGAGCTGGCGACGGCGAAGCGCGACGCCGGCGAACTGAAGAAGGCGGTCGACGCGGACATGGGGCGCTTCGCGGTGTCCGTCGCGCCGTATTCCCAGATGCCGTCCAGCGGCCGGCCCGGGCGCGGCAGGGCGTACATGGAGGTCCGCGCCGGGGCGTTGACTGACAACGCGGACCGCATGGCCGCCCTGGTGAGGGAGATCCTGACGGAGACGAACTTCGACGACCCGGCGCGCGTCGGCGACCTGCTGACGCAGAAGCGCAGGGGGATGGAGCTTTCCGCGAACGGGATGGGCGCGCGGCACCTGGCCAGGGGCAGGGCCCTGGCCTCGGTTTCGGAGTCGGGGGCGATCGACGACTGGATGGGCGGCATTGCCGCGCTGAGGCGCATGCAGGCCCTTGACGCCTCGTTTGCGAAGGACGGCGCGGAGACGTGCCGCAGGCTTGGTGCGCTGATGAAGCGCATCGTCTCCGGCGGCGCGTCGGCGGCAGTCGTCTCCGGCGAATTCCCGGAGGGGTGGGACGAGAGGCTTCTCGACGGCTACAGGCTGGACGAGGCGGCGGACCGCACGCCCAGGGTGGCGCCGTTCCCGGCGCACCGCGAGGCGTTTACGTGCGCAGGCGCGGTGGCATCCGCCGCGAAGGCCGCGTTCACGCCGGACTGCACCGGGGCGGGGATCGTCGCGTCGAGGGTGCTTTCGCTTGAGCACCTCTGGACGGAGATCCGCGTGAAGGGCGGGGCGTACGGCGGCGGATTCACGAGGACGTATTCCGGGCAGTCGTCTTTCCTTTCGTGGAACGACCCGAGCCCGATGCGGTCGCTGGGGGTCTACGACGCTTCCGCCGACGCGCTCAGGAAGGCCGCCGCGGGCGACTGCGAAAAGTACATCGTGAGCGCGCTCGCGAGCTTCGAGCCATACCTCACGCCTCCCGGCGAGATGGCGAGGGTCATGGGGCTGGTGCTGTCCGGGCGGACGGCCGAGGACTTCAGGCGGATGCGCCGCGAGATCGTCGCGACGGGCAGGGAGGACCTGCTGCGGTTTGCGGAGGAGCTGGAGAAGATGCGCTCCTCGAAGTCTGTCTGCGTCGTGGGCGGCAAGGCAATCATAGACGCGGCGGGCGCGGGCGCGTTCGACGCGGTAGAGGAGATCGCGAAATAGAAGGGAAGCTTAGAGCTTAGAGCTTAGAGCTTGGAGCTTAGAGCTTGGAGCTTTGAGCTTGGAGTGAAGAGCTTGGCGTGAAGAGAGAAGAAGGAATGGCGACGAGTGAGGAAGGGTGAATAAAATGGGGAAGACGTACAGCTTTGTCGACACAACGGCCCTGGGGGCGCGGGTCATCGCGCTGCTGAAGGCGTGCCTGTTCACGAAGTTCGGCATGGTGTTCATGAACATCGACAGGATAGTCGCCGTCCGCCGCGCCGGCGAGGACGTCGTCAACGTCGCCGAGATGGAGACGACGCTCTCGGCCATCCTCGGCACAGTTGACTCCGTGCTGTGGCTGATGGCGCACATCTACTTCTTCATCTGGCTGTACCGCTCCGCCGCGAACGCGCGGGCGATGGGGCGCGCCGGGTTCTCGCAGTCCCCGTGCTGGAGCTTCGTGAACTTCCTGATCCCGGTGTGGCGGCTGGTGAAGCCGTTCCTGTTCATGCGCGAGGTGCTCCTGGCGTCCACGCAGGGCGCGGCGGACGCGTCCGGTGACCCCACGGCCTGGAGGCGCGGAAGGATGCCGGGCGACTCCGGGATGAAGCTGCTGGCCTGGGCGGGCGTGTTCCTGGTCACGGCGCTGGCCAGCTGCGCGGCGGCCGCCGCGCTTTTCATGGGCATGCTGTCCCTGCTGAAGTCCGGCATGCAGCCGCAGGACGCGCTGGGCATGGAGATGCTGCCGTCGTGGACGCTCGCCGCCGTCAGCGCTTCCGGCGCGGTCGCCTCCGTGTCGCAGGCGCTGCAGGCGTTTCTGGCAGGGGGGTACGTGGGCATGGTGACGGCCGCGCAGAAGATGAGCCGCGTCGGGGCGGTCGCCGCCGCGCCGGCGGCGCCGGAGGCGGGTGAGGCCGCCGCGTCAGAGGAGGGCTTCGGATGGCCGGACGAGCCCGTTAGGTAGATGTGTAATTGTGGAGCTTCGGGACTGCGGAAACTTCCATTGTTCGATTGGAACGAAGTGACAACAAGGCTTTGTTGTGATATAATAGTCAAACCATAACAACGAAATGGAGGCGAGAGAAATGGGCAAGCCATCATACAAGGTTTCCGGCTTCGGGACGACCAAGTACGGAGAGAAGGCGCGCAAGTTCACGCTGAACGGCGCGGGCGGCGTAGTGCTGGAGGTGACCGACTACGGCGGGAAGGTCGTCAGGCTCTTCACGCCCGACAGGAAGGGCAAGCTGAAGGACGTCGTCGTCGGGTTCGACTCCCCGGCGGGCTGGGACAATGGCGACCCCTACTGGGGCGCGATCATCGGGCGGTACGGCAACCGCATCGCGAAGGGCGAGTTCAAGCTCGACGGCAAGACCATTAAGCTTCCCGCGCTCAACAACGCCCCTGCGGGCATCGGGTGCAACCTCCACGGCGGCGCGCGCGGCTGGAACGACTACGTGTGGGGCGCGGAGCCCTTCGTGAAGGGCGACAGCGTGGGCGTCGTGTTCACGCACGTCTCGCCCGACGGCGACGAGGGCTTCCCCGGCAGGGTCGAGGTGAAGGTCACGTACACGCTCACGGCGAAGAATGTCTGGCGCGTGGACTACGAGGCCGTGCCTGACAAGACCACGCCCATCAACATGACCCAGCACGTCTACTTCAACTTCAAGGGCGAGGCCGGCGGCACGATCGAGGACCATGTCCTCAAGATCGCGGCGTCGAAGGTGACGCCCACCGACGCGGGGCAGATACCGACCGGCAAGATCGCCAAGGTGGACGGATCGCCGTTCGACTTCAGGAAGGGGATGCGCATCGGCGAGCGGATCAACGAGCCGAACGAGCAGCTCGACATCGGGCGCGGCTACGACCACAACTGGGTCCTCGACAAGGGCGAGATGGCGCTCGGCGCGAAGGCCCGCGGCAAGATGAACTTCGCGGCGGAGCTGTCGTGCCCGCTGAACGGGCGCTTCGTCAAGGTCTACACGACCGAGCCGTGCCTCCAGGTGTACACGGCGAACTGGGCCGACTGGAACCAGACGGCGAAGGGCGGCGAGCACCTCTCGTTCCGCTGCGGATGCGCGCTCGAGACGCAGCACGCGCCCGACTCGCCGAACAAGCCGAAGTGGCCGACCACGTTCGTAAAGGCCGGCGAGACCTACAAGTCCGCCACGGAGTTCCGCTTCGGGGCGAAGTGACGCGCCCGGGATACCGCCAGACGGCAGGAGCACAAGAAGGCACAAGAAGATGATAGACATAAAGAAGCTGAGGGACGAATTCGACGAGACCGCCGCCGCGCTCGCGCGCAGGGGCGTGGAGAGGGCGGCGCTAGAGAACGCCAGGGACCTGGACGTCCGCCGCCGCGCGCTCGTCTCGGAGACCGAGTCGCTGAAGGCGAAGCGCAACGCCGCGTCTAAGGACATCGGGCGCATAGCGAAGGAGGGCGGCGATGTCGCCGCCGCTAAGGAGGAGATGCGCAAGGTCGGCGACCGCATCGCCGAGATAGACAGGGAGCTGGCGGTAGTCGAGCGCGACCTGAGGTCGGCACTCCTCTCGATCCCCAACATCCCGGCTCCGGAGATCCCGACGGGCGCGGACTCCTCGTCCAACGTCGTCGTGAGGAAAGTCGGCGAGTGGAAGGACCCCGACTTCAAGATCCTCGACCACATGGCCGTCGGCGAGAAGCTCGGCATATTCGACTTCCCGCGCGGCGTGAAGCTCACAGGCACCGGCTTCCCGATCATCCTCGGGCAGGGCGCGAAGCTCCAGAGGGCGCTCATCCAGTACATGCTCGACGTGCACTGCCAGACGCAGGGCTACACCGAGATGCTGCCGCCGTTCGTCGTCAACTCCGACTCGATGACCGGCACGGGGCAGCTCCCGAAGTTCGCGGAGGACCTCTACCACTGCGAGGTCGACGACTTCTGGCTCATACCCACCGCCGAGGTCCCCGTCACGAACTACTTCCGCGACGACATCCTCCAGGCGAAGGACCTCCCCGTGAAGCTCACCGCGTACACGCCGTGCTTCCGCCGCGAGGCGGGCTCCGCCGGCAAGATGACGCGAGGGATGCTGCGCGTCCACCAGTTCGACAAGGTCGAGATGGTGAACTTCGTCCATCCCGACAAGTCGTTCGAGCAGCTCGAGACGCTCGTCAAGGAGGCCGAGGCGATCCTCACCGGGCTGGGGCTCCACTTCCGGGTGCTGATGCTGTGCTCCGGCGACATGGGCTTCTCCGCCGCCAAGTGCTACGACCTGGAGCTGTGGGCGCCGGGCGAGCAGCAGTGGCTGGAGGTCAGCTCCTGCTCGTGCTTCACCGACTACCAGGCGCGCCGCCTCAACTGCCGCTTCCGCGACGCGGACGGCAAGACGAAGCTCGTCCACACGCTGAACGGGTCCGGCGTCGCGCTGCCGCGCCTCATGGTCGCGCTCCTCGAGCAGCACCAGAACGCAGACGGCTCGGTTACGATACCGGAGGTGCTCCGCCCGTACATGAACGGCATGGAGAGGCTGGAGCCGGTGAAGTAGTTCCGCCGCGCGCGGCGGGAACGGAGTGACATGATGGACATATCGAGAAGAGGTTTTCTGCTTGGGGGCGCGGCCGCGGTCGGCGCCGGGGGCTGCGGCCTCTTCGGCGCGTCGAAGCCGTGCAGATACTCCGTCTCGATCCTTGGCGACATCCATTTCGACTCGACGGACACGCGCCATTACCATTCCGACTACACGCACAGCACGACGCGGGAGCGATACGAGGGCCATCTCAAGGAGCACGTCCGCAACGCCGGGATGTGGGCCGACAGGATGCCGCGCCTCGTCGCGGCGTCGGCGAAGTGCGTCGCGCACGACGCCGCGTTCGCGTTCCAGATGGGCGACCTCGTCCAGGGCGACTGCGGCAACCGCGACACGCACAGGCGGATGCTCGACGACGCCTTCGGACTCCTGAAGAAGTCGTACGGCACTCTCCCGGTCGTCGTAGTGCCGGGGAACCACGACATACGCGGCGACATAGAGGGCGACGGCGCGAAGGAGACGCTGGAGAAGTGGATACCAAGGCGGATGTCGCGCGAGCTGGGCGTCGAAGTCGCCGGCACCACCTTCCTCTTCTGGCATGGCCCCGACGCGTACATCGTCGTCGACTTCAACGAGCCCAGCCCCGACTTCGCGCACCTCATGGGTCTTCTGAAGCGGAGCGAGGGCGCGCGGCACACCTTCATCCTTTCGCACGGGCCGGTGATACCAAGCTGCACGTCGCGCTGGTTCCTCCTCGGGGAGAAGGACCGGACTGAGGAGAGGCGCGAGCTGCGCGCCGCCCTGGCGAAGCGCGGCGCGATCGCCCTCTCCGGGCACACGCACGTCCTCGAGCACTATGAATGCGTGTTCCCCGAAGGGCGCATTTCGCAGTTCGTGTTCAACAGCGTGTGGTCGAGGCCCGGGGCGGAGAACCTGGATCTGGACGGCAAGGGAACGCACGGGTACGCAATTAGGGCGCGTTCGATTAGAAACTACACTCCGCCGTCGGTGAGTCCGAAGAAGGCGGCGCGCTGGACGGACCTGGCGGAGCTTTCGGACGAGTACAGCCCGTTCGTCAAGGAGAGCCTTGCGGTGAGCACGGTTGGGCACTATCGAATGAACGTCTCGGACGACAGCGTGACCGTTGACTTTTTCGCCGGCGACTCGACGTCGCCGAAGAGGAGGTTCGAGCTTCTCGCCGGTCGCAGAGGCGGTATGATCTGACAGGAAGGGGGGAAACGAAGAATGGGAATAAGAATCCTGGGAACGGGCAGCTACCTGCCGCCGAAGGTTGTCACGAACGACGACATCGCCGCTTCGCTGGACACCTCCGACGAGTGGATATACTCCCACACGGGGATACACTCCCGGCATGTCGCCGGCGAGGGCGAGTCGACGTCCACCATGGCGGCGGCGGCCGCGAAGGCGGCGATGGACGCGGCGGGCGTGAAGCCGGAGGAGATAGGGCTTATCGTCCTGGCGACGTCTACGCCGGACTACAATCCCTTTCCGTCCACGGCCTGCATAGTGCAGGGCCTGCTGGGCTGCTCTAACGCCGGGGCGTTCGACCTCCAGGCCGCGTGCGCGGGATTCGTCTACGCGCTTGAGCAGGCCCGCGGGTTCGTGAACTTCTACCCGGACAAGAAGGCCCTCGTCATCGGGGCCGAGTCGCTTACGCGCATTCTCGACTGGACGGACCGCTCCAGCTGCATACTCTTCGGAGACGGCGCGGGCGCGGTCGTCCTCGGCAACGACGAGCCGCCGGGGGTCGCCTCGCTCAAGACGAAGGCGCACACCATCCTCGGCGCCGACGGACAGGGCTCGCACTTCATCAAGCGCACGGGAGGGTGCAGGGAGGCGCTGCCGATCTCGCCCACGACCGGCGTGCCTGAGAAGCCGCAGCCGTTCCTGCCGGAGCTGACGCTGAAGGGCCACGACGTGTTCGTGTTCGCGGTGAAGACGCTGGCGAAGGTCTCCAGCGACCTCTGCACGATGCTGAAGACGACGCCGGAGGAGATAGACCGCGTGTTCGCGCACCAGGCAAACGGGCGCATCATCGAGGCCGTCGCGCGCCGCATGAAGCTGCCGCTTTCGAAGTTCTGGCTGAACCTTGAGACGACCGCCAACACGAGCGCGGCGTCAATACCGATTTCGCTCGACCAGGCCGTCCGCGCCGGAGAGCTGAAGGATGGCATGAAGATACTCATGGTCGGCTTCGGGGCCGGTCTGACATACGCCGGGACGTACTGCGCCTGGCCGGAGCTGTAGGGAAATCTCAACAAAGCAGGAGGGAACATGAGCAAGGTAATGATAACGGGCATCGGAATGCTTACGGCGGTAGGCAACGGGCGGGAGGCGTCCTGGGAGGCCATAAAGGCCGGCAAGCCGGGCATCGGGAGGATCACGACGTTTGACGCCTCGCGCTGCACAAGCCAGGTCGCGGCGGAGGTCAAGGGCTTCGAGGAGTGGGCCATCGGAGGCGGTCTTCTCGACAGGAAGGCGGCCCGCCACATGGCGCGCTTCTCGCAGTACGCCGTCGCCACCGCGAAGGAGGCGTGGGCCGATGCGGGCTTCACCGACGAGGCGAAGCCGGACATGGACCGCGTCGCGACCATCTTCGGCGTGGGCATCGGCGGGCTTGAGGTTACCGGCGAGTCGTTCAAGACGCTCTTCGAGAAGGGCCCTGAGCGCCTGTCGCCGCTCGCCATCCCCGAGCTGATCGCCAACGAGGGCGCCGGAAACGTCGCGATCGCGCTTGGCGCGAAGGGCCCGTGCCAGGTCGTCACCACGGCGTGCGCGTCGTCGACCGACGCGCTCGGCTTCGCGCTCGACCTCATCCGCGCCGGTCGCGCCGACGTGGTCGTGGCCGGCGGAAGCGAGGCGGTCATAATGGAGTTCACCGTTGGGGGCTTCATGAAGGAGAAGGCGCTTTCCACCCACTTCAACGACACTCCGGAGAAGGCGTGCCGTCCGTTCAACGCCGACCGCGACGGATTCGTGATGGGCGAGGGCGCGGCGGTGCTGATCCTCGAGTCCGAGGAGCACGCGAAGGCGCGCGGCGCGAAGGTCTACGCCGAGCTCGCCGGGTACGGCGCCACATGCGACGCCTACCACATCACGGCTCCCGACCCGTCGGCCGACGGCGCGGTGAAGGCGATCGAGATCGCGCTCAGGGACGCCGGCGTAACCGACAAGTCCACCGTCGGCTACATCAACGCCCACGGAACATCCACTCACCTCAACGACCAGATGGAGACTAGCGCCTTCAAGCGCGTGTTCGGCGAGGAGGGCGCGAAGAAGATCAACATCTCCTCGACGAAGCCGTGCCACGGGCACTGCCTCGGCGCGACCGGCGCCATCGAGGCCGCCATCACCGCGCTGGCCGTCAAGGAGGGATTCGCCCCGCCGACGATCAACTACGAGAAGCCGGACCTCGAGGTGGACGCCTCGAAGGGCGAGACGCCGCTTGACCTCAACTACACGCCGAACGTCGGCGTCAGCCGCGACATCGAGGTCGCCCTGTCTAGCTCGCTCGGCTTCGGAGGGCACAACGGAATACTGGTATTTAGGAAGGCGTAGAACTCTGGGAAAGCTTAGAGCTTAGAGCTTGAAGCTTAGAGCTTGGAGCTTGGAGCTTAGAGCTTGAAGCTTAGAGCTTGAAGCTTAGAGCTTGGAGCTTGAAGCTTAGAGCGAAAAGCCAAAACTAAAAGCCAAAACTAAAAACCCAAAGCTAGAAGCCAATAACCAGTCGCCAGTAACCAATAGTCAATGACCAATAACCAATAACCAACAACTAAAAGCTAAAAGCTCCAAGCTCTAAGCTCAAAGCTAAATACATCATGGAAATACCGCAATTCAAGAACACGTACAACAAGCCCGGCGTTGAGCTGCTTCCGCATCGTCCGCCGTTCCTCTTCGTCGACACGCTGATCGCCGCGGACGAGACGGGCGCGGTGGGGGAGTACACCTACACCCTTGAGAAGAACGATTTCTTCAGGGGGCACTTCCCGGGCAACCCGATCGTGCCGGGCGTCGTCCTTGTGGAGTCGATGGCGCAGGTCGCGGGGGCGGGGATCGTGGCGCGCGGGGCGCTGGCCGCCACGCCGGGAAAGGAGCCGGTCTTCATCCTGGCGTCGGTGGACTCCGCCCGATTCCGCCGTCCGGTGAGGCCGGGCGACAAGATGATAACTGTGGCGGAGAACGTCAAGGTTGGCTCGCGGCTCGGCGTGTTCTCGATGAAGGGCTACGTCGGCGACGAGGTGGTGTGCGACTGCACTGTGAAGTGCATGCTCGGCGAAAAATAAGTTTCGAGAAACACTGGACTTTCGCGGCGGCTTTGTGGTAGAATAAGAGCATGAAGTGTGCATCGAGACGCGGGCAGACGATGGTGGAGTACGTGTTGACGTTCTGCGCCCTCCTTGTCGCACTCGGTGCAATAGGGTACTTCATGCGGGCGACGAGGCACTCGGTCGTCCGGTCTGAAAGGCTTGTGGCGTCCGACTATCCATAGCTCGGCGCCGTCAAAAGAAGAAGGGAGCGGACACAATGAAGATAATGAGAAAAGGCCAGACGATGGTTGAGTACATACTCATCATCAGCCTGATTGCGCTTGCGCTCATAGTGGCGATCAAGGTCTTCTCCGGCAAGATCAGCGACAAATACGAAGAGGCCGGTGACAAGATCGAGGAAGCCGGCAACTGACGCGGCGCCGCCTCGGAGGCCGGCAATGAGACGCGCACAGGCGATGCTGGAGACGCTCATCGCCCTCCTCGTGATAATGCTTGCATTCACGGGGGCGCATTTGCTTTCCCGCAAGCTGGAGGCGAAGACGATCCTCAACCACGCCGCCGCCCGGGCCGCCCGGGCGAGGGCGGTCGGCTTCAACGAATTCATGTGCCGCAAGACCGCCAGGGCCGCGATGATACCGGTTTCCGGGCGTCGGCTCTGGCCTGACGAGGACGGCGTCGACGAGGTCTCGCGCGTTCCGATCTACCTCTCTGCGGAGGACGAGGGCCGCGCGAACGCCGTGCTGGACTACGAGAACTGGCACTCGTCCGCGATTCGCATAGACTCCCCGGCGGGGATTGCGCCGCTTGTCGACGTCGACATATACATGTCGTCCGACGACTTCGACATGACAGGCGGCGCGTCCGTCGAGTCGCACTTCCCGCTCTACATGTACAACCAGGGGAGGTGACGGGCATGAGAAGGGGACAGATAGCGGTTCTTCTCGCGTTCGTCATCGTGCTGATCGCGCTCTTCGCGCTTCTGAACGTCGACTCCTTCGTCGCAGTCCACGCCAAGGACCGCCTTCAGAACGCGGGCGACGCCGCCGCGCTCGCCGCCGCGCGCAAGCAGGGGTCGCTTCTCAACGAGATCGGGCGGCTCAACATCGCCCACCTCTCCGCCGCCGTCCACAACGACGCGAAAGCCTGCAGCTCGATCGTAATGGAGCAGCGCCGCCTCGCGCTCCTGGGGCCGGTAGATGCGTTGCGCCTAGCCGACAAGGCCGCGCGGAAGAACGGCATGGTCCCCAGGGACTCCTTCGCGAGGATCCTACGCGAACACGTCGCGGACATCCGGCTCGTCTACTCCGGCGGGAACGTCGGCCACGACCCGTACCCGGAGCCGTTCCCGGGCGCTTGGACCGACTACGCCACCGCCATAGAGAACGTCGTCTCCGGCGGGCTCGCCACGGGGCCGGACAACATCGAGTTCCTTGACGCGGCGGAGGGGCACCTTCTCCTGCACAGGCAGTTCTACATGGCAATCGCCGCGAAGGACTGGTGCTGGTTCTTCTTCCACTGCTATTCGACCCTCGAGAACTACAACAGTTTCCGCGACTGGGATCCGCTGCCCATGCGCGGCTCGGCCTCCGCCGACAACAGCGAGGTGTTTTCGCTTCACGTCGCCTCCAGCCGCATGGCGATCCGGCAGCTGTTCACAAAGGCGGAGATCGTCGAGCTGCTGCGCCGTTTCAATGGCGAGACCGTCGACGAGGACACCGTCGGCAAGTCAAGCCTCGTCTCGGACCCGGAGCAGGTGTGGTTCCTGTATGACGGTGCCTGGTCGCGGTGGTTCAACGGGCTTACGCTCGCAGGCGACGAGGACGGCGGCGAGTTTCCGCTCGTCGGGGAGATCAAGGAGGAGTACAACGTCAGGGGGTGCGCGGCGGTCTGCCGCTGCATGAAGGGCGTGTCGGCGACGGCCGTCGACCTGGACTCCGAGTTCACGTGGTCCGCCGCCGCAAAGCCTTTCGGGACGCTGGAGGGACTTGACGGCGTGGTCGGCCCTGTGACATGCATAAAGAGGTTCGTGCTTCCGTGCTTCAGCGACGTCCGCCTCGTCCCGCTGGACTCGGTGGGCGGAAGCGACCTCGCCACGGCCGACGCCGGGTGGATTGACCATGTTCGCCGCCACCTCCCGACGTATCTCGACAACGGCCCGTGGGCGATTGGCGACTGCTTCTACTGCGAGCAGCTGCGGACGTGGGAGAACGTCGCGTTCAGGCAGTCCGGCATACTCTGGCTGAAGTACAACTCCGGCACATGCCGTCGTGGCAGTGGCGGTGGCGGCGGAAGGGGAGGCACGAGCCATGGGCATTGAGACGAGACGCGGATCCCGCCCCGGGCAGGCCCTCACTGAGCTGGCCATAGGGCTTTTCGCCTTTACGCTTGTAGTGGCGGGGCTTTTTGCGTTCCTGCGCTACATCCTCGTCTCGCAGGAGCTTTCGCGCGGCCTGAGGGCGGAGGCCGGACGCGCCGCCATGAACCAGCACGGCCTGGACGAATCGTATTCCTCGGTTGTCAGGCACGACACGATAACAGTCTCGCCGATGGCCGCCGACTACATCTTCGGCTCCCGGCAGGTCGAGGTCCGCGAGGAGGTCCACATCCCCGCCATGGGACTAGACGCCGTGCAGAATCTAGGGCACTGAGGCGCGTTAGAAACCTAGGCGTCTAGATTTCTAGATTTCTAGTTGTCTAGGTTGTCTAGATTTCTAGTAGTCTAGGTGCCTAGGCTGTCTGGCCATGGGTTTCTAGTCAACTAGATTCCTAGGCTTCTAGGATGCTAGCTTTCTAGATGCCTAGATTCCTAGGCGCCGGGTTTCGGTGATCTTGCTGCCGTCCTACCTGACGACCACGATGAAGCCCTGCTTGGGCGCGTAGAGGCCGTCGTCCATGACCTTGAGTTTGGTTCGGCGACCATTGGCGAACTGGCCGAAGAACGTGAGGCCCGCACGGTTAGCCGGAGCGGCGGCTGACCAGTCGATGATCTTTTCCTCCGACTTCACGTTGCGCGATCCGAAGAGAATGCCCACCGTCGCGCCGTTCGCGAAGGTGATCGTCTTGTTGCCATCGGCGCTACTGCCGCCCCATCCCGCAACATTTTTCCACCCTGCGGCTTTCGCCGAAAGATCAATGAACGAACCACCCAACCGCCGACGGCGTAAACGTCCCGTAAACCTTGATGGCTGCATTGCCGCGATTGTATCCGCCCGTATAGCGCGCCGTGTAGTTGCTCACAGAAAGCGATCCGGCAACCTGGAAAGCCGTATCTTTCATATCGATGCTCAACGTGGGCGATCCTGCCGTTGCGCCAGCAGATACGTACAGATAACCACCGGCACTGCCACTGGTGATTCTGACGAAATCCATCTTTCCGTTTTCAATGGGCAGGAAGAAGTGGACCATGTTTCCGTAAACTGTCGAAACCGTCAGCGTATGCCCGCCAAGGTCGATCTTCTCCGCCGGCGTCGCACCGGACTGCGAAAAGTAAGTACGGTTTGCGTTAGTTACGACGAGGTACGAATCCGCCACGAGCGTGACGTTCCCGACTCCGATATTGGCATTTTCGTTGTTATCACTCATGGTTGCGGTGTTGGCAAGCGTTCCACCGTCCAGAATGAAGTTCTTGCGGTAGAAGTGATGGTTGCCACGCAAGTCAAAAGTCGCGTTTGTGACAATCGTGATTGTCCCTCCGACAGGCCCCCAGTTGTTTCTTGTTTCGGGATGCGACTGAAGCGGCGCGTAGGCCGTGCCTTCCGCGACGAGCACGCCGCCGGTGAACGTCTGGTCGGCATGTATCATGGCCAACCATCCCAGCCCTTCCTTCACGAGCTTCAGGTTGCCCGAAAGCGCAAAGCCGCTGCATTCAAGGTAGGTTGTTGCTTCTGGAACGACGATATGTAGTTCGCCGGGATTGCCCGCCGCGCTGTTTGTTACCGCAAACGTGACGAAGTCGTAGATAAATCCGCTCTCCGAAGTCACCGTAGTCGCAAGCCGGAGATTGTGTCCGTTCAGATCGACCGAGCCCATGTCGGCAAAATCGTCACCGTCCGACGCCGTAGCCCAGATAAGTCCGCTCCAGTCGCAGTCGTTCGTGAGGGTGACGCCGCTGAACTCGATGGAATCGCATGTGAGAGGCTGCGCGGCGGGAATCTGGAATCCCACTTCGCCGGAGACATGGACTGCCGCGCTGGCGCCGGGGACACCGTCCGCCAGCGCGTTGCCCATGAAGTTGGTGCAGGTCCAGTTGCCGGGTTTCGTGAGGTCGTTGTCGATGGCGCCGGTCCAGTAGGCGTGGGCGACGGTGTTCTCGTCTGCGCCGTAGTAGATACCCGATTCCGTGACGACAAGCGATTCTCCGCTCTCGGCGGTGATGTCATCAAGCACAAACCTCAACGTACCGATATTCGCCGGCGCATCGTTCCAGCTCACGATCTTCTCGCCCTTCGCAAGCATACGCCCGTGAAGGTCGAGCGTCACCGTCGCGTTGGTCGCAAACGTCACGGTACGCGCGCCATCCGCATCGCCAGTTCCGTCCCACCCCGTTGACGTCGTGCCCCACGTCGCAGTCTTTTCCGAAAGGTCAATCGTCGAACCGGGTTGCATCTCGCAGCCGTGGAAGTACTCGCGTCCGTCCGTATCCACGGCGTCGGGCTTGAACGTGCCGTAAACCTTGAGAGGGGCGCTGCCGTGGTTGTACGCGTCGGTGTAGCGCGCAACGTAGTTGCTCACCGAGAAATCTCCGTCGGTCTTGAATGCGGCACCGGTCATTTCAAGATTGAGCGAAGAAGATCCACCGACCGTTCCGGAGTTAAGTGCCAGATAGCCTCCGCTCGCAATCGCCATGTTGCCGTTTTCGACGGAAACGGGCATGTACAGGTTCGCACCACTTCCGGCGCGCAGATCCACTGTCAGGGTGTATCCGCCAAGATCGACCTTCGCCGCCGGATCGAGGGGGTTCTGAAACGTCGTATTCCGCATGTTGAAGTGCGAATCCGCGACGAGCGTGACGTTGCCAAAGCCGCCCATGTTGACATTCATGTTAGATGTGTTCGCAAGCGTTCCGCCGTTTAGGATGAAGTTCTTGGTGTAGAAGTAGTTGTTGCCGCTCGCTTCGAACGTCGCGTTGGCATTGACGGTGATCGTGCCGCCCTCTGCGCCCCAGTAGCTGCCGTTTTCCGGACACGAGGAGCCGGCCTTCGCAGTTCCTCCTTCCACGACCACACCGCCGGTGAACGTCTGACCCGCGCGGGTGAGCGAAAGCGTGCCGCCGCCCTCCTTGAACACCTTGACGTTCCCGAGGATGGCAAGCGAGCAAGTCTGCACATTCCCGTCGGGGATGGCGAAATGCACTGCACCGAGGGTTGCGGACGAGTTGGTGATCGTGCCCGCACCATACGTGCCGGCGATGGTGAGCGAGTGTCCGTTCAAATCTATCGTCGCCAAATCGTCAATGCGCAGGATGCCGCGAGAGGTCCAGTCCGCGTTTGCGTCTAGCGTGACGTTGCCTTCGATGTACGCCTCGTCCGCCGCGTCGTTCACGTAGGTAAAGGCGAGCGGAGCCGTCGACACCTTTGCGAGAAGCGTCTCGGACACCTTGTCGTACATGTACCCAACACCGTCCTTGCGCACGGGTATGAGATCCATCACGACATTATTGCCCTTGGTGAACTGCGCGGAGTAGATGCGCGCGTTGCCGGTATTGCCAGCTGTTCCCTTGTTGTTGAAGGCGAAAAGATAGATGCTGTGAGTCGCGCCGGACGGCCAGGCGTCACCAATCGACAAATCGAAGGTGTAGCCGCCGCCCACCTGTTCGACTCTCCTGTTGCGGTTGTTGAAATGGTTGAAAATGATGTCGTAAACGGTGTTGGGGGAATAGGAGAAACGTGTGTCTGGATTACTCGTCCCCCATGGGAGATAGCCGTCCTTCTTCTTGATGAATCCCATGTACCATCTCCAGTCCACGTTTTTGTTGTTCACCTTTACGGTGGACAGAGCACCGCACACGGTCGTGTCATCCGATTCACGCAGCGGCTCCACGCGTAGGCGAACGCCCAGATCGTTGGCTGGCTTGATTCCCGTATCGACGTATGGCACCCTTGAACTACCATCAAGAGGCGCTTCAAGATACTCCACCTGTGCGTCGTAGGGCTTGCGGGAACGAAGAACCGTCAGGTTACCGTTGGTCGTGACGGTCACGGGCGTTGCCACGCTCGAAGGGGCCGTGACGCGCAGAAGCCCCGGATCGCCCGAGGACTCGTCGGTAATCGTACCCTCGCCGTCCGCGCCGACGATTTTGAGCGTATGCCCGTTGAGGTCGATCGTCACCCCGGACGAGATCAGCAGCTGTCCGAGGTGCGTCCAGTCGGTGTCGGCGTTAAGCGTTATGTTCGTCTCGATGAGGCTGCGTCCGCAGACGAACTCGGCCGACGAGGAGCCTTCAACCTTCCCGAGAAGCTGATCGTTGACCGTGTCGTACATATATCCGACGCCGTCTTTGATCACGGGGATGAGGTTCATCACAACGACGTCGCCCTGGGTGAACTGCGCGGAGTAAATGCGGTAGTTGCCGTAGTAGGACGTTGGCCGCGCACCTGCGTTGTTGAAATGGTAAAGCCAGATTGTCTGCAGGGCGCCGTTGCCCTGCGTCCAAGGCGATGTGATGGGAAGGGATTTCACCACCGTGTTGTTGCTTGGATTCACAATACGCCGGTCACGGTCGTTCATGTGGTTGAAAAACACCTCGTATATCGAACCGGTGGCGAGTGCCGGACGATCGCTGTTAGCCGGGTTTAGCAGCCATGAGAGATAGAAGGATCCGCTGGAACCCGACGTTCCGCCGAAGTACCATTTGTTGTTGCTCGTGGTCTGCACGCCGCAGAGCGTGGAGTCTGCCGTGCGCAACGACATGAAGCGGATGTGCGCGCCCATGTCGTCGCCAGGATAGAGGCCGGTGTCGATGTAGGGCGTCTTGCCACTTGCGTCAAGCGGTGCCTCGAGGTATTCCACCTTCGCGTCATACGGATTATCGGCGAACGACGGCATCGCCGCCGCGCAGATTGCGGCCGCGGCAAGCGCTCCATTCCCGAGAATGGTTTTAACTGCACCAGGCATTTGGCTAGGTCTCATTTCTAGTTCCCCGTTGATTGATGGTTTTTTTCTGCCAGACGAAAGAGAGTTCATTTTCGCTCGTCTAGCTGTATTTTACCACTTTCATGGGGAATGGGTCAATGCCGAAATTAAAATATTTCTTGCAAGACCAGTTTTAGGCTGCTAGACTTCTAGGATTCTAGGATTCTAGGCTTCTAGACTTCTAGGATTCTAGGCTTCTAGGCTTCTAGACTTCTAGGCTTCTAGACTTCTAGGATTCTAGACTTCTAGGCAACTAGACTTCTAGATTTTTAGGTTACAGGGTTTAGTGGTTTGGTTTCAGCCTTTTGGCATGTTTTGCCTTCTTCCCAGGGGCGGGTCAAGGCAGGAAACCAAAGGGTGCAACGAGACTTTTATGCAGAGTCAATGAGGTGACGTGCGAAATCATGCCGCGCAGTCGACCTGTGGAAGATCCTTGACGAGATGGTTGAAGAA
>CADCCQ010000065.1 GCA_902799955.1 uncultured bacterium | reverse complement strand
GGCCTGCGTCTGCCTTGGCCGGAAATTCGCGGACATGCCGCCGCGCGAGCCTGCGCTAGGCCGCGCGTAGGAGGCCGCTACGCGGCTTTCCCGAGAGTATCCACCCCCCCCCCCCTCGAAATATCAGGGGACGCGCCAGAGGCGCGGCAGGACGCCACCACGCCGACGGCAGTCAGCGCGAGCGCCAGGGTCGCGTTTTTGAAGCCTTTTACCATACAGGAAATTGTACCACAGTTGACGGTTTCGTTCAAGTGTTTTTCTCCTACTTTTTTGGCCGGTTCGGCGGTCGAGGTCATCCACCTGAAGTGGTCTGCGGCGGGGTAGTTCCGAGCGAGCGCGTAGAGCGTTACGCGGAAGGTCTTCTCGTCCTTGTAGCCGGGCTCGCGCGGCAATTTTGCCAGTTTCTCGAAGGCGGCGCGGTTCGCTTTCCAGCACCTCTGGGCGAGCTTGCCTATCGTCGGGTCCGCGCGGCACTTCGGCTTGCGGACGACGGGGTAGTCGCGGTGGCTCATGTCGATCGCGGCCTTTACCTCAGCGCGGCGGTTCTCGTTCAGCGTCTCCAGCCCCTCGTAGCGTCCGTACCCTTCCCCGTCCACGCCGTGCACGAGCGCAACACCCGCCACCTTCGCGACCAGCTTCGCGGCGTGGCGCTGCTCCCGCGTCGCCTCGCGGCATTCCTCGGCCACCTCCTGCATGGCCTCCACCGCCTCGCCCATGTCGGGATTAGTCCCCTTTTCGCGGGCCGTCTCGCGACTGACGCACTCCATAAACATGTCCTCGAACACGATGTCCGCCTCGTCCATCAACCTGCACAGCTCTTCGTAGACGTCATCCTTCGAGTTCAGGGCGGGGTTCACGGTTTTCCAGAGTCCGCGAAAGCGCAGATAGAACGTGTGGAACCTGTCCGCGACCGCCGCGCCCAGCGCCTGGCGGACGACTTCCTCGAATATCTCCATCATGCACTCAAGCCCCGTGAACTTCCACTGCTCGAACTCCTCGTAGCGGTCGGCGATGAGCATTAGGCAGCGGAACATGTAACGAAACCGGTAGCGCAGGGTCTTGCGTTCGTCGCCGGTCGAGTTGCGGCGCTTCTCCTCCGGGAAGTCGCGGGGGTAGGCCATCCTCAGGTAGTCGCTGGTGCGGCTTTCGCCATTGCATCCGAGGAACTGGCGCGTGACGTTGTGGAGGGCATCCTCAACCCAGTCGACGAGGCCTTGTATGTAGAGCGTTCTGCGGCGGGACTCCATGATCTTGAGCGACTTCGCCGGAAGCCTTGGCGCATCTTGCCGCTTCTGTATTTTTTCGTTGTCTTCTGGGCGTTTATCCATCATGAAATCCTCCTTTCTCCACATGAATTCCGGTCATGGGAACCGAGGATATTTTATCACATGTGAACCGCAGTATCTAGTGATAAGATGTCAAATGTTATCAACGGGTGGTGGGAGGGATGGGATGAAGGTGAAGGTGAAGATTGGGAGTGGGTGAGTGAGGGAGTGAGGGAGTGGGTGAGTGAGGGACAGTCTTTCGCAAGTGGATGAAGTGTAATCGCTAATTGCGAAGTGTAATCCAAGTGTAATTACACTTCGAAGTGTAATCTAAAATTACACTTCACCGAGAAAAAATTTCACGCTCATAACCGCAGTCTTTTTCAAGCAGAAGAAGTGTAATCGTGAATTGCAAAGTGTAATCCAAATGTAATTTCACTGAAGTGAAAGAGTAAACGATTTCCCTGCGCGAGAATGTCCGCCATCCACCGGACATGGTGTTCGGCGGCAAATGAAAGGGAAATCCATGAAGAGGAAAAAAGTTATCAACAGGCCAGGCGCGGCCTCGCGCGCGCGCGCGGACTGTCGACAGTCTAGTAGTCAGTCCAGTAGTCAGTCCAGGTTTGTTAAACCTGTTTTTTGTAGTCAGTCCACGTGCGCAGGCGCGCAGGCGCGCGAGGCGCGGCACCCTGCGATCTTCGATCCGGAGGCGTACTTCCGCGTCTGGCGCGTCGCAAAGTTCGGCGACGACTTCGACCCGGTCAAGGTCGCAGTCGACGAGGCGGTCGCGGCGTTCAGCCAGCGGAAGGACGCCGCCGGGCAGGGGCAGGACCGACTCGTGTGGCTCAAGATCGCCAACCGCGTCGGATTCGAGAGGTTCCTTGACGCCTTCGACGAGCAGGCGTCTAGGCTGAACGAACTCGACAGGCTGGGCAGGCGCCTCAAGAACCCCGCGGCGTCCTTCCAGAAGCTTCTCAACAGGCGTTTCCCGCATACGGCGAAGGGAGGCGCGGCATGAGGTACGGCAGCGTTGTGGCGATGATCGCCTGGCTCGACCGCGAGGAAATCGCGAAGGCTCGGGAGCGCAAGATGCGCAAGATCGTGCGTCGGCTCTCGCCTCGCCTGCGGAAGTTCGCGTTTGCGCTGAGGCGCGTTTTGGAGGATGTTCCGGGGCCTGAAAATTTACATCGTGAAAAAATCATGAAACGCCTGAAAATAGGGCGTAGGATGTACTTCTACCTGCTCTCGGAATTGCACAAAAACCTCGTTTGAGGGGCTATGGGTGGAGGGACGTGCGATTCGGGAGCGGTTCCCGGACGAGAGCGTCCCTCCTCAATTCAACCCGAAAGGAACATGGAAAATGAAACTGACGAGATCGGAGATCGCAGAGAAGCAGGCGGACCTAGTCGCGGTGCTTCTGCTGCTCGAGAAGTACAAGTGCGAGAAGACCGCGCTCGAGAAGGCGCTGGCCGCTGACTTCGAGGCGAACGAGAAGAGGTACCGCGAGGGCGTGAAGACCGCGAACGGCATCCTCATCCGCAGGCCGAACTGGAAGTGCGTCGCCAAGCCCGTCGTGGAGGCCGCGTGAGCAGATGGAACGGACGCGCTCCCTACACGGGATGAGCGTCCTCCCTACACGGGGGGAACGACCTCCCTACACGGGGGGAACGACCTCCCTACACGGAGAAAAGGGGTTTTCTAGGGGCTAGTGGTTAGTCGCTAGTCGTTAGTCTTTAGTCGCTAGTCGCCAGTGGTTGGCGGCTGGCAAAAACAAAAAAACAAGAAAGGAAAAAACAAAATGACAGTGAAGTACATCACGGTGAAAGGGGCAGATCGCCTGGCCCGTTCGCCGTTCTACGTCGGGCTCGTGCAGCACGAGCGCACGATGTCCAGGCGCGAGGTCTACGAATACTGCGCGGAGCGCACCGGCTACAAGGCCACCGCAATCCGCGCCGTGTTCCTGGCGCTCGCCGAGTACATCAAGGAGAACCAGCGCAGGGGCAACATCACGTACCTCGACGGCGTAGCGTCCATCCGCAACTACGTCAAGGGCGCGTTCGACAGCCTCACCGGCCCGTGGGTCAAGGGCGTGAACTACCTCTCGGTGCAGGCCGTGGAGATGGATCCGTTCAAGAGCCTCCTCGCGGCGGTCCTGCCCGTCAACAACACGGAGGGCGCGAAGCCCGTCATCAACACGGTCCTTGACGAGACGACGCTCGTCTACGACGTCATCACCGGCACGGACGTGTTCTCCATCGCTGGCGCGGACCTCGCACCGGACGCGATGAAGGAAGACGAGTACGTGGCGCTCGTCGACACGCACGGCGTGGAGACGAAGGCGGAGATCGACTACTCCGACCTCCAGAACGTCAAGGCGCATCTCTCCATGGGGCTGCTCGCGGGCGAGTACACCCTCAAGGTCTACACGCGCAGCGGCCTCGGCGACGAGTTCGGAGTGCGCGTCGCGACCCGCAAAATCACGGTCGAATAACAGGAAAGGAAAACGAAAATGGCAAGACATGAAGTGGTAATCCACGAGAACACGGGGGCGACGAAGACCGTCGCACCGTATCTCGGCAACTACATAGCAAAGGAGACGCTGGCGCTCTCGCAGTTCGCGACGTCCGTCGGTGCGAAGTGCGGGCTACCCGCGATCCAGGTGGTCGCGATCCTCGGCGGCTCGTTCGAGGCGATCGAGGAGCTGGAGCGCGAGGCGCTGGTGCGCGTGCACACGGACATCGGCGCGATCTGCGGCGTCATCACGGGGTCGTTCCCCACGGCGGACGCCGCGTTCGACCCGGCGCGAAACTCCCTGGAGCTCGCGCTCAGGCTCGACGACGCGATTCGCTTCGACCTCGCAGACACCGTTCCGGTGATCGTGACGGACGAGGACGTGACGAAGCTGCGCGTGGACAACGTGATGGACCTCGTCGAGGAGCGTCCGATGAACCTCATCCACGGGCGCCACGTGTTCCGCGTGGCGGGGTTCAACATGGTGCTGACCGACGAGGGTTCTGCGGCATACCTGGAGGACGCCCGCGGCACCACGTTCCCGCTCGTCGTCGACGAGGTCGTCTCGAAGCAGCTCTTCAAGGCGCACACCGCCGAGCTGCTGCCGGGCGGCGACTACAAGCTCGTCGTCAAGAGCCGCGCGGGCGACGCGGGCGGGCCGCTCCAGACCTCGTTCGCCCAGACGAGCGACGGCAAGTGCAAGGTGATGTCCTTCAAGGACGGCGACAGCGCGACGGACTTCACGTACGGTCACGACTGGACGCTGGAGGGCAGCGGTCTCTACGGCGACGGCGCGCCGGATGGCGAGTGGATGCTCGACGACTTCTACGTGTCCGTTGACGATCAGGACATCTCGCTTGCGGGCAACTTCTCTGACGAAGGCGGCCGCGTCGAGGTTTCCCCGCTTGGTGGCAGCGCTCCGGCGGCTGGCGTGTACGAGAACGTGACATTGCAGTTCACCGCGTCACGCGGCGGCATCTACGAGACGCTCACGCTCACGATCCCGCGCCTCGTGGTCGAGTAGCGCGGCACCCCCAGGCGCGACGCCAGGCGGCGGCTTGCCCAGTCAGCAATGGCTGTGCAAGCCGCCGTCGTTTTTGCCACATTGGGACCTGTTGCTGATTTTTACTTGCCGGCATAGAAACGGAAGAAGAGTCGGTTTCTATTGTACTTCATGTATATCAGTATTGCATTTTTCATTGAAAAATGAAAGTGGCACTTGCAGATTTCATTGAAAAATGAAAGTAACATATCTCACAGGGACGAAAGCCGTTCTAAGTCGTCGCGGCGAGATTCATCTGCGCCGAAGGCGCCATGTTGACCGAGGCCGAAGGCTGAGCCGCGAATCCCTTGCGGGGAGTGTCCCCACAGACTATTTTTCTGTGTATTCAGTGTATTCCGTGGTTGAAAAGCATTTATGAGCCGCAGCAGGACAACTACGGAAATCAGCCCTTGAAGATGACGAACTTGCGGATGAAGAAGTTGAAGACGAACGAGACGAACACCTCGACAAACACGGCAAGGGTCGTCATCATCCCGAACCAGTTGATCATCATCGCGCTGACGCCTGTCGCAAGCGCCATCGCGACGCCCGAGACCGCCATGAAGAACAGCAGCTCGAGAAGCCAGAAGTAGCGGCCCGCGCGGAAGACGAAGAGCCTGTTCAGTATCCAGCACGGAATGTTCGCCGCGACGAACGCCAGCGCGGTCGCGATGACGAAGCGCCATGCGCGGACGGAGTCGGCGACGGCCGCCGAAGGCAGCGAGAGGAGCCTCACGGCCCAGTCGTCCGCCTTCAGGCAGGGAAGGCACGTCGACGCCAGGATGTAGAAGACGACAGTCTGTATGACTGTCGCCCCCACGCCTATCGCGCCGTACTTGACGAGCTGCCAGAAGGGCCCGCAGTCGTGCGACAGGATCTTCCTGATGGCCTTAAACATTCAGCTGCGCGTCGTCGCGCTTGACGTCCTGCAGGCCCATCTTCGAGATGTCGACGGACACGATGCCGAGCGGCTTCGCCGTCTTCCATCCGCCCCTGGTGAAGTCGGGCACGTCGACGGACGCGCCGCGGTTGAGGGCGGAGCGCTCGGAGAGCTCGCAGATCGAGCAGGATGCCGCGAGGTCGTAGACGTCCATGTCGAGCGGAAGGCCGTTCTGGAGGCAGTAGCAGAGCCTGAGGTCCATGAGGAAGTCCATGCCGCCGTGTCCGCCCATCTTCTTGGCGAGCTCGCCGGCCGCCTTCCAGAGCGGATGCCTGTACTTGTTCCAGACTTCGTTGGCCTTGTCCTGCGCGAGCCAGCCGTGCGCGCCCTCGCCGGGCTGGGAGGCGAGCGCGATGCGGAACGGGTAGTCGTTGAGGCAGCCCATGGTGCCGGAGAGCAGGTTGATGCGGCTGTAGGGCCTGGGGCTTGTGACGTCGTGCTGGACCATGATCGTCTTTCCGTTGACGGTCCTGATGACTGTGGTGGACATGTCGCCGCACTTGGGGTGCAGCTTGGCCTGCCAGCTGTCCTTGCCGAACTTGACGTTCGCGTAGAGGTCCATTCCGACCTGGGCGGTCGAGATGCAGGAGAGGTAGTCGAAGCGGTCGCCGCGGTTGACGTTCATCGCCTGCATGATCGGGACGAGGCCGTGGGTCGGGTAGGGGTTGCCGTAGTGCGCGGCGTTCCACCTGAGGCGCCAGTAGCCCTGGTATCCGCCCTTGGCGGGGTCGAGGTAGTTGAGGCTCCTGAGGTCGTGGATGTACGCGCCCTCGCCGTGCATGAGCTCGCCGAGGACGCCGTTGCGCACGAGGTTGAGCGTGAGCATCTCGACGTCGCCGTAGCAGCAGTTCTCGAGCTGCATGCAGTGGCGCTGCGTGCGCTCGGAGGTATCGACGAGCGCGTGGCACTCCTCAAGCGTCATCGCGGCGGGCACCTCGATCGCGACGTGCTTGCCGTGCTCCATCGCGTAGAGGGCGATCTTGGCGTGGAGTGCCCAGGGCGAGGCGATGTAGACGAGGTCGAGGTCGCTTTCGCACATCGCCCTGTAGGCGGCGGTCTCGTCCGCCCCGCCGTCGCTCGCCGCCTCGTACACGAAGTACTCGCGGGCCTTGGCCTTGCCGTTCTTGGCGAGCCAAGCCTGCTGGTTCGCGACGCGGTTCCTGTAGAGGTCGCAGAGGGCGGCCACCTCGACGCCGGGGATGTTGGCCAGGCGGTGCACGGCGCCGGGGCCGCGCATCCCGAGGCCGACCACGCCGACGCGGACCTTGCGGATCGGCTTGTCGGCGTAGGCCGTCATCGCGCCGGGGGCGCTTATCTTGGTGTCTCCGGCTGTCGCGCACCCCGCGTAGGCGGCGGCTGCGCACATCCAGGCTGTTCCCTTCAGAAACTCGCGGCGGTCAGTCTTCATGTCGTGGACTCCTTGTGCTTGTGGTTGTGTTGTGTTTAGGTTGCCGATTGAGGCGCGCGCGTCAGACGCCTCCCCTTCCGCGGAGCGTGCCGTGGCTGAGGAAGCCGTCGTACTTGCGGACCAGGAGATGGCTCTCCATGATCCTGAGCGTGTCGAGCGCGACGCCGACGATGATGAGCAGCGACGTGCCGCCGAAGAAGCTGGCGATCGACCACGCGAGCGGCGGCTTCGTCCAGCTCATGATGAGCATCGGCACGAGGGCGATGACGAGGAGCCCCGTCGCGCCGATGAGCGTGATCTTCGTCATGACGTCGTCGAGGTACTCGGCGGTGGCGCGTCCGGGCCTGATGCCGGGGATGTAGCTGCCGTCCTTCTTCAGGTTGTCGGAGATGTCGATCGCGTTGAACTGCGTCGCGACCCAGAAGAACGTGAAGAACACGATCAGCACGGAGTAGATGGTGATGTGCAGCCAGGTGGTCTCGGAGAGCATCATGGCGATGTCGTGGAGCCTGCCCGTGGGAGCGGCAAAGTACTTGACGACGGCGGCCGCGATCTGGATGAGCGGCTGCGCGAAGATGATCGGCATGACGCCCGTGTAGTTTACGCGCAGCGGCATGAACGACTGGCGCATGCCGAACGTGTTGCCGCCTCCGACGCTCCTGCGCGTGGAGTGGATGGCGATCTTCCTGACGCCCTGGGTGAGCATGACCGTGCCCATGACGACGAGCAGGAAGAACACGATCAGGATGCCGAGGCCGGAGACCGGCGCGACCTTCGCGACGAAGTAGCGCTCGTACGCGGAGCGGATGGCGTCGGGGAGGCGCGAGGTGATGTTGATCATGATGATGAGCGACGCGCCGTTGCCGACGCCGAACGTCGTGATCTGGTCGGCGAGCCACATCACGAAGAGCGACGCGGTCGTCATGCCGATCACGGTCATCAGGTGGAAGCCGAGCCCGGGATGCGGGACCAGCACCCTGTTGGAGAGCTCGGGCGAGAGCATGCCGGGGTGGGAGAGGACCGTCGCGATGCCCCACGCCTGGACGACGCAGAGGACGATCGTCAGGTACCTTGTGATCTGCGCGAGCTGCTGGCGGCCGTTCTCGCCCTCCTTCTTCAGCTTCTCAAGGGACGGGATGATCGACGAGAGGAGCTGGATCACGATCTGCGCCGAGATGTACGGCCAGATCGAGAGGAAGCCGATGGAGCACTGGCCCAGGGCGCCGCCCGTGAACGTCTCGAACCACCCGAACAGCGTCGAGTCCGACTGCCGGATGTCGTTCACGATCTCCTGGAGCACGGTCCAGTTCACGCCCGGGGTCGGGATCTGCGCCACGAGGCGGCACACGAACACGAGTCCGAGCGTCACGAATATCTTCTTCCTCAGCTCCGGGATCCGGAACGCGTTGGAAAAGCCTTTCATCATCGACATTGCTTTTTTTCTCCTATTTGCTTTACTGCTGAAATGTCACTTGAATGTATAGTATACCAGAATCACGCGAATCTTTCAAGGTCTCTCGTGATCGCCTTTTTCTTAAGCGTCTCGCGCTTGTCGTAGGCGGCCTTGCCGCGGCACACGCCGACGGCGACCTTCACGCGCCCGCCCTTCAGGTAGACCCTCAGCGGGATGAGCGTGAGCCCCTTTGCCTCGGACTTCATCCTGAGATCGCGTATCTCCCTGGCGTGCGCGAGGAGCTTGCGGCGCGACTTCGGCTCGTGGTTGAACCTGTTGCCGAACTTGTACGCCGCGATGTCCGCCGCCATCAGCCAGAGCTCGCCGCCCATCACCGCGGCGTACGCGCCGGAGAGGGATATCTCCCCGTGCCGGACGCTCTTCACCTCGGTGCCGGTCAGCACCACGCCGCACTCGACGGTGTCGAGCACGTTGTAGTCGTGCCTCGCCTTCCTGTTCTCGGCGAAGACCGGGCTGAACTTCTGGGCCGCTGGCACTTGGTCCCCCGCGAGAGCGTCAGTCCGCCATGAGCGAATTGACGTTCATCTTCTTCTGGTTCCACTTCGTCTTGGCCTCCTCGGCCTTGGCGATGGCGTCGAAGTCGATCTCGGCGATGAGGAGGCCCTCGGCGACCTCCCTGAGCGCGATGTCGCACTTGTCCTCGTCGAGGGACTCGGGCCTCACGAGCGGCTTCGCCCCGTTGATGAGCTCGCGCTCGCGCTTGGAGATGAGGTTAACCAGGACCGGCGTCGACTGGATCTTCTCGTGCGCCCGCTTTAGAAGTTCGTTGTTCATCTTGTGCTTTCGCCTTCCTCAGTTCTTGTACGTGACGATGCCCGTGCCCTTGCGGATCACCCCGATCACGCTGTAGGGCTGGTGCTGCGCCTTGAGTATGTTTGTCGCCTTCTCGAGCTGGTTCTTCGGCAGTATGACGACGTAGCCGATGCCCATGTTGAACACGCGGTACATCTCGTCGCGGTCCACCTTGCCCTGGTTCTGTATGAACTTGAAGATCGTCGGGACGGTCCACGACGCGCGGTCGATCTCCGCGTTCACAGCCTTCGGGAGGACCCTCGGGATGTTGTCGGGGAACCCGCCGCCGGTGATGTGGGCCATGCCGGAGATCTTGATCTTGCGGTCGAGGAGCTTCGCCACGGGCCGCAGGAAGCTCCTGTGCACCGCGAGCAGCGCGTCGCCGAATGTCTGGTTCGTGCCGGGCAGCTTGTCCTTCCAGGAGTACTGGCAGAGGTCGAAGATGACGCGGCGCGCAAGCGAGAACCCGTTGGTCTGGAGGCCGCCGGACGGGAAGCCGATCATGACGTCGCCCGCCCTGATCGACTTGCCCGTTATGATGTCCTCGCGCCTGACGCACCCGACGATCGTGCCGACGAGGTCGTACTCGCCCGCCGGGTACAGGCCCGGCATCTCGGCGGTCTCGCCGCCGAGGAGCGCCATGTGGTTCTCGCGGCAGGCCTTGCAGAGCCCCGAGACGATCCCCTTGAACTGCGCCGGGTCGACCTTCGCCGTCCCGACGTAGTCCATGAAGAAGAGCGGCCTCGCGCCCTGCACGAGGATGTCGTTCACGCAGTGGTTGACGATGTCCTGCCCGACCGTGTCGTGCTTCTTCATCGCCGCCGCCACCTTCAGCTTGGTCCCGACGCCGTCGGTCGACGAGACGAGCACCATGTTCTTGCCCTCGGGCACCTTGTACAGCCCCCCGAAGGCGCCGATCCCCCCGATCACGTTGATGGTCTTCGTTGACGCGACCATCTCCTTGATCGACGAGACTGCGCTCATCTTGACGTCTATGTTCACCCCGGCCTGGGCGTATGCGGACTTCACCTCTTTGGCGGACATTGCGAACCCCCTCGCTTTAGACCTTATTGCACTTTACTTACAGCTTGTTGTTGGAGCCAAGCACCTTCACGATCTTGTGGATGTACAGCTCCTTCATCGCTTCGCGCGCGGGAGTCAGGTACTGGCGCGGGTCGAAGTGCTCGGGATGCTCGGCGAAGTGCTTGCGGATCGCGGCAGTCATCGCGAGGCGCGAGTCGCTGTCGATGTTGATCTTGCACACCGCGCTCTTCGCCGCCTTGCGGAGCTGAGACTCCGGGATGCCGACCGCGTCGGGGAGCTTGCCGCCGAACTTGTTGATCGTGTCGACGTGCTCCTGCGGGACGGACGACGAGCCGTGCAGGACGATCGGGAAGCCGGGGAGCTTCTTCTCGACGGCCTTGAGGACGTCGAACGCCAGCGGCGGCGGGATGAGCTTGCCGGTCTTCGGGTCGCGAGTGCACTGCTCGGGCTTGAACTTGTACGCGCCGTGCGACGTGCCGATGGAGATCGCGAGCGAGTCGCACCCTGTCTTGGTCGCGAACTCGACCACTTCCTCGGGCTTCGTGTAGTGGCTCTCCTCGGCCTGGACCTCGTCCTCGACGCCCGCCAGGACGCCCAGCTCGGCCTCAACCGTCACGTCGTGCTTGTGCGCGTACGCCACGACCTTCTTGGTCAGCTTGATGTTGTCCTTGAACGGAAGCGAGCTGCCGTCGATCATGACGGACGAGAAGCCGGAGTCGATGCAGCTCTTGCACGTCTCGTAGCTGTCGCCGTGGTCGAGGTGAAGCACGATCTGCGGATTCTTGCAGCCGAGCTCCTTCGCGTACTGCACCGCGCCTTCCGCCATGTAGCGGAGGATCGTCGGATTCGCGTACTTGCGCGCGCCCTTGGAAACCTGCATGATCACAGGCGACTTGGTCTCAACCGCCGCCTGGATGATGGCCTGCATCTGCTCCATAGTGTTGAAGTTAAATGCAGGAATAGCATATCCGCCCTTGACGGCCTTTGCGAACATCTTCTTGGTGTTCACAAGACCGAGTTTTTTATAGCTAACCATTTTGGTCGTTCTCCTTGTATTTTTTCCACTTTGGAAAAATTTGCCATATATTATATCAAAAAACCCCCTACAATTTCAAGCGAAAGTATTGTTTTTTTTCATTTCAGCTCCAACGGCGGTCGTTCGACCACTCGCGGTCCCATTCCTTCGTAGGCGCCCAAGGCGGCGGGAAGTCGGCGCACGACTGCCTCTTTATGAGCCGCTCGTTCAGCTCGCCGATGCCGAGTCCGGGGGCGTCCGGGACCTTGATGAACCCGCCCGCGTAGGAGAGCGCCGGCTTCACGAGGTCGCCCCACCACGGGACGTCCACCGAGTGCAGCTCGAGCGCCATGAAGTTGCGCGTCACGGCCGCGACATGCACCGCCGCCATGCAGGCGATCGGCGACTCCGCCATGTGCAGGTTCATCTGCACTCCGTAGTCCTCCGCCATGTCGCCGACCTTCTTCGTCTCCATCACGCCGCCCGCCGTCAGGAGGTCGGGGTGGACTACCGCGAGCGCGCCGGACTCCAGCAGCGGCTTGAAGTCCTCCTTGAGGTAGATGTCCTCGCCCGTGCCAAGGGGGGTGGACGTCGCGGCGTGGAGCTGCTTCCACTGCTCGACGTTCCGCCACGGCAGGACGTCCTCCGCCCACGAGAGGTGGTACTTCTCGAGGCGGCGCAGGAGCTGCACGCAGTCCTCGTACGGGATGTGCCCTAGGTGGTCGATCGCTATCGGGATCTCCCAGCCGATGACCTCGCGAACGTCGGCCATGTACTGCTCGAGGTAGTCGAGCCCCTTCTCCGTGATGTGGATGCCGGTGTGCCCGTGCGCGGTCGTGAAGAGCTCGAACGCCTCGCCGCGCATGGAGCGCGGGTCGATGGAGCCGTGCGGCGTCTGGACGACGTGCTTCATCTTCTTCATGTAGCCGAGGTAGCCCAGGGGCGCGATGAGCGCGTCCTTGACGTTCATCAGAAGCTCGATGCCGAGGTCCATCTTGAGGAACGTGAAGCCCATCGCCATGCGCTCCTTCAGGGCCTTGCCCATGTCGCGGCCGCCGCCCTCGGAGTCGGTGTCGCAGTAGCAGCGGATCTCGTCGCGCCACTTGCCGCCGAGGAGCTGCCACACGGGGACCCCCCACGCCTTGCCGCAGAGGTCCTGGCAGGCGAGCTCGACCGCGCAGACGCCGCCGGCCTGGCGCGAGTCGCCGCCGAACTGCTTGATGCGGCGGAATATCTTCTCGACGTTGCAGGGGTTCTCGCCGAGGATGCGGCTCTTCAGCATCGCGGCGTACGTGCGGCTCGAAGCGTCGCGGACCTCGCCGTAGCCGACGAGCCCCTGGTTCGTGTAGAGCTTCATCAGCGTGCAGCGCTTCGGCGCGCCGTCGATGTCCGCGAAACGCATGTCCGTGATCTTCAGCGTCGCCGGGTTTACCTTGTTGATGTTCATCTCGTGTCCCACCTTTCCTTTTGTTTGTGACTTTACTTGTGACCTTGCGATTTACGATCCCGCCTCACACGGAGCGCCCGCGCGTCCCCCTGTGGACGGGCGAAGATTCCTGGCTGTGCACCTGGCTCCTGTACAGCGACCATCCGCTGTTGAGCCAGAAGCTGATTCCGCACACCCACATCGCCGGGAGGAGGAGCCCGTGGTTGCCGGACATCTCCGCGACCATGACTATCGCCGTCAGCGGGATTCGCAGCGCGCTCGCCATGAACCCCGCCATGCCGACGAGCGCGAACGCCGCTGGATGCACGTCGAAGACGCCCGGCAGCAGGTGGTGGCACAGGATCCCCGTGGCCGCGCCCAGCGCGCCGCCGCAGACGAGCGCCGGCGCGAAGAGGCCGCCGCTGCCGCCGCTGCCAACAGTGAACGAAGTCGCCACGACCTTCAGCGCGAACACCGCGAAGAGCCCCGCCGCCGTCAGCGACGCCATCCCGGAGAGCGTCCCGCCGTCCTCCATCAGAAACACCGCCCTAACTATCGAATACCCCTCGCCGAGGATGTCGGGAAAGAAGAATCCTATCGCGCCCGTCACCAGCCCGCCGCACACGACCTTCATCCACTCTGCCATGCGCATCTCGGCGAACGTCTTCTCCGTCGCCCGGAAGAAGGAGATGTAGAACCTCACCCCGAAGGCGACCACGACCGCGAGGAAGGAATACGGCACGAGCCTCAGCCCGTTCGAGAACGCGAAGCGCGAGTCGAGCGTGAAAATCGACTCCCAGGCCCCGCCGCCGAGGACAACCGCGTATATGGTGTAGCTCGCGGCGGACGCTATGAAGCATGGCAGGACCGCCTCGTCCTCGATGTCGCTCGACGAGTAGAATATCTCGAATCCGAATATCGCCCCCGCGAGGGGTGCCTGGAAGAGCGCCGCGATGCCGGCGGATAGGCCTGCCGCCATGAGGATGCGCCGCGCGCGGAGCGAAAGCTTCATCGACCTCGCTATGACGCTGCCGCACGCCGCGCCGAGGAGCGTCACCGGCCCCTCGTACCCCGCGCTGCCGCCCGCGCCGACCGTCAGCACCGACGCCACCGGCTTCACGGGGATGACGGTCCCGGTGATGTATCCGTCGCGCTGGTGGTACGCGCGTATCGCGCTGTCGGTCCCGCGCGCGTGCTCGAGCTTGGAGAACCGCTTGATGAGAATGTGCCCGGCGAGGGCGCCGAGCGCCGGGAGCGCGAACATCGCCCATCGCGCCGGGCTCGTCCAGGTGAACTCGCTCTTCGCCGCGAGCATTCCGTGGAGCCGGTGCGCGAAGTCGATCATCCACTTGAAGACGACGACGGCGAGCCCCGTCGCCGCGCCGACGAGGGTGGCCTCGCCGAGGTAGCGCCCGGTGCGGACGGACATCCCCCTGCCCGCGAACAGGAACTTGCGTCCCGACTTGCCCACTCCGCCCAGCATATAAACGCGGCGCTAGGCGCCGCCGCCCTTTCCGTCCGCCGCCTCGCCCCCCCGGCGGAACTTCGCGTTTGCGCCCGCGACGACGATGGCGACCTCGCCCTTCACCGCCGCGCCTTCGAACTCCGCCACGAGGTCGGAGAGGTAGCCCCTCGACACGCGCTCGTGCATCTTCGTAAGCTCGATGCACACGGCGGCCTCCCTGTCGCCAAGGGAGTCGAGCGCGGCCTTCAGCGTCGCGGCGACCCTGTGGGGAGACTCGAAGAGGATCAGCGTGTGCTCCTTGTCGGCGTCCTCGGCGAACCAGTTCCTGATCGCGCCCGGCCCGCGCGGCGGGAAGCCGCGGAACGTGAACGAGCTCGTCGGGAGAGCGCTCGCAAGGAGCGCCACGTTCACCGCGCTCGCGCCGGGGACGACGTCGTACGCGACGCCCTCCTGCGCGCATCTGCGCAGCAGCCTGTAGCCGGGGTCGGATATCGCGGGGTATCCTCCGTCGGAGCAGAGAGAGACGACCCGCCCCGCCCTCACGGCGTCCATAACCCTGCCCGAGACGCGCTCCTCGTTCCCCTGCCGGTACGAGACCATCTCGGGGCGTGGTATGCCGAAGTGGGAGAGGAGCTGCCATGTGCGGCGGGTGTCCTCGCACGCGATGAGCGACGACGACCTGAGCGCCTCGAGCGCGCGTTCCGACATGTCGCCGAGGTTCCCGATCGGCGTCGCTACGACGTGGAGGATCATGGCTCGAACCTGCAATCGGGGTCTGCGCCGATCCTGCGGAAAGCCTCCGGCAGGAGGTTTGCGGCGTCGAGGTCGGAGAGTTCGCGCCACTCGAACTCTATCCAGACCTCCGCGGCCTTCACGTCCCCCGGCGCGCCGTCGAACGAAAGCGCGTAGACGAGGTTGATCTCGGCGTGCGGCTTGCCGTGCTGCATGAAGGAGTTCTCGACGACGCCGAGGAAGCGCCCGGCGGAGAATCCGCCGAGCCCCGTCTCCTCGCGCATCTCGCGCTCAAGCGCGGCGCGGCCCGTCTCGCCGAACTCGATATGCCCGCCGGGGAGGTATGTCGACGAGCCGCCCTTCGCGCGGCAGAGGAGGACGCGCCCACCGACGACGCACACGCCGCGCGCGATCGTCTCGATGCCGGCAAGCTCGTACTCTGGTATCGCCTCCCCCGACACGCCGCGCCTCCCTACATGTTGCCGATGACCGCCTTGATGCGGCGGACGCCGGCGGACGACGACTGCTCCTTCTGGATCTTGAAGCTCCCGAGCTCGCTTGTGTTCGCGACGTGCGGCCCGCAGCATATCTCCTTCGAGACGTCGCCGATCGTGTAGAGGGAGACCTGGTCGCCGTACTTCGCGCCGAAGAGCGCCATCGCGCCCTCGGCCTTCGCCTCCTCGACCGTCGTCATCTTCTTCTCCACCGGGATGCCCGCCTTGATCCACTCGTTGACGAGCGCCTCGACCTCGGCCTTCTGCTCCGCCGTCATCGGCTCCGGCCACGTGAAGTCGAAGCGAAGGCGCTCGGCGGTGATGTTCGAGCCCTTCTGGTTCGCGGTCGGGCCCAGCACCTTGTGGAGCGCGGCGTGCAGCAGGTGCGTCGCCGTGTGCATGCGCGTCACGACCTCGCTGTTGTCCTGGAGCCCCGCCTTGAACGAGCCCGCGCTCGTCGTGCGGGAGAGCTCCTGGTGCTTGCGGTTCGCCTCGTCGAAGCCTTCGCGGTCGACGGAAAGGCCGTCCTTCTCCGCCATCTCGACCGTCATCTCGAGCGGGAAGCCGAACGTGTCGTAGAGCTTGAACGCCGTCTTGCCGCTGATCTGCGTCTGGTTGTGGAGCTTGAGCTGCTCGGCGACCTTGCGGTACATCGCCTCGCCCTTGTCGAGCGTAGCGTTGAACCTGCGCTCCTCCGCCTCGAGATCGAGCTTGCACTGCTCGAGGTTCACCTTCAGCTCAGGGTAGACGTGGTTGTACTTCTCGCAGATCGTCTCGGCGAGCTTGACGGTGAAGCCCTCGGCTATGCCGAGCATGCGCGCGTACCTGACGGCGCGGCGGATGAGGCGCCTGAGCACGTAGTTCGCGCCGACGTTGCCGGGCTTGACGCCGCCTTTCGGGTCGCAGAGGATGAAGGTGGCGGTGCGCATGTGGTCGGCTATGATGCGGCGGGCCTTGAGGACCTCGGACTGGTCGAGCGCAGCTCGACCATCAGGACTCCCCTGTTCCCCGTTCCCCGTTCCCTGTTCCCCGTTCCCCGTTCCCTGTTCCCTCAACTCGTCGATCTTCGCCATGATGGGCGCGAATATCTCGGTGTCGTAGACCGTGGGCGCGCCGCTCATCATGCAGATCGTGCGCTCGACGCCCATGCCGGTGTCGACGTTGTGGCGGCCGAGGGGCTCGAACTCGCCCTTCTCGTTCTTGTTGTACTGCATGAAGACGTCGTTCCAGATCTCGACGTACTTGCCGCAGTGGCAGCCGGGGCGGCAGTCGGGGCCGCACTTGGGCTTGCCCGTGTCGATGAACATCTCGGTGTCGGGGCCGCACGGGCCGGTCGTCCCGGCCGGCCCCCACCAGTTGTCCTCGCGTGGGAGGCGGAAGATGCGCTCGTCGGGGATGCCAAGCCCCTTCCAGATCGCGACGGCCTCCTCGTCGGCGGGGATGTACCCCTTCTCGCCCTCGGCGCCTTCGCCGCGGAACACCGTGACGTTGAGCTGCTCGGGGCTGAAGCCGAGGTGCTGCGTGAGGAACTCGTAGCTCCAGGAGATCGCCTCCTTCTTGAAGTAGTCGTTGAGCGACCAGTTGCCCAGCATCTCGAAGAACGTCAGGTGCGCGGCGTCGCCGACGGAGTCGATGTCGCCGGTACGCACGCACTTCTGCACGTCCGTCAGGCGCGTCCCGGCGGGATGCTCCATCGCGCCCATCAGGTACGGCACGAGCGGATGCATCCCGGCCGTCGTGAACAGGACCGTCGGGTCGTTCTCAGGTATGACCGAGGCGCCGGGGATGATCTTGTGCCCCTTCGACTCGAAGAACTTCAGGTACATGTCGCGGAGTTCGTCCGCTGTTAGATTCTTCATTGTTCGTCTTTCCTTGCTGTCAGAAATGTGTATTATATCACATTTTCCCGAAGTCTGCAGAAAACAGTCGCCGCGCCGCGGCGCGTCACGGCTCGCGCGGCGTCGCCACGCGGTTGCCGGGGAAGAAGCGGAGCCGCCCTTTCATGCGCAGCGTCACGCAGAGCGAATTCACCTTCGCGGGCGAAAGCCCCGTGGCCTCCACCAGTTCATCCATCGTCACGCCCTCCGGCGTCACGTTCCTCATCACCATCGACTCCTCCAGGCTGAACGGGGGCGGCGGCGGGACGGACGCCTTCGGCGCGGCGTCCGACTGCGGCGAGGCGTCAGGCGCATTTCCGCCGCCGGCCCGCGCGCCGCCGCCTCGCGCCGCCGGCGCGTTGCGGGACGGGAATAGCTCGCTCATGTCCTCCTCGACGTCGCGCACGTTCCTGACGAGCCTCGCGCCGTCGCGCAGCAGCTTGAGGCACCCGGCGGACGACCGGGAGTCGACGCGCCCGGGCACGGCCATCACCGTGCGCCCCAGGTCCGCCGCGATCCCTATCGTTATCAGCGTGCCGCTCTTGAACGGCGCCTCGACCGCCAGCACGCCCCTCGCGAGCGCCGCGACGACGTGGTTGCGCTGCGGGAACGTAGTCGTGTCGGGCTTGCGCCCGAAGGGAAATTCGCTTACGACCGCGCCGCCCGCGGCGACCATGCGCCGCGCGAGCTCCCTGTTCTCCTCCGGGTAGAAGCAGTCGAGCGCGGAGCCCAGCACGCCCACCGTGACGCCGCCCGCGGCAAGCGCGCCCTCGTGCGCCGCCGCGTCTATGCCGAGCGCGAGGCCGGAGACTATCGCCCAGCCGTCCGCCGCGAGCCCCTCGGCGAACTTCCTCGCCTGGTCGAGCCCATACGGCGTCGCGCGGCGCGTCCCGACGATCGCTATCGCGCCCTTCGAGAGCGCCGCGACGTCGCCCTTCACGTAGAGGGCGAGCGGACGCCCCGGCGCGTCGTGGAAAATCTTCGGGTATTCGCCGTCGGCGGGCGTGAGTATCCGCACGCCGTACCTCTTCGCCTTCGCGAACTCGCCGCGCCAGTCGACCTCGCCGCCCGCGCGCGAGCACTTCCTGTCGTAGCTCTCCCAGGCGGCGGCCACGGACCCGTGCTCCGCGACAAGCCTCTCGACCTTCACAGACCCCACCTGCTCGGTGAGGTTGAACGCGACGTATGCCTCTGCCTCTGTCATTGCCCTTGCATTCCGCTGAAAAATATGATATACTATCCCCCGTATTTCACTTGGCCCCATCGTCTATCGGCTAGGACACGAGCTTTTCATGCTTGGTAGAGGAGTTCGACTCTCCTTGGGGCTGCCACCTCCACCTTCATCATCCATTCGTCACGCGACAGACGACAGGCGACACGCCAGATTCGCCATTCGACAATCGTCTTCCCTACTGTCCTCTTTCCTTCAGCGCCTGGCTGACGGCGAGCATCCTCTCGGAGAGGTCCTCGAAGCCGACGTCGGTGGAGTAGACGTCCTTGTAGTACTGGTACGCCTTCTCCAGGTCGCCGGCCTGCTCCGCGCAGAGGCCGAGCTGGTAGACCACCTTCTTCTTGAGGTCGTCCATCGTGGGAATCGCGTCGCGCGCGGTCTCGAGCTGCATCACCGCCATGTCCGTCTGTCCCTTCCTCAGGAAGCACATGGCCAGGTAGTAGAGCGCCCAGAGGCGGTCCTTGGGGCTGCGCTGCGCGAGCTGGAGGTGCTCGAGCGCCTCGTCGTAGTACTCGTAGGTGTAGTACTGCAGGCCGAGCTCGTAGCGCAGGTGCAGGTCATTCGGGTAGCGCTCGACGCGAGCCGCGAGGTCGTCGAAGACGAACTGGTTCTTCTCCGCCTCGAGCGCCGCGGCGTTCTCCTCGTCGCCCGCCTCGCGGTACTGCTCGATGAGCTGGTCGTAGTACATCACCTGCGTCTGCGAGAGCATCCTGTCGAGCTCGGGGTCCATCGAGCCCGCCGCCTCAAGGGCGGCCTGCAGGCACTGGATCGCCTCCTCGAAGCGCTTGTTCTGGATGTAGATCCTCGCGAGCGCGCGGCGGGCGTTCATGTTCTTCGGCTCCTTCTCGATCTGCGCGAGCTTCTCCTGGATGAGCGCCTCGGCGTCGTCGCCGGAGATGACGGCCTTGTTCGCCTGGTCGAGCTTCTTCGCCTGCTCCTTGTTCGCGATCAGGTTCTGGAAGCCGCCCTTCTTGCCGGCGGTCTGCTCCCATCCCGCGTTCATCGTCGCCTGCGCCTCGGTGTTCTTCAGCAGCTGCGCTATGCGCTGGTCGCCGGGCTTGATCTCCGCGAGCTTCCTGTAGGCGTCGCGCGCCTTCGCCCAGTTCTTCGCCATCTGGTAGTACGTCGCGACGCGCTCGAGGAGCGCGGGGTCCTTGTTGCTGCACTCGTACGCCGCCTCGATCGTTATCGCGGCGTGGTCCGTCTTGCCCGCGGCCTCGGCCGCCTTCACCGCCGCCTCGATGTTGTCGGGGTCGAGCGGGTTCTTGCAGAGGAGCTTCTCCGCCTCAGCCATCGCCTGCGCGCCCTCGCCCTTCTTCACGAGGCCCATGATCTTCTGGCGGTCCATCATGTAGCCGAGCTTCGCGCCGAAGCCCACCTTGCCGTTGCGCCTGAAGTTTGCTATCTGCGCGGCCCTGAGCAGCTTGCGCGTCTCAAGCACGTCCGGGGCGGCCGCGACCGCCTCCATGAGCATGTCCATAGCGAGTTCGTACCGCCCGGACTCCAGCGCCTGGCGTCCGCGGTTAGTGAAGTTCTGCGCCTTCTGCGCAAGATCGACAGCCATCTTCTCTACCTCCCAAGTTGTTACGTTGCGTTCCGTCCGACGCCGGCTCAGGCCGTTCGCCTGTCCACCATCAGAAGAACACTAACATTATACCACCAAATCAAACGATTTGCAATATTCGCTTTAATTTGATATAATGTACGCCAACAAAGACGGACTGTAGCTCAGTCGGTAGAGCATCTCACTTTTAATGAGGGTGTCGCGGGTTCGATTCCCGCCAGTCCGACCAACACGCGTGCCGATTCGCTTGTCACAAATCACAATTGACACAATCGTTCACCGTCACCATCTTCACCTCCGGCTTGTCTAGAAGCCTGGCAAACTAGGAATCTAGAAGTCTAGGATTCTAGAAACCTAGAAGTCTAGGAATCTAGGGGTCTAGGAGTCTAGGGGTCTAGGAGTCTAGAAGCCTAGTACTCTAGAAGCCTAGCAATCTAGAAGCCTAGCAATCTAGAAGCCTAGTAATCTAGAAGCCTAGCAATCTAGAAGCCTAGTACTCTAGAAGCCTAGTGATTTAGGGCAAGTCGGCGCGGGATGACCCGCGCCGACTTGCTTTCTTCTTCGCCTGTTTCTTCTCTACCTGACAATCAGCTTGAAGCTCACGTTCTTTAGCTTCAGGCCATCCTCGTCCTTGACCAACGTCCAGCCCCTGCCCTTAGTGCCGGCGTCGAGGAGGAACTTCGTGTTCTCAGGCATCGCAGCCCAGGTGGCCAGGATCCGATTTCCGTTGTCATCCTTCTGAAGCAAGGTGAAGTCGGCTCGTCCGGCGAGGTTCACGTTGACCGTCGCGCCAGCCGCAGTCGGGAAGATCACCGCGCGGCCGGAGGCGGAGGCGGTGTTCCACGGACCCTCCCAGTCGGTGAGGTCGAGCGTCGCGCCGCTGGCGAGCGTGCAACCCCAGTGGCGGTCGCTCTCGGGCTTGAAGACGCCGCTCACGGTGAGCGAGTTC
>CADCCQ010000064.1 GCA_902799955.1 uncultured bacterium | reverse complement strand
GGATGTGGACGGCTTTGTAATATGTTCCCTCTATCGTCACGATGTCGAAATCGTAGCGTTGGATGGCAGCGCCCGTCGCGTTCGCGGGATACGGCTTGACTTGGTTGGACAACCCTGTCTTGACGGCGCCAAAGGAACTGCCGCCCATCGTGCCCCAGAAGGAGTAGCCTTCGAGGTCCGCAAGCGTCTTGCCAGGAAACACCAGCACACCGCTGGTCGTGATGAACCCGCCCGAGTACGAGATGTCCGTATCGGTCATGCGATGCGTCGTCACGCCATACGACGGCATCGCCACCGCCGCCACGCAGATCGCCGCAAGCGCCATTGTTTTTCTAATGCTCATTGTCGGTTCTCCTTTTGCTCATTCAACTGAAGCCTTTATTGTATAGTTTACTATTTCCCACACCATTTTGTCAATATGGGGGCGGCAGAATTTTTTTGGGACTTCAAAGAATTATGTGGATGGAGTTGCGCTACGCGCGACCACGAACCCGGCGGCATGGAGAATCGCCTGTCGGCGATTGGCGTCGTCGATTCCACGGACGGTTTCGAGGCATTGCCTCGACCGCCGTGAAATCTCCGCCGCTCCCCCTTCGGGTTTCGCCATGCCGCCGGACGCGAAAAGCGGCCTTCGCCGCACACGAAACTTCACGAAAGGTACGACACGGACTGTTGGCAGACCTCTGTTGATCGGAAACAACTATTTGAAACAACTTCATTTTACGGCGGGCAACCGCCCGCCGGCTTAAGAACGCGCGCAGGACACCTGTCGCGAAGTGATCAGGTTGGGTGAGCGCAAGATGCACCTACGGCGAAGCAAGAGGGTGCGCGCGAACTGCGAAGCGTATCCACCGACCGAAGGTCGCTGCCGAAGGCGGTCGCTAGAGTGGTGCCGCAAGGCCCCGTGCGCGGCGAGGACGGGGGTTTCGTGTACTTTCGTGTGCCGCGAAGGCGGCGTTCGTGTCCCGGCGCGGCGAAGGAGCCCGAATGGGCGGCGTGGACGCGCCGCCATCGGCGAGACTACTCGCCCTCCGTAGCGCATCGCGCGAAGGAGGAAGTCTCAAGCCGGGTGGCGGCAAGTCCCCGCCGGATCGGCAGCGCCGATTCTTCGTCGCGCCTGGGTTCGTGGTCGCGCGTAGCGCCGCGCCTTCCACAAAAAAAATTTGAAGAGCCGAAATATCGCCTTAGTCGCGCGGGCGCATGTAGAACCTGCCAATTATGCGCGAGGTGCTGATCGTGTTCACGAAAGCCGACTTGTCTATCTTCTTACAGATCGAATAGATGCGGCTCGTGTCGTCGGCGGCGACGACCGAATACACAAGCGAAGTCTTGTGACCGAGATAGCTGCCGTAGGCGTCAAGCACCGTCGCGCCGTGGTGGCTGAGCCTGTGGATGGCCTCGCAGATGCGCTTCGGCTTGCTGGTCACGATGAGCAGCGTCTGGTACTGGTAGGCGCGGTACATAAGGTGGATGACCTGAAGCGACACGAACTGGTAGACGATGGAATAAAGCGCACCTGTCCAGCCGAACGTGAATCCGCCAGCGAGGAGGATGGAGGAGTTTATGGCGAAGATGATGTTCCACGTCTCGCGTCCCTTCTGCTCGGAAAGGTAGATCGCGATGAAATCCGTGCCGCCGGTCGTGGCGTTCCACCTGAGGCAAAGGGACATTCCGAATCCGAAGGACACGCCGCCGAACAGGCTTGTCACGAAAGGATCGGTCTTGAGCCGCATCAGCTCGTTCTCGGAAAGGAAAGACATAAGCGCGTCGACTGGCAGGATGTCAGTGAAGAACCCCGTCAGGAATATCACGTAGAGGGAATACAGCGTGAATCGCCGACCGATGAACCGGAACCCGATCCAGACTGGAATCGCGTTCAGCGCGAAGTTGATCGGCGAGAACGGCACCGTCCAGCCGAATCCCGACACGTCGGAGAACCTCTGCAAGACGCGCTGGATCAGCATTGAAAGCCCGGTTGCGCCCGCAGGGTACAGTCCGCCCCAAGCGACGAACGTGCGGTAGTTGACGGCCATCAGCAGCGACGCCAACGCCAGCACGGCCAGCCTCGCGACCGCGAACTGAACCGATTTCTTCATTGCATCTTCCCTTCTATTGACCAGTTGAGAGCCAGTCCTCTCACATGGTTAGGGAATATTATCCCACATTCGATCCTTTATGTCAAGCCAGCCGACCATCCGGGAACAACCATCAGGTGGTTTGCGGCTATTTCGTTCGGTAATTTGAGGCCGTTCGCACGGCAGCCTTGAGTACATTGTGGCCAAGTTCGCGTCCGCCATCCTGAGAGTAAATGCCGTTGCACAGCGAATAGCCGAACTCGCAGCAGATGCTCGCCCAGCAGTTCGGCTGGGCCTCGACCCACTGCCGCGACGTCACCAGCCCCGCCAGCCGGTCCCGTTCCATCTTGGCCGCGTGGCCCTTGCCAGCCGGGATGTCGTTCTTCCCGTCGTATGCAAGCGCACAGCCCTTCGACAATTCCGCCCAGTGCCGCCGGAACTCGTTGACGTGTGCGCTGTTTCGCGGATACGGCGTCTCGAACGTGAACGCGCAGTCCTGCTCCGGGTCATGCTTGTGGGAACGGATGTACGGAGAATGCAGGTCGAAGAACACGATCTTCTTCCCATGCGACTCGCGCACAAGCAGTTCCTTCCAGGCGCGCACGGACGTGTAGATGCCTGCGACGTAGTCGCGGTTGTGGTCGTGCGGACGCCTGTTCTTCCCCTGGTCGCCGTCCTCCACGCCGTCCTTGTCCATGAACGGCACGAACACGCAGTCGGCGTTGTCGCGGATCCACTCCCCTTCCGGCGAGCCGGAGAGGATTTCGTCGATGATCCCCTCCATGACCGGATTCGCCGTCGTCTCGCAGGCATGATGGCGGGCGGTGAACGCGAAAAGCCACTTCGCCTTCCCCTTCCGACACGGGATGCGCAGCAGCTCCGTGTCGCGGCGGCCGCTCTGCGACTTGCATAGCACGTCAAACTTCACGCCGTCCTTCCCGCGCCAGCGCACCGCCGCCGCGTCCCAGTCCTTCTGCGAATACGGAATCGACACTGCGAAGCGCGTCTCGGTCTCGTCCGCCGCAAAGGTGTAGTCGAAAGCGTTCTTCGGCTCATGCCGTTTGCCGTCCGCATTGAGCCACCTCCACGTCTTGCCGCCATCGCGGCTGATCGCGGGGCCGAGAGAGGCAAGGTAGCATCCGTTCTTCGGGAACTGGAAATGGAGACGCCGCCCCGCCGCGCCGGAGAGAGTGAAGTCCCAGTGGAACCAGTTGCCCCGCGTGTCGCGCAGGTCTGGCCGCAGCACGACGGCGTTCGCCGCCTCGTCGATCTTGTCGACCTTGACGTTCCCGCCGGGATAGTCCGACCGGATTTCAATCGCCCCATACGCCATCCCCGCCGCAACTGCGGCGCCGACTAGACATGTACGGATAATCGCATTCATTCTATTTGCCTCTCACTTGATTATTACCATCAAACCAGCTGTCTCTACCTCTCTGCATCTCTGCGTGAGACTTTCAACAGATGATTTTAGGATTATATCACAAAACTCTGCGGAAAGTCAATGGCGAAGCCGACTTTCCGCACGGTATAAGGCCGCTTTGCAGCTTTTTCGTATCTATACTCTGCGGAAGGTCATTCCTTTGAACCACATTCCGCAGAGTTTCACTACCCTGCGGTTTCAGACTCCGTCACTTTACTGTCTGATGAAATTTTCGTGGAGAAGGTTGAAGACGCCGTGGAGGCATTTGCGGATGCCGTGCATTCCGTTGACCTTGTCGGGCTTGGCGCTGGAGCAGATGCAGACGATTCCCCAGTCCTCGTCGGGGCAGAAGTACATGCAGCTGTAAAGCCCGTATGCGCTCCCCGTGTGGCCGACAAGTTTCTTGCCCTTGACAAAGCGCGTCTCGACACGGGTGGTGAGGCAGTATTGCGCACCGGGATCGCTTGTGTCGATGACCGGCGTAAGCATCGTCTTGCAGCCCTTCTCCGATATGATGCGGTTGCCGTTCGGCGCAACGCCGCCGTTCTTGAGCGTCATCATCCACTTCGCAAGGTTGGGCGCGGACATCTTCATTCCGCCCGTCGGCGACCAGAAGAAGCCGTCCTTGCCGATCTCGTACGTTCCGTCGGCAACCTTCTTCTCGTTGACGCGCTTGTACCCGCCTCCCGGGACAAGCCGGTTGCGCTTCGCGCTGTACTGATAGAGCTTCGTGATGGTCGACTTGTCAAGCTTGTCGAGGTTGAAGCCGGAATTGTCCGCGCCGATCGGCTTGAGGATGTGGTTCAGGACATACTCGTCGAACCTCTCGCCCGAGACCTTTTCGATCACGAGTCCGATGATGTTGAGGGCTCGGTTGCAGTACCTGTATCCCTTGCCCGGCGGATAGGTGAGCCACGCCTTCTCGCGGATGAGGTTGATGTCGGTCTTCGTCTTGTCCACGTACGACAGGTCGTGGTATCCGCCGCCGTCGCTCATGCCGGAGGTATGCGAGAGCAGCATCTTGATCGTCACCGGGATGTCCGGGTAGCGCGGGTTGCGGATGTCCATGCCGAGGATGCCGTTTATCGTTGACGTCCAGCGGTTCGCGCGTGTCCTTGTCGCGATATCCAAACGCCTGCTGATAGACGACCTTGTCGCCCTTGACGACGACGACCGACATGCCGACCGTCATGTTCTCGTCCATCATACCGCGAATCTTCGCTTCCAGCGCAGCCACGGGAACCGCATCCGCAAACACCGCCCCCGCCATCAGCATAAACATTGCGCTTACGAATTGTTTCATCTTATTTTTCCTGTTCCGTTCTTTTGCCTTGTGCGCACAGTATACCAAAAATCCCAGAAAAGTTGTGGCACCATTATATCACAATCACGCCTATGCAGTCAACCCAACTCCGCCATTTGACCAACTTTCACTCCGTCGTTTGACCAACTTTCACTCCGTCGTTTGACCAATTTTCATTCGGCAGTTTTTCCGCTTTCCGTTCGGTGGTTTGTGACCGCTTCATTCGGTGGTTTGTAGCCGTTTCATTCGGTGGTTATATCACTTTTTTGAGCTTAAGCGCAATGGTCAAAATACACATTTTTGAACCTTATGCAAGATAGCTCGTTACACCTTTTTGAAGTTTATTGTCTTCCGCAGCATTTTTAGGGGATTCCTTCGGGGACTGTCCCCGCAAAACCCCCATTGACATATATGACACTAAAGTGATATAATATGCGCCATGAAAATCTATCACGGATCTCAAAACGTCATCAAGGTTCCGCTATATGGACTCGGCAAGGTCGGCAACGACTTTGGACTTGGGTTCTATTGCACGGAAAGCGAAGACCTTGCCAAGGAATGGAGTGTGCAGCCGAACCGGGACGGTTTTGCCAACGCATACGAACTTGACATGGACGGACTCAACATCCTTCGCCTGAACACGCCTGAATTCACGATCCTGAATTGGATGGCGATTCTTGTCACGCATCGCCAGTTCAAGCTGAAAGTGCCAGTGGCCGGCGCCGCCTACCACTATCTGAAAAGCCGCTTTGCCGTAAATGTCGATGCATACGACGTCATCATCGGCTATCGGGCCGACGATTCCTACTTCGACTTCGCGGAGGCGTTCCTGAACAATTCAATTTCCGTTGAACAGCTCGCCCTCGCGCTCCGACTCGGAAAGCTTGGCGAGCAGGTGGTCGTAAAGTCGCCAGAGGCATTCGGGCGCCTTGAGTTCACCAGGTTCACGACCGCCGACGCCGCCCTCTACTACCCGCGCCGTCAGGCGCGGAACGACGCCGCGGGACGCGAATACGAGGAACTGCTCGCGGACGGCGGGTTCGACGGACTCTACATGAACGCCATACTTTCACAGCGTATAGGAAACGACGATGAACGCATACCCAGAAACGCTGCTCCCTAACGCCCGTTCGCAGCTGGCCGACGCCGCCGACTACGCCGTAATCGACCTTGGCATCCCGATCGACGAATTCTTTTCGCTCTTCGCAGCCAGCGATTGGGCAAGAAGAATCGAACGTGGCGACCGATCGACGATACTCGGCATCTCCGGGATTGAACTCGCCCGGAACATACTCGCCGAGAAGACGGGCGAGCGCGAATTCAAGACCGCCCGGGAAAGTCTGCGCCGAACGAAGGCATATTGGACTGGATGGGTTCTTGCCTACTACCAGTGGAAAAGCAACCGCATGTTCAAGGAGATTCTCCGCGCATTGCCGGCAAGCACGGTGGAACAGATGTACAGCGTGTATCACGAAGCGCCGGAGGAGAGATTTGCCTCGACTGCGGACGAAATTCTCCGCGAGAAGCTGCCTGAAACGAGGCTAAGGAGAATCCGCTCCGCATACGGATGTTCGCAGTCCCGTCTATCGGAAATGTCCGGCGTGGGCTTGCGCTCAATTCAGATGTACGAGCAGCGCAGGAAAAGCATCAACAGGGCGGAGGCCGAATCCGTTCTGCGATTGGCACGCGCCCTGGGGTGTGAAATCGAAGACATAATGGAGCCATAGAAATGGGAAGATACGAAAACACGGCGATATTCCGCGACACGGAGGCAATGTGCAGGGCGCATCCACGCCTGAAGGAGGCCATCGCCCTTTCACGGACCAGCCAGAGGCTGATACTCGAAAGCGACAAAGTCGTCGTGCCCCCGAACGGCGGCACCGTCGAAGGACGCCTCGTCGTCTCTTCAAAGCGTACGCTCGAGGCGGCATCCGCATACGCGCGAACGATGAGGACGTGCGTCCTCAACTTCGCGTCGGCGAGCAATCCCGGCGGAGGCGTGGTCAACGGATCGAGCGCACAGGAAGAGGCGCTCTGCCGCTGCTCGACGCTCTACTTCAACCTGAACACGAACGCGATGTGGAACGGATTCTATTCGCCGCACCGCGCCATGCGCGATCCGATCCACAACGACGACGCGATCTGGACGCCGCGCGTCGTTGTGTTCAAGAGCGACACGGAATTTCCGGCACCGCTTCCAGAGTCGGAGTGGTACGAAGTGGACGTCATATCGTGCGCGGCGCCGAATCTGCGCGAGCATCCAAGCAACAGCATGAACAGCGGCGACGGCGACAGATGCATACGGCTCGCGCCCGACGAACTGCGCGCAATCCACGAACGCCGCCTTGGTCGAATCCTCGACATCGCGGCTGCGAACGGAGAAGAGACCGTCGTGCTCGGTGCATTCGGATGCGGCGCGTTCCGCAACGACCCTGTGTTCGTAGCAGCGGCGGCGGCATCCGTCGTGCCGCGCTACCGCACCCGCTTCAAAGTCATTGAGTTTGCCGTTTACTGCCGTCCCGGCGACACGCGGAACCTCGACGCCTTCAGGCGAGCCTTCCGTGCATGATGGCATTGTTCGGTAGTTCACCCCTAAATTCGGTAGTTGGTGAGTAGGTTTTTAGCCGCAAAGAACGCAAAGATCGCAAAGCGTATTATAATTGGGCGTATTTCTTGGTCGAAATCAGCGAACCCGTATATCACTTTTTTGAACTTAAACGCAATGGTCAAAATACACATTTTTGAGCTTTATGCAAAATGCCTCGCTACACCTTTTTGAAGTATATTGTCTTCCGCAGCATTTTTAGGGGATTCCTTCGGGGACTGTCCCCGCAAAACCCGGAGGGCATCGCCCCAAGGGAAAGGTCACCGCATCCAGCCCTCTATCTTGCAGACGCGCTCCATCAGCTTGCGCTCCGGTTGACCGGAATCGGGGCGGAACCAGACCTCGATCCGGGCGGCATACGGCTTGCCCCAGTCGCCTTCATAGATCGTGAACTCGTTTTCGTAGAGAAACTTCTCTTCTGGATCATTAGACCATCCAATTCGTTCATTGGAAGCTTCCTTCAACCTTCCTTTGGAGAGCCGCGAACCCTTCGTCGCTTCAAATGCCTTGAGATACACAAGCCCCGGCTCGCCAGGATTGATCCGCAACGTGAGATTGTAGATGCCAGGCTGCATGCCGTTGCGAAGCGTGAATCCGTCCGCTCCGCGAACGACAGCGTCGGGCGGCAGATTCGTCAGGGACAGGAACTCGTCCTTCAAGAACACCAGAACGGCATTGGTGATGCGCCGCTCGCGCGCAGACGACTCCTCAAACACCTCAACGCAGAAATTCTTGTCCCCAAAGCGTTCGCTACTTTGAAATGACTGGAGACTTCCCTTTGAGACATCGGCTCTTGCGATAGAAACCGGCTTGTGGTTCGCGCTCCCGTCGCGGCCAAACGGCGAGAACGGGAATCCGATGGTCGTCCTCGTCTGATAATGCGGAGTCGCCTGAGAGGCATCGGAATTCTGTACACGATCATGCTGGATCGCGTTGCCGGAATAATATCCGTGAAGCGGATGGTTCCAGACGCCCTTGTTCCGCCAACGACGCGTCGCACACAGCCGGCCATGATCCTCGTGTAGCCACCATCCAGGATGTCTGGCGAGATAAGCCATTAACTCATCCCGTCGATTATGGACAAGTTCGGACAACGCGGACAAATCGCATGTGACAGTTGGATTGTCGCCACCTTCCTTGCTCAACGCCGCGAAGACCGCCCGAGCGAAATCGTCGTCATAGACCTCGTCCGAATCGAACGGACTTCCAACTTGATCACCTGGCATCACAATATTCTGCTCAAGTTCCGTCGGAATCGACAGCTCGTCGGCAAAATGGTCCTTGCTCAGGCCCAAAACATCCCCATGATGGTCGAGAAAATCATCCCTTACTGTGTCGAGTTTATTCACCTTGAGGAATGCGGCATAGTTTATACACGTTTCCTTGTCTTGCGGATCAATGGCGATGGCCTGCCGGATTGCCCTAGAGAACGCGATAGGGTTCTTGGCTTGACGGGCATAGAGCTTCGCGTGCGTGAGGCGCAGCCTGGCAAACGCCCGTACGCCCATGCGGTGGTCCGGATCCCACTCCCCGTCAGCGGTTCTGCGCCAGCGTTCGGCGCGGCGCTTGGCGAACTGCGGGTCGGAAAGGAGTCGTTTCGTCATCCAGTCCCAGAACTCGGAGTTGTCGCGCACTTCCTCGTCGGAAACCGCGCCGGACTTCTCCGCATTGAGCTTCATTACAAGGCCGTGCGGGGTCATGTAGTCGTACATCCATTCGATAGGATAGGACTCCTCAACGTACATGGCGTGCTTGCCCTTGTTCTTCTTGAAGAGCTTCTTTGCGAGGATTTCGTTGATCTTCATCACGGCAAGAGCCCCTGTGACCGTTACCCTGCCATCCTCGATCTCCACGGCGTCGCGCGCGTCAATCTTGCCGGACTGCACGCCCTCCACGAACTCGCGGAACGCATCCGTGAGTTCGCCTTCGGAGGAGATGGCGTACCTCTTGCCGTACCTCTCGCGAATCACGGCCATGTAGTTGCCGTCCGCAAGGGCGTTCTGCGTGATGACGGCGACATCAGGACGCACGCCGTCGTTCAGGACAAGCGTCTCCGGGATGAAGCGCCCCCAGTCCGTGCCGCCGAAGTACAATGCGCCCTTCTCCATCGGTGCGGGGTAAAGCGGATTCGGCGGCGGCTCCCCCGAGCCTTCTTCCGCGTCGTAGCCGAAAAGGCCGCCCGCCCCTTCGAGTATGCCCAAGCCAAAGTCCGTCACGGCCTTTTCGCCCACATCGTCGAAGTATTTCTGACACTCGGCGGAGAGCAGCGACGAATCGAGTGCTGGGTTTCCGATGTGAGAGCGTGGGTATGAGGCGTCGTAGGCCGATGCGATGAGCGCCGTTGCGGTGGCGAGCGCAGCGAACATGGTTTTTGCGATGAAATTCATTTCGTGTTCCTCCTTGTCTCTTGAGGGGATTAGTAGATGATTGTCGTCTTGTCGCCGACTGCACGACGGATGCGCACGATCTCGTCCTTGTCCTTCGCGATCGGCGTGTCCGAGAGGTCGATGAGCAGCACCTTTGACCAACCGTCGATGTTTTCGGGAAGCCGCTTGAGTTTCTTGCATCCGGCGAACGAGATCGTCCGAAGCCTGCCTATCCACTCCGCCTCCGGGGGAATTTCCGAAATCAGCGTCCCGCCGACGTCAAGATCTGTCATTTGGCCGGACAATCCAGCCCGCGGCAACATCGTAATCTTCGTGTTCCTCGCGTAGAACCGCTTGAGTTTCAAGCAACAAAGGGTCTCGATGAAAGGACTGTGCTTTTCACCTTTTGCGTCCGTGTACATTCCGTCGTCAAGGGGCGTGCCGTTCATGCGCAGGTAATGGAAGGAAGGGAGATGGGTCAGTCCGACAGGGATCTTGTCAACCTGCGTGCCGTCCAAGTTGAGGTATTGGAGGCAGCGAAGCTCGCGTATGTCGTCGGCAACCATCTTTATCGGATTCCGCGCGAGCCAGAGCCACCGCAAGTTCTTCATCTTGAAGACGCAAGATGGAATTTCCTCAATGCCCGTCTCGGAGAGGTCAAGTGCGCGGATGTTCGTCAGCCCTTCCAGGTCTTGAGCCGTGATGTTCTTCGCTCCCCGCAGATAGAGCCGCTCGACCTTGGAACGGTCGCACTTCCGAAGCTCGTCCAGCGAGGTGACGGTCAGGCCCGACCTCTCGAGACGCGATTTCCTGACGTGCCATTTCGGCCCGTTCTTTTCGGGGGCTTTCGCCACATTCTCGTTAAGCAAAGTCGAGATGAAGTTGTTCGACTCCTCCAGCATCATGTCATTCAGCTGCTCCGCCGTCAGGCCCTTGATGTCGGCCCTGAGCTTGTCGGCCACGACCTTCGCGCCGGCAATGTCGCCGCCGCGCATGTGCAGGCGCAACGCGCCGTTCAGGAGAAGGAACTTCTCGGCCTCCCCCGTCTCCTTTTCCGCGAGCGCGAAGAGCGCCTCCGCGCCTCCGCCCGGCTTGAGTTCGCCGGAAATGAGCTTGTCCAAGATTTCCGCGGTCATCTCCAACACCCTTGGACGCGCCGCCTCCAGCGCCTCCTTCGTTGGCATCGCCCCCGCGCAGAACGCCGCGCAAAGACCCGCCACAATCATCAGTCTTTTCATTCTTTGTTTCCTTTCTCGGCTTTCGCCGCAATCCAAGAAACGGATGCGGCGGAGGCTTCTGACAAAGTTTTCAAAAAAAGTTCAGCCGTCCATTTCGGACTCGATCGCGGCCACCATCCGCGCAACGCGGCTCTTTGTCTGGTAAACGACGTCCTCGGAGACTCCGAAGCGCGAAGCGACGGACTTGATCGGCTCCTCCTCGACCGCGTAGGCCCGGTATATGGCCTTCGTCTTCGCGGGCAGCATCGTGCGGGTGAGCACGTGTTCCACCGCCGCCTCGTGCCGTGCAAGCCGCCACTTCACGTCGATGATCGCAACAGTCTCCGACTCCACCATCGGCTCGACCGCCGCGTCTTCGTCATCCAGGGACACCATGCGCATGCCGCCACGAGCCTTCGCCGCGCGCCAGAAGTCTATCACCTCGCGCCGTATGAGCGTCGCGAGATAGCTTCTGAAATGTCCCGCGTCGCCCGAATAGCGCCCCGCGCGCAGCACGTCGACAAGCTTCAGCAGGATCTGCTGCGCGATGTCCTCCGCGTCCGCCGCCGCGCCTTGGTTCTCCGCGAACTTGACGATGGCCGGCTGGTACAGCTCAAAGAACCTCTGCCAGGCGAACTCGTCGGATCTCCCGGTCATCTGCGCGGCGAGCTTGACGAGAAGCGTGCAGGGCGTTTCGGGGAATACGGACATCACCGGCCCTCCATGAATCGCGGCGGCGCGAAAAGCCCGTCAGTGAGGCCGGAACGATTCTTCGTCGGCGGTGCGGGAACAGGCGGCGCGACACGCTCCTCCACGCGCGGCGGCGTCTGCGCCACGGGCTCGACAGGCGCGTCCCTGCGCGGCGTCCGCGTCGCAAGCGCGAGGACAAGCGCAATGACTGCCACGACTGCGCCAAGTGCGGCGATCCAGGGCCAGACGCGGCGACGGGGAACGGGAGCGGACTTCGGAGCGAGCGCCTTCGCAAGCGGCGCGAGCGTGGATGCACGATGGGCCGGATCGGCAACAAGCATCGCGCCAAGGACTTCCGACCAGTTGTATTCAAACGAGTCCAGCATGTCGGCCAGTCCAAGGACGTGCCGTCCGGGCTTGTGCGTGCCGCCCGCGCCGAGATTGGGATCGTACCACACCCCCGTGAGAAGGCGGAAGAAACTCGCCGCGAGGGCGTAGGCGTCAGACGCGGCTGTGGCCTCCTCGCCGCGCAGGAGCTCCGGCGCCATGTAGCCGCGCGTGCCCAGCACATGCCGCTCGGCGCTCGTCCCCGTGAGCATGGTCTTCGTGACGTCGATTTCCTTGCGGAGACGTTCGTCGCAGACTCGGGAAATGCCGAAGTCTGTCAGGACTGCGCATCCGGCAGAATCGACGAGCACATTGTTCAACTTGATGTCGCGGTGAACGACACCTTCGGCGTGTATGTAGTCGATGACGGAGGCGAGGTCGCGGAACCAGAGGGCGAGTTGCGCCTCGTCGGCCTCGTTCGGCGTCACCTCGGCAAGCGTCTTCGCGCACCCGTCCGCGCGGAGGACGAGGTCCATCGCGAGATAGGGGCGCTCTGTCGCGTCGTCCACGCCGAAGTCGCGCACCTTGACGAGGCGGGGGTGGGAGAGACGCGAGAGGAGGCGGGCCTCGACGAGAAAGCGGCGACGGAAGAAGTCGGCCTTCGCGCCATCGGCGGCAAACAACTTGAGGGCAACGTGCGCCCCGTCGCCGCCTTCAGCTTCATACACCTCGCCCATGCCGCCGGCCCCAAGCCGACGCAGCACTCGGTATGCGCCAATTCTGTCTCCCTCTTTCATGGCACATTTTACTTACACTCTTTTGTCCCGTTCCACAAGCCAGACTGCCAACAGTCCATGCGGTTCCCGCCAACATTTCAAAGTCGCATGCAACGCCTATTATTTTTTGCCGGGGTCGCGCAACTCAAACGGACCGAGGGGCAAGGCTGAATCCGCCGAATAGAGCGAGCCGACCCATGGTTTGTTGTAGAGATAGCGGATGGCTCGCGGTTCGGCGACGCCGGCCGCCTTCACGACAAGTTCCTTCCCCGAGTAGTTCCCCTTGTGGCTTTTGTTCACAACCGCGGCGGGCATGAATTTCCCGTCCGGCCCGGCGATCTCGAATCCCTTCGGCGCGGAAAAGTCAGCGTTGTAGTAATACCAGGCGGAAGCGTTGTCGAAGGAGAGGATGAACCTGTCGCCCTCCACCTTCCAGCTTTTCAGCGCCGGCGAGTCGTCGACGATGTCGCCGAAGCCGTAGTCGCGCTTCAGCGCGTGGAGCGCGAGACGCCGCGCGACGACGCCCTTGTTGTTTGGATGGATGTCCCACGAATTGCCCACGTCGCACGTCACCGCAAGGGCGGCGTTCTTCTGCTCGTCCGCGAACTTCGCCTGCGCCATCTGGATGTCGAACCAGCTCTTCTTCCAAGGTGCGAGCTGGACAAAGTATAGCTTGAGATCGGGGTTCTTGAACTCCTTCGACCAGCCGTCGTACAGCGCATGCATCTTCGCGCAGTACCGCTGCGCCTCCGAACTGTTGTGGCATCCCTGGTACCAGATGAACCCGCGCATGGACATCGGCGCCCAGGCGGCGACCATGCCGTTCCAAAGCGCGGTCGGCTGCTGGTGGATTGCGGTGATCGTCCACTTCTTCATGGACTTGTGCCACTTCTCCCTCAGACGGTATTCCGCGACGTCCTTGAGCTCGGGATGTCCGTCATATCCCGCACGCGGCGTCCAGGCGTCGATGTTCGTGCCGCCCCAGGAGGCGTCCACGATCCCGACCGGCACGTCGAGCGCGCCGTACAGCTCAAGCGCGTAGTAGAACGCGACCGCGCTCAGCGAATTGTTATACACGGCCTTGAAGGATTCCGGCGAGAAGTCTCGCCATGCCGCCTTTCCTCCAATGGACGGCTTGACCGACCAATTCTTCGGAATCTTGGCGAACCGGACATACGGGACCCGCGTCATGGCCGTCATCATCGCGCCCTTCGCGTCGCGGTAGCGCGGATTCGGTCCCCAGATGGGACACTCCATGTTCGACTGTCCGCTCGCGAACCAGACCTCGCCCACAAGGACGTTCTTGATTTCCTCGGCGTTGTCCTTGCCCGCAATGCGCAGGACGCGGCTTTCCTTCGAGGCCGGCATCGAGTCGAGCGAAACGCTCCAATTGCCGGCGGCGTCTGCCGTTGTCGCCTTCGTCTGCCCGGCAAACGAAACCGTCACCTCCTCGCCCGCGTCCGCCGTGCCCCACACGGGAACGGCGCGTTCGCGCTGGAGAACCATGTTGTCCGCGAACGGCGTCGCGCTGACGACCTTCGCATCCGCTTCCGACGCGGCGAACACCACCGCCACGCAGATGGAGGCAGCAAGCGCACTACGGCAAGCATTTACAATCTTCATCGTCTTCGTCCTTTCATTCACCAGTTGCAACATTACACTCTTATGTACTGTTTTCCATCGCTTCGTATTATATCACAACAAAACAGCGTTGTCACTACTTCCGTGAATCATTCCTCTTCGTCCGAACGCACACATACGAGCATTGTGCCACAAATTTCGCGGAATCCCCCTTGGGCCGTCAGTACAGCTTGTTCCCGTATACAAGTATCTTCTTGAGCGACAGCGGCTTCTTCTTGCCGTCAGGCTCGAAGCCGACCTTGACGAACTTCGCCGTCTGGGGATCCTTGCGCAGATCGACCCTCCGTTCCCCGTTCCCCATTCCATGTTCCCCAACCTTGCGCCATTCCTCTCCGTCGCCGGAAAGCCAGAACGAAAGTCCTTTCGACTCTCCCACGGCCGTCACGCCCGCTATTTCAACATCGCCGGCAAGCTCGACTATCGCCCATGGCGCATCCTCGGACTTCGTCGCGAAAAGTCCCTTGCGCTTCGGATCGTAGGGCGATGCATCCGACACGCGGGCGTAGTCCTCAGGCGTGTCGTCCTTGCCGCTTGAGGAAACCAGCACAAGCGCATCGTCTGAAACTAGCGGCGCGCCGTAGTCCGTCTCGCGGACTTTCGCCGTTCCCGCAGGCGGCTCGCTTTCGTTCCTGAAATTCGCCAACATGCGGAACGCCGTCCTGTCCGTCCTGAAATCCCCCATCGTGAAAAGCTGCCGCCAGTTGAAACCCCGTTCCCCATTCTTGTTCCCGAAGGAAGCCGCATACGAGAAAAGCCGTTCAAGGCGATCCTTGTCTTTCCCGAAGTGTTCCAGCGCATAGCCGAAAATATACGGCAGGTAGCCGGGGCTACCCTTGTTGGCCTCCAGCGCGACCGCGAGTATCTTGTCCTCCAGCACGGGATGGCCCTTGAAGCGACCCAGCGCGCGGGCAAGGGCGTCGTACCTGAAATTCATCTCCTCGGCGATATGGGACTTCGGCTGGGGCAGGGCGAGGAAGACCTTCGCTGTCTCCTTCGCGAGCGCCGTCTTGTCCATTCCATTCTTCTGCATCGCATCCAGCGCCTCGTGCGCGAAGTTCCATGTGACGAGACGTCCTTCAGGCTGGAGCCTGACGAGTTCGCCGAGATATTTCCGCCATTCGTCGATGGAGGCATTGGCCGCCTTGAGCGAGTCGGCGTAGGCGCGCCACGCCGTGTAGTTGTAGGGACAGCGCATGGCGGCATCCCTGACGCGTCCCGCGAAGCGCAGCAGTTCCGACTCGTCGTGCGCCGTGCGGTCCGCGAAAGCGCGCTCCGTCGCCGGTAGATACTGGAAACCCTTTCCCCAAAGCGTGAACGACGCGCCGGAATACGGCCTTATCCCGTTGACTAGCCGCCAGTTGCCATCCTCCTTGCGCATGGCCCAGCAGCGATGCGCCGGCGCCCTCTTCCGGAACTTAGTGGCCTTGCGCCCGGGCTGGAAGTTCGTCACGGCCATGATCCCCTGGGAGTTGGCGGCGCGCGACGCCCACTCGGAAAGCTCCACGCACACGCCGCCGACGCGTGAGCGCAGGTATAGGCGCGGCCAGCCGGACGCCGTCCACGGCCGCATGTACTCGTCGTTCTTCGCCCACTTGCTCACGCCGAAGCAGTTCTTCTTGCGATATGGCACGTTCCTGATGCTCACGTTTCCGAGATAGCGCGTCGGGTAGCGGCGCTGGGCGTTGAGGTAGAGCGTCTCCGCCGCGTCCGACGGACGCTTCACGACAAACCGCCATTCGCGGCAGTCGTGCCCTTCCGCGAGCTTCAGGAACCCGCCGACCTTCCCGATGCGCCTGAACGCGGCCCAGTGGCGCACGGTCGACTTCATGTCGTCGCCCTTCTGCGCGTTGATCGCCACGGCCACCGTCGCCTTGCGGCCCATCTCCGTGCGGCTCCACTTCTCGTCCTCGTCGTTCAGGAAAAGCGTCATCAGCGTCTCCAGCGCAAGCGGCGCGTCGAAGACGGGGCCGGAGAGCAGGAAGTCCTCCAGCACGGCATCGTCGTTCCACAGCCGCGCAAACAGTTCACGCCCGCCCTTCGCCGCGAGTATCTCGCAAATTTTCTTCTCGCCGCAGATCTCGACAAGCCGCTTCCTCAGGATCGCGCGCCGGACAGGCGATCCTGGCTTGAGGTCGGCAAGCGCAAATTTGGATGGACACGCAACAGACGGCAAGCGACGGGCGGCAGCCCGTTCCCCATTCTCCAGCCGTTTCGGCTCGAGGTTCACCACGCCGTCGCCGAACGCGCCGACTCCGCGCAGGGGATCCTTCGGAGGCGCGGGGACGTCCACGCCGAGTTCCTTCAGATAGCTGTACGCCGCCCAGCCCCAGAAGGACGTCGAGCCCGCATCGTAGACGGCCTTCAGACACTCCACCGCCCGCGCCTTGTTCGCCTTGAGGTCGTGGCGCAGGAGCGCGAACTCGGCCATGTCGACCGACTGCCGTTCCTCGAGGTTACGTCCGTCCGTCGGACGCGCCCGCAGCTCCGCGACGAACTTGCGTCCCTCGTCCCACTTTCCCTCCGCGCCGAGACCGCTTGCGCGGCTGACGTCGCCCATGCCGTCCTTTGGCCTGCGCGGCAGGGTGACGCCCAAGTCCGGCGCGGCAAACACCGCGCCCGTCATCAGCACGAACATTGCGTTTACGAACTTTTTCATCTTGTCTTTCCTGTTCTTTCGTCTTGTGTACACATTATACCAAAAATCCTAGAAGAATTGCGGCACTTTCTGCTGCCCGCCGGAAAAACCTGCATTGGCAGGCTTCGTAACCCCAAGGCAAAAATACACCTTAACGGGCGTTGGCCCCGTAGCCGTCTGCCTTGGCGGACCACGCGCACAGGAATAGCGCCATGCCGACTATCGCGAACGCCGCGATGGAGCAGAGCGCGACGCCCCATCCGAAGCGTTCCTTGATGAATGCGATGCCGATGCCGGAGACCGTAGTGGAAAGGTAGCCCATGATTCCCGCGAAGCCGGTTGCAAGCGCGGCGGCCTCCTTTGTCGCCTGGTTCGCGACGATTATCCCTGTCAGCGCCTGCGGCCCGTAGATGCAGAACCCGGCCCCCATCAGGAGCAACGTCGCCTGCCACACAGGAGCGCCTCCGGGGAGCCTCCAGAACCCGAACGCGAAGAGCGCCGCGAAGAGCATGAAGAACACACCTGTGCGGCATCCGCGCCCCTTGAACACCTTGTCCGTCACCCATCCGGCGCAGATCGTGCCGACGACGGCGGCAAGCTCGAACGCGATGATCATGAGTCCGCCCTTGGCGACGGGGATGCCCTTCATCTGCTTGAGGAACGTGGGACCCCAGTCGAGGAATCCGAAACGGACGACGTACACGAAGAAGTTTGCGAGTGCGACGAGCCAGATCACCCTGTTGCCGAACACGAGGCGCCTGCGCTCCGCAGCGGAAAGAGTCCCGGATGCGCCCTTGGCGGCAGGCTCCAGATCCAGCGGAGGCAATCCCGCCTCGACGGGCGTCTCCTTCACGCAGAGGAAGGTGAACACCGCCGCCGCCACCGCGAGCGCGGCGGGAACCCAGAAGCACCAACGCCAGCCGAAACCGAGCGCGAACAGCGCGGAGCAAAGCCCGAGCGCCAGCACCGCGCCCACGCTGTGCGAGGCGTTCCATACCGACATCTTGGTCGCCAGTTCCTTCGGATGTATCCAGTGCGCGAGCATCTTCGCGCACGGCGGGAAGCCCATGCCCTGCGCCCACCCGTTCAGAATCCAGAAGAGCGCAAAGAGCAGCGTCAGGCTGGAACAGCCGAAGAGGAAGTTGGTCGCGGCGGAAAGCGCAAGGCCCATGGCCATGAAGATGCGTCCGTTGAGCTTGTCGGCCCAGAATCCGTTTATGAAACGGCTCAGTCCGTAGACGACCCCATGGACAGTCATGATGATTCCGAGCGCGTAAGTGGAGATGACGCCCTTCTCCAGCATGTCCGGCTGCGCCATCGAGAGGTTCTTGCGCGCGATGTAGAAGAATGCGTACGAGATCGCGCTGAACGCGATGAAACGCCACTGGGCCCTTATGAACTTCTGGGTGCTCATTCTTTTGCCTCCCAGATTCCGCCGGGGCCGAAGAGTTCGCCGAGCAGTTCGTCCATAAGCCCAAGCCTCTCCACGAGGTCGAGCCCGAAATAGCGGTTGCGCATGTAGGGAACGCCCCGACACGTCTCGCGGAAGCGGCTGCGCGTCACGCCGATCTGTTCCGGCTCGATCGGCGCGCCGGCGAGACGCAGGTTCTCCCGCACCTCCTCGAACGGCATGAGCTGCGCCTTGAGGCGTTCCGAAAGTTCCGGCCAGACGCGCTGGAACGTCGAAAGCTCTTCACGCAGCCTTTCCGGCGGCGAATATTTCTTCGACATCTCGTCCTCGGCGCGACGGATGTGCGCGGGACGGTCGCCGTAGATGGCGGGGAACGTCGCTTTCAGCGCGTCGAACGTGGACGGCCACGATGTGACCGCCTTCTCCACGTCGAGTCTGGAAAGGTCGTGGCGGAGTAGGAACTCCAAAGCCTTCGTCGAGAAGAGCGTGCCGATTCCGACCTTGAAGCCATGCGAGACGGGCTTTCCGCCGAAAGAGAGGGATTCCATGTCCCAATAATGCGAGACCTGATGCTCCGTGCCACTCGCCGGACGCGATGACCCCATCGCCTGCATCGCGAAGCCGCTCATGACAAGACCCTCGCACAGCTTTCGCACCTCGCGTTCGTCGCCCGACGCGCACCCGGACGGATTGGACAGCGCCTCCCTCAGCGACTCCTGCACCGCGATGAGGTCGGCGTAGCCGCTCGCCGTCATCTCGCGCGGGGCGGACGCGGCGACGGCGCTGTCGACAATGCAGCCGAGCGGCGCCCTGCAGGAAAGTGTCTGCTTCATACCGTCTTTCGTGATGGCCGCGCCGTAGGCCGTGTAGCCGTCCATCGACGCCGCCGTGCCGACGACCATGTACCGCTGGCCCAGTTCTTCCGACGCGCGCTTCGTCAGGTCGTTCAGCGTCCCCGATCCGACAGCCAACGCGACGGCTCCACTCGCACGGATTGCCTCGCGCACCTCCTCGACCTTCGCGTATGTGGCGTGGAAGTCAGACCCGTCGGGATTCACCACGTATTCCGAGACCTTGACACCGGCTCCCTTGAGGCGGGAAGCCACGTTGTCGCCCGCAACAGACTTCGTGCGCGGGTCTTCGACCAGGATCGCCTTCGCGTCCGACGGAAACAGCTCGCGGAACATCGCCGCTGCGCCGTCCGCCGCGCCGGGGCCGACAACGCACGCCTTCGTGTCCGTGGCGTTCGCAAGAGCGTCTGCCATCATCGACGCTTCCCTCCCTTGTTCGACGCGTCGCGGTTGCCGAGTTCCGGCAGAAGTTCAAAGAGCACCAGCGGATCGTCCGTGGCGAAGTTGTCGAAGCCGAGCTTCCAGATCCTGCGCAGGGCGTCCTTGTTCGCGCCCTCGGTCCACGTGAACGCCTGCACGGTTATGCCGTTCGCGTGAAGCCGCCCGATGGCCCTGCGGATGCAGTCGGACGACGGACAGAACGGATCGGGAAGTGACAAGTCCGTACGGATGTGGATCTGCACCTGGCTGATTCCCTTCCATCCCGTCGCCTCCATGCGGTCGAGCGTGCTTTCAAGGAACTTGTCGGCGCGCGCGACGGACTTCGGCGAGTTGTCCTTCGGCCACGTCCCGAGCCACACCATGCCGAATCCGCCCGGCACGACATTCTGCCACCGCGCCACCAGTTCGAACTTCGGCGACGTGTAGTAGATCTGCATTTCCACGCCGTGCTTGCGCGCGAGTTCCGCCACGAGCTCCGGCGGCGCGCCCTTCTCGTCGAGGTAGAGAAGCCTGTCGGGACGTCCCGCCATCGCGGCGAGCACGGAGTCGATCGTCGTGATGCGCACGGACGAATATGACGGATCAAGATACGAGCCAGTGTCCACGTCACGAATCTGCGCCCAATTGAGGTTCTTGATCTTCGCCGTCGCAAGGCTCTTGGGAATGCCGCGCCCAACGCGCTTGAGCGTTTCGTCGTGGAGGGCGATGGCGACGCCATCCTTGGTGAGCCGTGCGTCGGCCTCCGGCGCAACGCCGTGTCCCCAGCACCAGAGGAACGTCTCGAGCGCGTTGTCAGGACGCGTGTCGCGTCCGCCGCCGCGGTGTACCTGGCACCTGAACAGTTCCGTTCCCTGCGGCGGAACCGCCGCACCGGCCGTATTGCCACCGCTTGCGGAAAGGGCAAACGCCAATCCCGCAACTACGGCGAATGTGATGTACGCTTTCATGGCCTCCAGCTCATCTGACGATGATCATCAGACCACCATGTTGAACCGTGCCATAGACGATGCCGTCGCGTATGCTCGCCTTGCCCACAAGGCCACGCGGCAGGGCAGAGCCGTTGAGAGTGACGCGCCAGTTCGCCCGCGAGCGCATCTGCGGTCACTACCGGCACGCGCACGCTCTTCAGATCCGCGAGATCGCCCGTGTAGGGCACATCAAGCGTCACCACGCCGTCCGCCGGCAGCTCCGCCGCCGTCAGCGTGAGCGGGCGCGTCTGTCCCGGCACTGCCGTGAAACCGCCGCCCGCCTCTATCGTGGCGCGCGCGACAGTGCCCGTGCCGCCCAAATAAGCCCCGGCCTGCACGATGACGTTCGTGGAGTTGAACAAAGCCGCATCAACGAGCAGCGTGCCGCTGTTCACGCGCGTCGCCTCTGAGTAATACTTGTCCGCCGCCGTGCAGCAGTTCAGGCGTAGCGTGCCCGGACCGGTTTTCAGCAGACCCGTACGGAAGTAGGTGTTGGCGTAAAGGCTGTTTGACTTATTTCCGGCCCAACGCGCCGCGGGCTTGAGGACCACGCCAATCGTCACGTCTGGCTCCGCGTTCTGCGTGATGTCCGCAACATGGAACTCCGTCTTGCCGTGCTGGTAGATCTTCTCCCCGTCGATTTCCTGATAGGAATCGTTCTGCCAGCCGAGCGAGAAGTAGCAGGTGCCGCCGACATTCTGTAGGTCGTAGGGGCGTGTGCCGTCGAAACGGACACGCTGTGCGAACACGAAAGTCCCGTAGGGCCCGATTTGCTCAGTGTCGTAGCCCACTCCAGTGTTGGCGCCGTTGTAGTCGAGCGTGGCGTCGTACAGATCGAGAAATGGCATGGCGTTGACCTTTCCGCTCGTCTGCCGTATCGTTCCGTTGGTGACGGCGAGCGTGAAGTTGTTGACCGCGTTCGCCTGTCCGAACTGGTCGTTTTGAGTGATCCAGAGCGCTCCGCCGTTGACGGAAACGCTGAGGTCCGAGCTGGAAAGGTTTCCAATCGTCGATTTCTCCGGGCACTCGAAATTAGATTCGGTATTTGACAATGCGGTTGCCAGCTTGACGGTTCCCTCGACGATTTCAATGCGCCCCGTCGTGGTGCTGGAGGCGTTTGCCAGTTCGAGCATTCCAGGTCCCGTCTTGCGCATGTTGAAGGCGACGGCGCTATGCTTAGTGCCCCAATTGGGCGCATCGGCAATGCGCGCGTTGAACTTGAGGTCGGTCGTATCGTCGGCGGTGCCTTTCCCGCTGATCTCCGCGACGTAGCAGTCGGAAGCCGAACCATCGCGCTTCGCAAAGAAAAGCGTCGCGTTGTCGGTATTGGCGAAGGTGAGCGTGTTGGTGCCGATGACGGTGAGACCGCCGCCAAAGCCGAGTGTCGGCCACGCACCGGTGACGCCCGAGTAGGAAACCGTGGCGTTCTCCAGGATGAGCGGACCGAATCCGTTGGTCTTGTTCGCCGTCTGTTTCAGCGTCCCTCCGTTGACGTGTACCGTGACATTATTCTCGGCGTAGAACTGCCCCATCGTATCACTGGACCCGAGATGCAGCGTCGCGCCGGGATGGACGGTAAACGTGTGTGGGTAGCGTTGCGCACCGAACACGCTACTTCTGTCGGCGGCGTCGGTCGCATTTCCGGTATTCATAAAGAGCGTCCCCTCCACAACGTCCACGTCGCCAGTATATGTGGAGTTGTATGCATGCGCCGTGCCATCGCCGAGTTCGAGAGTACCTGCGCCCGTCTTGCGGAAACCGGAAGCAATGCCAGGATCGGTCGCGTTGCCGGACGACCAGATGATCGGCACGCGGATGATGACATCGGAATTGTCGTTCCCTGTCATGTCCGGCACGTCGATGACCCCCTGCTGCTGCGCACCGAACTTGCCGATCGACATTCCCGAACTGTTGTTGATTCCTGAACCGGAAGCGGCGAAGATGACTTGCCGATCTCCGGAAAAGTAGAGGTTGGCCATGCTGAACGAGCCCCAAAAAGTTTTTGAGTTCTGGGCGCCGACGGTTCCGACAATGAGCGTTTTTCCGCTTACATAGTTGTTGAGGCCGCCGTGGAAATTCACGGTCGAGTTGTGGAGATAGACATCACCCGCGTTGAAACAGAAGTCCTTCGTGAGCTCCAACGTGGAGTTGTAGCACTTGAGCGCGGCCTGGATCGGCGTTGAACTGCGCCCGCCGCCGCCGAACGGGTTCTTGCCTTGAATGTTGAGCGTGGCGTTGGAGACCACGACAGAACGCGGCACGCGCGGGTTGCCGAGCGACCCGGTGACGACGTCGCTGTTGTCATTATCGGTCGGAAGAACGATTTCGCCGCCCGCGAGCAGCACATCGCCCGTGAAGGTATGGTTGATACCGGAGATCGTGAGTTTGCCCTCCTGGTACTTGCTGAAGGAACCGGTCCCGGCGATGACGCCCGCCCCGGCAAGCGTGTAGTCCGTCGCATTGTCGAAGAGGATGGAGCTCGGCGTAACCGTCGTGCCGCTGGGTATGGTCACGGTATAGGCGGAGGCGTTGTCGTTGAAGACGGCGTCGTTGCCGTTCTGCCAGGCCTGCGACGCCACGCCGTCAATTGTCCAGTTGGCGTCGGCAACGTTCCAGTTGCCGCTGGCCGTTCCCCTCCAGAGCGAGCCCGTTTCGGGATCGTCGTAAACGGAGAGATCGACCACTGAAGGCGCTACGGAGAGCTGTGCCTCGCCAGCAAGCAACGAACAAGCGATCGGGCCGCCGCCCGCCTCGAAGTCGGTGGCGACGGCAGAATAAACGATGTTTCCTGTGACGGTATCGTAAACGCCTGCGCGTCCGCCCAGCATACAAGGCAGGTAATTGCAGGCGAGCATCGCATTGGTCGTGACGCTGAAACCGTAGAGGTAGGCGCCATTCGCAATATTCCTGACTTCCGTTCCGGTGTTATTTATTTTTACGTAATGCTGAACGAAGACGAAAAGGTTCGTGACGGAGGTGGCGGAGCAGGTCGTTGACCATTTTTTGTCGACGATCTGCGCACCCGTCACAAGGTTTGTGATGACGATGCGATGTTTCTCCTTCGCGCTCAGCGAAATCCTGACGCGATCTGTCGTGAAAGCCCCGGCCTCTTTCCAGTCGCCTTTGCCGTCCTTGCAGGCGGAGGCGAATTTGCCGCTGCCATTGATGTAGCAATCGAAGGAAAATCCCGCACTATCGTCATCACCAGAACTGATGCCGAAGAAACGTTGCTGCCGCGTGACATTGGAATCGAATTTCGTGTCCATCACGGCAACGGAGGTTCCGTTCGGCTTGATGCCTGTGTCGATATACTGCGTGCCGGTCTGGCGCAACGACTCGATCAACGTGTCGTAGGGCGCCGCCGAGGATGTAAGGAACACGCGGCAGACCGTATAACCCGCGCCAGTCAAAAGCGACGAGACGGGAATCGTCGCGGAAGTCGCGTCTGCCGCCACGTTGCAGCCGCGTTGGAGCGCGGCCCAATTCGAGATGTCGGCTCCCTTGTCCTCCGTGTCGTAGGCGATGTAGAGCGCGTGTTCGTCGCCGGGTTCGCCGGCCTCGAACGTGACGGCGAGGGACGACACGCCGTTACGTGGCGTGAGATGCCGGACGCCCGTGATCGAACGCGCCTCGGCCGACATGGTCGCGCCCGTCACGACGACCGCAACGGCCAGCGCAGCTGCGGCGAACGCGTGTCTCACGCTGTGGATCCTATCGATTCTGCTCATTTTGCACCTCCTGGTTGGATTCTGCGGGGACACTCCCCCCAAAAATGATCACAAATATTATACCCGAAACTGCCCTTTGAATGTGTCGGAATTTATTGTAATTTTTCATTCCGACTTGCGTTTTTTAAAGCCTCATCGGGTGAGTTTCTTGCAAACGACCGCTTAAACCATAGCAGTCACATTTCGCCATAATAAAGTGAATGGTTATTACAGGGCGCATCTCCATTTTCACCCGTGCGTTTCGAGATTGAAAACAACCAGAACAACTTTTCTCTTTTCGCCGCGTAACTGTGCGCGTTCTTAAGCCGGCGGGCGGTTGCCCGCCGTAAAATGAAGTTGTTTCAAATAGTTGTTTCCAATCAACAGAAGACGAGGCGGTGAATTATAGAGATGCGCCCGTTCTTACAATCCTATTGCATTTGTCAGACATTTGTAGTATAATCTTTTATATCTTGACCACGAAAAGGAAACATCAATGTACGCTACAAAATCTACCGTCATGCAGTTCCGCATGGATGCAGGGCTGAAACAGGACGCCGAAGAGCTGTTCCGCGAACTTGGCACGTCGTTCGCCGAGGCTCTGCGTATTTTTGCGCGGCAGTGCGTTTTGACACGCTCCATGCCAATTGCCATAGCTATGCCGCACCATGAAACAGCCAGCGGCGCGTTCTCGCAGTACGCTGATTCAGAAAAGCGGAAACTTGAAGCCGGTGCGTTTGCCCGCGCAATGGAGGCCAAGCATGCGAACGCTCGTTGACGCCAACATCCTGCTGCGCTACATGCTCCACGACGACGACTCCATGTTCAAGGTCGCAGAGCAGACGATACGCAACGGTGCATTTCTATTGCCCGAAGTCCTGGCTGAAGTAGTGTACGTCCTTCTTGGTGTCTATTCCGTGCCGAGAGGTGAACTTGCGTCACAATTGCAGATTCTAACAAAAGAAGTCCAGTCGGAGCATCCAGAGGTACTAGACACTGCATTGGCAACATTCGGATCGACCAAACTTGATTTCGTGGACTGCCTTCTTGTCGCTTACAACAGGCAACTTGGCGACAAAGTGGTGTCGTTCGACCGCAAAGTAAACCGGATGCTTGCATAGAACCACCATGAAGAAAATGCGCAACGTTCTGCTGCTCCTCACGCCGTCCAACCCCAGGCGGCTCGAGGGCATTGCGCTTTTTGCCAGAAGCAGGTCGTGGCACCTCACGATCGCCGACCACCTGACGCACTCGCTGGACGGCTGGAGCGGCGACGGCGCGCTCGTCACCCTGCGCGACGACGCGGGGATGCTCTCATACGTGCGCAGGCTCCGCAGGCAAGGAGTCCGCATCGTTGACCTCAGCCTGTCTCGCCCCGACGTCAACTTGCCCCGCGTCGCGGGCGACAACGCGGCGATCGGGCGCATGGCGGCCGAGCATCTCAGGTCGAAGCGGCACAAAAACGCGGCGTGGTTCTCGACGGGATGGGGACACCAGCACGAACTGCGCCATGCCGCGTTCTCCGAGGCGATGGAAGGCCACTGCGAAAAGTGGGCGTGGGCGCTCGCCTCGCGCAAGTCCGGCGCCGACAACTGGAACGCGCTCTCTCGCTGGCTGAAGGCGAAACTGTGCAAGGCGCCGCGCCCCTTGGCCGTGTTCTGCTTCGACGACGCCGACGCCTCGCGCGTCGAGTCCGTCGCCATCGACGCGGGGCTGTCGGTGCCGGGCGACGTGGCCGTGCTGGGCGTCGGCGACGACATGGTGATTTGCGAGAACCAGGCCGTGCCGATTTCCTCCGTGAAACACGACATCCACCGCATCGGCTACACGGGCGCAGCCCTGCTGGACCGGCTGATGAACGGGGGCGAGCCGCCGCCCGCGCCGATCCTCGTCAAGCCGAGCGGCGTCGCCGAGCGGGCGTCGACCGACACGCTGGCCATCTCGTCGGACACCGTCCGCAGGGTGCGTGACATCTTCATGGCCAATATGGCAAACCCTCCGTCAACCGCGCAGCTTGCGGAACGCCTGGGCGTCTCCCGCGCCATTCTGGACCGAGCCTTCGCGGACGACGTCGGTCTATCTCCATCCAAGATGCTGATGCGCCTGCGACTGGACGAGGCGAAGCGCCTGATGGCGGCCACCGACCTCACGCTCGCCGAGATCGCCGCGAGGCTCGGCTACTGCAACCCGGCGTACTTCACCAACATCTTCAGAGACTCGGAGGGCGTCGCCCCCAAGGAATGGCGAAAGCTCCAACATACCAATTAATCCCCGCGGGGCCTGTCCCCGCAAAAACAAGCCGGAACGGGGAAATGAGAATCGGCAGACAATCGCCCCCATTACACTTGACGATAACCCTTGCTACACCCGTAAGATTCCTATATTTCGTAAATCATCTTGTCTGGTAGCTGCGGAGGCGAAAGAAACATCGACATATACACCGGCGCATAGAGGATGTTGTCCTTGACGGCAAGCGTATTGTCATTGAATACAATCGCGGTTTCTATCCCATACTCGGGAACGGACATCACGTGGGCAAGCGCATGATGCCTCTGGTAGTGCTTGCCGCTTTTCACTTCCACGGGAACAACCTTCCCGCCTTGCTCAACGACAAAGTCCAGTTCGCCATGTCTCGGCGAATTGTAGTAAAGCGGGTCGATGCCGTGTGCCTTCAATTCCTGCGCAACGGCATTCTCGTATATCGCACCGAAGTTGATGGACTTAACGCCGTTGAGTATGTCCAGCTGGATTCCGTTCATGTACTGCGCGGCGAGAAGCCCTACGTCGTTCGAGAAAAGCTTGAACAGATTTGGCTTTGCCCCAAGGACGAGTGGAAGTACAGGTTCCGTTATGTTATATGACGGAATCGCGACTCCGGCCTCCTTGAGCCAGACGAATTCATCCTCAAGGTTCTCAAAGCGTTCCTCTGGCTGTATCGATGAAACGTAGTAGCGTTTGTTCTTCTTGTTCAGCTCGGCTGGAATCCGATCAAACACAAGCCTGATGCGCAATGCGTTCTTCTCGTCATACTTGCTGATGTCCCGCCGGTACATGGCGATTATTTTCCTCTGCTCGCGGACGACCTTCATGACATCCCGCGTGTCAAGGTACGATTGCACAGCCGCAGGCATCCCGCCAACGACGAGGTAGAGTCTGAAAAGCTTCAGCAGCCGATTGTGGTATATCGTGGCCAGCGGTTTTTGGTCAAGCCACGCCCTGTGTGCCTCCTCTATGATTTCGGGACGTTCGCCGCAAGCATTCACGAACTCCTCGAAGTCAAGAGGAAACATCTTCACCTCGTCCATGAATCCAACGGGGACCGATCGTATGTTCTTGAGTTCAACGCCAAGCAACGACCCGCTCAGGATGTAATGGCATCCCCCCTCCTGTACGAGAGGTTTGATGAACGTCACCGCCTCGGGACATTCCTGTACTTCGTCAAAAAAGACAAGTGTCCGTCCTCGCTTGATCCCCTTCGTCGTGAACGCGGAAATGCGAAGCAGGACATCCTTTTCGTCCTCCACGTCCTCAAAGATGGCCTTCGCACCCTTCATGGTGACAAAATCCACTTTGATGAAAACATCATAATGCCGTTCGGCAAAACGCTCGACAATGTAGGTCTTACCCACTTGCCGTGCGCCATCTATGAGCAAAGCATATTTCCCGCCCGATTCATAGAACCGTTCCAAATCTTTCTCTATCTTGCGTTTTATCATGATATTCTCCCTGTATGGTGCATATTATATCATGACTCTTACATTTTATCAATAGTGTAAAGCCATCTTTTTTACATTTTATCGCAACCATGACGAACCGTATTTCGCACTTTATTATGGTTTCTTCAGAACCCTGCGGGGACAGTCCCCACTGGCACCCACGACGAGCGCCATCAATCCAACGAGGAGGCACTTCAATGTGCCGCCCGCACACCTGTACGTTTTGCTTGTTTCGCTCATTTTTGTTTCTCCGTTGTTGCCAGACAAGATTGCCTTTATGGGGACTCTCTCCACAATTGTTCTTGGCGATTATAGCATATTGCAAAGCACGTTTTCTCGCCGCCGCGAAAAAAGCTGCATTGGCAGGTTTTGCAGGTCAAAGGCGTGCGCGCATTAAAACAATGTTCCCGTTGTAGTATAATACCCGTATGCGCACGTCCTGACGAAGAGGAATGATGGACGGAGGTAGAGACAACACTGTTTTGTTGTGATATAATAGCAGCGTGAAAGAACACACCGCAAAGTACCTTGTCGTGGCGGACACGCTCAAGCGCGAGATCCTCAACGGCAAATACGAATCGCACGAACGCTTCCCGAGCGAGAAGGCGCTCGCGCGCAGGTTCGGCGCAAGCCGCCCGACCGTGGAACGCGCGCTCCGCGAGCTGAAGCGCGATGGGCTTCTGGAGTCGCGCAGCGGCTCCGGGTCGTACCTCACCTTCGCCGCGCGCAACGCGGCCGGCGCGCTCGGCGTGATCGCGCCCGACTACCACAGGATCGACTTCTTCACGGACCTCTGCGACGGCATCGCGTCCGCCGCGCGCAACGCAGGGTACGACACGCTCCTCGGCGACGTCTCCGCCCCGGAGGCGCGCGACCGCGGACGCTGGGCGCTCGACATCGCGAACGCCTACGCCTCGCGGCGCACGGCAGGCGTGCTGCTGGAACCGGTGGACCTCATCCCCGGCTCGCACGAGGCGACGAAGAAAGTGCTGGACGTACTCGCGGCAAGAAACATCCCCGTCGTCCTCATCGACCGCGACTACCTGCCGCCGCCGGCGAGAAGTCCGTACGACCTCGTGGGCATCGACAACATGCAGGCGGGATACCGGCTCGCAAAGCACCTGATCGACGCGGGCGCGCGCAACATCCGCTTTCTCACCCAGCCCGACTACGCCAGCACCATCCGCGCGCGAATCCAGGGCGTGGCGCAGGCCGCAATCGACGCAGGACTCGTCTGGAAGAACGACTTCATCATCGAAACCTCGCCTGCCAGCATAGCGGCGTTCAGGCGGCTGATGCGCGGCAAGGGACGTCCAGACGCATTCGTCTGCCGCAACGATCCGCTCGCGGCGCAGCTTCTCCAGACGCTTGGGGCGCTCGGCTTCAAGGTGCCGGACAAGGTGCGCGTGGCAGGATTCGACGACGCGAAGATCGCCAAGTTGCTCAACCCGCCGCTCACCACCATCCGCCAGCCGGTGAAACTACTTGCGGAGACCGCCGTAGAGTCGCTCCTCCAGCGCATCCGCAACCCCGGCCTCGCCCCGCGCGCCATCCTCCTCGACGCGCAGATGGTCATCCGATCCTCAACGCAGTCAAATCAGCCAACTGGCCACTAGCCACTAGCGACTTCCCCGCTTAGCGTCCGTTCACAGCCCGGCGAACGGGTTGCAGTTGAAGCCGGACCCCGACTTCGGGGCGAAAGTCGTCTGCGGGCCGCGGCGCTGGGCGGGCGGGCGCGGCGGCCTGGCACCGCCGCCGGCGCCGGCAGGCGCGCCGCCGACAACCGGATTCGTCTTCGCCGAAAGCGCTATGCGCCCGCGCGCGCGGTCAACGCCTATCACCGTCACCTTGAGCCTGTCGCCCGTCTTCACGACCGTCTTGGGGTCGGATACGAACGCGTCGCTAAGCTCGGAGAGGTGGACGAGCCCGTCCTGGTGGACGCCGATGTCCACGAACGCGCCGAACGCCGTCACGTTTGTGACGACCCCCTCTAGCTTCATGCCCTCCTGGACGTCCTCGATCTTCGTCACGTCGTCACGGAACTTCGGCGGCTCGAACTCCGCGCGCGGGTCGCGCCCAGGCTTGACAAGCTCCGCGACGATGTCCTTGAGCGTCGGCTCGCCGACTTCGTTCGAGATGTAGCGACGCACGTCGATCCTCTTCGCGCAGAGCGGGTCGCCGACGAGGTCCTTCACCGTCACGCCAAGGTCCGCCGCCATCCTCCCGACGAGCTCGTACCTCTCGGGATGCACTGCGGACGCGTCGAGCGGATTCGCCGAGTCGCGGATTCGCAGAAACCCCGCGCACTGCTCGAACGCCTTGTCGCCAAGGCCCTTCACCTTCTTCAGATCCTCGCGGCTCCTGAACTTGCCGTGCTCGTTGCGCCACTCGACTATCGACTTCGCAAGCGACGCGCCAACGCCCGATACGCGCTCAAGGAGAGGCGCGGACGCCGTGTTGAGCTCGACGCCGACGCCGTTCACGCAGCTGACGACCACCTCGTCCAGCTTCGCGCCCAGAAGCGGCTGGTGCACGTCGTGCTGGTACTGCCCGACGCCGATCGCCTTCGGGTCGATCTTAACGAGCTCCGCCAGCGGATCCTGGAGGCGGCGGCCGATGGATATCGCGCCCCTCACCGTCAGGTCGAGGTCGGGGAACTCCTTCCGAGCTATCTCGCTCGCGGAGTAGACGGACGCCCCCGCCTCGCTGACGCTCACGACGATCGGGATCGGGATCTCGGGATGCTGTGAATGCAGGCGTTTCAGCGTGTCGCGCACAAACGCCTCCGTCTCGCGCCCCGCCGTGCCGTTGCCGACGGCGATCGCCTCCGGGCGGTACTTGTTGACGATCATCGCAATCGCCTTCGCGGAATCCTCCGGCTTCTGCTGCGGGAAGATGACCGCCTTGCCGAGGTACTTGCCGGTGGAGTCCATCATCGCGACCTTGCAGCCGGTGCGGATGCCCGGGTCGATTGCGAGGACGGCCTTCTCGCCAAGCGGCGCGGCGAGGAGGAGGTGGCGGAGGTTCTCGGCGAACACCTCCACCGCCGCGCGGTCGGCCTCCATCTTCTTGTCGACGGAGACGTCGATCTCGCACGATGGGGCCAGAAGCCGCTTGTATGCGTCCGCCGCGGCGGTCGAAATCTGCTCGCGCGCGAACGGCGAGCCGCAGCCTGGCGCCTCTGCCTCGACAAGCTCCATCATCCCCTCTAGCGCCTTGTCTCGGTCGACTTCGAGGTGGGTCCAGAGGACGCCTTCCTTCTGTCCGCGCCTTATCGCCAGGTACCGGTGCGAAGGCATGGACGCGACGGGCTCCGAGTAGTCGTAGTACTGCTCGAACTTCGTGGGCTCCGTCGGCTTCGGGGAGGCGACCTCGCTCTTCAACACGCCTTTGTCCGCGAAGAGCCGCCTGACAAAGCCCCTGACGTTTGCCATGTCCGCCACGCGCTCGGCGATGATGTCGCGCGCATACTGGAGGTCCTCTTCGGATGCGGCCTTGAGGGCCGCATCGTCAAGATGACCATCCCAGATGGAGTCGGCGAGCGGCCCGAACCCCTTCTCCTTCGCAATCTGCGCGCGCGTGCGGCGCTTCGGCTTGTACGGCTGGTAGAGGTCTTCGAGCGCGGACTTCTGGTAGCAGTCCCTTATCTTCGCCTCGAGCTCGGGCGTCAGCTTGTCCTGGTCCGCTATCGACTTCAGAATCGTCTCCTTGCGCGACTCCAGTTCCCCGTAGTAGGCGAGGCGCTCCTGGATCTTGCCGATTGCGACCTCGTCCAGGTTGCCGTGCATCTCCTTGCGGTACCTCGCGATGAACGGCACCGTCGAACCGTCCGCGAGAAGCTTCTCCACCGCCGCGACCTGGCGTGACGACGCCCCGACCTCGGCCTGTATCCTGTCGATGATCTCCTGCTTCATTGTATTCCTTCTTTAGTGTTTGTTTGTCATTGTAAGATTATAGAACAAATTGATTAATAACGATTCACTCATTGCCATTTGGTTTGTCATAGTGCGTCTGTCACAAAACACCCTCTTCGGCAAGGGATACGTATGCTGAGTTGGAGCCGGCCACTATGACATGATCAACGAAGCCGATTTTGAGGCGAACGGCGAGGTCCTTCAATTCTGCCGTCGCCGCGATGTCTGCCTTGCTTGGCGTTGGATCTCCCGATGGATGGTTGTGCGCGACGACGATTGAACGCGCGCCCGCCTTGAGCGCTTCGCGGAACACCTCGCCGGGATCAACCGCCGCCGTACCAGTCTGAGCGCCAAGCGAAACAAGCACCGGCGCCGAGAGCACACGGCCGGCATCGTCGAGCGGCAATATGAAGAAACCTTCACGCGCACCCGCGATCGGAACCGCTGCGTGAAAAAGTCGCGCCGCATCCGCCGCCGTCGCAACCTGCTCGCCTACACATCGCGCAAGAGTGTCCGCCGCCGTCACCTGCACGGCAAGCGATTCGGACATCTGCCACATCCCCACATTGCCCCTGCACGGAATCAGCTGGTCAAAACACGCCACCTCAGACAAATCCCACCAATACTCGTATCCCTCATCCCACGGTAGGGTCACGCGTCCCGCGTGACCGCCACGCGCCGCATTGTCCCCCTCCAACCGCAAATCATTTCTCCCCCGCGACTCGTAATCGCACGTCCCCACGATCTTCCCCGGCCAATCCTTCACGTCGCCCCATGCGGGAATACGCTCGAACTCCTCCTCCGACAACGCATGCGCCGCCCACTGCATGAAGTTACCGTACTCCTCCTTGCAGAACGACTTCGAGCAACCGACCGCACACCTCCCCTTCGCGGGCACGGGCATTGCGCTACGATTCTCAACGCGCTTGATTCCAAGCATGATGAGAACCGCATACGGCCCGGTGCATGTAAAGGCGGAGGTGATCATTTTGCAGTTGTCACATGGCGTTGTCATTAAAACGACAGCTTCAGCATATCGGCCACCCCCGTGTGAAGGAGTGACCGTATCGTAACTGCGGCAAAACTGGCGGTTTGCCCTTTGGAGAGGACAATCGGATGTTTTCGCGGAATTCTGAGCTCGTCAAGCACCTCGTCAAGCATATCATCAATCGTCCCTTCCGTGAGAGCCTCGCGTGGAATAGGGACTCCGAACCCCGTGTGCATGAAGCAATTGCCGACTGGCACGAAACCGCCCGTTATCACACCATCCAGCAAAAGGGGGAACTTGCTCATATTCCGCTCGAAGAGGAAGAACTTCTCCTCTGTCAGCATGTCGCGGCATTTCATTCCGCATCCAGGCACCAGTTCGTCAATCCTCGCCCACGAGTAGCGCAAGCGGCTCAGCCTCTTCATTGAGGCGTCGTAATCGGGGTTCTTGCCGGGTTTGGTTTCCCTGATTGCCCGGTCAACTGGAACAAAGCCGCAGGAATCGTCGTACATGCAGGCGAAGTCGGCGATGGCGAAACCCTCGTTTTCGGAGAACGCAGTCCGTCTCTGCCAGTCAAGTCCGATACGCGCGGCGGCAACGGCATATTGACTCCGGGGCACAATCGGCTGCACGCAGTCCGTCATGAACTTGTCGAGCTGGCGCCGCGCGTTGCGGTATTCCCGTACCTTCGCCTCGCACTTGGCCTTGCTCTTGCACCATGAGAAATCCGTCGTGTCCGAAGCATCCGAACAAGCCTCCTCGCTCTGCAGGAAGTTAAGACGGGCGATGGCCGCATTGGCCGCCCGGCGGAACTTGTTCGTCTTGAACGGCCCGACGCCACGCTCATGACATTCGAGCATATACTGCCATGCTTCAAGGCAGTCGGCGTTCTCGGCAAGCTCCCTGATGATCCGCGCCCCCTCGGCGATCTGCTTTGAAGACGCCGCTTCGCCGTCAATCAGACGATGCGCGTACTCAAGTTGTTCCTTGATTTTTTCGTCTTGCATAGATTTTTCCTTTTCAATTTACAAAGATCTTGTACACGCCGCCCACTGCATGAAGTTGCCGTACTCCTCCTTGCAAAACGACTTCGAACAACTGACCGCACACCTCCCCTTCGCGGGCACGGGCATCGCGCTGCGGTTCTCCACGCGCTTGATCCCAAGCATGATGAGAACCGCATACGGCCCGGTGCATATAAAGGCGGAGGTGATCATTCTTCCCTACAATTTAACTATCCACTCACAAGCAGATCCAAGTTGATTGTTGTCCGTTAGATTTGCGACACAATTCAAATCGCCCATCTGGAACATAGAGTATATTTCCTTCGCCATCGCTTTCTCAATGGATGCGCATATAAACAAGATGTCAACTCTTTTATATGCCTTGCGAATTCGTTCCAACGCCCCTCGTGCGGTTTTCCAATGTTCATCTCCACCGGCTGGATCGATTCCTCCCTTCAATTCTCCCATCATTATTATCTCTTTCGTATCGGCGAGTGCCTTTTTCATTTCCGATGATGTTATCACGGGCAGTTCCTTTTCCACTAACACCATATCAACATTCTTTGAAAGGCCTTCAACATTGACATTATTGAGAAAAGTACGGACATGGACTCCATTTCGCCACGCTATCGCCTTGATGGATTCTGCGACCTCAACCTTGAACTTCACCCCGTCAGACCAAACCTTGTCTCCATCAATGAAATACTTGAAATCCTTTCCAGCCACATTAAGCTGCGCTATTAACTGCCGCACCATCTTCCCTCGTGCAAGGTTCCCAATGCAGTTTCGCATGTGTCCGCCCAATTGCTCGCCTAATGCCATTAGGTAGCGGAAAACAATCTCGTCGACATACTTCTTTCCTGATGGTGCGAGAACTTCGTCTATAAACTTCTGGAGGAGTTCGGTCTTGTCTATCACCGTCAGATGCTTCTTCGTCTTCTGAGTTATTCCAGCAGCCTCCAATATCGTTTCGTGAAGCTCTGTCATTTTAAGAACGTCCGAGCAGGTTTTTGTGTTCTGTCGAAGCGTCACATACAAGGCCTTTGCCTTATCCAAATATGGAATAGATTCTTTATTCTTAAACAACGCAATTTCGAGAACGCCTGCACGATACGCGTCATGCGTTGTTACAAGAGACTCCGGACTTGTTACAAACACATTATTCATGTCAATGCTCCTTTCTGAAAATCTGCTCTTTAACGGATTCCGCAACCACTTTAGCTAGTACGGGCGGGACAGCGTTTCCAACCTGTCCAAACTGCGTCATTTCAACATGTCGATTGTGACTATACGAATCTAATCTGACGCCAACAATCTCCCAATTGATTGGAAATGTCTGAAGACATGCAAGTTCTCGAACTGTCAACATTCTGTCCAGAAACGGATGAATGAAATCTCGATATCCGCTTCGGGTCACAGTTGGCGACGGTAAATCTGGGTTCAACCTCCGATATGTACAGCCGAAGGTCTTCTGCTTGTCGCTTAGTTTCTCACCAATACCAACACTTCTAATCTTTGCCAATGTTGATGGTGAATGCGCTGTTTGCTCATGATTCTTAATAGCCATGTTTTTCAATCCTCGCTTTGATCGTCCCCGAAACTCTAAGTGCAACTTCTGACGGTGGCGTTGCCGGAGGAAGCGCACATATTGCATCACGGACCGTCTTATATGGTTTCAAACCATCCTCATTGTCAGCAGGACCATACTGCTTCCCTGGAAACTCGAAATCACAGTCAACACGATTACCTACAATAAAAACTCTCTCCCTAAATTGTGGTGCCCCATAATCTGCCGCGTTCAGAATCTTATAAGCCACTTTATAACTATACTCTTTCCCTCCGAAATGGATAGGAACTTGAGCTTCATTCATTATTGCTTCCAGAGCTCGTCCGCCCTCCCAATTGGTCAATCCTCTAACATTTTCCATTACAAACGCCTTCGGCAAGGCTTCGCGAACAACCCGAATGAATTCTAGGACAAGTCTGCCTCGAGGATCATTCAATCCCATTCGTTTTCCTGCCAAACTAAAGCTTTGACAAGGCGGCCCCCCAATTACGAGAGCCGCATCTAATGGATTAAGCCCTGCGGCAGAAAGTATCTGTGATGTAGCTATTTGATTGATGTCACCCTCCAAAACGGGCACATCTGGCATGTTTTTCCGCAACGTTCTACAACATGCGGGGTCAAACTCGACAAGTACTGCCGTTCTGAACCCTGCCTGCTTAAATCCAATATCAAGCCCCCCCGCACCGGAAAAAAGACTTATTACAGGAAGATCTTCGGACAGGTCAGACTTCTGTTGACCAACAGTTCTTGGATATAAAAGAACAAAGTCCAACTGCACCGCTGCTTCACAGACGTGGAGGCGGTTGCGCGGGACTTTGGCGAGATCGGAGGGAAGGTAATGCTCGAGTGGCACGAATTCGCCGTCGGCCTTGAACTGCTCTATGGCCTTCTTCACCTTCGCCGAGCGTCCGCCAAAGTCGGCCGTGCGCGCGATCACAATTGGGTCGTCTAGGCGAGAGCCATAGTCGAGGGGTGTCGTCTTGAACACATAGTAGCGGAAGCCATGGGATTTCGGGCAAGCGGGACGCTTGCCCCTACCATCTACACGCTCTACACGTTCTACACGGCCAAAAACACCATTCGCGGGATAGCCATACTCATTGACCAACTCATCACGCGTCTTGATACCGACAAACTCCGCCTCAAACACATGCCGCGTACCTTTTACATCCGCATAGAGCCAAAGCTCCTTGATGGACGCAAACGCCTTTTCATCGAACTCGTCCCCGTCCTTCACGGGGTAGTTGTAGATGCCGTGCCGCTTGATCCAGGCGAGTTGCTTCGCCTTGTACGTGCCGACGAGGACGGCGGAGGTGGTCGCGGAGGAGCGCGACCTACCAGGGGCAACTTTACGCGGTTTTCTCTTCAAAAGTTTCTGTGCCATTTTGATTCCATCCTATGATATTCCAAGTGTTCGGTTACACGCGGCATTTGACTCCACGCTCCTCGCAGAGCATGTCGTATAGATAGATCGGGCCCTCTCGATTGAAGCCTGTCAATGGGCATTTCACATTACGCATCTCTACCGCCTCCAGGTCTTCTTCAAAACCGGCGCGCTTTTGCGCGATGAGCGTCCGTATCCGCCGCCTCCATATCCGCCGCCGTAGCCGCCATACCCTCCGCCGTAGCCGCCGCCGTAGCCACCATAGCCGCCGCCATAGTCGATGGTGCTCGAGACGCGCCTGGTCTGCACTTTGTCCGGCGGGATCTCCTTCACGAAGCAGCAGGGCTCGACCGGGAATATCCCGCCGTCGGACATCCTGCGCATGCACGGCGCGAAGAGCGTCAGCTCGTCCTTGGCCCTGGTGACGACGACGTAGAAGAGTCGCCGCTCCTCGTCCATGCGGTTCTCCTCCATGGCCTTTGACGAAGGGAACATCCCCTCGGAGCACCACGGCACGAAGACTATCGGCCATTCCATGCCCTTGGCCTGGTGGATGGTCGAGAGCGTCACTCTGTCCGCTTCGACGGTGTTGCGCCTTGCGTCGAGGTTGGTGAGCAGCGCGACGTCGGAAAGGAAGCCCTCGAGCCCTCCGGGTGCGTCCGCGATCTGCGCGCCAAGCTCCAGCACGTCGTTGAGCCTGTCGTTCGCCTCGTCGTCCTCCCACTCCTGGTGGAGGTGGCCTTCGTAGAAGCACGCGACGAAGTCCTCGACGAGCTTCGCGGGCTCGTCCGCCTCAAGCCTCGCCGCCGCGCCCTCGAACGCCTTGGACATGGCGGGCCACGCCGCCTTCGCCTTGGTGCCGAGGATGGACTGGAGCGCGTCCCTGTCGCTGCGGCGGCGCCCGTCGAAGCTCTTTGCGAGCTTCTGCCAGTACTTCTTCGCGCTTGTCTCGCGCTTTCGTCGTGCGCGATATCAAGCCGCCGATTAGCAAGGACGTCCTTGGTGTGGATCTGCTCGAACGCGCCGACGCCGGACGTTATCCTGAACGGGATGTTCATCTTCGCGACGGCCATCTGGATGTCGATCGACTGGTAGTGGCTCCTGTAGAGGACGGCCATGTCGGAATACCTGTAGCCGCGCGAGCGCGCGTCGCTGATGAGCCTGACGATCTCGTGCGCCTGGGCGCGTCCGTCGAACACCTTGACGACCTCGGGCAGGGAGCGCGCGCCGGTCCTTACCGGGCGGAGCGTCTTGTCGAACTGCCCGCGCGAGTCCTTCATGACGGTGTTCGCGACGTCGAGGATCCCCGGCAGCGACCTGTAGTTCCTCTCGAGCTTGACGATGCGGCATCCCTCCCAGCGGTTCGGGAACTCCATGATGTTCTCGATCCTGGCGCCGCGCCACGTGTAGATGCACTGGAAGTCGTCGCCGACGACCATGATGTTGCGGTGCTTCGCCGCAAGGATGTCCGCGAACTCCGCCTGGAGCCCGTTGGTGTCCTGGTACTCGTCGACGAGCACATGGAGGAAATGCTCCTGGAGCGTGAGGCGGACGTCCTCGTGGTTCTTCAGGAGCTCCAGTGCCTTCAGTATGAGGTCGTCGAAGTCCATAGCCGCGAGCTCGCGCTTCCTGGCATCGTACTTCTCGGCGATGGCGCAGATGTCGTCCGGCGTGAACCCCGCCGCCTTCGTCTGCCACCGCGACGCTATCTTCTCGACGGGGCAGCATTCGTTCGCGGCCTCAGAAATCATCTTCGCGACGACCTCCTTCTTCGGGAAGTCGCGCGGGTCCTTCACGGACGCCTTGATGATATCGCCTATCAGCTTGCGCTGGTCCTCCTCGTCGAGGATCTGGAAGCCGGGCGGGTAGCCGAGCCTAGATCCGTAGCGGCGCAGGAACCGCGCGCAGATGGAGTGGAAAGTCCCGGCCCAGATGGACGCCGCGGGGTCGCCGACGACGCTCCGCGCACGGTCCATCATCTCCCTCGCCGCCCTGTTCGTGAACGTCAGCAGGAGTATCCTGTAGGGCGGCACGCCGCTTTCGACGAGGTGCGCGACTCTGTGCACGAGCGTGCGCGTCTTGCCGGTCCCCGCCGCGGCCAACACCAGCAGCGGGCCGTCGCCGGCCGTCGCCGCCGCGCACTGCTCGGGATTCAGCAGCGCCGAGAAATCCGTATTCTGCATCGCTTCCGCCGCCTAGCTCAGCACGTCTTCGATCGTGAGCGCATCCCACTTCACATGGCCCTTGTCGTCCACGGTGATTATCCCGTGGTCCTTGAGGGCCTGGATGGTGGAGTTCGGGTCCGCCACGGGGAACTGCGCGTTGATCGAATTCAGGAGCTTCTTGACAGTCTTCGGCGCCATTGCGCGGAGGCGGTCGATCTGGTCCGTGCTGAGGTCCACCGGAACCTTGTCCACCGTGCGGCGCACCTCGGTGGCGGCGAAGACGTCGAACGCGGCGGCTTCCGGCGCTGGAGCCGGCTCGGGTTCGGCGGCCGGCTTGTCGGCGTCCGCCGCCGGCTCGGAGGCCTCGGCCGGAGGCTCATCGGCCTTCGCCTTGGCCTCGGACTTCGCCGTAGACTTCGCGGTCTTGCGGGTCGTCTTCTTCGCCGGGGCCCTCCTGAGCGTGCCCTTCTTGATCGCCGTCACGACGGCTACGGCGTTCGCCGCCTCCGCCTCGCTCACCTGAGGGGCGCCCGCGTTGGGGTCCTCGAACTTCGGCGGCTCGTCCTTCGCGCCATCCCCGTCGGCCGGCTTCTCCACGGCCTTCTCCGGCTTCGCCTTCTCGACGACCGCCGGGGCGGACGGCGTTACCGGGGCGGGGGCCGACACGATCCCCTGCGCCTTTTCGACGAGGGTTATGATGTCGTCCGCGCGCTCGCGGACCTCGTAGTCGAGTCCGTCGCCGATCGGCACGACAGTCGCGCCGCCGCTGCGCATCGGCTCCACTGTTACGATATACGATGCGTTGAACCAGATCGGCGCACCGTCCTTCTTCGTCAGTCTTACGAACATTCTTATCGCTTCTCGCTTATTTCTTTTTGGGTGGTGGATTCTTTGGCGGCTTTGCGGCCGGCTTCGGCGCCGGCTTCGCGGCAGGCTTGGACACAGGCTTTGACGCGGGCTTCGACGGCGAGATGGCCTTCGTCGGCGACACGGAGTTGCTCTTCAGGGCGGGCTTCGCGCTCGGGGCCTTCTGCTGTTGCTGCTGCTTCATCCTGTTTCTGATCGCGTAGTCGGGGACCTTCGGGCCGGAGGACGCCTTGCCATGGTGGCTGTCGTGGCGTCCGCCGCCATGGTGTCCGCCGCGACGGTAGTCGTCGTCATGGTAGTGGTGGCGCGGCGGCCTTATGGATCCGGAGTGCCCTCCGTTGGGATACACGTAGACCGGTTGCACGTACCCCGCCGGGACGGGCTGCACCACCGTCGGCTGCACCACCGTAGGCTGAACCACCGTGGGATGCACGACGGCCGGAGGCGGCGGTTCGTTGTAGTCGACGTAGAAGTCCGGGTCTAGGCATCCCGCGACGGACAGCATGGCCGACGCCACGAGAGCAGCGGATATCCGATTGTTCATCTTCTTCCTTCCTTTCCTTTTTCGTTTTCCCTGAACGTTCCGCCGGTTCACTTCGCCAGCGCGGCGAGCGAACCCGCGATTCCTGTGTATGTCGCCGGCGAAAGCCGCATGAGCCTCGCCTTGTCGTCGTCCGGCAGCGGAAGCCCCGCGACGAACTCGCGCATGATCTCCGCCGTCACGCGCCTTCCGCGCGTAAGCTCCTTCAGGCGCTCGTACGGACGGTCCATGCCGACCTTGCGCATCACCGTCTGGATCGGCTCCGCCAGGACCTCCCAGTTGCGGTCGAGGTCCTCGCGGAGGCGCTCTTCGTTAAGCTCTAGCTTGCCGAGGCCCTTGATGGTGGACTTCACCGCGATCATCGTGTAGCCGAAGCCGACGCCCATGTTCCTCAGCGTCGTGGAGTCCGTCAGGTCCCTCTGCATCCTCGAGACCGGGAGCTTCCGCGCCATGTAGCCCATGACGGCGTTCGCGAGGCCGATGTTGCCCTCGGAGTTCTCGAAGTCTATCGGGTTCACCTTGTGCGGCATGGTGGAGGAGCCGACCTCGCCCTTCACCGTGCGCTGCCTGAAGTAGCCCATCGAGACGTACATCCAGACGTCCCTGTCGAAGTCGAGGAGGACGGAATTCCAGCGGCATATCGCGTCGAAGAGCTCGGCGATTCCGTCGTGCGACTCGATCTGCGTGGTGAGGCGGTTCTGCCTCAGGCCGAGCGACTCTATGACGCCGCGCGCGAGCGCCTCCCACTTCACCTTCGGATACGCGGCGTAGTGCGCGTTGAAGTTCCCGACCGCGCCGTTCATCTTCGCGGGCATCACCAGCCTGTCGATCTCCGACGCCTGGCGCCTGAGCCTCGCGACGACGACCGCGAGCTCCTTGCCGACCGTCGTGGGCGACGCCGGCTGCCCGTGGGTGTGCGCGAGCATCGGGACCTTCGCCCACTGCCGCGCCATTGCGGACAGCTTTCCGGCGAGCTCGTCCATCGCGCCGCGAAGCGCGGCCTTGCCGTCGCGCAGCATGAGCGCGTGGGACATGTTGTTTATGTCCTCGCTCGTGCAGGCGAAGTGGATGAACTCCGAGCGCCCCTCCAGCGAAGTGCCCTTCACCTTCTCCTTGAGGAAGTACTCCACGGCCTTCACGTCGTGGTTGGTGACGGACTCTATCTCCTTGACGCGCATCGCGTCGTCGACGGAGAACCCCTCGGCGATCCCCTTCAGCGCCTTGCGCTCGGCCGCAGAGAGCCTCCTGCATTCCGGGATCCCGGCCTCGTCGCACAGCGCCTCAAGCCATGCGCATTCGACCAGGACCCGCCTCTTGATCAGACCGTACTCCGAGAACACGTCGCAGAGCTCCGCGCACTTTGACGCGTAGCGCCCGTCGATCGGGGAGACGGCAGTTAGATTTTCCTTTGTCATACCGGTATATTATATCACAAACTCTTCGACTTCAGCCTCTCGCGCAGCTCCTTGACACCGACGTGGTGCCAGGCGTCGAGCGTCGCGCCCCACCCGTCGCCGGAGATGCGCAGGACGCTCTTCTTCTCCCAGAGGGATTCGTCCACGTTCTTCACGTCTCCCCACGCGAACCTCTTCCCCCGCAGGACGAAGCCGTCGTCGTCGAACGCGAACTTGAATCCCGCGACGGAGAGGAGGTGCAGGGCGACGAGCAGCGCGGCACCCAGCGTGACGATGGCGAGGACGAACTGGGTCTTGGTCTTCTGCGCCTTGAAGGCGTCCAGCTTCGCCTGGCCCATGTCCGCTGGCGGCGGGGCCTTCTCTATCGACTCGTAGAGCGCCGCCGCGGGGGTGCGCGGATAGCGCACGAACGCGTCGAAGCCGAACCACCCGCCCAGCGCGGCGAACACCACGAGGGCGAAGAGGTGCCGCACGAGGAACTCCCTGTTGAGCTTCAATGTCGTCATGGCGCCCCTCACTTCGCCAGCGACAGGGCGTACTCCGCGGCGGAGCGCCCGGCGATGGCCGAATCACGGCTCACCCAGTCCACGAGGTCGTAGACCCTGACGACGTTCCCGCCGGCGAATATCCCCGGGACGCTCGTCGCCATCCTCTCGTCGACCTTCGGGCCCCTTGTCTTCGGGTCCATCTCGACGCCCGCCTTGCGGGTGAGCTCGTTCTCAGGTATGAGCCCGCAGGAGAGGACGAGCGTGTCGCAGTCGAAGTGCATCTCCGTGCCGGGGATCGGCTTGAGGTCGTCGTCGACCTTGGAGACCTTCACGCCCGTGACGTGTTCCCGGCCCTCGACGTCGGTGACGGTGTGCGAGAGGAGGAGCGGGATGCCGTAGTCGTTCAGGCACTGCACGACGTTGCGCATGAGCCCGGAGCTCTTCTTCATGATCTCTACGCAGGCGAGCACCTTCGCGCCGGAGAACGTGAGGCGGCGGGCCATGATGAGGCCGATGTCTCCCGAGCCCAGGATGACGACCCTGCGGCCCGGCATTATGCCGTCCATGTTGACGAGCCTCTGGACCGTCCCGGCGGTGTAGACGCCGGCGGGACGCGTGCCGGGCGTCATCAACGCCCCGCGCGGCCTTTCGCGGCACCCCATCGCGAGGACGACCGACCTGGACCGGTAGACCTTGAGGCCGCCGCGCGGGCTCATCGCCGTCACCGAGACGAACTGCTCGCCGTCCTTCGCCCTGGAGACGTCAAGCACCATCGTCCCGCAGACGATCGGGATGCCGAGCCCCGCGGCAATGTCGACGTAGCGCTGAGCGTACTCGGGCCCCGTAAGCTCCTCCTTGAAGCGGTGGAGGCCGAAGCCGTTGTGGATGCACTGCTGCAGGATTCCGCCAGGCGCGTCGTCGCGCTCGATCACGAGGACGTCCTTCGCGCCTGCCTCCTTCGCCGCGCACGCGGCGGCGAGGCCAGCCGGGCCCGCGCCGATGACGAGGACGTCGAGGTTCCCCGCGCCGCAGCCCGTGCCCTCGGTCCCGCAGCCCGCCGAGCGCAGGCTCCTGGGCGCCGTCTTGCGGGAGAGGAGGAACGACTCCGGCGGAAGCCCCAGCTCCGCGCCGAGGATCTCGATGAGGCGCGGCGTGCAGAAGCCTCCCTGGCAGCGGCCCATGCCGCTCCTGGTGCGCCGCTTGATGCCGTCGAGCGTGCGCGCGCCGACGCGCGCGCGGATCGCGGCGCGTATCTCGCCCTCGGTAACGCCCTCGCAGCGGCAGATGACGCGCCCGTACGCCGAGTCGCGCTCCACCAGCTCCGCCAGCGCCTCCGGGGACATCTCGCGCGTCTTCGGCCACCAGCTGACGTCGCGCGAGACGAGAGACGGGTTCTTCTTCGACGCGGCGAGCCTTTCCGCCACGCGCTCCGAAAGCCAGAGGCCGAGCGCGGGCGCGGAGGTGAGCCCCGGGGACTCGACGCCGACGGCGTTGAAGAAGCACGGAGCGTCCGGCGGCTCGCCGAGGATGAAGTCCCCGACCGTCGTCTCGTGCGCGCGAAGGCCAGAGAACTCCGTTATGACCTTCGAGAGCGGGAGCGCCGGATACGTCTTGCGCGCGCCCGCCTTCACCTTCTCCAGCCCCTCGTACGTTGTCGCCTTGTCCTCCTTGTCGGAGATGTCCTCCGCCGTCGGCCCGACGATCACGGTGCCGTCCACGGTCGGCGAGACGAGGATGCCCTTGCCCATCTTCGTGGGCACCTGGAACATCGTCGCGCTGAACGTGCCGTCCTCGTCCTTGTCGAGCATCAGGTACTCGCCGCGGCGCGCCTGGATGCTGTACTTGGTCGCGCTGACCATGTTGTTGAGCTCGTCAGAGTGGATGCCGGCGCAGTTCACGACGGCACGGGCCAGGAACTCGCGCCCGTCCTCGCACCTGACCGCCCAGCGCTCGCCCTCGCGCGATATCGCGACGACCTTCGCGTCGAAGAAGAACTCGACGCCGTTCGCGGCGGCGTTCTCGGCGTAGCGGAAAGTCAGCTCGTACGGACAGCATATCCCGCCAGTCGGCGCCCAGAGCGCGGCGGTCGCCTCGGGCGAGACGTTCGGCTCGCGGCGGCGCAGCTCCTCCTGCCCGATGATCTCAACAGGCACGCCGTTCCTCTCCGCCTTGTCCCTGAGCTCCGCGAGGGCGGACTCCTCCTCCGCGCCGAAGGCGAGCACGAGCGAGCCGTTGCGCGCGAACGGCACCTTCAGCTCGCGGCAGACGTCCTCGAACATCCTGTTGCCCAGGACGTTGAACTTCGCCTTGTTGGTGCCGGGCTTCGCGTCAAAGCCCGCGTGGACGATGGCGCTGTTGGCCTTCGACGCGCCCTCGGCGACGTCGCTGCCCGCCTCGACCACGGCTACGTTGACGTTGTACCTCGACAGCTCTCTGGCCGTTGCGCATCCGACCACGCCGGCCCCGATTACGATTACATCAGTTTCCATACATAATAGTATATCAGTTTCCGGCGATTGTTGCAAAGGGTTTTGGTCACATATTCCCTTTGACCTTAAGGCTGATTTATGCTATTCTACACAGTGGGCCGAAAAGGCCCTTGCCGCGACAGGCGGCGGAAAGGCAGAAAAAAATGAGCGAACATGAAGAGATTCCCGAAGCGCGCGGGGGCATTCCGATGTCCTCCGGGTCCCTTAGCGTCTACCGACACGGAGGAGACGCCCTTGACGACTTCCCCGTGCTGAAGGCGTTCCAGCAGTACGTGGACGCGGAACAGGCGAAGGCGCACAAGCGCCTGATGACCGTGTGCGTGTTCTTCACCATGCTGATACTCGCCGTCACGGGCGTGTTCCTCTTCATCATATTCGAGATGAACCGCAAGGCCGCCGGCGAAGACCCCACGCTGAAGGCGCTTTCCGACAGCAACGCCGCGCTGCAGAAGCAGATGCTCGACCAGACGGTGAAGATGAACGAGCGCTTCATGACGCAGATGTCGTCCGACCGCGGCCACCCCGTCTCCGCCGCCGACGCGGACCTCCAGAGGCGCAACCTCGAGCTGCAGGCGAAGCTGAACGCCCTTGAGATCGAAAACCGACTGCGGGCCGAACGCGCCGCGGAGGACGAGAAGCGCCGCGCCGCGGAGGCAGCCAAACCAAAGCCCGCCGCGCCGGGAATGACCCAGGAGGAGCAGGCCGCCAAGATCCGGCAGTTCAAGCAAGCCGCCGCCGCGATCCACGAGAGGGAGGAGGCGCTCCGCAAGAAGGAGGAGAGCCTGAAGGCGCGCGAGGCCAAGGCCGCCGCCGAGGAGGCGAGCCTCAAACAGCGGGCGAAACAGCTCCACCGCCAAGCCCTCTATCCAGAGTACTTCGACGAGGAAGGCAACGAGATGCCCCAACCCGTCAGGCGCAGACCCGCCGCCGCTCCGCAGCCCGCGCCAACCGCGAGACCCGCGGCGAGGCCCGCGCCTAGACCCGCAGCGGCCAAACCCGCCGCACCTGCGCCAGCTCCCGCGCCGGCCGCGAACACGGAGCGCGACGACATCGACGAGCTTGACGACATCCTGCCCCCGCTTGAATCCGAGACGGCGCCCGCCACACCGGAGACCGCGCCAGCTCCCGCGCCGACGCCGAAGCCAGTCGCCGTGAAGCCCGCCGCCGCGCCTAAGCCCGCCGCGAAGCCCGCCGCGAAGCCCGCCGTCGCGAAGCCCGCCGCCCGGCCCGTGGCGAAAAAAGCCGCAGTCTCCCCTGACGCCATCATCGCGCCCCAGCCCGCCGCGCCCCAGCCACAGGCACCCGCCGGAGAGACGATGCTCCTCGACGTCAACGGCGCGAACTCCGCATGGACAATCCCGCTCGAATGACGGCGAAGTCCCCTTCCGCCGCCGCCGTCGTCGTGCTGAGCGGCGGACAGGACTCCGCGCTCTGCCTTGCGCTCGCGGTGAAGAAGCACGGCGCGGACCGCGTCGCCGCCATCACGTTTGAATACGGCCAGCGCCATGCCGTCGAGACGAAGTTCGCCCGGCGCCTCGCAAGGCGATTCAAGATCGCCGCGCACAAGGTCGTGCGGCTCGGGTTTTATTCGTCGATAACGTCCAGCGCCCTCATGTCGCCCGCCGGAAAGATCGAAAGGGAGAAAGGCGCGAAGTGCCCGACGACCGTCGTCGAGGGACGCAACGCCTTCTTCCTCCTCGCCGCCGGCGTATGGGCGAAAAGCCTCGGCGCGAAGGAACTGTACATCGGCGTTTCGCAGACGGACTTCTCCGGCTACCCGGACTGCCGGGCGGACTTCATACGCGCGCAGGGCCGCGCCATGCGACTTGCGCTCGACTGGCCTTTGAAAATCGTCACGCCCTTCATGCACCGGACTAAAGCGCAGGAATGGGCGCTCGCAGATTCGCTCGGGCTCCTTGACGTGATAATGCACGAGACCGTCACCTGCTACAACGGCATCCCCGGCGCCGGCTGCGGCAAATGCCCCGCTTGCATTCTCCGCGCAAGGGGGCTCAAGGAATACCTTGGCAAAAGCCGTTCATCCCACTGACGCCTTCCCTGCTTCGTTCTATTTCTCCACCCACAAACGTTCCATCCACAGAAGGGGTTTCACAAAACAGAAAATGCGTTCCACCCTTGAATTCACTGGGCGAAACGCATTCTTTCGAATGGTGGAGATAAGGGGAGTCGAACCCCTGACCTTCTCAATGCCATTGAGACGCTCTACCAACTGAGCTATATCCCCAACAAATTGGGAATAGTATACCATACTTCCGCCGAATTAGTCAAGGGGGAATTTTAGAAAATGAACTTGCGAAGACATTTACGCCGCCTGATTCACTTCACACAGACTACGCCCTTCCATGGCCTGCCGGCGAACCTGACAAGCGGCGGGACGGGTGTCGCGTGCGGGCCGGGACGGAGATTCACCTTCTCAGGCTTCCCGTCGCGCCACTCGCAGTCGACTTCCCAGCCGCCGCGCGCGCAGAGACCTCGGAACGAACCGTGCTTCGCCCACGAGGACGGCAACGCCGGCAGCAGGTCAATGACGAAGTTCCCCTTCTCGTCCAGCTCGTGGCTCTGAAGTACAAGCTCCGCGAACGCCGCCGCGCCCGCGTAGTTTGCGTCGATGATGTGGACGCCATGCGCGATCGACCAGAGCGTATCCGCCGTCTTCACCTCCATCAAATTGCCGAAGAGACGCACCACCGCGTCGCCCTCGCCCGTGCGGGCGCGGCAGCAGGCGCGGTGGACGAGCGCCCACGCCTCCGTCACCTCGCCGCGCAAATCAAGCGTCCGGCTCGCGGCCTTGAGCCAGTCCGGCGTGGTGTGGTTCATGATCGCACCAGGGTAAAGCCCCACAAGGTGCGAGATGTGGCGATGGTGCTTCTCCCGCACGAAGTCGCCGTAGAAGCGCTCCTCTCGAAACTCCTTGATCTGCCCGCTCTCGCCAACCTGCACGGGGTCGTACTTCGCCAGCTGCTCCTTGCACCGCTTCACCACGGGATCGTCCTCGCGTCCGAGCAGTTTCGCGAAACGCACGAACGCGGCGTTGTTGAGGAGGATCATCTGCTGGTCGAACGCGCAGCCGACGGTGCGGTAGTAGCCGCCCTTCCTGCTCTGCTGCTCAGGCGAAGCCGAAAACGCGGAAAGGTACAGGCCGTTCGTCTCGACGACGCAGCGCGTGAGGAAGTCCGCCATGCCGCGCAGCACGGGCCAGCACTGCTTCTCGAGAACATCGCGGCTCTGCGTGAAGTCGTACCAGTCGATGTAGAGCGCGGTGGTGAAGCCACCCGTGCCTGGCCCGGAATGCCCGCCGGGCGCACCGCTCACCTGATACGGCCACGCGGCCGTACCGACGCTCCAGAGGTCGTCCGTGAACGGCTCCTTCAGGCCGGCCGGATTCACGCGGCGGATGTAGTTGCGCGCGGCGGTCCTCGTGGTGGACCGGAACGCCGCGTTGTAGGCGGCGTACGCCTCCATGCACTCCGCTATGTTGCACGAGAACGCGCCCCAGTAGTCCATCTGCACGTTGATGTTGTGCCAGAAGCCCGATCCCCACGCCGTCGTCAGCACCGGACCCGCCCAGCAGCCCTGGAGCGAGCCGGGAAGTGTGCCGGGGCGCGACGACGAGGCGAGCAGGAACTTGCCGAGCCTCCAGTAGAGCGCCTGGAGGTAGACGCTGTTGCCGCCGAGCGCGCGCAGTTCCGGCGTCGTAAGCGCCATGTCCGCCGCGTCGAAGTCGACGTCGATCGAGCTGCGAGCGACAAGGCCGCGGAAGTCGGCAAGATGGCGCTTCTTCAGCGCGTCGTAGCCGAGGGCGCACGCCGCCGCGACGCACCGGTCGGCCTCGGCGGCGGGATCCGGCCCCAGATAGGGCGACCTGTCGTAATTCTTGTCGGATCCCTGTCCCTTCGACGCCTCGAACATCTCCGGCACGAAACGGTAGTTTGTGGCGAGCGTGTAGATGACCGTAGCCTCGGTGGCCCCCGCCACTTTCAGCGAGCCGTCGGCCTGCGCCGCCACCGCGCCGTCGGAAAGCACTCTGAACCGCCCGGCGAGCTTCACGCCGTACGCTCCGCTCTTCTCGGAGAGCGCAATTTCATTTCCCGTGGCCTCCACCTTTCCCGTCCTGTCCATCGGCGGCGGCGCATCGAGGAACGGAACCTGGGCGCGCACGACAAACGACAGCGTCCCCTTCTTCGAAGCCGTGAAGCGCATCGCACCCACCTTGTCTGGATACGACGTAAACATCTCGCGCGTATAGTCGACGCCGCCCACCGTGTACTTCACAGTGACGAGCGCATCTTCAAGATCCATCTCGCGCAAATACGCCGTGGCATCCTTGTGACCGAGCTCTACGAAGAGGTCGGCGGCGTCCGTCAGGTTGCCCTGCTTGTACGTGAACCTGGGGTGCTTCTGCTGCGTGTGGAACGTCGGCTCGGTGAGCTGGAGGCGCTCCACGTCTGTGCCGCCGAACTCGGACACGCCGAAATAGCCGTTGCCGAACGAGAGCGACCGCCTCTGCCAGCCCTTGAGGCTCCACGCCGCCGGCTCTCGGAAGCGAATCTTCCACGTGGCGTCCGGATGCGGCGCCGCGTTCTCCACGCGCTTCACGCCCTGCCAATTCGGCACGTAGTCGTCATGCACCACCTTGCGCGCGTCGCCGTTCACGGACATTGTCACCTCGTCGTCGGAAGACACGACGACCTCCACGGTCGTCTCGCGCCCCGTCCGGATCGGCACGGGATGGCTCCAGTAGCAGACGCCGCCGATTGCGGCGCGGAAGCGCCCCTTGTAGATGTCCAGCAGAAATCCGTCGCCCTTCCCGGGGGTCACGTTATCGAGAAGGCGCTGGCTCTTCGCGGCGTCCTTCGTGACGAAACGGCACTTGAAGTGCATCCCCTTCGCGGCGTCCTTCGCCAAGGGGAACGGCTTCACCCGGTCGCCGGTCTTCGCCGGGCCTGAGTGGTACGTCTTGCCGCCGAAGGAGAGCTGGACGTCCTTGAACTCGCCGACGAAACGATTACGCCCCGTGGAATCAACGCCGAACGACATCGGCAGCTTCGGATTCACCGGCATCCCGCCGATCGCGACAAAAGTCGCCACGACGGCGTACCACAAAGCAACTATCCACCTTGGCTTGATCATCTCGAGCTCTCCCGCTTTTTCAATTATCCACAAGTGTCATTTTGCATTCGCGGCCGGGCGGACGTCCTTCTTTATCAGGCACGGCTGGAACTCGCCTATTTCAATCCACGGGTGGCCGTCCTTGGTGGTGAATTTCGCGTCTGCCGTGTAGGTGTAGCGCGGACCGCCGCCCGGATCACGGGAGTGGAACACAATCTTCCAGTTGCCAAACTTGTCCTTGAAGAGCGAGTGGTGCCCCGTACACTGGTACTTGCCCTTGGGCGCGAGAATCGGCCCCTTCCCCTGCTTGACGTACGGCCCCTTCACGTTTGTCGCCGTCGCAAGGCACACGTTGTAGTTGTCGTCTATCACGTGGTGGCTGGAGTAGGTGAGCCAGTAGAGGCCGTCCTTCTTGACGAGGCACGGACCCTCGGCGATGGACCATTTCGAGAACCTCGGATCGGCCCTGTTCATCTCCCAGTCCTCCTCGGCGCGGATCAGCTTGCGCTGCGTCTCCGGCTTCGCATGCAGAAGGTCCTTCTCCAGCTCGCAGATCCACACTTCGTTGCCCGCGTAGAAGTGGGCGTAGAGCATGTAGGGCGTGCCGTCGTCGTCGAGGAAGAAGGAGTTGTCGATGTTCCCCTCCTGGAAGAACGGCTTCTTCTCAGGGTTGCGGAACGGACCGAGCGGCGAATCTCCCACGTCGACAGTCACCTTCTCCTCGGCGGAGTGGAAGAGGTAGTACTTGCCCTTGTACTTGTACATCTCCGGCGCCCAGAAGCGGTTCTTGCCGAATCCGTTTCCGTTCACGTAGGCACGGCCGAACTTGTCGCGCCCCTGGTCCGGCAGCCACTCCTTGAGGTCCGTGGAAGTGTAGACCGTGAGGCCAACCGTGTCGCCGGACGAGAAGTAAAGGTAGTACGTTCCGTTCTCGAGATGGATGAACGGGTCGCCGCCGCGCACCCTCTGCGGCGCGGCGGCGTCTCCCGCAAGCGACCGGAGAATGTCGCGGCGCACTTCGCGGTAGAGCCTGCACGACGGCGTGTAGTCCTGGAACCCGCGCGCGATGCGGCGGACGAGCGCATCGGCCTTCGCCCTGTCGCGGCGGCGGAGCATCGTCAGGAGGTCTGCGTCCTCCATGCCCGCGCGCGTCGCCTCAAGCCGCGCGCTCGGCCACGGACCGTCCGTTCCGGGATAGACGATGTGCGTGTCGCCAGGGGGGAGGGAGTTACCGTTGTTCGAACCACCCCAGTTCTTCGGATACGGCTCCTTGAACGGGTCCTGCCCCTGGTTGCGCTGCCAGCGGTTGTAGCCCCAGTGCAAAAAGCCGTCGACGTCCCACATCACCGACACCCACGGAATCAGCGCGGGACGCAGAAGCTCACCGTCCATCGTGCGGTTCATCCACTTCCCGCCCGGAATGCAGCACGTGTAGCACCACACGCGGTCGCCGAAGTTCGTGCGGAAGCTGTCGTAGAGCGCATGGTACCGCTCGAAGGAATTCACCTTCGGGCACCACACGTCGAGCGCCCCCGCGAAGGACGGCTCCTCCACGGCGTCGACCGTGCGGATGCCGGGCATGTACCTGCGGACGATCCCCGCCGTGATGCGGTACTCGCCGACGTTCTTCCCGCCCGGCTCGTCCGCGACATGCTGGAACCAGCGGTCCCTGAGCCCGCGCGACTCGATCTCCTCCATGTACATCTTCGCAAGCTTCGAAAGCGCGAGCGCGCCCTCCACCGTGGTGGTGACGTTGGTCGTGTACGCCGTCTTGAACGCCGGCGAGCCCCAGCCATTCACGAAGCCCGCAAGATGCGTGCCCTCCAGATACCAGATGCCGGTTCGATTGTAGATGTCGAGGAAGCGCGCGAACTTCTTCTTGTCTATGCGCATCGCGCCGTTCGCGTCCTTCTCGAACACGGCACGCATGAGACCCATGTTCTGCCGCCCGCGCGCGGCGAGGCGCACGTACTTCTCTATCATCTTCCAGTGCTCCTCGCTCCACGGTTCGAGACCGTGCGACGCGGCCATGCTGTCGAAGTCCATCCAGTTCGTGTACTTGAAGCTGTTCTTCCCCACCGGCGGCAGCGCGACGGGATGCACGTTCACCTTCAAAGAGAGCTCGCGAGCGACATTCCCCTGCGCCACGCGGAATCGTATCACATACGGTTCAACCCTGCCCGGCACGCACTCCAGGCGGAAACGCAGCGCCTCGGTCTCGCGCGGCGAATCGATCGTCGCGGCAGTCGCCACCGCGGCTCCATCCTTGTACGGGGCGATCGTCTTGCAGGCGAGAGGCTCCAGCACGTCGAACACCTCGAAGGGCGCACGCCGCGCCACGTGGGGGTTGTCGCCGGGATTCTTCTCGAGGAAGCCGTGCACGCCGGTGTTTCGCGCCACCGGCACCGCGCGCATCCTGTACCACTCGCCGGACGAATACACGGCGTGGAATTTCAGCGGCTCGCCGGGCTTCAGCCCGTTGACGAGGATGTTCGCGTCGACCACGCCGTTCGCGGGAACGTCGATTTCGTCCATCCGCTCAACTTCGTCGACCTTAGAGTCCGCATACAGCCATGCGAGAGGATCGGCCAGCGCAGCCCTGAACGCGCCCGGCTCCGCCGGACACTGCAACGACGCCAGCGCGGCGCAAAGCACAAGCGCCGACGTTATATTCTTTGTGGTTTTCATATTGAACTCAAAGCTCCAGGCAGACAATCGAATGCGGCGGGAGCGACACCTTGCCGTCCTTCACTTCGAACGCCGTCTTCACCGGCACGACGCGGTTCTCGGCGCCAATGTCGTTGTAGTCGTCCGTCGAGGCTCCGGAAAGGACCGTCGCCGGCAGTGGCGCGCGTCCCCGCGTGCCCGCCACAATCGCCGAAATGTCAAACGACACCGCCTTGTCGGGCGACTTGTTGACGACCGCGAGGACGCGGCGCTTGCCGTCGTCGGAGGCAGTCAACACCGCGTCGACGGCGGGCACGACGCGCCGGCCGTCGGAGAGGCTTCCGCAGTCGACGCTCACCGGCACGACGTTCGGCTGCAGGAGGTGCGTGTACATCCAGAACACGTGGTAGGTCGTGCGCTTGACGATCCCCTTGTCATGCACGAACACCGCGCCGCGCGTATTGACAATCGGCGAGAAGCATGCCATCTTCACCGTCTCGCAGTGACGCAGGCAGGCGTTGAGGAAGTTGGCGGTGAAGACCGCGTCGGACATGTTGTAGAGCGAGGCGATATCGTTCTTGCGACGCGCCGCGTGGTCCATCCGACCGTTCTTTCCCCGCGGGTGGTACCAGCCACGCATGTTCCACTCGTCGAACGCGATTCCGATCTTCCCGCCGCCGAAGCCGGCCTTCTTGAGGATGCCGATGGTCTGCACGATGGTCGCCTCGGGACGGCCCGTCTGCATCATCCACTCGAGGTACGGACGCTGGTTCGGCCCGCCGCCGTAGTAGTCGTGGATGCTCACGTAGTCGAGCAGGTAGCCAGCCGCCTTTAGAAGCGGAAGCGTCCACCCCTCGTTCGGCGTCGCGGCCGCGAGGAGGTAGATCCGGCGATCCGCGCCGCGCATCATCTTCGCGCTCTCGCGGACGAGCGGGCCCCACTGCGCGACGGTCTTCGCGCCCATTTCCCAGCCGCCCCAGTTCTCGTTGCCGACGCTCCAGTACAGCACGTCGTGCGGCTTCGGGTAGCCGTTCGCGATGCGCTGGCGTCCCCACTTGCCGACGTTGAGGTTGCAGTACTCCACCCAGTCGCTCATCTCCTCCTCGTTGCCGGAGCCCGCGTTCGTGCAGATGTACGGCTCGCAGCCGACCTTGCGGCACCACTTCACGTATTCGTCCGTGCCGAACGTGTTGGGGTCCTCGACCTCCCACGCCTTGTCCCACATCGGCTGGCGCTTGGGCCCGACGCCGTACTTCCAGTGGTAGGCCGAGACGAAGCAGCCGCCCGGCCAGCGCACGATCGGAACCTTGATCTCGCGCAGGGCCTCGATCACGTCCTTGCGGAAGCCGTCCTCGTCGGAAAGCGGATGCCCCGGACAGAAGAGCCCGCCATACACCTGACGGTCGTGGTGCTCGATGAACTGTCCGAAGATCATCGGGCTGTACTTGATCGCCTTGGCGCCCTTCACCGGCGCAATGGACGCGGGACGCCCCGACGTATCCACCGCCGCACGCGACTCCAGGACAAGTCTGCCGTCGAGCCAGGCGCGGATGCGGTCGTCCATGCATTCCACCTTCACGTCGTACCAGCGTCCCTGCTCGATCGAGCCGGGCACCTTCTTGATCGCAAACGGCCGCCCGCAATCAGGTTCTTGCCCGTGGCGACGATGAAGCCTTCCTTGCCGTCGATCTTCTTCGCCTTCACCGTGAGGGTGACGTTGCGGAACTTCTGCGGAATCGACAGCGTCACCGCCTCGTGCCCGAGCCCGCCGAACGTCTGCTCGAGCGTGCCGTCGACGCACTTCCACACGCCGCGCCCGGCGGACTTCCAGCCCTTCACGGCGTCGGGCGTCGCGAAGTCGTTTGAATAGACGACCTTGCCCGCCTCGTCCGTTATACGCAGCTCCTTGAACGCGGCCCTGCCCTCGTATGCGCCCACGCCGAGCGCGAACTCCGCGCCCTGCGCGGCGGCGCTCGCCGCCGCACATACCAGCAACAAACCTATCTTATTCATTTCTCGTCTCCCCTTGTGTGAAGTATGCAGTGTTTCGCCGAATTGCACGGCCCCCCATTGAGGAATAACTTTTCCCCTCAGACAATTATACCACAACAAAACATTGTTGTCTCTGCCTCCGTGCATCCTTCCTCTTCGTCAGGACGCGCATATACGGGCATTATACCACAACAAAACATTTGGCTTCAACTACGAACACAGGTCCTCGAATGCCTTCGAGACGCGCAGGAGGCGCGACTCCTCGAACCCGCCGCAGATGAACTGAACGCCCACCGGAAGGTGCGCGGAGGCGGTGAAGCCCGCCGGCACCGACGCCGCGCAGACGCCGGCAAGCGAGCTGGGGATCGTGAAGAGGTCGTTCAAGTACATCGTAATGGGGTCCTGGAGCTCCCCGAGCCTGAAGGCCGGTGTCGGAGCGCACGGGGTGAGAAGCGCGTCAACTCTGGCGAACACCTCGTCGAAGTCGCGCTTGATGAGCGTGCGCACCTTCTGCGCCCTTCCATAGTACGCGTCGTAGTATCCGCTGGAGAGGACGTACGTGCCCATGATGATGCGACGCTTCACCTCGGGGCCGAACCCCTCGGAGCGCGACTTGACGTAGAGCGAGTATACGTCCTTCGCCTCGGCGCTGCGGTGCCCGTACCTGACGCCATCGAAGCGCGCGAGGTTGGCGCTCGCCTCCGCCGGCGCGACGATGTAGTAGACGGACATCGCGTAGTCGGTGTGCGGAAGGCTCACCTCGACAAGCTCCGCGCCAGCGTTGGCGCACTTGTCTATCGCGGCGTCCGTGACCGCCTTCACCTCCGGATCGAGCCCGGTGACCGAGAAATACTCCTTCGGGAGTCCGAGCCTGACGCCCTTGAGCGAGGCGCCCTCGATCTCCTTCAGGTAGTCCGGCACTGGCTCGTCGGGCGTCGTGCCGTCCATCGGGTCGCGCCCGGCGATCGCGCCGAGCAGCACGGCGGCGTCCTCGACGGACTTCGTCATCGGCCCGACCTGGTCGAGGGAGCTGGCGAACGCCGTGACGCCATAGCGGCTCACGCGCCCGTAGCTGGGCTTGAGCCCGTAGCAGTTGCAGAAGCTCGCGGGCTGGCGGATCGAGCCGCCGGTGTCCGTGCCGAGCGCGGCGATCGCGAGGTTGCCGCCGACCGCGGCGGCGGAGCCGCCGGACGAGCCGCCGGGGACGCGCTCCGTGTCGTACGGGTTGCGCGTGACCCCGAGCGCCGAGTTCTCGGTAGAGGAGCCCATCGCGAACTCGTCCATGTTGACGCGTCCGCACGGGATGAAGCCGTTGCGCTTCATGTTCGCGATGACCGTCGCGTCATACGGCGAGACGTAGCCCTTCAGTATCTTAGAGCCGCACGTGCAGGGCTGGCCCTTCACGTTGATGAGGTCCTTCACCGCGATCGGCACGGACTTCGGGTTCTCCGCCGCGAGGCGCAGCGCGCCCCCCTCGTCGAAGGTCAGGTACGCGCCGATCCGGCCGTCCTCGGCGGCGCGGCGCGCCGCGATCGCCTTCACGAGGTCGGTCGCCGTGAATTCACCTTTCGCCAGGCCGTCCTGCGCGGCCCTTATCCCCATCTCCCAGAGTTCCATTCTCTAGCCCTCGTCTTGCGGCTGTCGCCTGTTACTTCCCTGCGGACGCGTTGTACTCGTCCAGAATCTTCTTGGCGCAGTTCGTCGTCACGGTCTGCGCGCCGCGCCTGAACGCCTCCACGGCGTCCGGCATGTCGTCGATGGTCCAGACGTGCATCTCCAGACCCGCGTCCTTGATCGCCTTCATGTACTCCGCGGTCGTCACCTCGGGTATGTAGCGGAGGTCCACGCCGTCCGCGCCCATCTTCTTCGTGGTCGCTATGATCTCGGCCACGGGGACCGGCGGGTCCCCCTTCTTCCAGCCCCTGCAGCAGTTCAGGCACGACAGCACCTTGTACTCCGGCAGGAGCCGCTTGAACGCCCTGCCGCACTCGACGGTGCCGCAGAGGAAGAGGGTGTTCCCGGGGTTGGCCTTCTTCTGCTTCGCCAGTACCTCCTTGACGTATGGGACTATCGACTCGTCCCTGCACTTGACGTCGACATAGAGCCAGCGCCCGTCGCGCGTCAGCTCCAGCACCTCCTCGAGGAGCGCGGGGCGCGTCCCGGCGAACTTCGAGCCCTTGAACTTGCCCCAGTTGCCGACGTCGAGCTTGGCGACGTCGCTCCACTTGGCGTCGGTGCACTTGTTGGTGTTCGCACCGTTGGAGGTGCGCGTCAGCGTGCGGTCGTGGAAGGTGAAGACGCGCTTGTCGGCGGAGAGGTAGATGTCGCACTCGAACCCGAAGCCGCGCTCGACGGCGGTCTTGTACGCCGGGAGCGTGTTCTCCGGGGCGTCGACGGACTCCCCGCGGTGGGAGATGAGCGTCTCGAAGGCGGGTTTCGCCGGCTCGCGCGCGGCGCAGCACTTGGTCCCCGCGCAGCGGCATCCCTGCGCCGCGAGCGCCAGGGCGGCCACGGCGGCGAATCCTGAAATCTTCATCTTGCAGCAGATCCTTTCGTCCATTGGCCCCGCGCGGGGGCCGCTTGAAAACATGACAACGGGGGCTTCGCGTACGCGAAGGCCCCCGTCGCCGCGCAGTCAGGCCCTCGACTTACTTGTCGAAGCCGTAGACATCGCGCTTGTGGTAGTTGGTGTGGAGAAGGTGGTGGGCCTTCTCGCCGCCCTGCGCGCCGGTCTTGCCTTCGAGGTAGGAGTCGTAGAGCTCCTTGACCTCGGGGTTGAGGTGCGACATGCGGAGCGTGCACTTCTCGTCGTCCGTGTAGATGCCGGCCGTGCGCTGCGCGCGGACCTCGTCCGTCGCGAGGCAGGGCTGTCCGCCGCCGCCGATGCAGCCGCCGCGGCACGCCATGACCTCGATGAAGTCGTAGCGCGGCTTGACGCCGTTCTTGCGGTCCTCGCGGATCTCGCCGGTGATCAGGCAGTACGCCGTGCGGAGGGCCGCCTCCATCACGCCGCCGGTGACGCCGAAGATCGTGCCCGCGCCCGTGTAGGCGCCGAGCAGCTTGTCGGCGGGCTCCTCCGGGAGGTCGTTGAAGTCGATGCCGGCCGCCTTGATCATGCGGGCGAGCTCGCGCGTCGTCAGCACGACGTCCGTGTCCTGGTAGCCGGAGGCGGACATGTTCTCGTCGCGGCTGATCTCGTACTTCTTCGCCGTGCAGGGCATGATCGAGGTCACGTGGATCTTCGCGGGGTCGACGCCGTTCTTCTCGGCCCAGTAGCTCTTGCAGAGCGCGGAGAGCATCTGCTGCGGGGACTTGGCGGACGAAAAGTTACCCGTGAAGTCAGGGGCGTACTTCTCCATCCAGTCGGTCCACGCCGGGCAGCAGCTCGTGAGGAGCGGCAGGTCCTTCTGCTCGGTGAAGCGCTTGATGAACTCGGTGCCCTCCTCCATGATCGTGACGTCGGCGGAGAAGTTCGTGTCGAACACCTTGTCGAACCCGAGCATCCTGAGCGCGGCGTAGATCTTGCCCGTGGTGAGCTCGCCCGGCTTCATGCCGAACGCCTCGCCCACGGCCACACGCACGGCCGGGGCGATCTGCACGAGGCAGGTCTTCTCGGGGTCCTGGAGCGCGGCCCAGACCTTGGCGGTCTCGTCATTCTCGTAGATGGCGCCGACGGGGCAGTGCGCGGAGCACTGTCCGCACTTGATGCACGGCGACTCCATGAGCGGCACGCCGGCGGCGGGCTGCATCACGGTCTTCTCGCCGCGGCCGATGAACTCGAGAGCCCAGACGTTCTGCATCTCCTGGCACACCTCTGCGCAGCGGCCGCACTTGATGCACTTGTCGGGGTAGAGGACGATCGACGGCGTCGACGTGTCGGGCTCGTGGTGGATGACCTCCTTCGGGAACGGGTTCTCGCGGATGCCGAAGTCGGCGGCGAGGTTCTGGAGCTCGCAGCGTCCGGAGCGCGGGCACTGGAGGCAGTCGTTCGGGTGGTTCGCGAGGATGAGTTCCAGGACGGTCTTGCGGACCTGGACGATGTCGGGGTCGTGCGTGACGATGTGCATTCCCGGCGTCGCCTCGGTGCAGCAGGCGCGCAGGAGCTTGGGGCTCGGGACGAGCTTGCCGTTGTCGGCGGGGTTGCGGCTCGGGACGAGCTGGCGCACGACGCAGATTCCGCAGCTCGCGCCCGCCTTGAGGTCGGGGTGGTAGCAGAGCGTGGGGATCTTGATGTGCGCGGCCTTCGCCGCGTTGAGGATCGACGTGCCCTTCGGGACTTCGACGGTCTTGCCGTTGATCTCAAGTGTGATCATTTCTGTTTCCATTGTAGAAATATCCTTTCCTTACTAATCACCCGTGGCTGATCGCGCCGAACTTGCAGGTCGCCTCGCAGGCGCCGCACTTGACGCACTTCGACTGGTCGATCTCGTGCGGCTGCTTCACCGCGCCCGTGATCGCGCCCGCCGGGCACTTCCTGGCGCACATCGTGCAGCCCTTGCACTTCGCCGGGTCGATCTTGTACTGGATGAGCTTCGAGCACTTGCCGGCGCGGCACTTCTTGTCGTTGATGTGCTCCATGTACTCGTCCATGAAGTACCTGAGCGTGGAGCGCACCGGATTCGAGGCCGTCTGGCCGAGGCCGCAGAGCGACGCCTTGTTCATAGCGTCGCAGATGGCCTGCATGTCCTTGATGTCCTGCTCGGTGCCGCGACCGTCGGTGATCTTCTTGAGGTAGTTGAGGAGCTTCCTGCCGCCGATGCGGCACGGCGCGCACTTGCCGCAGCTCTCGTCGACCGTGAAGTCGAGGTAGAACTTGGCGATGTCCACCACGCAGTCCGTCTCGTCCATGACGATGAGGCCGCCGGAGCCCATGATCGAG
>CADCCQ010000063.1 GCA_902799955.1 uncultured bacterium | reverse complement strand
GCCTTCTGCCACGCAAAATACACTTGCTAAAATCACCTCACCCCCATAAACATTGGGTGAAGTCTCATTTTGACTTCAAAAAATGGGTAAACTCCAGTTATGTTTTTCATCGACTGAAGTATTTGTTTTTCTTCACTTGCCTTGATGTAGCCTTCCTTGCCTTTGGGGCACGTCGGGCCGTTGGCGGCGCCAAGCCATACGCGAGACGGCGACTGCTGTCAGCCGCGGCGGGTACCGAACCATAGATGATGTCATGTGTTTTTATCATGACACCATTATCTCAAAAATCCCGAAACGAAGTGTTACATGAACGTTACATTATCGTTAATTTTTGTTAACGATAATTCCGCCCCAGAGAGTAAAAATCCCCTTGAAGAACGGGACCATCAGAGAATGTGCTCTCTGCGTCTCTGCGTGAGATTTATATGGGATGCTACTGAGAGGCGGCAATAAAAGTGATTGATTGCACAGGAGGGCACGTATCCTCACGCACCGCAAATACGACGGCTGGAGACTGCCGCCTTCCAGATTGGGTCAACACCTTGTTTGCCAGAGCAATACAAGGCCCGGCACGCTGGGCGTGTCGGGCCTTTGGAGCAGGCAGACTTCGCTTCGTCAGATGGAGCCGCCAATCAGGCCGCCCACAAGCCCGCCAAGGAGCGACGCTCCGATTTCGCACCAGTCCTCCGTGTGGAGGGTGTCGCCGTGGTGGCAGTGCGGGTCATGGCAGCGGTGGTCGTGGTGGCGGTCGCGGCAGTGGCTGTCGTGGCAGCGGTGGTCATGCCGGTGGTGTTCATGCCTCGGCTCGTAGTGCCGCTCGTAGTGCCTCGCCGGAGGAGGCTGGGCATGGCGGACGACCTCATGCCTCGTCGTGTTCCTCGCCGGTGCGGGGCGGACATTCACCGTCGCCCTGGCGGGCGTTTTTGCCGTCTTTTTGGCCGGGGCGGGCGCCTTTGCCGCGCGAGGCTTCTGCGCCGGCGCCTTCATCGCCGTGGGCGCCTTGCCCTTGGGCGGGGGATTCCCCTTCGGAGCGGCGAACGTCGTGCCGTAAAGTGCGCCGCAGACCGCAAGAGCCATCATCAACTTCTGTATTGCCTTGTTGTTCATTGTCGTGTTCCTTTCGTCATTCGCGCAAGCCCATTCTCGCGCTTACACTAGGTTAGGACGACACGACGGCGGTTTCTGACAAAATTCATCTTGCCCCGGAAGCGCCTCATCTGTACGGGGTGACGCCGAGGTACTTGCCTCCCGGCGCGGCGCTGAACGTCGCCGCCTTCTCGTCGCTTCCGGCGTTCAGCCTGAACCGCGTGAAGTCCGCAGGCATCTCCTCGATGCGCAGTATCTTCTGGAAGCTCCCCCTCTTTGCCGGCACACCCGGCTTCAGGACGACCGGGCCCTTTCCCCTGACCGAGATCGACTTCACGAGCGTCATGTCCGGATTCGCGGGGAACCGCAGCGAGCTGCCCTCCCTCATCTCCAGGTTCCCGGTCGCCTTGATTCCGCCGACGACGGCGAGGTTGCCGTCGAGCCTGATGCGGTTGGCGCGGATGGCGTTCACCGCGATGCCGTGTCCGTTTCTCGTGATGATCCGGGCGTTGTCGTCCACGTCGACGATCCTCACCCCGCGCAGGTCGACGTTCGCGGAGTCCGCGACCGCCCATCCGTCTATGGTGAACGACTTGCAGGCGAACTTGGTGCCGGGGGGAATCGACGGAAGCGCCGTCCCGCTGACCGTGACGGCGGTATCCTTCGTCGGAAGCACGTGGACCCTCTCGCCAAGGGAGTTCACGCAGAACCAGCCATTGGGGTTGCCTACGTCCGAATCGCCCTGCCCGCCGCACCACGAGGCCGCGACGGCGACCGCGCCGCGGTAGTCGGGGCCGAAGGTCGTCGCGTACTGCTTCGTCTCGCGTTCGCGGAACGTCCGCGTGAAAACGCGCACGTCGTTGAGGCACACGCCGCCCTCGCCATTCGGCTCGGATATCTCATGTACGCCAATCCCGCCCGCCATTCCGCCGACCGCGAACGCAGGCGTGAAGGTGCAGCCGTCGCATTTCGCCTTCATGTCCACCTTGGCGGCAGGCTTGCCGTCCACCACCACTGCGGCCGCGTTTCCGCCGCGGATCGTCAGGATGATGGAATGCGGGCCGGCGGCGAGGTTCGGCACCGGCACCGCCGTCGTCGAGACGATCGCGCATCCCTTGCCCGGCACGGACGCGACGACGTGCGCCGCGAGGGAGTCCCTGGCGGACGTCGTCGCGAGAAGCAGCGCCTTGCCGTTCCCCTCCCTGGCCGAGCCAAGCGAAGCTATCGCGACCTTGCCTTTCCTGGGGAGGCGTCCGTGCAGGGCGATTGTCATGTCGCCGCCGCACTTGTTCACCTTAGAGGCGGTGGCGCCCGTGAGCCACGCGCCAATGCCGTTGGGAGTGTCCTCGCACCTGACCGAACCTGGGGAGCAGAACTTGCCGTCGTGGCGGACGACCCCGGACGAGGTTCCGTTGTACGTCCACTGGTACACCGGGTCGTAGATCGTCTGCATGTTCCGCCACTCGCCGACGAGCCCGTCGAAGTTCTTGCCGAACGTCTTCTCCCAGTGGCCCTTGCCGTGCTGCTTGTAGCCCTGGAGGATCTTGTAGATCGTCCCCTCACCGTAGTTCTGCGTCATGAAGTCGATGAAGTGTGCGCCGGCGACGTACTTTCCGTAGTGGCGCCCGCCGCGCAGCGCCTTGTAGCGCAGGCCGAGGACGTAAGGGGGATTGGAGCATCCGCGGAAGTTCACCTTGTAGTTGCGCGTCCAGTCGGCCATCGCCTCGGTGAACACGCTGTCGGAGCCCATGTCGAGGACGTGCGTCATCTCGTGGCACAGGAGGCCCAGGCCGGGGTTTCCGCTTGGATTCGGGCCGACCTTCCATGTGATCCGCCGGCCCGCCGCGAACGCCGGGTTGCCTCCCTTCACGGGCGCGAGGTAGAGGATGATCGTGAAGTCCTCGTGGAGGTTCACGCGCCCGTGGCCTTCGTACAGCGCCTGGCATATCTTCTTGCCGACCACCTCCATCTGCTCGCGGATGTAGTGCTTGTCAGCCCACTTGCGGCTCTCCTCGGGTGTGCGATCGTCCCAGACGACGTTCAAAGCGAACGCCCTGGTCGCAATGAAGGCCGAGGCCAGCAGGGCAAGTATCGAGCGCGCGATTCTCACGGCCCCTCCACGGGCGCATCCCCTGCGGCGCTCCCTGTCATCTCGAACACCAGTTCGCCGCCCTTCAGGATGTCCTCATGGCGGATGGTGAAGCCCTTGAGCGGCACGCCGTTGAGCGTGACCGACTTTACGTACTTGTTTTCTGCCGAGAGGTTCCTGGCGATGACGGTGAAATACCCGTTCCCCATTCCCACCCCTGCTAGGGCATCGCCTTCGGCGACTCGCTTCGCTCGGGGGATACGTTCCCCGTTCCCCACGCAAAGCGTCACCTTCGGAAGCTGCGGCGCGCCGAGCACGTATTCGCCGCTCGCGGGGTTCATCGGATAGAAGCCCATCGCCGAGAAGAGATACCATGCGCTCATCTGCCCGCAGTCGTCGTTGCCGCAGAGCCCGTCGGGCTTGTTGACGTAGAACCTCTCGAAGACATCCCTCAAAAGCTCCGCCTGCCGCGCCTCGCGTCCGGCGTACCGCATGAGGTAGAGGACGTGGTGGCTCGGCTCGTTGCCGTGGCAGTACTGCCCCATGAGGCCGGTGACGTCGTCGCACGTGCCGGTCTCGGACTCGTCGGCCTCGAGCGTGAAGAGGCGGCAGAGCCGTTCGCCGGCGACGTCCTTACCGCCGACGGCCTCGATTAGCGCCTCGGGCTCGTGCAGGACGTGCCACGTCCACTGCCAGGCGTTTCCCTCGGTGAAGTCGCTTCCCGACCCGGCGTTGCGCCCGAGGGCGAGCGGGTTGAACGGCGTCGTCCAGTTGCCCTTGGTGTCGCGTCCGCGCACGAAATGCGTCTCGGGGTCGACCACGTTCCGCCAGTTGCGCGAGCGCTTCAGGAAGAACGCCGCGTCGTCCGCGAAGCCGAGCCTCTCCGCCATGCGCGCCGCGCACCAGTCGTCGTAGCAGCTTTCGAGGAGGCGCGAGACGGACTCGCTCGTCACGATGTCGTTCGGGTAGTAGCCGTACTTGTCGAGGGCGGGCCAGTCCTCGAGGATGCGTCCCTTGTGGAGGCAGGTAAGCGAGTCCTTGATCGCGGCGAACGCCGCCTCCCAGAACGCGCGGTCGCGCGCGTGGCGCGACGCGGCGTCCGCCCCGCCGGGCGCGGCGGGGCGCGAAAGCGCCTCGGTCTTCAGGAACCAGTCGACGATGACCGGCACGGAGTGCGTACCGATCATGCACTGGTTGTCGCGTCCCATGAGCGTCCAGATCGGGAGGAACCCGGCGGCCTTCTGGTGCTCGAGCATCGTCTCGACGAAATCGTCCCCCATCTCGGAGGAGATCAGCGTGTGGAGCGGATGCGCGGCGCGGAAGGTGTCCCAGAGCGAGAGCGTCGAATAGTAGCGCCCGCCCGGCGCGACATGCACCTCGCCGTCCGCGCCGCGGTAGCGTCCGTCGACGTCCGCGATGTTGGCGGGCTGGATGAGCAGACGGTAGAGCGCGGAGTAGAAGTTCGTCCTCTCGTCGTCCGTCCCCTCGGCGTCCATGCGCGAGAGCTGGCGCTCCCATTCGCGCTCCGCAGCCGCGCGCACGGCGTCGAAGTCGAACCCCGGGCACTCCGCGTCCATGTTTCGCAGCGCGCCGTCCTCATCCACCAGCGAATAACCAATCTTGATAATCAGCGGCCCGTCGCCTTCGCCAAACAGAAGAGCCATGCGCGGCGCCTTCTCGTCGGGGGAAAGCGGCTCGAGCACGGCGGGCGTCTCGAAATCGCGGCTGCACTCGATGACGAACGAATAGCGGCGCTCCACCCAGTGCCTGCGGACGTTGGTGCCGGAGACGACGCGCCTTCCCTGCACGCTTACGTCGCTTGAGAGGATCGTCTTCGAAAGGACCTTCCCGCCGATACCCCACTGGCAGTCGAGGAGAAGCTTCATCGCCTTCGCCCCCGTGCCCGTGAAGCGGTAGACAGCGGTGTGCGCGGCGGCGGTCGCCTCCACGCGCACGTCGCAGTCGTCGAGGGTGACGGCGTAGTAGCCCGGGGCGCACGTCTGCGTCTCCTTGCGGAACGCGGAGGAGGCGTCGGGCGAGGGCTCTCCAGCGAACGGCATGATGCGCACGTCGCCGAGGTCGCCGCAGCCCGTGCCGCTCAGGTGCGTCTGCGAGAAGCCGAGGATGCGGTCGTCCTCGTAGCGGTATCCGGCGCAGTAGCGGTATCCCTCGCGCCCGGTGTCCGGCGACGGCTGCACCAGCCCGAAGGGGTACGCCGCGCCGGGGAACGTGTGTCCGTCCCCGCCCGAGCCGATCTCCGGCCTGACCCATCTGGTTCGGGTCTCGGGCCCTGCAATGTGGAATGGCATTCCCATGGCCGGTAATTATATCACAAACGCCCTTTCCGGCGCAAAGGGTTTTAAAAGGCGTTTTTTGTAGTTTTGGGCTAGCTGCTAGTTTTCATCCCGATAGAGAGTCGCGGCCAGCAGGCCGACGAAAGTCTCCGTCCCGCGGCACTCGGCGCGGAGCGACTTCAGCTCCTTCGCGGGATCGAGCGCGATAGCGTGTGCGTTCCCGTGCGTGGCGTGTTTGCCGAACATCACCGGCCGACCGTTCACCGCGTAGGGCTTGCAGTCCTTGGTCATGTCGAGATAGCTCCACTGCCCGTGCATATACGAAAGCCAGTCGTCGCAGTTGTCCGGCGGCACGAGCGGCAGTACCGCCTCCGTATCGTCTGCGTATCGCACCTTCACGACCGCAGCCTCCATCCACGCTACGTTGGGGTTCGTGACGACCGCCGTGAGAAGCGCGATCTTCCGCGCCTTGCCTGAAAGCGGAATCTCGACCGCGTCGGGGAACTGCTCGTAGAACGACACAAACACGGAGTTCGTCCCGTCCGCCGGACCGAGATGGAACTCAGGGCCGTATTGCGTAACGAGGTGTCCGTCGGCGGGCCAGTCGAGTTTCTTGGGCACATAGTAGTCCTTCGGCCAATGGCGGTTGTCCACGACCTCGTGTCGTTCCCACCAGCTGCGTCCGTTCGCCTGGATGGTGCTGTGCTTGATTCGCGGAGAGTACTTCCCCTTGTGCAGAAGCCGCAGATTCTGGTTGAACGCCTTGGTGAGGTCGACATACTCCGCCTTCGTTCCCGGAGGGACAGAGAGGTCAGACCCCTCGCCTTTCGGATGCCCCCAGCGCGCATGGCGCGGCGGAATCGCCGCGCCCGCGAACTTCGGCTCCGGCGCGGCGACGACCTTGACAGTCGCGGCGCGGCTGCCGCCCGTCACCTTCACGCCGCCCGTGCGCGTCCAGCGGTAGGAGACGTACGGGGACTTGATCTCCGCCTCGTTCCACGACGCGGGGAACGACGGGCGTATCTCCCGCCCGTCGACGATGCCGAACACGCCTTCCGCCACAGTGCGGATAAAGCCCGCGGCGTTGTCGGCGAAGTCGATGTTGGAGTAGCAGGCGAAGTCGTAGTTGAGGTCGCAAGTGCCCACGCCGGGTCCGCTGCCCGCGCCGCGCGCGGAGACCGCCGCCACGTCATGCAGATGCCGCCAGCCCAGCTCCGGCTCGCCGGTCTGGTAGCAGGCGAGAGCCCAGAACAGCGTCTCGTTCGGGTAGCGTCCGCACGACGTCCAGAACCTGGGCAGACGGTTGGAGGAGTAGAGCAGCGTCGCGCCGTCCTTGGCGAAATGCGTCGGCACATTGTCCTCCACCCATGCGACGGCGCGGCGGTTGCGCGCGAGGTCGAAGGGAAGGCTGTCGATCGCGATGTAGACGGTGGAGAGGTCGGGAGCGCGCATGAGGCGCTTGAGGCCGAACCGCTCGCGGTACTCGCCCCACACGCCGTCGTCCTCGTGCCACAGGATCTTCGCGATCGCGTCCTCTACGGTCTTTGCGCGCGCGGCGAAGCGGGCGGCGTCCTCAGCCTTGCCGAGGCGCTGCGCGACTTCCGCCATCGTGCGGCAGACGAAGGCGTAGTAGGCGGAGGCGATAGTGCCCGCTCCGCCGTTGCACCACTTGTTGTCGGTGTTCCACGTGTTGAGCCAGTTCTCGTAAAGCTCAAAGCCGGGCACTTTCATGGTGCGGTCCATCCACGCGAGGTGGCGTTTCACGCCGTCGTAGGCGATTTCGCGCATGAAGTCGTCGTCGTGCGTCCACCTCCAGTAGCGCATCACGGAGACTACGAACTCCTCGCACATGTTGTAGATGGAGTCGCGCTGCGGCTCGTTGGGGATGCGCCCGTCCTTGCGCTGCGAGCGGAAATGCTCGCGGGCGTTTTCCTTGAAGCGCTCCTCCCAGCCCGTCGCGTAGCAGATGTACCCGACGCGCCAGCCCGCGAACGCCTGCTTCCAGTTCGTCGCTCCGTGCGTTATGTGGCGACCCTCGAACATCGCGTCCGCGACGATCAGCTGGCACGGCAGGAGCGAGTCGATGATCGGGTCGGGCGTCTTGATCTCGATCGTCCGCGCGATCCGCTCGAAGTGGTTGGTCGCCTTGTCGAACGCCGAGGCGACGTCGGATGGAAAGCACTTCTGCGCGTCCTCGTACATCCCCTTCCGCTCGAAGTCGTAGTACGTCGCGTCGCCACGCGTGCTCTTCGCAACGAGCACCCATTCGCCGTCGAACTTCGGTGGCAGGTCGCCGGCCGTCTCCACGAGAAGTCCGTCGGACTGCGCGCTGCGCACCATCTTCACCGTGCCCTTGCCCCTTAGATCGTATTCGGCGCGCCCCCACACATATCGGTACGCAACGTCCTCCGTGCCGTCGCCGAACTGCAAGACGCCGCGAAGCTTCTTGTCGAGCCTGTAGCCGCTGAACACCTTCAGGACGACCTTCGGCCTGTCGCTCGTCCAGGGCAGGGACTTGCGCGGCGCGAGCTCCCGGTCGTCGCCATGCCACCCGTAGAGCGGGCGGTTGAACTCGCCGTCGCCGTTCTTCGCGGCGAATCCGCCGGGGACAGGCGTGTATTTCAGCGGCGACACGGTGCAAGGGCCGGACACATTGCCGGCAAAAGCGTGTGTTCCCGCCACACAGATTACCGCAGCCACTGCGAGAGCCTTCAATGCCTTTACGTTCATCTTCGCTTTTCCCCTCTGGGTTGAGACCCCATGCGATTGACTACCAGTCATACGTCTTCTCCACGCCACGCTCGAACTTCCACCGAGCAGGCGTGAGCCGCTCTGTCCAGTCCAGGGGCTCGCCCGTCTCCTGCGGACGCGACGCCATGCGGAAGGCGTCTTTCAGCGCCTTGCGGACGTCCGCGTCCAGCAGCTCGCGTCTCCACGACACGAAAAGCGACGTCCCCGAACGCGCCACAAGGTCCAGCCACTGGGCGTTCTTATCCCACGGCACGGCGCCTTTCGTCGCAAGGCCAACGCAGTCGCCGTCGTTGAAGTAGAATATGTTGTTGTGGATCGCGCGCATCGCGACGGCGTTCGGCCCCATCTTCAGCGTGCGGCTCCAGTCCTTCCCGCTCGTGTCGTCGCCGATGCGCTGAAGCTCGAAGAGCCCGGCCGCGAAATGGTCTATGGCGTTGCAGCCTATGATGCAGATTCCGTCGCCCGCGCCAGTGCGCATGGCCCGGTAGAGGTCCCGAACTGTCTCAGCCGCCGTCCTCGTGTCGTCGGACCAGTCAATCTTCACCGCGTCCAGCACGCTTTCCTGCGGACGGAAATTCCACCGCGGCGACCAGTCGTACGTGATGTAGTCGATCTTCACCAGCTCGATACCCCATTCGCGGAAGCGCTTCATGTCGGCGGCAATCTGCGCGGACCAGCGCGGATTGGCGGGGTCTATTCCATTGCGCTCCGTGCGCTTGTCGGCGTAGAACGGGCGGTACCACAGGCCAGGCCTCGCGCCCATGGCCTTCACGCGCCTGCAGAATTCGTCCATAGGCATTCCCCAGTTGGCGTTGTGCACTGACCATTGGGCTTCGCTCATGACCTTCCCGCCGCGGAAGTCGGAGCTTTGCCATCCATCGTCGACAACCACGAACGGCCTGTTCGCAAGCCCGTCGCAGAGCGCGACGATTTCGGCCGCGTCGGACAGGAAGTTCGTCGCCGTGTTGCGTCCGTACGCGCAGTACCAGTCGTTGTAGCCGTAGACCGGCTCCTTGGGCAGCCTGGGGCTGGGGCACATCATCTTGCAGAAGGCGCGTCCGGCCTCGAAGGGCCCTTCCCCTTCAACGCCCCTTCTGGACACCACGCGGCACAACTCAAGTCTGCGTCCGCCAAGCCTTACCGGCTTGCGTCCGGCCCTGACGTCCAGAATCAGCCTCGCCGAGCCAGGCGAGAGCTTCCATGTCGCGAACGCGGCGGGCTGCACCATCACGCCGTAGCCGTCCGTCCTTCCCCCGCCTGTTGCAAGGCAGTACCAGGGCGCGGGATATGCTGGATCCATCTTTCTCCATCCAGCGAATCCGTAGCAACGCTCCCAGTCGCCGGCGAATGTCTTTTCCACCCACGAGAGGTCGCATTTCCATACGAGCTCGATCTTCGAGACGGCCCCTGTGGACTGCAAAGTCACCGTGCCGTCGGGAAGGATCGCGGCCTCTGGCGAGCCCTTCCTTCCATCCACATATATCTCGGCCGACTGGACGCCACCTCCGAACGGATCGCACTTGCCGACCGCCGGTTCCGAAGGGTTCAGCACGATGGTCTCGCCGGGCTTGAAGTCGCGTTCGAGCGTCGCCTCGCCGCTGTTGCGCGTCTTGCCACGAGACCAGCCTTCCGGCAACTTGTTGTTGTACACTTGCTGTCTCGGATCCACCAGCCGGAACCGTCCGCCCTTCTCGCTCTTCACCTCCACGCGCACGACCTTGCCGCCCTTCATCTCGGCGGAGACGAGGAAACACCCCTTCGCGCGCAGGTTCTCGAACTTCGCGTCCGCGCCTGTCCAGTTGGGGAACACCTTCACGAACCCGTGGTCGCACTGGATGAGCATCGACTGTACGAACTCCATCGCGCCGATCTTCTCCACGCCGTGGACGCCGTCGTGGATGTGGAAGTTCTTCTGCATGATGCTCAGCTGGTGCTTCTTGAAGGCATCGATGACGGCCTGCGCGGGATAGCCCGCGCGGATTGCCGTCGCGAAGAGCTTCGGCGTCTGGTTGATACCGGACCAGACCATGTTCGGCGCTTTCGCGATGTTGCCGTCAACGGCGGCCTTGGCAAGCTCGCGGAATTCCGGCGTCACGTCGAACGCGAACTGCTCGCCGGGGATGACGCTTTCAAGGTTGATGGCGTTGCCGCCGGACGGATTCGCGGAGCCGTCCGCGTTCTCCACGCCCGACAGCATCTTCACGGGCTTGCCGTTGATGGGGTAGACGCCGACGGCGAGCGGGGAGAGGTGTTCGTGCATGTCCTTCCACGCTGCAAGCTTCGCCGCCGGCACATCGATTCCCATCTCGCGCAGGACAGGCGCGACATCCACAAGCGTCTCGAAGAGGTGCTTCACGCAGCCGAGTGCGGGCGCGCTGTTCTTCGCAAGGCCGCTTCCCTCCCAGTGCGAATCCCACACGTTGTAGCGGTATCCGCCATCCAGTGTCGCCTCCTTCTCGCACCACTTGAGGAAGAAGTTAGCCGTCTTGTCGAGAACCGGCCACACCTTCTTCAGGTAGGCGCGGTCGAGCGTGTACTCCCAGTGCGTGCACATCACGGCGCACTGGAACGCACCGTCGGAAATCTGGCTCCAGTGGCTGTCATGCCCCTCCGCGCTCGTGCCCCACGGACCGAGCGCCACGGGGTAGAACGCCGCATCGTCGATGCCGCCTGCGACGTCAGGACGGCTGTCGAGAAATTCGCGGGAGTTCTTGTAGAGGCGTCCACGGCAGCGGTCGATTCCCGGAAGCAGTTCCTTGGCATTGCGTATCGCCTGTGGCAGGTAGTCGATAAGCGGGTCCGGCATGGCGTCCGCCACCTCGCAGCGGTTCGCGGCGAAGCAGCCGTAGTACGTCCCGACGTAGTTGTAGTTCAAGTGGAAGTCGTTGTGCCACTTCGCGTTGTCGGTCGTCACCCAGATGCCGTAGAGGCCGGGCGGAAACTTGCCCTTCCGCACGCCCGCGCCGAGCAGATAGACCTGACCGCAGTAGAACCGGTCGAGATCCGCATCGCCCGTCGTGACACGGCTGCGGCTCCACCATTCCTTCCACCATGCGTTGTGGGCGCTCTTGAGCTTTGCGAGTTCATCCCATGTAAAGCGGCGCGCTGGATCGGACGAGACGACAAACGCAAAAGGCACGTTGGCGCGTATCTTCGCCCATGTCATCACATGTCCTTCGCCCGCTATCGAGAAGTTCTCAAGCTCCGTGCCAAGAACGCTCAAGGCGGCGGTGGCGTTCGTCGTCCAGCCGCGCGGATCGCCTTGCGGGAGCAGGTTGATCGTGGAGCGGCGCACGTAGAACGATTCCTTCGACGACTTCACTTCGATCGGGAAGGGTTTCCGCTCGTTGTGCGCCGTCAGGTGAACGGCCCAGTTGTCGTCGGCGTCGGAAACGCCTGTCAGGACAAGCAGGTCCTCCGTGGACGCAACGTAGGTTTCGATCTTCACGCGTCCCTTGCCGAACCCGCCCTCGGTGCGGAGCGTGGCCGATGGCAGGTCGAGCGTGTCGGTGGACTTGACGCTGTGCATCCCAGGCCCAATGGAGAAGTCCGCGAAGGAAATCGGGCGAACATGGTGGTCGGCCTTGCCGCACGTGAAGTCGCCGCAGCTCCAGATGTCGCCGCGCGTGAGGACGAAGTGCTTGTGGTTGCCGTCGCCGCCGTTAACCGCGCCGAGCGAGCCGTTGCCGAGGAGCGCACCCGTCGGAAGGTCGGTGCTGCGAGACGTACCCGGCTTCGCGCTCTCCCATGTCGGGTTGAAATCCGCAGGATTCGGGAACTCCGCGGCCAAGGCAACCGTCGCAGCCGAAACCGCAAGCGCAACCGCCGCAAATTCTTTCTTCATGGTCAAACCTCCATTCTCGTTGAGCTTCATCTCTCGGGACGCGCTCTCATGCGTGCGCGGCGGGCGACAGCCTCCCAGTCGTCCTTGCTGCTCCAGAACAGCTCCGCCTGGCACTGGGTCGCGAAGGCGTACGGCGGTACCTGCTCCACCACGGCGTTGAACTCGTTCGGCGCCTTGCCGCCCGCCCTGAGGTGGCGAATCAGCTCCCACGCCGTGCGGCCGTGCGCGATCCAGTCTTCGTCATACGACATCAAACGCGGCGCCGTCACGGCGCGGTCGCGATCAAGGACCGCCTCGCCTACGCATCCGAGCAGGAACGGGCCGGCGGGCGACACGTAGTTGGCCCAGTCCATGCGGATCTGCGCCTTCCAGGCGAAGCCGACGAGTTTGTTGTTCGCTAGCGCCCTGTCGCAGAGCTTCACATCTGGGCTGGCGTTCCTGCCGTAAGGCTCCCAGAACGGGAATCCGCCGCAGTTCTCCCAGAGTATCTCTATGGACGGGTCGACCTTCGCAATCGCCGCCGCCGCGCCCTTGCGCTTCATCGAGTTCGAGTGGAGCCCGAACACGATGTCCGTCCCCGGCGCCTCCTCCCTTATCCGCCGCGCGACCTCGTTCACGAGCTCCGTGACGGCCTCGGGAATCGGACGACCCCCGATCGTCGCGTTCGACGTCTCGGTGAACGACTGGAAGTAGATGCCGTCTCCGCCCATGAGCTTCCACTTGTTGCGCCATTCGGACACCACCTCGTCCGCCAGCTTCTTCAAATCGAAGTCCTTCGGGTCCTTCCCGCTGAGCGTCCACCCCCACGAGAATCCCCAATAGACCTGCACGCCCCAGGAATGCGCAATGTCGACGACTTCGCGCGCGTTCACCACGAACTGGTCGTTCCAGAGGATGGCGCGGTTGAAGCGGGCGCGCGCCATCCCGCGGAAGGTCGTCTGGCAGTCGTCCACCACGTGTCCCCACGAGAACACGCTGCGCACGGGCGTCTCGGGTTCGCGGACACACTGGAACGCAGGGACCTTCGTCGCGCGGAAGAACGTGCCCGCGTAGCGTCCGGCATGCCCGGCAAGCTGCTGTTCGAGCGTTGGCGCGACGACGTCCAGGAAGTCAAACGCCGACCACAGCACGGCTGACGGAGTGTCGCCCGCGAGCAGCACCACGTTCCGCCCCTTCACGTTGAACGTCTTGACAAGATACCCGCCTTTGGGGACCTGCGTCCCGCCCAGCAGCGCCCTCAGCGTCGCGTTCTCCGACGGAATGCCGATTACGATCATGTCTCTCTTCGTGTTGACAGGCTCACCGCCGTCCTTCTCCAGCGGCAGGACGAACACCGTCGAAAGATGCCCCTCGCGCAGGACGTACGCCCCGATCCGCTCCGTCAGCACCTGTATCGCCCGCATCTGAGGCCCTTCCGCCGACGAGTAGACTATCTTCCAAGTGCCGCCGCGCATGTTGGCGACGGTCTTTCCGTCGAACACGGCCACTGCCTCGTTTATCTGCTCCGCCTCGTTCGCCACGGCCGCCCCGCACATCGCGGCGGCCGCAACTGCACAGCCAATTTCCCTGATCAACTTGCACTTGTTCATGCCCAGTTACCTTCCTCGCAGGACTGGATTCTCGGACTGCGGACAGTCGCCTTGCTAAAGCTCCCCGATCGCCTCGGCGAGTCTGGCCGCGACGACATCTGGATCGCATCCGTCCAGGCGCTCCAGCGTCTTCGCCCAGCGGTACGCGCCAGAGCCGCCGACGTCGAACGGACGGTTCACGAAAAGGCGGTCGTACGCCTTTCTGTGCGTGCGGTAGCGCTCCTGCGTGGCGGCGAGCGCCTGCCTGAACGCAGCGACGTACGCATCTGCGAACGCCTTGGGGTCCGCGAGGAACTTGACGCGGCGGCGCACGACGTTGGCATACGGGGCGACGGAGTCCTCGAATGCCTCGAGGTAGTTGACGAAGCTTCCCGTGTGGCCGGTGACGACAAGCCTCTCCGGCAACCCGTCGGCGTCCATCTGCAGGACCTCGTATATCCTGTCGAACATATTCTCCTTCGTCTCGGTGGAGCCGCGCCCCACGATCATGTCAAGCGCGGCGGCCTCGCCCATCAGCTTCGCGAAGCGGAGCGCGAAGACGGGGTTGCGGTACTTGGCCGGCGGGATCTTGTCGGACGCCGTGCCCTGGATGTAGGCGCGGGAGAAGTAGGCGGTGCGGACCGTCGTGCCCTTGTACTGGTTGTCGCCGGTGTACGGCTCGGTGAACTGTCCGTAGCCGATGTGCGGCGGGAGCTTCATGCCCAGCTGGCGGCACATGAGGCGGCGGTCGAGGATGTAGTCCGTGTACTCGTTCGCCTCCAGCATCGCCCTCAGGAGGTCCTTGCCCTCGTCGAGGTGCTCGGCGACGCCCCACTTCTGGAACCGTATCATGTACACGCGCGAGTCCGGCCAGTCGGCCTCCTTGCACTGCACGATGTAGACGTTGCCGCGCCGGGACCCGGCGATCGGCGTGCGGGCGAGCGAATGCACGATTCGCCCGACGTTGACGTACTCTATCGCGCCGAAGGCACGCGACAGGTTGAAGATGATGTTCCTCGCGCGCGGGTCGCAGATGTCCGCGAGCTCCGGGTCGCGGGTTCTGTCGTACTCCTCCCATAGCGGGTCGAAGATGATCTCGCCGTCGTCGATGCGCGCGCCCGGAAGCCACTCGATCTGCCTGAAGAACTCCGGGGATATCCCCTGGATCAGTTCGCCCTCCGCCTCGGCGGGGTCGTTCGGCACGTGCGTGAGAGTCTGGCACATGGCGTTGCGCCAGTCGAAGTTCTCCACGGTCTCGTCGCGAAGCTCGGGCGGGACCGACATCCGCCACTTGACATCGAAGCGCTTGACGGCGTCAACCAGCTCGTCGTCGCCAAGCTCGTCGATCTTCAGCGCCTTGAAGCCCTCCTTTATCTCGATCGGCGTCGTCGCCGGGAAGAGGTCCAGCTCCACGTGGCCGATCCTGTTGCGGCGGACGAGCATCCCCTGGGCCTCCTTCAGCTGCTCGCGCAACCTCGCGGGAGGCAGCGTCGACAGCATCTCCACGCCGCCCGCGGTCACGTACCTCGTGCCGGTCGCGGAGTTGTAGTAGTATATGGGCTCGCCGGAGAGCGACACGCGCGAGCGCTCCACGAGCGCCGCCATGTCCTCGTGCGATATCGGCGAGCGCACCATACGCCAGTTCTCGCCGCGCGCGCGCAGCGCGTTCCTGACCTTCGCGGAATGCGTGTTCAGGAATCGTATCTTCCTCTTCGAGACAAGCTTCTGGAGCTCCTCGTCCGCGCGGAACGCGAGGTCCATCCTCTCCGGGTCTGGTCGGATGAGCACGTGTTCGTCCGTGAAGATGAGGTCGGCGGACTGCGCCAGCTCTTCGTCCTCCTCGGCCTCCGTCATCGCCGGAAGGCCCTCCGCCTCGCGCATCGCGTTCACCTCGTCGATCCACATCATGCGCTGCATGGCATGGATGCCGTTTGTCGTCACAAGACCGGGCGTCTTGAAGAATATCGTGCCTATGCGGCTGAGGAGGCGCCCCTCCGCGTCCCTCGCGAATATCTTTTCACCAATGAGTTTCATTTCTCTGTTCCCTTCTTTTTCTGTTGCTTCAATTTTCATTCTTCGTACTTGTTTCCTGTGCTTTTTTATCATGCGTCATACGACATGCCACAATCCTCACTTTCCCCTGTACACATGATTCAGCCTGCCGAGGGGCTCGACGACGCCAAGTTCGTAGAAGTCAAGCGGGTCGGCGATCGGCACTGTGGAGTCGATGAACTTGAATTCCATCCTGAACGGCCCTCCCTCATTCAGCCCGAGCGCCCTGCGCGGCACCACGAGCGTCATGAAGTCGCTCTCGATCTTCACTTCGCCAAGGACGTTGGCGACCCTGTTGTTGGCGATGATGAGCATGAAATCCCCATCGCCGGCCTGGCCGACGACTGGCCTCTGCGTCTTCACCGCGAACTTGACGCTCCTTGCGTCGTGGCTCACGTCTATCCAGACCGGGGCGTTCCTCTGCGTGCGGTTGACGTAGTTAGTGCCGTACCCCTTTGCGTCACGAGGCATCGCAGAATCGGCAAAGCACTTGTAGCGTTTCGCCTTCCCGGCGGGGTTCGGAGTTTCGTCCGCGTCCTTCATCCCCTTGAAGCGCATCACGTTCTCCCTGAGCTGGATGAAGTAGTTGTCGCCGTAACCGCCGCGCATCATCTCGATGTCGCGAGAGTACTCCGCGTTCGCGCAGTCCACGAACATGATTGGCCGGTCCGGGCGGCCCTTCCACCGGCCTGCGATCCACTCATTCCACCCCGTGACCAGGACGATGTCCGGCTTCGCCTCGTGCGCGCGGTCCCACTGCTCCTGGAAGTTGTACCCCTTCTTCCACGCGTCGGGCGCGGGGTCGTTCGCGCCGTCGTGGAACGCGCGCCCCCTGTTGCCCTTCTCGCCGTACATGGCGGAATCCCCGAAGCGGCACGTCGGATGCTGCGCGACCGAGACGTTCATCACGCTCTTCGCGACCTTCTCGCCCGGGAACACGCGCTGAGGGCGCGTGAAGTCCATCCACGGCCACCCGCCCTTCTTCGCGCGTTCGTTCGGCCACTGCGACTTGACGATGGTGAAGAACGCCTTCGTCTCGCCGTCGCACTCCTCCTCCTTCGCGACGATGACGGGGCGCCCGTCCAGCGAGAACCAGGTGTCCTTCGCGTATCCCGGACTGTAGATGGCGTTGTATATCCGCCGTACCGTTTTGCCAGACGCCGTGTTGGTGTAGAACATCACCTTCGGGACCTTCCACCCTGCGTCGTGGTACTCCTGGAGGACGCGCATCACGAGCTTCGCGTTCCTCTCGTAGATGACGGCGTTCGTCGTGTCGAAGAAGAGGAAGTCGATTCCCGCCTGCATGATCAGCTTCATGTGGCGGCGGACGACCCACTCGTCGTCCGAGCGGTAGTATCCGTACAGCGGCTCGCCCCAGTGGTGGTATTCGCCGATGCGCCCCCATACGGGGCTGTCCGGCTTCCTGCCAGCGTCGGGATCGGCCGCGAGTATCTTCGACACGTCGCGCGGCGCGCCGCATCCGTGTTCGCCGAGCCAGAGGAAGTAGAAAAGCCCGACAAGGCGCCCCTCGCGCGGCGCGGGGACGCAGCCCTCACCGGGATGCGCCACGGCGCGGCCAGGCGCGCCGACGGCCGTGGGTGCGCCGGCCTTCTGCACCGTCCCCGCGCCACGAGCCGCGACAACCGCCGCCACTCCGGCAATCAAGGCCAGAAACCTAGTGTGTATTCTCACTCTTCATCCTTTCTTTGCATAGGGATATTATATCACATATTGGCCTTCACTGCCTCCTTGCGCAAAACGAGGCTGCCTATTTCTCGTAGCCCTTTCTCTTGCTGGAACATTGGTGGGGCTGCCGGGAATCGAACCCGGAACCTACGGTTTAGGAAACCGTCGCTCTGTCCAGTTGAGCTACAACCCCATGTTTCGTCGGCATGCGCGACATGCGGCGCAAAAGCGGCTCCGCCGCGGCACATCCCGTCGACCTTTCGCATGCAAACTTTATATATTATACCATCATCAACCGCTTGCTGTCAATGAGGAATCACAGACAAATGTCTTCGCGGGCGCATCTCCATTTTTCACCTGTGAGTTTTGAGATTAAGCCGGCGGGCGGTTGCCCGCCGCAAAGGGAAGTTGTTTCAGACAAGTTGTTTCCCATCATTAGAGGATGTGGTGGTGAATTATACAGATGCGCCCTGTCTTCGCCTCTACCGCCACGCCATCGCGGCGGTGGCGAGGACGGCGCCGTCCGACGGACGCCGGATCGCGTGGAGCGTCCGCGCGCCATCGGCGGCGCAGCGTTCCGAGACGAGGGCCTCGCCCGCCTTCGCCGCCGTGCGAAAGACGATGTCAAGCTCGGCGGGGTCGCCGGACGCCGCACTCTCCAGCATCCATTCCACGTAATGCACGTTGTTGACATGGTCGTTGAAGTCGAGGTCGCTGCGGCGCGTGAGGACTTCTGCGCTTGCGTCGACGGACGGCAGATGCGCGAACTTTCCGCCGATGTCAGGCAGGTCGATGTCCGGCGTGCCGGGCGGAACCAGCCCGGCGAACGTCTCCGGGAGCCTTGCGATCTTCTGCGCAGCGATGTCGACGTAAAGCCACTCGGAGGAAGCCCGGAACAGCTCTTCGCCGCCTTCGTCCAGCCCGACGAAACACCGCTTGGCGATGAGCTTCCCCTTCATGCCGCTTGGCCATGTGCGCACCGTGACGGACGCCCCCCACGGGACATAGCGCGCCACGCTTACGCGGAGTCGCGATAGCATCCAGGTGAGTCCCTCGTGCTGAAGTGCGCGTATCCCCCATCCAAGCCTGTCCGCACTGATCCCCGCCGCCTCCTGCATGTAGTTGCAAAGCGTCGGCAGGGCGACGCGGTTCTCGATCCCAGCCTCGTACGACCTGACCGTGAACACAATGTCCGTTGAATTGCCCGGAATCCCGATTGCCTCCATGTTCGAACCTCCATGCGTCCTATATCAGGAGCGCGAAATGCGTAAATATGTCCTGCGCGTACAGAAGAAGCGACGAACCCATCCACGACGCGCAGGCGAGAAGCGTCAGCGAGATCGCGAGGATCGCGCTGAGGTCGTCAACCTTGCGCTCCCGCAGCCGCACGACGGACGAGAAGGCCGCCGTCGCCTCCTCGATTGCGACGGACTGCCTGAACGACGCCGCGGTCAGCGCGTCGGCGTAGTCCTTCCCTTCCTCTCCGTCAACGATGTACTGCATCTGCTTTACACCGTAGACGGAGCTGCCCGGAATCTCGCTTGTAGCTATCAGGTCTGCCATCTTCTTTTCATCCTCGCGTATTTGGTTCTACCTATTATTTTAGCATATATTTGCGTAAATCAAAGCAGAATTTTTCACCATTTTGCGCAGCGGCCGTGCTCTGCCGCGCCAGGCCGCCCCTTCAAAATGTCTACACACATCCAGCGAAAAAATTACATCATCGCACGTCAGAGGTTTCCTACGAGGACGCGCTTCAGCCGCCTGCCTGCGATTTCCGCCAGGCGGCGGACGGTTGCGGGAGGCGTGGGCTGTGCGTCAGACATCCGAAATCGAGGGAAAAACCGCGTGACGTGCAGCGGTATTTCCGGCGAGACGGACGCCACGAAATCCGCAATTTCCCCGATGTCCTCCTCTTTGTCGTTCCGCCCAGGCACGACGAGCGTCGTGACCTCGACATGGCACCCGGCGGCGTGAAGAGTCGTGATCGTGCGGCATACCGCCGCGAAGTCGCCCCCGACCCAGTCGTAGTATTCCTGCGACGGCCCCTTGAGGTCGATGTTCGCGGCGTCGACGAGCGGCGCCAGCTCCTCGACTACCGCCGCCTCGGCGCATCCATTCGAGACGAGCACGTTTAGCATCCCGCGCGAACGGACCTCGCGCGCGCAGTCGCGCACGAATTCCCACCCCACAAGCGGCTCGTTGTAGGTATAGGCGAGCCCGAGGTTGCCGCGCTCGCGCCTGACCCTGAGCGCGAGGTCGGCAAGCTCCCCCGGCGTGGCAACTTGACAGGCCACGCCGTCCTCCCCGTGCTGCGAAATCGAATCATTCTGGCAGAACGGGCACCTGAGGTTGCACCCGAAGCTTCCCACGGAAAGCACGTTCTCGCCTGGATGGAAAAACGCAAGCGGCTTCTTCTCGATTGGATCGAGCGCAAGCGACGTGATCCTGCCGTAGTTCGCCGCGACCACGCGCCCGCCCTCCGCCTTCCGCGCTCGGCAGAAGCCAATACTGCCTTCAGCTAGATTGCAATGCCGCGGACATACCCCGCAAACAGCTCCCAATTCCCCGTTCCCCTCATTCATGAAACACCTCGGCCTGGAATGTCTCGAACTTCGCGCCGTCGCGCCAGGCGTCCGCCGAAAGGCCCGCCTTCCTCGAAAGATACGAAAGCGTGGTCTCGAGATCCCAGCCCTGCTCCGGCGCGACCTGCGGCAGGAACACGGCAAACGCGCCATCCTTCTCAAGCGTCATCCCGTCGCGCCCAAGCACGATGTCGCGCCAGGACGCCACCGGCTTAGGAGGCGTGAGGGCCGAGACCTCCACGCGAATGCCGCCGAGCTCGCGTTCCGTGACGGGCATGAAGCGCGGATCATGGAGCGCGGAATCCACCGCCCGCTCGACGACGGCGTCCACCAGCGGACGCATCGGCAGAATCTCGCCGATGCAGCCGCGCAATGCGCCTGTCGCCCTGTCGTTCAGCGTCACGAACGCGCCCATTTTTGTTGTGATTGGGGAATGGGGAATGGGGAATGGGGAACGGGAATAGGGAACGCCCTTGACCGCGCTTTCCATCGACTCTCGGGCGACGCGGAGGAGGTACGCCCTCGCCTCGGCGTCCAGGACCCGCTCTCCCTCCCCAGGCCACTCCACGCGCCCCGCCGCTGCGGTGTAGCACACGAAACGCGAGAAGTCGCGGTCCGCGTCGGACGATGTCGCATACGCAAGACGCGCAAACGGCGCCTTCCCGGGTAGCGCGCGCAGGGCGAGTTCGATCGGGACGTGTCCGCAGATCGTCGCCCCTGTCTTGCCGACGAACGCGGCGAAGCCGTCGGCGTCGCAACTGGCAATAAGCGAAAACGCCTCGCCGTCGACGGACGCCGCCTTCTCGCGCACATCCTCGCCGCCGGAGGTGCCATACGGCGCGTATGAAAAATCCTCGCCGTAGTGGGTGAAGTCGGAGGAAACGACAAGCAGCGTCCTGTCGTCCATCAGCTTCGCAAGCGCCCGTGCGCACATCGCCATCTGGTCGCGCCCGAAGGAACCCATCACCAGGGGAACAAGCGTGAAGCCGCCGCCAAGCGCAAGCTGGAGAATCGGATACTCGATCTGCGCGGAATGCTCCGCCGCGTGAACCCGGTCGTTGCGGGCGACTGGCGCCATGAGCGCCAGGCGGTCTATCCATTCCCCGTCGACGACGATCTCGCCGAGAGGCGTGGAAACGGCCTCCGCCTCCGGCGCGACGAGCCGGTTCTCGATCCACGCGCGGTGGCTCGGCGCAAGGACGACGACGCGGCTGTATTTCGCGCCGCGAACGAGCCGCGCGGCCCGCCAGGCGATCGCACCGGAATAAGCCCATCCCGCATGAGGCATGAGAAGGACGTTCGGCCTCTCGGGAACTGATGCCGCCGCGTCCGCAGACTTCCCTCCGCCGATCGACTTCTCCCACTCGTCGGCAAGAGCGCGTATCTCGCGCTCCGTTCCCGGATACCACGATCCGGCGATTGCGCTTTGAATCGTCATCTTCTCCTTCTCCTTGTCGCCGGGCGCGAAATGCACCAGGCAGTCGCATGTCTGGACTGCAATGCGGCTATGCCTACTTCCTGATCTTCACGTCGCGGAACATGTACTTGTTTGGGCCGAGGACGACGTCCTTCCCGCTCGCCGTCGTCACGTTGCGCAGCACGACCTCCTCCGTCACCTTGTAGGGGAACTTCTCGACGTACTCCGGCCCCTTGTTCTTCGAGTTGAACGCCGAGAAGATGCGCGGCCCATCGTACTTCTCAGGATGGCGCGAGTCGTCGATCATGAGGCCGTCGAACACGATCCGGCGCGGCATCTCGCATGGGTAGCCAAAGTCGTGCCAGTCCGTGCTTACGCCGTGGACGAGCGTACCCTGCGCCCCGTTCCCGTTTCCCGGGACGAACGTGCAGTTTCTCACCACGAATTCGCCCTTCCATGTGCTGCCGTAGTCGTCGCGCAGGTTGAAGAAGTTCGGGCAGCACACCGTCGTGTTCTCCACGAGAAACGTGCCGAAGCCGATGGCGTTGATGCCCATATATCCCAGTCTGGAGTTGCGGACCGTCGCGTTCGCGACTCCCATGTGCGCGTCGAAGCGCGAGAACTCGCATCCGTCGTAGAGGAGGTTCTTGCAGTAGTTGGATCCGAAGAGCCCCCAGTAGCGCCGGTCGTTGATGTCCGTCGTCTGGCGGCAGTCGACGAACGAGACGTTGACGGCGTTGTTGGCCGATATGTCGTACGACCCCATGCTGACGGGCTTGCCGGCGCTTCCTATCGTGGAGTACGTCTTGTGCGCGGTAAACAGGCAGTTGGAAACGGTCACGTTGGCGCAGAACGACACGCCGACGAAGCTGCCGTATGGCGCGCCGTGGTCGCCCTCCCCCGTCACGTAGTGCCTGACGCCCTCGATGCGCACGTTCGACCGGCGAACGGCGATGCCGCGGGCGTGGTACACGTACTTCGACTCCGCCTGGTTGGCGATCGTGGTGAAATGCCCGCCCTTGACGACAAGCGTCCTGGCGTCCACGGGATACGCCCTGAGTCTGGTAACAGACTTGTAGTCCCATATTATCGGCGTGCGCGGGTCCACCTCGCCGGAGGCGTCCGCGAGGAACACCTCCCGCTGGGCTGTGCCGTTGTTCTGATTGCGCCCGTAGCGGATGTACTGCTTGACGGTATTGTCCTGCACCTCCATGAGGCACGGGCCAGGAAGCGCGACGCCGAGGCCCCTCTGCCCGGACGCAAGCGTGGCGACGCCCTTCACGACGAAGGACTTCCTTGACGGATCGACGCGGAAGACCGGTGCCCTGCAGTCGTCCAGCTTCCGGTCGTCGATGACGAACTTCGCGGTGCCGAAGTCGACGTCCGTCTTTATGACGGCGACGGACGCCCCCCCGCCGATGTAGTACGTCCTGCCGTCGCCGGCCCTGACGGGGAGCCCCTTCTTGTTCGCCTCCCTGTGCGCGGCGACTATGGCCGCCTGGTCGTCCGCCTTTCCGTCGCCGACTGCGCCGAACTGCTCGTACGTCACGTACCCGCGAGGGGCCGCCGCGCCCTCAAGCGCAAGCATCGCCGCCGCCGCGGCCGACACAATGCAGGGACAAAGGTTTTTCATCGCCTCACTCCGTCATCACGATAGGCTTTATGTCGCCGTCCTCGTCGAACTCCATCCTGTCGATGCAGGTGACGCGGTGGTTGCCTCCCTTGGAGGGGATCGGGCGGCGGTGGTAGCAGATGTACCATTCGTCCTTCCCGGGCACGCACACGACGGAATGGTGCCCCGCGCCGGTCGCGATCGGACGCTGCGTGCCGAGCACCTTGCCCTTGAACTTGAACGGGCCGAACGGCGAAAAGCCCTCGCAGTAGTTCACGCAGTAGGTGTCGCGCGTCCACGCACCGCTGGAGTACATGAAGTACCACTTGCCCTTCCGCTCGAACATGACGGATCCCTCGACGTAGTGCTTCGGCGTCATGTCGCGCCACATCGCGCCGCCTTCGAACGGGACGAGCGACTTGAAGTCCTTCGCGAGCTTCACGAGGTTGCAGCGCCCCCAGCCTCCGTAGATCATGAACCATTCGCCCTCGTGCTCGAACACGTACTGGTCGATCGGCTGCGCACAGTTCCAGAACCGGTCGATGAGCGGCTTGCCTATGAGGTCGCGATACGGGCCCTCGGGCCTGTCCGCGACGGCGACGCCTATCCCGCCGTACTTCTGAAGCCCCGGCTCCTTCTGCGGCTCGCCGTCCCCGCGCCTCCCTCCGACGGGATACGCGTCGTTGGCGCTGAAGAAGAGGTAGTACTTCCCGTCGACCTCGTGGGCGTCGGGGGCCCACATCGCCCCGCGCGCCCACTTGACCTCGTTCGTCGTCAAGATGCTCTCGTGCTTCGTCCAGGTCTTCATGTCCTTGGACGAGAACGCGTCGAACGCCGTCTGCGCCGCGAACCTGTCAGACCTCGTCGGGAACACCCAGTACGTGTCGCCGTAGCGCCGTATCTGCGGATCGGCGTACCAGCCGTCGAATATCGGATTCCCGAACGCAAGCGCCGCCGCCATCGCGACGGCGGCGGACACTCCCGCCTTCTTCATTCTTTCTACCCCCTTTTGCATTGCCTGTAGATGCAATTCTTCATTGGACATCGCAGCCTTGGCACGCTTCCGCCACGAAGGGCGGCGTCACCGCAGGATGATTGTCGTGGCTTTCGACGGGCTCTGCGTGACGAGCGCGTAATTGCGCGCGACGACATTGCCCGACGAATCGTACGCGATGAACGACACGCAGTTCGGCTCGCCGAGCGCCGCCGTGAAGGCTGCGGGCGGAATCGCCGCGCTGAACACGCGGCTGCCGTCAAGCGACTGCTTCTCAACCACGCGAATGCCGTTCACGAAGCACGAGACCGTCGCGGCGCTTGAACCGCCGACCGTGAACTGGACGCGAAGCTTCCGCCCCTTGGGAATGGCCTCGCCGCTCCCCAGGTTCGAGAACGCAATCGGCAGAGTCGTCGCGTCGGCCGTGTACGGATGCGTGGAAGAATTCTGCTTCACGCTCGCCATGAGCGTGGGCACGCTCGCAAACTGCTGGTCGAGCCACGTAAGGCGCTGCGTGAGATAGTCCTTGAGGCGGGCGACGTCCTTCCCGAACGCGCTGGAGTTGTAGACGTTCCAGCCGTTGTTCTTGTCGTCCCACTTCGCGGAGTTGGCGAGGCACGCCTCGTAGATGAAGTTGGTGTACTGGTCGATGAGACCGCCGTCCGCCATGCAGGCGGCGAAGCGGTCGCGCACCTGCCAGTAGCGCGTGTGGAGGCGCGTGCAGAACTCGGGGCTGTCCGCCCAGTCCTTGTAGAATGAGTACGCCGTCTTGCCGTCCGCCTCCTGGCACTTCCAGCCCGTCCCGTTGCTGGATACGCGCAGGCTCCCCACGCCCCAGTCGAAGTCCCACACCGGGCCAAACACGAGCTTCTGGCCCTGCTCCTTGTAGGCGTAGCGGCTCTTCTTCACCGCGTCATTGTTGCCGAACATCTCCATCACGAGCCAGTAGTTCACCATCGACTCGTAGTCGCAGTAGTCGCCGATCCACTTGTCCTCACCCGCGTTGTAGCCGTCCCACGACGTGCAGGCGTCCCAGTACTTCTTCAGGTAGTCCTGGCAGTAGTTGAACATGTCGGTGTTGGTGTAGAGGTACTCCGGCGACTTCATCATCGTCTTGACGCCGAGCACGCCGGACGACGTGGTGAACTTCGACACCTCGTCGTACTCCTCCGAGAACTCGAAGAGGTAGCCGCCGGTGATGTCGTTCGTGAACTTCTTGAGGAGCACGGACGGCTGGCCGGTGAGCGTGACGTTGTTCGTCTTGTCGAGGTACGAGAAGGTGTCCGTCTTCACCCACATGAAGTCCTGCTCCAGCTGCGTAGCGAGCTCGTCCTCCTGGTCGCCCGTGAGGATGTGTCCTGCCGTCTTTTGAGCCTTTACAAACGCCTCCGCGATGTCTCCCGCGTCCCCTTCCCAGTCGTGTACGTTCACGCGATCCTTCGCCACGCGGATCTGCTCGCCGAACTGATACGTGCCCTGCCAGGCTCCGTTGAGGACGCACTCGACCCACGTTGACTTCATGCCGAGCGAGCCGATGTCGTTCGCGAAGTCACCGGCGAGCTTGTTGCGCATCATGGACTGGTCGTTGTAGTTCGCGAGCAGCACCCAGTGCTTCGACTTCGGGATGCCGAACATCTCGGTCTTCTTGTCGAGCTTGAGCTTCCACGGCTTCTTGGGGTAGCTGCTCGTAGAGTTGCCGCGCACGTTGATCGTCATCTTGCCGTTGTAGAGCGACTTCCACTCGTCGTTGCCCTGAACCAGGACCCACCCGTCGTGCTTCTCCTTGTTCTTGCTCGGCGTCTGCCCGTCGTCCGTCGTCATATAGAATACGGGCAGCTTCGAGAAGAAGAACTCCTTCTCGAGGAGCGTCGCGCCATCCGCGTCGCGCGCGATGAACTTGAACCAGTGCTCGTAGTCAGCCGTCGTGGGCGTGAAGGACGCCGCGCTGCCGACCGCCGCCGTCTCGTACGACTTCGCGGTCGAACCGCGCCGCCACGTGAACGTGTAGTCCGGCGTCAAGCCGAGGAACGTGCCGATTTCCGCCGCGAGCGGACGCCCTGCGCGCGGACGCGTCGTGTCGAGCGCGATGGACGTCTCGAGGCTGCCGCCCATGAGCGACGCCGCGCCGTTCTCGCCGAATCCGATGGTGAGGTTGTTGACCGTGCCGCGCTCGGTCCCATTCGCTAGCGCCGCCGCGCCGTCGACGATCGCGATGTCGCCCGCCGCGCCCGGGACAGTCCCCGCCGCCACGCCGTTGGTCGTCCAGTTCGCGGGATCGCTCCAGTCGCCTTCCGCGCCGCCCGCCCAGTGGAACACGCGCATCGCCTCGCCGTCGTCTTCCTTGCCGCCGAAGTCGGAGAAGCGCCCGGTGCCCGTGAACGAGATCGACTCAATGCCGCCCTGCGCCCGCGGCGCGGACGTGCGGAACCACGACGCGCCCGAATCGTCGGCAAGGCGCACATACACACCGCTGCCGTTCTTGACGAGATAGCTCACGAGGCGAATGCCGTCAACGGTACGCAGCTCGATGCGCCCGTCGACCCACGCGCCGTCCACCGGGGCGACGCCCTCGCCGGTCATCTTCACCCACCCGTTCGTGGTGAAGCCGTAGTACACCGCCGCGCCATTCTCCTCCTTCGCGGGGGCGAGGCCCGCCGCGCCGTCGAAGTCCGGGAACGAGAACGGCCCAAGCGATTCGGCGCACAAACCGAAGTCGATGCGCTCGATATCGCGTCCGGCGGGCGCAGTCGTCGGCTCGAACGCCAGCTCCTCCCCAATGCCGGCGGTGATGGCGATGCCGTTGCGCACGCCGTCGTACACATTCGTCGCGATGTTGGGAATTGGCGAATGCCACTCGCCGCCGGTCGCGCCGGTATCGGAGAGCTGCTGCCCCTGCGTGTAACCGTCAAAGGTAACGTTGAACCAGTCGGTTTCATCCGCCTGTGAAAGAGCGGCGAGCCCGACGGACACCCCCAGGACTGCAAGGCGCATTGCGCCCGTGGCTTTGGCATTCGTTTTCATATTAATAATTATACCACAAAACACGACAACGAAAACGAAAATTCTGCAAGGCAGGTCAGAAAAATGGTATAATGTCCGTAAAGAGGCAAAAGGCAAAGGAAGGACAAAATGGAAGTGAGAATCGACGAGTCGTGGCGGAGGCTCCTGCAGCCGGAGTTCGACAGCCCGTACTTCGCGGAACTGGCGAGCTTCGTCAAGTCGGAGTATTCACGCGGCAGGGTCTATCCCCCGGGGAAGCTGATCTTCGCGGCGTTCGACCGCACGCCAGTCGACAAGGTGAAGGTCGTCATACTCGGACAGGACCCCTACCACGAACCTGGCCAGGCTCAGGGGCTCGCCTTCTACGTGCCGCCGGACGTCCGCACGCCGCCCTCGCTCCTCAACATCGCGAAGGAACTTGCCGACGAATACCCGGAGCGCGCCTCCGGCGCCAGGCCGCGGACGCCCGACCTCCTTTCATGGGCGGACCAGGGGGTCCTCCTCCTCAACGCCACCCTCACCGTCGCGGCGGAACGCGCCGGCAGCCATCAGGGGCGCGGCTGGGAGACATTCACGGACGCCGTCGTCCGCCGACTCGCTGAGGCGCGCGAGAACCTTGTCTTCCTCCTCTGGGGGTCGTACGCACAGCGCAAGGGCGCGGTCATCGACCGCTCGCGCCATCTAGTGCTTACGTCGGCGCACCCGTCTCCGCTCTCCGCTACGCGCGGGTTCTTCGGATGCAACCACTTCCGCTCGGCAAACGACTACCTCGCCAGCCACGGCATGCCGCCCATCAGGTGGTAGGATGCAAATGGGAAGTGTAAAGTGTAAAATGTAAAGTGTATAACGAGCCAGCCGCTTAGGATTCTGGCCGTGTAGAAGTGGAGAAAATGTAGAGAGAATGGGGAATGGGGAACAGGTGACAGGGCTGACTACCGCAATCGAATGACGAATGGATGATTTGCGAAGGATCCGGAAAGCGAGGGATGCGGAGATTCAATTCCGCGACAGGTGACGCGTACCATGTTCCAGTCCTTGGAGAACAGGAACTGCGGTGGATGCTCTGCAAGCGCCGCGAAAACGCCGGTGCCAGAAACGGCCGTCGCAAGCGACTTCGGAACGCCAGCGGGAGAAAAAATCAGCATCCATGAAAGCGAGACAGGGCCAGGCGAACCCGGCTCGGAAAAGACATCACCAGTGGCGCAGTCAACAATCTCCCAGACGCCGCAATCCCATCCGACGCGCATCGTCGCCTCGAAGCGCGAGAGAACGCCGTCGCCGTCACGCCGCAATCCCATCCGACGCGCATCGTCGCCTCGAAGCGCGAGAGAACGCCGTCGCCGTCAGCGTCGCGCCCGAATGCAACCTCGACGTTGTTGGACGACGAGGCGTCAAGTTCAAGTGTAAACGAGAACACCCGCGAATCGAAGCATATCGCGGAGAACGAGTGATTCGTCACAACCTCGGTGTCGTCATGCGCCGTCTCGGGCATCGTGTTTACGGCGAACGTAGTCGCAAGGAAAATGGAAGCAAGCGAAGCGCACATCGTCAGTCCTCCTTTTTCGCCCATTTGGGACGACGCCCCATCTTTCTGATAATCTCTTTCAACATTGGCTTGGCATCTTCGTCTGTCGGACAGAAACTGCGATAATAGTCATACCCTTTCTTCAAAACACTGTCCTCCCTGTCCAGTTCATCGCCCAACTTTTCCACGCATGGCTTCAGCACCGCCACGTATTCTGCTTGTCCGCTATCGGAGAATCTGCGAAGTTCCTTTACCTCTGCGTAATACTTTTCCGCGGAATCACCTGCTTCGTCCGTGAAATTGTTCTTCCTGCCGAACTCGAGCATCCGACGAAGAAACGCATGCGACACGACAACCCTGTTGCTCCACGTTTCAAATGTTTCGCGTTCACGAACAACCCGCCATGTCTGCTTGTCTATATGTCTGCCATGCCGATGAGAACCAAATCTTATCGCCAGGAATAAGTACTCCCACATCCCGGAAATTCTACGCTTCTCGTCTGCAGCAAGAATTTCATGCTCAATCTCATCCGCAACTTTATACACTGTATCCAACGACGCATTCTGCCTGAAATCTTGCTTGCGGTCTGCAGCTTCGTGGTAACGTCTGATGCTCTTAAAACGCCACATGGGGCGTTGAGACGTTTCAACCTCGTATGCAGGTTTCTCGGAAGATGTTGAAACATTGTTGCTTTGTTGTAACGTTACTGTAGCAGGCGGCAACGGCCTGTTGCACTCTTCTGGACCAATATCCACTTTCCCTTCATGCCGCGCGTTCAGTTCATCACATGGCTCTGGAGCCACCTCTCCGTCTCTCCCTGAACATCCGCTCAAAAGCACCATTGCCAACGATGCTGCAAACATTATTGCACGTATTTTCATCTTCATTCTCCTCCGTGTACTGTTACGCCATCCAGGCGAATCCAATCGTTTGTCGTTCGCATGATTACACAATCGTGTTCCCCATCACTGGGGGCAAAACCATTGTACATCAAGGTGCCATCCTCGCTTCTTGGCCACCAGCAATGCGGGATTTCCCATACGAGTACGCTGTCGGCTATCGCAAGCAATGGGGAAAGACAGACTTGCGCAAGCAAGCCCTGGTATGTACTGAATGTAGCCGCATACAACACAAACATCATCTGCCTTGGAATTTCCATATTGTCGAGACGTCAATCTCAGCAGTCTCCGCCACATTGGAAACGACAGTAGATCGTATTGACTCTTCAAGAGAAGGCAATATCGCACGCGGGAAACCATTTGTTACAACCTCTTCAATTAATGGTATAGCCTTGTCAATTCCAATTCGCAAATTGCTCATGGCAAAAGCCGTATCCACCCGCTCGTCTATAATGGCATTCCATTCCGACGAGGCGTAACCCGTTAGATTTGTCAGCGAGAGTGCGCCCTGCACGTTGAAAGTCAACGACTGCCTCGTGTGTCTCATTCTAGCCAGACATCCAGCCGCAGACATCCAGGCATTAGTTGAATGTGCTATCACATTGTTTCTTGAGAACTTGTGCAACATTCTACCTTTCTCAAATGCCCAGTCTCCACTCCTCGACTGCCCAGGGGATTCATCGTAGAATGTCAAACGGCTATACCATTCGACCAAAGCCTCGTGGCTTCCAGCACCCAACGGAATGGTGTCGACTACCGCAGCCACAGATTCCTCGTATGATGAAATGGCAGTGCCCCAGACGTTGGATGTCGCGAAAAGGCTCTCCTGAAAATCAGAAGGCGAAAGGCCGTACGTCGCCATACACAATGACGAAGCTGCGGCAAGCAAAAGGTTTGGTCCAAGATGTTGTTTCACGGGTCTCTCCTTTCTACTCTGAACTCACTGTTTGTTGTACGTTCTGCACAATAGCCAAACTTAAAGATACGTGTCGTTCCATCGGCATCAAGTTCAAAACGCTGGTCCGCATAGGTGAAGACATTTGTCACACCATAGTCGCCAATGCATCTCCAGGCAACTGGTATCGGCCATGTGAACGAACCACCATCCGACCATGGCTTTTTGCATAATCTATGCGCAACCCTATCCGGAGATTCGTTTCCATATCCAACTGCACTCCAACGCCCGCCACCATGCTTTGAATGATCCAGTTCGTCGCGCATTGATTCTTGCAAATAATAACCAACGGCATTGGTTGCGACCATAGGGACTTCTAATATCTCAGTCCCATAAAACGACACATTGGTTGGAGCGATGTGAATGGCAAACTCAACGATGAACATACCCGCCTCGTTGGGTATATTCGCATATGAATAAGTAATACCGTCAACAACAAGTTTCGTGGGTTCAACCACATGGAAATCAAGTGCGTATTGACTTTCACCGGCACATATCGAGACTAGTGCATCGCAGTTTGTGTGAGGGCCGCTAAACAACGAGAAATCACATTCCGGCAGAAGTGGGTCTGTTACAGGCTCGGTCACACTCCCCGAAACACAAGTCACCGTACTAATGGAACACACTGGTTTGAACCTTATCAGGACTTCTTCGCCTACCCCAATTACAGCGCGTTTCCTATTGGGTGGAACCTTTGAAATCGTCTCACGCTCCACCTCAATGACTGTTACCAAACCTGTGCTTGCAAAAACCTCGCCAGTCACATCTTCTGTGAATGTTGCAATAACAGATATGTCATTAGTAACTGAACTGTGTTCATTCGCCTCGTAGACAATGCTGTAAGACACGGAACTCTCCGCCGGAACGGGAACCGACAGACATTCAGCCGCGTACGCGTGGAACGTTTCGGCATCCATTCGCCAGGCGAGTTCTCGTAGGTCTCTTCATAGATTACGTCCGATGTCGTGAATGCCGCAGAGACCCCGGAAGCGACGGGTCCAGAGGTCGCCTCCCAATTCGGTTCGTCTCCAACACGGTAACATGGACACATCCTTCCATACGCCGAGAGTGAATATCCCTCGTATGCGTATTCTCCCCTCGCCTGACACCCAAGACAGAGACATTCCTGGTTCTCAATAAACGAGAAGGCATGAGAACCACTCGTTACATTGCTCACTATCTGGCAGCAGTCCCGATTCCATGAGAACGCCCCTCCAATATTGGATGGATTTACATTCATGGAGAACCCTGTGCCGGGTTCCTGAACACACTCGATTTCAACGGGACGCATTACTCGTACCTGACCTTCAGAAACCAAGATCTCCGTTGCAGGGTCAGACACTCCAACTACGGTAAAAGGCTGGTCGCATAGGATGTCGTACGTCTTGCCGATGAGAATCGACACATTGTTCGTCACTCCGTGTCTGGCGATGAACTGAGGGTCGGGATAGTT
>CADCCQ010000062.1 GCA_902799955.1 uncultured bacterium | reverse complement strand
GGGGCCGCCAGGGCCTGGGCCACCGCGACGGGCTGCGGCGCGGCCGCCTGCGTCCCCTCGCGGATCTCCAGCGGTACGTCGTCGATCGTCAGCTTTCCGCCGGACGACAGGACGACCATCTTCTCCATCACGTTCCTGAGCTGGCGGACGTTGCCCGGCCACGGATAGTCCTCAAGCGCCTTCACCGCCCGTGCGTCTATCCCCGTGACGAGCCCCCCGTTCTCCTTCGAGAACTCCCTCACGAACCGCGACGCGAGAAGCGCCACGTCGCCCGGGCGGTCCTTCAGCGCCGGCATGTGTATGTCGATGACGTTGAGCCTGTAGTAGAGGTCCTCGCGGAACTTGCCATCGCGGACGTACGCGGCGAGGTCGCGGTTCGTCGCCGCGACAAGCCGGAAGTCCACCGCGATGTCCGCGTTGCCGCCGACGCGCTGTATCTTCCGCGACTCGAGGGCGCGAAGGAGCTTCACCTGGGTGGAGAGGTCGATCTCCGTGATCTCGTCGAGGAAGAGCGTCCCTCCGTCCGCCGCCTCGAACTTTCCGACCTTCATCCCGTCCGCGCCGGTGAACGACCCCTTCTCGTGCCCGAACAGCTCAGACTCTATCAGCGTCGGGGAGAGCGCCGCGCACTCGACGGCGACGAACGGGCCGCCGGCCCTCGGCGAAAGGTCGTGGAGCGCCCTGGCGACGAGCTCCTTGCCCGTACCCGAGGGCCCCTCGACCAGGACGTTCGCGTTCGACCTCGCCGCCTGGCGTATGAGCCTGTAGACATTCTCCATCGCCGGCGACCTGCCCGTGAAGGAGTCGATGCCGCTCGCCGCGTCGACGCGGCGCTGGAGCTCCTCCACGCGCCGCGCGAGCGCGTTCTTCTCCAGCGCCTTCGCCACGCGCTGCTCCATCTGCGCGATGTCGGTTATCGGCTTCGAGAGGAAGTCGTCCGCGCCCTCCTTCATCGCCTCGACGGCGAGCTCGATCTCGCCGAACGCCGTGACGAGGATACAGGCGACGGACGGGTGCTCCGCCTTCACGCGCTTTATCAGCGACACGCCGTCGCCGCCGGGCATCTTGTAGTCCGTTATCAGCAGCGCGACGTCGGGGTTCTCCTCGACGGCCTTCATCGCCGCGTCGGCGTCAGGGACGGTGATGCATTCGCACATCTGCGAAAGTATCCTCGCCATCACGTCGCGCGTCGGCTTCTCGTCGTCCGCTATGACAATCTTCGGCTTCGCCATCTATCAGCCCTCCAGCGCGCGTATGCGCCTCTCTATGCGCGGCAGGCGCACGGTGAACGTCGTGCCCTCGCCGGGCGCGGACTCCACCGCGATCGTGCCGCCGTGGTCGCGGACTATCCGCGACGAGATCATAAGCCCCAGCCCCGTGCCGTGCTCCTTCGTCGTCCTGTACGGCTCGAAGAGGTGCGCGACCTGGTCGGGCGTCATGCCCTGGCCGTCGTCGCGCACCGTCGCGATCACGCTGTCGTCGTCGGACGACAGCGTTATGTCTATGTGCCCGCCGTCCTTCACCGCCTCAAGGGAGTTCTTGAGGATGTTGAAGAAGACCTGCTCCATCTGCGCCTTGTCGAGCGCGACCGACGGCAGAGGCCCCGTTATGTCGAGCGCAACGCCGACGCGGCGCTCCTCGAACTGCGCGCGCATCGTCGCGAGGCAGCCCTTTATCGGATCGGCGACCGACCCCCTGGCCAGGTTAGGCTTCGACGGCCTGAGGGCCTGCAGGAAGCCGTGGATTATCCCTGCGAGCCTGTCGACCTGCCTCAGGCACTCCGCGACGCCCTCGTCGCCGGGGTTCGTCCGTTCAAGGAGCCGGAGATTGAGCGACAGCGCGTTGAGCGGGTTGCCTATCTCGTGCGCAACGCCGGCGGCGAGGTCGCGGACGGCGCGCGTCGCGCCGGCTCGCAGCTCCTCCTCGGTGCGCTCGCGCTCCGCCGTGACGTCCCTGATGTACACCAGCGCCCCCGTGTCGGTCGGGACGCACTGCACCTCGACCGTCCGCTCCTCGGGGTACGTCACGTCCAGCTCGCGCTTGGAGGCGCGCGACGGGGAGATGCCGAGCGACGGCATGGCGTCCGCCGGCTCCATCCCGAGGAGATCCTTCGAGGCGGGGTTGCTCTTGACGACGACGCCCTGCGCGTCGAGGACGATTATGCCTATCGATATAGTGCGGAAGAGCGTGTCGAGCGAGGCGGCCTCGTCGGAGAGCCGCGCGTACTGCTCGCGCAGATGCTCCGCGTCCATCTTGCCGATGTGCCGCCTGACCCCGTCGAAGAACCCCTTCACGCAACGCCCCCTTCCGCAACGCGTCAGCCGGCCAGCGCGGTCAGCGCCTTCTCGTTGTCGCTGAACTTGAACACCAAGACGGCCTTGTCGCCCGCGCCGGGCGCGTAGGCGTATGCGTACTGGATGTCCACGCCCGCCTTGTCGAAGCGTTCCATGAGGTCGGCCATGCCGCCGGGCCTGTCGGGCACCGTCACGACGACGACCTCGGTCTCGCGCACGGCGAAGCCCGCGGCGGCGAGCGTCGAGCAGCCCTTCACGTGGTCGTCCACGATCATCCTCACGATGCCGAAGTCGGCAGTGTCCGCAAGCGACAGCGCGACGATGCTGATCCCGTCCGCCGCGAGCGCGCGGCATATCGAGGCCAGCTTGCCAGGTTTGTTCTCTATGAATATGCTGATCTGCTTCACCTTCATTGCGCCTTCCTCCTCAAGTCTACAACCCTCTTGATCTTCCCCTCGCTGCGGGGCAGCGAGCCCGGGCCGACGAGCGTGATGCGAGGCGTCAGGCCGATGATGCCCTTCACGGCCTCCAGCACGCGCTTGCGCAGCCGCTCCATGTCGCCGACGTTGTCCGAGAACGCCTCGGCGGATACCTCGACCTTGATCTCGAAGAGGTCGAGGGTGTCCGTGGACGACAGCACGATCTGGTAGTGCGGCGCGACCTCCGGGACGCGGAGGAGGCCCGCCTCGACCTGGCCCGGGAACACGTTGACGCCGTGGATGATGAGCATGTCGTCGCTTCGCGCGCTGATGCGGTCCATGACGCGCATGGTGCGCCCGCAAGGGCACTTCTCCGTATGCAGGCGCGTGAGGTCGCGGGTGCGGTAGCGGATCATCGGCGTGCCGCAGCGGGAAATGGTCGTGAAGACGAGTTCGCCGACCTCGCCGTCGGGGAGCGGCTCGAGCGTGTCGGGGTCGATGATCTCCGGGTAGAAGTGGTCCTCCCAGATGTGGAGGCCAGTGCGGTAGGAGCATGCGCCCGCGACGCCGGGGCCTGCGATCTCGGTGAGCCCGTAGATGTCGTGCGCAATTATGCCCGTCTCGCGCTCGATCGTCTCGCGCATCTCGTCCGTCCACGGCTCGGCGCCAAAGATGCCGTGGCGGAGCTTCGTGTCGCGGCGGAAGTCAACGCCCTGCTTCTTCGCCTCGTCCATGATGCGGAGGAAGTAGGAGGGCGTCGCGGCTATGGCGGTCACTCCCAGGTCGCGCATGAGCATGATCTGGCGCTCGGTGTTGCCGCCGGAGATTGGGAGGACCGCGCAGCCGAGGCCCTCGCCGCCGTAGTGGAGCCCGAGGCCGCCGGTGAAGAGCCCGTAGCCGTAGGCGACCTGTATGACGTCGCCCGCGCGGATGCCGTACATCGTGAGGCAGCGCATCGCGCCGTTTTGCCAGACCTCGATGTCCTGCATCGTGTTGGGGATGCAGATGGGCTTGCCCGTGGTGCCGGAGGAGCAGTGGAAGCGGACGATCTCGTCCATCGGCGCGCCCCTGAGCCCCATCGGGTACTCGTCGCGGAGGTCCGTCTTCTTGGAAAACGGCAGAAGTCTTATGTCCGCGAGCGTCTTTATGTGCTCGGGCCTCACGCCCAGCTCCTCGCACCGGCGGCGGAAGAGCGGCACGCGCTCGTAGGCATACTCGACAGTCCACTTCAAGCGGTGCAGCTGCAGCGCCCTTAGCGGCTCGACTGGCATGTAGTCCATCGCCGACACGGGATGCGTCGGCGAATTGACGTCATGCGGCAAGGCGGGGTATATCATCTCCTATTATACTCCTCTTTCCTGTTTTGGCTTTCCTGTTTCTGTCAGACAATTCGTTTTTTCGTGGCTCGCCAGCCATGCGCTTCCGCATGGCCTGCACGCCACTACATTTGTTCATTGTGGAATATTATACCACAACGAAACGTAGTTGTCTCAACTTACATGGCCGGCTTAAGAACGCCGCGCAGTTGCGCGGCGAAAAGAAAAAGTTGTTCTGGTTGTTTTCAATCTCAAAACTCACGGGTGAAAAATGGAGATGCGCCCCTCTTCGTCCAGGATGTGCACATACTAATTTTTTGTCTCACAGCCGCAGAACCACTCCCGCGAATTCTCCGGGCCGCCGATGAATATGTCCTCCAATGGACTCCACCCGCCAGGGCCGTACTGCATCCCAATCTTGTCGTACCAGTTCAACTTCGCATTGGGGTCTCTCATGCGCCGCTCATGCCCCGCGCTCACGAACATATACACTATCTCCACCGCCCAGAACAGAGGGACAAGTGGCCACGGGAGGTCCAGCCCGATGACGGCCATCGCGGTCAGGCCCAGCGTGATTATCATGCCTGCCGCCAACCATCCCCCGCTCATCCCGCCAAACGCCGTGAACGGCTCCCTTTTCGGCGCCGCCGTCTCCACATACCGCCTTGCCTCCGCCCTGCGCCTCTCCCTGGTCTCCATTGCCGCCCTCATGGCGTCCGGTAGTTCCGCCGCAGTCTTGTTCTCCGCAAGCCACTTAAGGAATTCGGCGAACTTCGGCGGCGTCGAACCTGGCTTCCTCCTTATGCGCATCTCGTCCGCGCCACGATCGTATGCGTACTCATAGTCGTGCAGCAGGCGGAAGCGCACCTCGTCCTCGCTGCGCCCCATCCTCATCGCCGCCGCCTGTACGCTCTCTCTGCTTGTCATCACCATGTTCCTGCCCTCCTATTTGATTGTCAATGCATGACGCTACGTCACTGCACGTCATTCTTCAGCCAGCAAATCCCGATAAATTGAAACAAGAAGCACATGAAGCGTGCCGAATCCAGGTCCGACTTCAACTTCATCGTCCGCAAGATAGCATCGCTTGCTTACTTCGATCATAACGGAATGCCCCCGATAGCCGACGGGAGCGATGGAGTTAGAATACGGCCTATTGAACTCCGTTCTATAACCAGCTCCAGCGAATCTGCCGCAGAGATATTCAAGGACATCATCACCCGGCTTCGACCCGTCCTCATTGAACCCGATGCATACATCGACATCTCCATCAAGGGCAGAGGGGAATGAATGACAATCCACAATAAGCGGGCACTCCCCGCGCGCTGCGGCAGACATCAACTCCGCGCGATAGCGGAACCATTCCGAAAGGCGAACATTCCACGCCCTTGCACCAATCGTCCGCGTGTCGACGCCCCCTTCTATCGCATAGCGGCAGATTCTGTCGTCTTCATCCTCCAATCGTTCGTCATCGCAATCAAAGCGCGAAGTCCGCCCCTTGACAATGGCGATTCTGCTGTCCTCGACGCCAAACAGCTTGTCCGTATGCCAGTCCGTCCAGCGCCTCGCCGACGCGGCAACAACAGGCATCTCTCTCCAGTCATAATCCAGCGGCTCGCCAATTGCATGAGGGACCGCAAGAACAAGGTTGGAGTATCGCGTCATCATCACCTCTTCTCGATCATAGTTGAAATCACCCTATCCTCTTGCCCAAGTGGATTGCAATAGTCGTGGCGATGAAGCCGGACGGGATGTTGTACGGGTCGCATTCGCGGTCGTCCGAGTCCATGAACGTCACAGACTTCACCTCGAAACGCATCTGCGCCGGAGGCTGGCCGGGATGTCCGTAGCCTCGCTGTAGCTTGACCGTCTTTATGCCAATCGACATGGAGAGGTTGCGCGACGTGATGTCGCGGTACTCCGTCGTCTTGCGCCCCGCCGCAATCGCATCGTAGTATTCACCCTTCAGCACGAAATACCCTTCGCCGGACTTCGACCGAATCGCCCCGGACTTGATACCATCTGCCAACAATCGCATAAACTCCTCGTAATCTCCCGTGCCTTCGCTTTCATCTTCGCCGTCGCCAGATTCTTCTTCTGCGATCGCCTTGCGCTGTGTCTCACCGAATATCCTCACCGTCTCGCCGCAGTCGTCTCTCCCCATGACAAAGGGATGGTTGAACAGGACAAAGCATTTCCCCGAGTGTTCATTTTGGTGTACAGAGCAATATTCAAGCTCCTCGTTCAGTTCCAGTCTACGGTCGGCAGGAAGCACGCCGATCCTGTGGAACAGCTCATTGGAAGCGTCCACAAGTACATCCACATCCACTCCCTCTTTCATCGCCACAAAATAGAGGTAGTCGTCTATGTTGTCCATCCCCTCGGGTATGAGTCTATGGTTCTGAATAAAGACCTCCGAGACAATCTCGGCCATTTCATTATACGCCTTCCTCATGGATAGCTTTTTCATTTCATGGTTCCTTTATCTTGTTTTTGTTTCTTCGCACCAATACGGTGCATAGTATACTACATTCGCCGGGCATCACGCAAGACAAACATTGCCCTCGCGCGTGCGCACGCGCGGAAGGGCTGATTCAAGTCTTGCGACAATCGCCGCTGACTGTATTCTCTCTCTGTTTGCCGCGATCTATTTGACCTTATTTGGAGGTGCTTGCACATGACGCCCACTAGTGAGCAAAAACCGTGCCAACCCCTATTTGACATGATTTCGAGGCCATATAACCCCATTGCTCATCATATTTTGACGAGCAATCCATCAATATATGACAAATGCCATTTTCAAACAATCCAATTCCACATTCCGTGTATTCAGTGTATTCCGTGGTTCAAATTCCCCGAGAAAACCATGGGGACACTCCTCGCAATGCAGGGCAGACCTGGTTGCCACTATACGACTGCGATTCTTGAGGCTTCGAAACCAAGATACGCAAGCAGCCTGCGGAAGTAGTAGTCAGTACGCCAGAGATACGCTTTGTTCGCAAGTTCCTTCGCCCTGACATTTGAATCCGTGCCAAGCTTTATCTTGAAGTAGTCTCTTGGCGTCTTCTGACCTGGCCCCAGGCGCATGAAATACCGCCCAAATTGCGGATTCTCCGGAAGCCCGTCAAATTGCGTGGCGTCCATTTCGTTCAGCTTTTCGTACAGCTTCTGGAACACGTCCAGCCATCTCCTGACCCCGGCGACCCTTGCTCCGTCAATCATCAGAACATTCGGGCTCTTTATTGCCGACAGATATGCCTCGGACAATTCCCCGTCAGGCGACGCAGACGGATGAACTGGTGCCAGTACATGTGGCGGTGCAGGCTGTATACCCGAAGGCGTCTGCGGGACATCTTCAAGCGAAAGCTGACGAATCCCGCTTTCGCGGGCCAATCTCACGTCGATTGCCCATTGGAAATCACCCTCGCCAAGTTCTTTGAGCCTTTGAAATCCTTCCTTGACCGCCTTGACTAATGTGGCATCGGAACAGACGGATGTCGTCTCAATCATTATCATCATACCGTCCTGGCAAAATCTGCTGATCTCATCAAACTTGTCGACAGCCACCTGGCTCAAATGCCTATCTTCCAGCATCACGCCGACAAGCGCATGTCCGCGCACCAACACGATGACAGGATTGAGGCCACATGCCTCTGATAGTGACGCAAACAGCAACGTGGTGTCCATACAAGTCGCCAACTTGTATTCCATGATTTCGCGCGGGAGTCTTATTTTCTGACCGGCAAGCCCATAATGAGCCGGATGCTCCGCATAGCGGATTGACCTGCTCCTAAGCGCATCAAACATCGCCTCACAGATGCGCGCAACCCGCTTGCGGTCGACCTGATACCCGCACAGCGCGGCATCCCCAGTGTTCTGCTCCAGACACTTCGCCGTATCGGACTGAAGACGCCGAATCTCGTCGCAATGCGGCATGACAAAGGCAACCAGCATCTCCGGATTATGCACTATGTCGTACGCATGGGATGGCGTGACGGCATCGATCCTGTACTCATGGCAGAACAACACGCCCCCTCCCGACAAAACCTCGACCCGCACATACGCGGTCTTGACACTTTCGACTTTCTGCAACGCGGCGACATTGATCCTCATGGGGACGCTCCCGCCGTCAACTTCCCCTCCGTCTGCGATGTCGCCAATTGGCCATTTGTACTCGACAAGATATCCCTCGGGACAGCTGATGCGGCAAGAACAGTCTCCAAGCATACGCCCCGTCCTGTTGCAAATACGAATCGCGGATACAATAGGCCGGGAATTCTGCGCCAAGGCAAGGTTGAGATGTCGCGAGTATTCAATCTGAACGGCTATACCGTTTTGGACCATACCGTTCCGAGCCGATTCACGCACATCCTCATCCTTGGACACGACATTTGGGATGTCCTCCGGCAGAATCTCCATCAGCTGCTCTTTTGTGGGATTCTTGATAGATTGCAGCCGTCCGCTCTGCCATTCAAGCGCTTCATTGAACAAGTTGCGCATCTCGCGGGCGTTTCCGAAATGGCTGTCCTTGTGCGCAATGAGGCTGTTCGTGTAATCGGCGACAGCTTCCGACGCAGCCGCCGACAACTCATATCCTTTCTTCTTCGCCAGCCGAGCGAACACCTCTGCCAGCTCGTCTGCGGAGTAGTCGGGAAACTCGATGTAGCGAGTGAAACGCGACTTGAGACCGGGGTTGGACGCAATGAAGTCCTTCATCTCCTTGGTGTAGCCCGCTACGATCACGACGAGCCTGTCTCGATCGTCCTCCATACGCTTCAGCAATGTGGCAATAGCCTCGTTCCCAAAGTCATTTTCATATTTGCCGGCGAGCGAGTACGCTTCGTCTATGAAGAGAACTCCGTTCAAGGCGGCATCAATCTTCTTGTTCGTCTTGGGTGCCGTCTGCCCGACATACTCGCCGATCAACATCGACCTGTCGGCCTCCTCAAGATGGCTCGTCCGTGTGATGCCCAGCGTACGATACACCCGCGCCATGTACCGCGCCACCGTTGTCTTGCCCGTCCCGGGGTTTCCTGTGAATACGCAATGGTACGAGGCGTCGACATCGACGGGAAGCCCCGCTTCCTTGCGTTGCTTCTGGTTGTGCACGAAAAGCGCAAGGCGGCGTATCTCCTCTTTCACCGACACCAACCCGACCAGTCCATCCAATTCCCTGAAGATGTCCTCAAGCGTCTCTTCCTTGCCATTGCGTCCGCTGTCCGCCGGTATGTCGTCGGCGACAATCCGCTGCAGCTCCTCCCTGCCGGGATTGCTGCCGATCGCGGCGATGCGCGCGCACTGCTTTCTGACGGCACGCTCGAAAAGCGTTCGGACATAGCGGGCGTTTCCAAACCCCTCCATTCTCTTCGCAAGCTCGAACTCCGCCTCTTCCCGCACGGCTTCCAGTGCTTCTTCATCTGGCCGGCAGTGATTCTTGAGCGCATACTTCTTGAATATCTCCACAAGCTCGTCGGCAGAATAGTCTGGGAACCTGATGGTGTGCGCAAATCGCGAACGCATTCCCTCGTTCATTTCGAACAACCGCTCCATCTTGCCTTCGTACCCGGCAAGAATCACAACAAGGCGATCGCGATTGTCCTCCATCTTCTTGAGAAGCACGTCAACCGCCTCTCTGCCAAAGTCTATTTCGCTCTCATTGTAGAGCGCATACGCCTCGTCTATGAAGAGGACGCCGTCCATGGCGGCGTTGACGGCCTCGTTCACCTTCTCCTCAGTAGCGCCGATGTAGCTTCCTACAAGCGTGGATCTGTCCGCCTCCACAAAGTTCTCCGCATCGATTATGCCTAGCTTGTGGAGTATCTTGCCATAGAGGCGCGCGACCGTCGTCTTCCCGGTTCCCGGATTGCCCGTGAAAATGCAATGATACGACATCTCCACCTTCGGGAGTCCCTGCGCCTCGCGCATCTTCTGGACCTTCACAAGATCCACAAGCTCCTTCACCTGATCCTTGACTGACTGAAGCCCTATCATCCTCTTCAAGGCCATGATCGGATCTTCGTCGTCGCCACCTGCAATCGCAGCTTCCACGCGCTCAAGTGCCTTCTGCGCCTTCTCATCCCCCTGCTCCACGGCCTTTCTGTACCACTCGACCGCTTCTTCGAGATCCTTCTCCGTCCCCTTGCCGTACTCGTACATGTCGCCGAGGTTGTACTGCGCGGCCTTGTTCCCCTTTTCCGCCGCCGCCTTGTACCATCTCACCGCCTCTTCGAGATTCTTGTTCGTGCCCTCGCCCCGCTCGTATTTGAGCCCAAGCTGGTTCATCGACCAGATGTTGCCGTTCTCGGCCGCCTTCTTATACCACTTGAACGCCTTAACGACACTCTTTTCAACGCCTTTCCCCTCGTCGTAGCAATATCCAACCCACATCTGAAGCCCCGCGTCGGACATGTCCGTCTGCTTTGCCATGAGGACACCTTTGGTCCACTCATCGTTCTCGAACGCCTCCTTTGCTCGACGAACAAGCATTTCCTTGTCGTCAACCGACATCCCGATCTGATGGAGCCGAGCCTTGGCCTTGATGTCTCCGGCTATGGCCGCCTTTTTATACCACTCTTTTGCCTTGTCGTAATTCTGATCAACCCCGATGCCATCCTCATACATCTTGCCGAGGTTGCACATCGCCTTTGCATTGCCCTGCTCCGCCGATTTAGAATACCACTCGAATGCCTTGGCATAGTCCTTGACCACGCCGTTCCCCGTCTCCAGGCAGAGCCCCATGTAGAACTGAAGCTCCGCGTCCGACATGTCCGTCTTCTCGGCAAGGACGATTCCCATCGCCCAGTGCCGCTCCTTGAAAGCCTCAAGCGCCTCTTCCCTCGCCGCCATCGCCTGCTCCGTTTTTATCAACCCGCCACGAACATGAACTTCGAGACGTCGACGCCGAACGCGGCGATCAATTTGCGGAGGACCTTGTCCTCCTGCCAGAGATAGACCTTGTTACCGAGCGACTTCTTCACGCGCACCTTCCCCTCGGCGCCAAACTTTGTCGTGTAGCACTCTGGATGCCTCTCCCTTGGTTTCAGCACCCTGACGAGGAACTTTGAAAACGGCGCCGCGTCCGCCAGCTCGTCGAACTTCGCGGCGTCGACCTCCTGCAGCTTCTCCAGGACCTTCAGCACCAGGTCGTTCCACCCGCTGACTTCCGCATAGTGGTGGCCCTCCCACGCCAACGATTTCGGCTTGTTCGCCGCCGTGACGGCTTCCTCCACAAACGGCTGCCCGCCGCTCACCTTGATGTCAGCGCCGGGGATAAGCTTGTCATCAAGCTTGTTCAGCAGTTCCCGTACGGACGCGAGTACCGCATCCGCCCCATGCGCACCAGTTCCCGCCGCCGCCATCGACTCGCGAACAGCCTTCAGTTGCGCATCGAACCCAGCCTTCACACGCCCCTTCACGAAGACATCGCGCTCCGCACCCTGCAACTTCCGCTTCTGGTTGCCGCTACGCAGGAATATCTCCTCGATGACGGGGCCGTTGGCTGAATACTTCTCGCTGCAATAGACAAAATCGTCATCGTCGCACTTCTTCGCCTCGACAAGGCAGCAAACTTCAGAAGACAAAGCCTTCGATGGCGTGATTGGCACCTTGCCCGTCTCGATTTTGCCAAGGTACTTCATGTGATTCGGGCCAAGAAACGCCTTCAGGATATTTCGCAGCTTTAGCTTGTACTTATCGTGCGACGCGTCGTATGTGAATGTCGAGTCGTCCATCTGCGGCAACCGCAGGGCAACACTGGATGCCTGAAACCCAAGCACATCCAGGTCTTCGCCGATACCCTTCACCGTACCGTCGTCCGCAACGCCGATGACGAGCACTCCGCCCTCTGCGTTCATGAACGCGGCAACGGTCTCGGCGATCGTGCGCATCTGCTTCAAGCCGGGATTGTGCTCCCCCGGCGCGTAGAACGCTGAAGTTTTGAACTCCAGCTTCTGTCCTTCGACGGCCTTGATCTTCTCAGGCTGGTTTACCGTAATTGTCATTTCATGTCCTCCCTGTTTGTTTTCTGCTGGTCTACGTCCTTGTGCGGACGCGCAACCACCCTCCATGGCTTCATTGTGTCGTGTTGCTTGTACTATTCACGTACCAGAACCACAACGGCAGAATATCACCGCCCACGTTTCTCCACCGTCACGATCACTGCTTCGCCCTCGTATTTGCTCTTCAATGTGCCAAGATAGTCCGCCCCTCTGATTTCAAGTAGATTGCCGAGCAGCGCCGAAAGCTCCGCCACCTTGTATTCCTCCTTTTGCTTGGCGTTGCCTATCTCCTTGATCTTCCTGATCGTCTGAGTCGGAATCGTCCCGTAGTTCTGGATGTCCTCCACGACATCCCCGGCAAATCCCCTCAGCACTTCGGGAAGTTTGCTCCTGATTCCGTTTATCACCGAGATTGCCTGCGCCGAATCGCTGAGGTTCTTTGCCGGCGCAACACCTCCCTTCGGCTTATAGTTCTTCAGCATCGCATAGATGCCGTCATTCGAATGATCCGCGTCATCAGGATTTGGCAGCCGCCAGAACTCTTTGCTGAAATCCACCCTCGGCGTGTTCCATTCGCATTCCAGTCTTCCGATGGCATCCTCCAGGGCAATCTCCTCGACAACACCCGAATCGTTCCCGTATGCCAACGCAAAGAAACTCGGCCCGTTTCTACGGAGCAGAATAGTTTCCTTGGGATTTCCCTCCCAAGCCGTCTTCACGTTGTTGGGAAATCCCTTTATTCTCTCAAACGACTCTGGACTGTGCTTCTCAAGGATTCTCCGCGCGGCGATGTACTTCTTCTTCGCGCTCGTATAGAAGCTTATCTCCTCGTCCTCTCCGAAGTGGGAGAGCTTGGCGTAGAGCCCTGCCGCCGTCGGTTCTTCGTCCATCGAGAATATCTTGGAGTCCTCGCCGAGTATCTTGTGGATTGCGAACATCTTGTCTTCCGCGACCCGACGGTTTGCGACAATTGCATCGCCCTTCTTCGTCGGGAAGAAGTTGAAGATGTAGAGGTTGTCGAACACCTTCTTGCCGATGCGGTTGATTCGCCCGACGCGCTGTATGACACGCGTTGGATTCCACGGAATGTCGTAGTTCACGACAACACCCGCCCTGTTGAGGTTAAAACCCTCGGAAAGCTTGTCCGTCGCCAGAAGGATGTCAAAGTCGTCAGCCTGCTCCGAGAACGACGCGTCGAAGTTGCGCTTGACCTCCGTCGCCCTCTCTTTGCCGAAGTTGGCGCCGGTCACGGAAATAACCTTGCCAGGGAACTTCTTCGACACAAGTTTCTCTATGTGCCTTATCGTGTCTGTGAATGTGGAGAAGACTATTATCTTGCGTTTCGGAGAATCCGCCTCCGCCACGATGTCGGGATGCGTTCCGTCCAGCACTTTCCCTATAGCCCTTACAAGGCATGCCGCCTTGGGATCCTTCGAGTCCAGCTTTAGATTCGCCACCTCTTTGAGTATTCCCTCAAGCAAGACAATGTCCTCCTTGATGTGCCTCTTGAATCCCTTGCCGTCGAAGTCGTCGCTCGTCATGTCGTACGAAATGGCGTTCTTAGTCTTCACTCCCTTCTTCTCGTACTTTTCCTTCTGCTCCTCTATCGCCTTGAGCATCGCCTCCTCCCGGCCTGCCTCGTCGTCAATCAGAAGAATCTGCTCCATTGCCTCGCGGCTGTAGAGGAACACGTGCATCTTCTCCACGAACTCAAGCGATATCTCAAGACTCCGCTTGACGCTCTCGATGGATTTCCTGAACGCGCCAAAGGAACTCTCAAAACGCTGGACGAGTCGGCTCAGCAGCATGTGGTACAGACTCTCCTGAGCCTCGTCCGTCCCGTCCTTGCTTTTGAGGTACGCCTGCGGATGGTAGATCGCTCCGTGGAACGCACCCTTTTCGCCGAAATATTCGGTTATGACCTTGTCGTAGAATGCATCCTGCTCATCCGTAAGCTCGAAGAACTGCTCCTTCGGGTCCTGCACCGTGGAAAGCGAGTCAATCTCGGTCTTGTAGTCGGGATCGTTCAGCAAGTCCAGCCTGTTGCGCCGGATGACGATCTTCTCCATGACCTGCCGCATCTGCCGCGACACTTTCCGGGAGACGCGCTCGATCTCGGCCTGCGTCTTCTTCTCGTCCTTCCCGAAATCGCAGCCAAGCGGCTCTATGCCGCAGTCCTTTAGAAGTGCAGTTATGGCCGGCTGCAAGTTCTTCCGCTCCTCCGGATGCTTCTTGACCACTGCCAGAAGCTTGCGCAGGGCAGTTATGGACTTGAACCTGGAGATGAAAAAGGCGAAGCGCATCTCCATGTCGCCGCCCGCGACGAACGGACTCTTCTTCAAGCTCGAGAACAGCCTCAGCAGCGCCAGAAGGTCGCTCGGCCGGTTGTTGTATGGCGTCGCCGTGAGAAGAACCACTTCTTTTCCAAAGCAGATGTTCGCAAGCTTCTCGTAGTCCTCGGTACGCTCGTTCCTGAAGTTGTGTGCCTCGTCGACGATGACCATGTCAAAGGCATTGTCGTGCTTCAGCTTGTCTTCGAGGTCGTCGAGCTTGCCCCTGCTCCATATCTCCCATCCGTGCAGCTTGAACTTGGTCTTGTATTCGTACCATCCGCCAGCGTCACCCTTAGGGTCGCCCATAAGTCCAGGGGGGCACACAATCAGTCCCCTCTTCGCCCTCAGCGCGCCGATGAGCCCGCCGATTATGGACTTGCCGAGGCCCACGACGTCCGCGATGATGATGCCGCCGTATGCGTCTAATCTCGCGCACGCCTGCGCCACCGCGTCAACCTGGTAGCGGTACTTCTTGAACCCCGCCTCCTTGAGGATGTTGTCGATCTGAAGCTCCTTCAGCTTCGTCTGCTGGTGCTCGATGTAGTTCTGCAGAACGAGATAGTATGCCTCGAACGGCGTGATGTCCGCCGCGACGGACGCCTCCTTCAGAATCTTGACTATGATTTGCTTGTCATCCTCGGTCGCGGCAAGCGGCACAGACTCCTCCCATAGCTCGTCGAAGTACTCCTGAACGTCCTTCTCGCCGAAGTCGCCGATCTGCACGTTGAGTTCGTCGCGCCGCATAAGCCCCGGCTCCGAGAAGTTGCTCGAACCGGTGATCCAGTATTTCTTGTTTCCGACCTGGCTCTCGTCCAGTTCGAAGATGTAGAGCTTCGCGTGATTCGGATTCCGCGTCTTGCGGATGTCCATCCGCCCGCTTTCAAGCAGGTCGATGAATATCCCCAGCCGCTCGTGGAACGCCTGCTTGTCGGCGAAGTCCGAGCCCACGATCTTCCTGAGGCTTTCACGGAACTTCTCCTTGATTGTCTCGTTTGACGCGCCGCTCTCTTCGCGGCAGATTTCGACGAGTTCACCCAGGTGCAAGTCCGCCTCCATGCCGACAAGGACGCGCAGCGTCATCTCCGGCCTGTCGCGGAACGCCTCGGCCATCACCTTGACGCCCGAGAAGTAGAAGAACCCTACAAGCATGTCGAGCCGGTCCGCCTTGCTCGTCAGTTCCGTCAGGCGTTTCTTGAGCGTTGTCGCGCCTTCCTTCTCCTGGTTTGTTATGAATGCCATTTTACCTCGCCCCTTCCTTAATCCAACATCTCGTCATCGTCGTTGCGGCGGTGCTTGGGTAGGGTCACGCGTCCCGCGTGACCGCCCGCCCCGCGACTGTCACCGCGCCCATCTGGTAGGGTGGTCGCCCCGCGACCGCCGTTCCCCGCGACCTTGCCGTCGCAGACATTCCGCCCCTCAATCACTGCGATTTCCTTCTCGTCCGTGATGCCGTACAGCTTGTACACCAACTTGTCGATCTCCGCCTCCAACGCCGATGTGTCGGCGGCAGGGTCGGCCTTCTTCGCGGCAAGAATGCGGTCGACAAGGCGCGAAACAGGAAACTTATCATCAGGCAGCGGAATTCTAATCCCCTGAAGCCAATCAACCCCTTTCCCACTTGTCAAGTTTGTTGTCCCCATTATGATATGATTGAACAACCTTGAATTAAGTATTCCAATGATATGTGAGAGATTATCACCCGTAACAACAAACAATTTGTTATTCACAAACCAACCAGAGGGCACCATACAAGCATCCATCGCAGTTCCTATCTCGCGATATACGATTTTAGGCACTGAGAATTCCGCCATATAAGCACAGTTGCGAAGATTATATGGAGTGTCTCCCTTATCAGCACGTCTAGATATTTCGGCTCGGTATGAATCCAGATGTCTTTTGATAGCTGGATAATTTTCTATATCTATACGCGGCGTCCGCCCATATCCGTTATGCGTAGCAATAAGATATAAACCAGCCCAATCAAATTTGTATCTTTTGGTATCCCTACCGCGCAAGACAGGGCGTATAATCTGTTCCGTTCTCTTCCGTTCTGCATTATCCCGACAATTCGCAAGTATCTCGGATCGCTTCGCTTCGTCAATAATAAACGCCTCGTTACAACCAGTCTTGATCCCATAATTAATCTGAACGTTCCATTCCTTTAGTGGTTTACCTACAGCCTCCATCTTACGCTTTATATTCTGCTCAATGGGCGAAAGAATTACCCATGAGCCTTCGACAGGAAATTCGCACAGACCAACATTCCGCCTTACAAAGCCCCTTAGGTCCTTCCGACATTCTGAATTACCGACGCAGGCATGGCATAAGATGGGAGGGCGCGTGTCCTCACGCGCCGCTTGTGCATCCCTTTCGGCGGCTGAGGACAGCCGCCCTCCCTTTGCAAAAAGAAGAATGTTCGTATCCACCGTGGCAGATTCGAATATCTTTTCCCCCGCAAAATCGATGATTAGCTCAGGCTCCGTCTTTGCCGCAAGGAACTTTCTTGTTGCCTCGCCATATCCAGCACGCATCCACTTATTCGACGTTATGAAGCAAAGGCGCCCGGCATTCCTCAGCAATCCATATCCCTTTTCATAGAAAAGGCAGTAGATGTCGCCTGTTCGCTCAAATGTTTCAAATCCACACGGCTTGTAGAAATCTGCGAGTTCGCCGTGATTATCCTGAAGTTGTTGATACGGCGGATTCCCGATAACCACGTCAAACCCATCGGCAATATTGAACATCCACTTCGGGTCGAAGAAAGGCGACGAGGCGTTCTGGTCGAACGGATCCCAGCCAGCGACGAGATTGGCGTAGTCCTGCGCGGCGGAAAGGTTTGCCTTCGCCTCCTTGCCGCGCTCCTTCTCGATTGCCCTCTCGCAGTCGCGTATCTCGCGGTCGATCTCGTCGCGCCTGTCGGCGTTGCGGTCGATTTTCATCATCATCGGCTGCACTGTCGTTGACGCGAAGAAATCCTGTTGAACAGGCTTCTCCACTTCCTGCCAGTCCGGCCTCTCCACCTCCTTGCGCAGCTTCCTTGCCTTCTCGATCTGCGACTCCCAAAGAGCAATCTTCTTCTCGTCGGGCTTCGCAAGTCCTTTTATCACCGCCGACTTTATTGCGCGTCGGATTTCCTTGTCGCGTGTCTTGTACTTCTCCTTCGTCTTGGTCGAACGAGCTCCGAATATTCTGTGGCGGTTCCGCACGAGTTCCTCGCGCAACTTGTGTACGTCGCCAACGGTGAGGTCAAATTCACTCGCGGTGTCCGGCAAGGCGATGAGCGTGTTGGCACAGACGAACTTCGCCTCCAGGTTCGGCAGAGAAAGCAGCCCGTAGTTCTCCTTCTCAAGGTCGTAGCTCGTCCTGAACTGGTCGCAGAGAAGCGAGATGAAGAATCTGAGCTTCGATATCTGCGCGGCGATTGGCTGAATGTCGACACCGTAGATGCAATTCTCGATGAGGTAGAGCTTGCGCTCGTAGTCGGGATAGTGCCGTCCCTCATCCAATCGCTTCTCCAGTTCCTCAAGGCGGTCTTTGCGGTCCTCCTCGGTCTCTGACGGATCGTTCGCCGCCTTGTCCGCCTTGTAGCGCTCAAGCAGATGTCCGCGAATCGACGTGTTGTCAGGGTCGAGCCGTTTCATGAGGCGTATCATTGTGTGCAGCACTCCCATCGGAAACGCCCCTGAGCCGCATGCCGGATCGATTATTTTCGCGGAGTAGAGCGCGTCAAGAATCGCCTTTTCCTCGTCGCGGGAGAATTCCGTCGGCGCCCTTTCCGCCGCCTTCGCCTTGTCGAAGAGGTCGTCGAGCTTGGTCTGCAAAACCGTCCCTTTCGTCCCGTTTCTCCCTTCCAGCCTTCCCCGCAAATAGCTTTTCAGCGATTCCTCGACCATGTAGTCGACTATCTCGCGCGGCGTGTAGAAACTGCCCGTCGCCTTTCGCGCCGTCTCCTGTGTCTCGGGGTTGTACGCGCCGAGAAGGTTCTCGAACACCTTGCCGAGAAGTTCTGGGTCGAGCGACACGTCGGCGTCGTCTGCGTCGTTTTCGTCGATGGTGAACTCGTATTCGGAAAAGAGCGTTATGATGCCAAGGCGCCCATCGTCGCCGTTTCCAAAGAAAAGCCCGTTCGGGACATGCGCCTGCCGCGCCTTCTTGGTTGAGAAGCCGTCGAAGTACAGCCTGCGTCCGCCGTCCTCTTCGTCCTCGACCTTGTCGAGGCAGTCGAAAAGCGCACAGTTGAGGAACGGCACCTTCTTCATCATCGCAAGGAACGAATCAGGATTTCTGAACTCGTCCTTGTAGCGATATACGGTAGCTACGTTGTAGTCGTCGCTCAGCCCAATGCCATTTCCTTTCTCGTCGGTCTTGGCGTTGATCCACCGCCGTGCGATGCTGCCGCCGCTGTCCTGCGGAGTGTTGAAGGTCGCGAAGAACAGGTTCTGCAAAATGGCGCGGTAGTAGTTGTCCGCGTCCATTGAGTCCGGCTTGAAGCTCTTGAGTATTCCGCCTAGTGCCTCCTTGTCGAAGAGTTCCTGAGGCACGAGGTTCTTCTGCCGTATGAACCACGTGAACATGAGCCGCGTGATGAGACGGATGATTGCTTCGTTGGTGTATTCCGCCTCCTTCTTCGGATCTTTCGGCGCGTTGAGCACATTCGGGAAGGTGACGCCCGAATCCATCGCCCACGTGTACCAGTCGAAAAGACGTTTGTAGAATTCCTTCGTCAGCTTCTCGACTGAGAAAACTTCCTTGAGGTCTGCGAACGTCCTGATGTCGTCGTAAAACCGACGCCTTACGATGTTGTTCGCGGCATCCGGCTCTATGTAGAAGCTCTGGCGCTTCGCCTCGTTGAACTTGAACCTGCGCCCTTCCACCTCGCCCGTGACAAGCGAAAGACGGAAGTTGCCGCCCTTGTCGTAAAAGAAGAAGAGTCCCTGCGACGGAAGCCCCGACAAACCCGTCGCGCCGTAATTGACGGCATCTCGCAGTACGCGCTTTGCAAAGTTGAACTGAATGCTGCGACTTGTCCGTTCCGTAATGACGCCCTTCATCTTGACCGCCGCGACGAGAAGCGGCTTGTTCACGGCGTCGGCTCCGGCCTTTTCAGGAAGTTTCGTCACATAGCCAAGTAAGTTCGCCGAAGTGAAGTAGTCTGGTTCGCTCTTGCCTTCGAGTTCTATGGGAGAGGTCTGCGATGTCTCGAAAGACGGGAACTTCTCGCGAAGCCAGTTGATTGCCGTATTGTGCGAAAAGCCGCCCATCATGGACATCAGCTTTTCTTTTGTTGACTCAAGGACTTTGTCCGCCGCCTGCCTCTTTGCCACTCGCTCATCCTTTCTTTCCGCGCCCGTTTAGAAGAGAGCGGACCGGCTGGCGCGGAAAAAGAAGAGCGGCGCACTCCCTAGATTCAGTTTCGTGGACGGCGCCGGTAAGAGCCTATGCAGAAAATGAATAGAGAGTGCGCCACGTGGATAGAATCCACGCGTGCGCACAATCGTATTTCGCTTCTGCATTGGGAAAGTTACCGGCTTTACCACGAAGCTACTTTACGCTGTTGCGTACGTTACCGGGGTCCTTTAGGGATCTCCCGGCTCCTCGGATGGGAGCGGCGTACGCAGAGCGCCTGCCCTACCCTGTATCCAAGGTTCTGGCCTACTGGAGCTTGAAACTGAAAGTGAAAATCAGAAAGTTGAGTGCTTCTTTCATTTGCACTTTTCACTTTTCACTTTACACTCTCAATTGTACACTCTTCGGCCCGGTGGTGGATACTTGATGCCGTTTCTCGCCGCGCTACCGCGTCACGAAAAACCGTACCCACCGATATCAAAGATCAACCGCCTCATCGCTATGTAACGAATCATATTTTTCATCCCGAATCAGCGATGATTATTATACCACAGAATCCGCCTTTTGCCAATGGGTAAAATGCCGTCATTCACCATTTTTTTCCCTGAAATTCTCCCTTCACATTATGGACACTCCCCGCAATGATTTTACACTTTACATTTTACACTTTACACTCCTCCAATCCCCCCTTCCGTGTATTCAGTGTATTCCGTGGTTCTGCAACCATCTCCTAAAGAAAACTTTGCGTACTTGGCGAACTTTGCGTGAGATTTTAAAAGAGGCTTTTGAAAAACCGTGGGGACACTCCCCACAAAACCCCTCCCGAAAGGAAGATGAGAATTCATTGCGGAAAATTCTTAAATCACAAAACATCCACCTAAAACCAGAAAGTCGAAAAGTTTGATTCAGTGCCCCGCTTTCTTGACAATCCACTTGCCGCCCTTGTCCCCGCCTTCGCGGACAAGCAGCCCAACCTCTTTCATCGCAAGTATGGCGCGCCACGAATCAACAGGAAAGACATCAAGTGCTACAACGCCCTCGTCCGCGATCCTTACCAGCAAATAATGAAACTTCGCCATTAACGGTTCTCCTGTTGTTCTGAAAGGGGTACAAATTCCCAATGGCCGGCTTGATCTGCTCCTTCATGGCGCAAACCTACCAACTTCTTTAATTTACGAATATGATAATTGACACCATCACGCGTCAATCCAACTGTTGACGCGATCTCGTCAATCTTTATTTCGGGATGCGACAACATCAATTGTGCAATCTTCAAGGCCGTGCCCTGCAGTGTAGTTTGCAGTGTAGTTTGCAGTGTAGTTTGCAGTGTAGCCTTTTCCGTAGTCTTTAGCGTAGTCTTTGGTGTTGTCTTTCTCGTAGCATCTTTTCTTGTAGTGGTCTTTCTTGTAGTCTTTGGTGTAGTCTCTCCGCCGATATTTTCAGGGGAATGGTCGGTGTTCAGCGGCACTGTAAGTCTAAACACGTCCCCTTCGTCAAAGATCGGATCTGCGCCTGAATACAATTTCACGTAGCGGTAGAGGTTACGAACTCCGCTACCAAGTTCATCAGCGCGGCCTATCTGGTGGAAGAAGTTTGCGATGATTGGATTTTTGGAATACGGTTTCAAGTTCTCAAGCGTAATGATGCCGGGGTTGATGGCCTTGTTGGCGTTCTCTGTGAACATCTGGTCGCGCTCAATGATGAACCTCGCCGTGAGTGCGCTCGTGAATTCGCGATGCACCAGCGTGTTGCCGACCATTTCGCGCAGTATTTTGGAACGGATGCTGACCCGCATCGTTTCTTCGAGATAGAACTTGTCGTCAAGGTGCTTCTCGCCAAACTTCATCAATTCGTCGAAAGCCGTGACAAGATTGGACGTCACGGTAAGACGATCATCGTAGCGATCCACGTTCACGCGGCGAAGCAGCGCGTCCGTCTTGTATGCGGGGAAGCAGTCTCCGACGATGAAGTCATTTCCAAGAAGCAAGACGGCGGCGGCGTTGAAACAATCCTTGCCGCTTACCGGGTCGCGTCCAAACAATCTTGCCGAACGCAATATCGCATCATCGTCCTCATGAATCCAAGGATGTTCCGGCCCATGTGCAGAAAGTACCATGTTACGTATGGCCGGCAGAAGGTCAAGCCGCAAATCTGCTTTCGTCACGAATGGATAAACCCGCCTCTCTGTGTATATCTCGCGCTTGCGGATGAACATGTCGGCAATCGGCGCCGTTCCACGGACAACGACATCCGACTCGTTCACACGGTCGTAGCACTTCCCCTTGAAACGATAGACGTCTGGACCTGTCGGTACATGTATGCGGATGATCGTCTTGCCGCGATAGACGACGATTTCCGGATAGACAGCGATACGCGGCTCCCAGAGGTTGGGATCGTTCATCACATTGACGAT
>CADCCQ010000061.1 GCA_902799955.1 uncultured bacterium | reverse complement strand
CCGCGACTACGTGCCGGACGAGAAGGACTTCCTCGACCGCCTCGACGCGATGGTGGAGCAGGCCTTCGACGACCAGTGCACCGGCGCGAACCCGCGCTACCCGCTGATGTCGGAGATCAAGCAGATGTACCTCAACGCCTACTACGGCAGGCACGAGGCGGTGTGAAGTTGAAGGGTTGAAAAGTTGAAAGGTTGAAAAGTTGAAAGGTATAGGAGTTTTGAAATGAAGAAGAATGCAGTAAAGAAGGAACCTGCGAAGGCGGTGCCGGCGAAGAAGATTCCCGCGAAGCGCGGCCGTCCGCGCAAGCAGGACAGGGTTCTCCTGGAGCGTACCGACAAGGTCGTGACGAAGGACAAGGGCACGGTGCTCAAGGTGTTCGGGCCGAGCTACAAGGTGAGCGCGATCCTGAACGAGGCGATGAACGAGGCGCGCGCCGCAGAGACGGGCCTTCCCGTCGCCAAGGTGATCGAGGTGATGAAGCTCCGCGACCACTGGTGCATCCGCCGCGAGTGGATCGAGGGCGAGACGCTCGCCGACGTGATGGCGAAGGACAGGAAGAACCTCGCGAAGTACCTGAAGGAGTTCGTCGCGATCCAGTGCGAGATCTTCTCCAAGACGTCCGAGCGCATGGGCAACCTCGCGGACAAGCTCGACAAGCAGATCTCCGCCTCGCCGCTGCCGCGCGAGACGCGCTACGACCTGCACATGAAGCTCCAGAGCTTCCCGCGCGGGAAGGCGCTCTGCCACGGCGACTTCAACCCGACGAACGTGATCATCACACCGAAGGGCGACTGGCGCGTGATCGACTGGAGCCACGTGCGCCTCGGCGACCCGCTCGCCGACGTCGCGCGCACGTACCTCCTCTTCTGGCTCTCGGGTCACATCGCGGCGGCGGAGAAGTACATGGCGCTCGCGTGCGAGGCGCTGAAGGTCAAGCTCCCCGACGTGCAGAAGTGGCTCCCGATCGTCGCCGCGGCGGAATCCAGCCGCGACCAGACGCCGAAGAACCACGAGCTCCTCGTCCACTGGGCGAGCGTCGTGGACATCGAGTAGCCGCAGACGCGTACCTGGCGCGCTTTTCTCCAGGTTGTGCTTCCTGTATCACCTTTGTGGTGATGTACGCCAGTGCGAGACAGACTGAGTTCTGTCTCGCACTTGTTTTGCACGACTGGGGCGATGGGAAACTGCTTTTCTGGCGGACACTCGCATCCCCTCTCGCGACCATCGCAGGCGAACGGGGGGGGGGTGAATTGTGATGAAAATATTTTTTGCCCGGGCGAGACTTTGAACGGGAAATGTGATATAATATGTGCGTCTTTGCTCCCCATTGTCTGGTGGCTTTGGTGTTAGCGAGGAAGCACAAAACAAAACGAAGGGACAAATTATGAAAAAACTGCAGGCTCTCCTCATCGCAGCCGTGGGCGCGGCCGCCGCGTTCGCCGCGAGCGCCGCTACGCTTTCCACCACGTCCGGAACGACGTTCGCCGGTCTCACCGCCGGGGATGCGTTCTCCGCCTCCGGGGCCGCCGCCGAAGGTGGCAAGTACTACTGGTACTCCGCCGATGCGCAGTCCGGCACGAACATGTCCCTCGCCGCGAACTACTACGGCGGCGCGTGCGGGCGTCCGAACCAGTTTGCCGAAGCGGAGACCTCGATCGCGCTCGCGGTCGATGCCGAAAACCTTCTCTACCGCGCGGCAGAGGGTTCGGCCAGCGCGTTTTCGTCCCCGTCGTTCACGCAGGTGGACCTTGGCGACGGCGGGCTCTACATCGACACGCTCATCAAGTTCGAGCAGTGCCGCGACGAGGCGGACATCGCCGACGACGCGGGCAAACTCGCCGTCTGGCTCAATTCCGCGTCAAACCTGGTCATCACCGCCGGCAAATACAGCGGAGAGACGTTTGGAACGAACAACTACGTTGCGGCCGGTCTTGGTGAGGTTCAGTGTGGCGCATTCAATCCTGATGCGTGGTATCGCCTGACCGTCAAGGCGGTCAATTCCAACAACAAGGTGTTATTCAATGTCTATATCGACGGTCAGTTGGTCACGGCCTTGGACGGCGGACCCATTACGTTTTTCCCCAGCCTTCAGCCTTCGACTTTGACGCTTTCCGCCCTCGCGTTCCAGGGTATTGGCGCGGTTGACGACATCTCGTTCACGGAAGAGCTTCCCAACTTCCTCTTCGTCGGCGTGGCACAGATCGGCGACACCTACTATGCGACGCTCGAAGACGCCCTCGCCGCCGTCAACTATGGCCAAACGATCGTGCTGCTCGCCGATCCCGGCGTCACCAGCGTCACGCTTCCCAAGACGGGAATCGCTCTTTCGGATCCGAACGGTTATCTCAGCACCGTGACCGGGCCCAACGGACAGGAGGTCACCGCGAGCGAGAACACCTATACCCTGCCCCTCACGGCCGTCAACCCCGTGACCGGCGAGACCGAGAATTACACGTGGTCGTTTGTCGGTACCGACACGTGGAATGGTACCGGCAATTGGCGGAATTCCAGCGGAGCCAATCCGTCCGGCACGCCTGCAAAGTCCGGCGAAAACACCTGGGATCCGATTCTCTTCGATGGAAGCAACATCAACATCAATGCAAGCATGTCGGTGGAAGGCTGGAACCTTCGGATGGGCCTCTACAACGGCGCCACTGTCACGATGAACAGCTTCGTTAAGTACCAGGGCGACACCACCATGTGGATGACAGTTGACGAAAAATCCCAGCTGACAGTTGGCGGCTTTGGCGGAGGCAACATCACCGATGGTCAGGTGATTAAACTCTCCGTCGCCAAGGCGAACGGCATTACGTGGAATGTGGGGCTGACGTCCGGCAACGCCAACAATACATTCGAGTATTACCTCAAGGGCGCTGGCAGCGTTTCGTATCAGGCCGTCTCTGCCGCCAACCACAAGATCAAGATGGCGGACGTCACGCTTTCCGGCAATGAAAAGTCCGTCCAGTCGAAGACGCTTGTCTCGTTCACCTCTTCTACCCCGACGTTCACGGCGGACGCCGCGATTAAGGTCAAGAACTCGTCCGACGAGGTCGTCAGGACCGTGAACCTCTCCTCGGTGAACTCGACCGGCACGACAACCCTCACGACGGACAACGCGGTCGGCACGTGCGAACTCGTCCAGACGTCCACGGGCATTCTCCTCTTCTGGGTTGACGGCGATCCGTCCGACATCAAGGAATACAAGCCCTCCATCAACATCAACTTCACGAACGGTGCGGGCAACGGCCTCACGACCAGTGACGATGTCGGTCTTTCCGGATATGATGTTCCGGGTACGTCTTGGAACAATTATGTGGTGGCTAACAGCACGTTCAGCACTGTCAACGCCATTGATTCCACAGGCACGGCTTCCGTTATGCCTGGCGTGAACGTTACGATTTCCAATGTAAGCGGATCTTGGAGCTGCAGCGGCCTTACCGCTTCAAGCGATATTCGCCAAAGTTATATTGACGAGTCCGCAAATTATACAACCCCCACTGTCACGGTGAGCGGCATTCCCTACTACAAGTATCGTGTCATCGTTTACCATTCGACGGACACGGCAGGAGTCCCGTTTGGTTACGACACCATCAATGGCACGAACTACACGTATGTGAACGACGCCCTGGCGGAAGGCACGACGGCTTGGGGCAATTCAGGCGCGAAGGATAGCGCCAACGCGATTTCGGAAGGTGGCAACGTTCTCATGACGGGTGAACTTTCTGGATCGACTCTTACGGTCGTTGGACACCGCGCAGGTGGAGCTTCTAATGCGAGAGGCTGCATTGCGGCTATCCAGATCATCGAGGTCAAGCCGGAAGCGGGCGAGGGCGATCTCATCATCGAAGTCTCCGGTGCCACGACCTACACCGTCAACGAGGCAAAAACCTTGTCTGGCACGGTTTACGTGATCGGTCAGGGGACGCTCACGCTTGATGGTTCCGCGAAGATTTCCTCTGCCACCATCGACGTCAGCCCCGGCGTTACGATGAACGTCAACGCCGATCGCCTCGACGGCACCACATTCACCGGCGCTGGCACGGTCGTGTATGATGGCACAGCTCCTGTCGAAGGCAAGGGTTGGGCGAATAGTGGGTGGTCCGGCACGGTCTGGATCAAGAACCAAACGGTCTCGGCGTTTGAAGGCACCAAGTATGGTAATGCTGGTTCAACTGTCCGCTTTACTGGCGTGACCGGCTATTTGCAGACTAGTTCCTGGAATGGCAGCACTTATGTTCACACCGTTCCGCTTGAACTTGTGGACGAGGGCAACACCATAGCCTTCACCTACGACAATGGCTGGGCTGGAAACCTGGTGAAGGTTAACACCCTTAAGGGCACAGGCACGCTCGCGACAGGAAGTAGTGGTGGTGCTGGAGAGCACATCTACATTGTTGACGCCAGCGGCTTCACGGGTGCGTTCAACCTATCTGGAAAGTATGTCTATGTGGGTGGTTCCCAGCCTGATTATTCGGCTTCGGCAAATCCGAATGGCAAGCTCGAAATCAGGTCTGGGGTGACCATGACGGTTCCCTCCGGAAAGACCTGGACTGCCAACGGTGGATTTGTCGTAAACGGTACGCTCAACGTCGATGGAACTTTGGCCAGTTCTCATACGACAAAGGCTGTGAGTGGCGCCGGCACGGTTGTGTTCACTGGACGTGCGCCTACTGTGTCAGGCGATGCTTGGTGGAAGAATGCCGATTGGACTGGTACCGTGCAGGTCAAGGATGTCACTAACATGGTGGGCGATAGCCGTACAGGCGTGTGGCTCAAGTTCAATGACTACGGCAACAGCGGTTCAGTTGTTGAACTGAACAATGTCACTGGCTGGCTTGAAACTGGTTACACATGCACAGTTCCCCTCAAGGTTACCGGAACGCTGTATCTGAACAATGGTGGTTCTGGTAAGGCATCTGCCTTTAAGGTTGGAACGCTTCTCGGTTCTGGCGCAATCAGTGGTGACGGAAGTGCTACAACCGTCGTGTTCAACGTGACGGACGATTGGTCGGGCTTCACCGGCACTATAGGACTGAACAACAAGTGCGTTGTGTTTGGCGAGACGATTCCCGACACGCTGACGGCAGGTACGATCTACGTCTCCGAGGGCGCAGTTGTCACTCCACAACAAACTTCTGGCACATGGTGGGCTGTCGGCGGCATCAAGGTTGACGGCGAACTCCGCGCGCCGAACCTTGGCAAGTTCGGCGGCGGAACGACCATTACCACGACCGACAATGGTGTGTTCACGCTGACAGACAGCGACAACACCAACGATAGCGGCACGAACTATGCTCGTATCACAGGTACTGGCACACTGCGATATGCGGATGTAAACGGCAAGTGGCGTGCGCTCTCTAAGGTCAACTTCCCGACAAATATGATCTGCGAGAACAACCTCTCCGCTGGTCTTATCTTGACTACGCAAGGTGAGAACATCATTGGCAGCCTTGCCGGTAGCGGTTCTATGCGTAGTGACTGGGGTGGAAATAAAAATGTTGGGGATCGTACATTGAAGATTCTTCAGGCAAAGGATACAACTTATAGCGGTGTTTTCCATAGCGATGACCGCATAACTACGGTTACCGTTGCTCCTGGAACTTCGACCGCTGGTACGCTCACAGTTTCTAACACCCAGACGGTTTCCAATGACCTTGCCGTTGAATCCGGTGCGGCGGTCAACCTCACGGGCACGTGGGTTGGTGCGACGACGGTTGCGGGCACGATTGGCGGCACGGGTACGCTGACCGGCAACCTGACGTTCAGCGCGGGTTCGACCTTCAAGGCGTTCGCCTCAGACGAGAACGGGCTTTCGGTCTTCGGATCGATCACCTATCCCGCGTCTGGAACGGTGACCGTCGATGTTAGCGCACTGAGCACGTCGGCCGCGAAGGTCGTCCTTCTGACGGCGGCGAGCGAGTCCGATATCGACCTCTCCAAGTTCGCGCTGGCCGACGGGACGGAGAAGTGCAAGCTGGCGAAGGAAGGCGCGACATTGGTGATGAAACGGATCAAGAAGAAGGTCCTCGTCATCGTCAAGTAGCGGACGCGGCTGAAGAAGAGACAGTGGGAAAAGTCTACTTCATATCCGGGATAGACACCGGAGTCGGAAAGACAATCGTGACGGGCCTCATGGCCCGTCACCTTTTAGCCTGTGGCGTGGATGTCGTCACCGTCAAGATGGTGCAGACAGGTTGCGACGGGTTTTCGGAAGACCTTGATGAACACCGCCAAATCTGCGGGGGTGTCAGATACCCTGAGGACGCCACCGGTCTCACCGCCCCCCAGATATTCAAGTTCCCATCGTCGCCAGAGCTCGCGGCAAGGCTGGAGGGTAGGACTGTCGACCTGGAGCGCATCTCGGACGCCGTCGCGGAATGCGCTGCAGCGCACGATGTCGTCCTGGTCGAGGGAGCCGGCGGCCTGGCGGTCCCGCTTTCCGAGGACGTCCTCTCCATCGACTTCGCCGCGTCCCTTGGCTGGCCATTGGTGCTCGTCACGTCCGGGCGTCTCGGCTCAATCAACCACACGATCCTTTCCCTCGAGGCCGCCAAGGCGCGGGGAATGCGTGTCGCGGGCGTCGTACACAACTTCGACCCGTCCGCCGATCCGGTGATTGACGCGGACGCCGTCAACGTCGAGCGGCGTGTACTTGCGCGGCTAGGATTCCCGCCAATTGTCATTTGCGTCCCTCGCTGCTCCGGCGCCCCGGCCTCATGGCCGGATGTCGACTTCTCTGAAATTTTGAAATCCAATCATTAGCCCTCCGCCAGGTGGAGTTTCACCTTGCCGAGGGGGAGTCGGTGCCGATTCCCAAGCCCACCTGCCATGACTATCGGCGTGCTGGCAGCCCGTATTGCGTACGGGAATGTAAACTAGCCGTAAGGCGAAGGTAAAGACGCGGCTGGCGGAGCTCAACCGTTTACGAAGCCGAAAGATCAGGGGCGGCCCGTCATCCGCGCTGCGCTTGGGCGGTCAGTCGCCGACTATCTTGTGCGGGTTCAGGATGTTCTTCGGGTCGAATACGGCCTTGATGCCGCGCATGAGCGCGCGCGTCTCCGGCGAGAGCGACGCGGCGAGGTAGGGGCGCTTCGCGCTGCCGATGCCGTGCTCTCCGCTGACTTGTCCGCCCAGCTCCCGCGCCCTGGCGTAGAGGTCGTCGAAGACGGCCGACAGCTTCGCCTTCCACTCTTCCTCGCCCAGTTCGTCGCGCAGCACGTAGATGTGAAGATTGCCGTCGCCGGCGTGTCCGAACGAGCGGATGCGCACACCGTGGCGCTTCTGGAGGGCGTGGGAGAACAGCACGAAGTCGGCGACGTTCGCGCGCGGCACGACGACGTCGCATTCGTCCATTTCCGTGGTGGACGCCTTGATCGCCTCGAGGAACGCGCCGCGCGCCGACCAGATCGACTCGTTGCGCTCCGGCGTGTCGGAGATGAAGACGTCCTTGGCGCCGTTGGCGAGGCATGTCTTGGCAGCGGCGTCCCACGCGAGGTCCACCTCCTCGCGGCTCGCGCCGTCGAATGTCAGCAGGAGGTAGGCGTCCGCCGAGTTGTCCGGGAACTTCCGCGCCTGGAACTTCTCCGCGGCGAGGATCACCTCGCGCTCCATGAACTCCACCGCGGTGGGGACGCTTGCCGAGCGGATGACCTCCGGGACGGTGCGGATCGCCGCCTCCAGGTCGGGGAAGGGGACGAGCAGCGAGATCCTCGCCTTTGGAAGCGGCAGCAGGCGGAGCGTCGCGCGCGCGACGACGCCGAGCGTGCCCTCCGAGCCGACGATCAGGTCCTTCAGCGAATACCCCGACGAGTTCTTCGCGATCTTCCCGCCGAGCTCGACGACGTCTCCGTTCGGGAGGACGACCGTGAGCGCGCGAACGTAGTCGCGCGTGACGCCGTACTTGACGGCGCGCATCCCGCCGGCGTTCGTCGAGATGTTGCCGCCGATGGTGGCGGTCTTCTCCCCGGGGTCCGGAGGGTAGAAGAACCCTCGCTCCTCGACGTACTTGGCGACATCCATGAGCAGCACGCCCGGTTCGACGGTGAGCGTCATGTTCCGCTCGTCCAGCTCCAGGACGTTCGTCATGCCGCTTGTGTCGAGGAGGATTCCGCCCTCCAGGGGGACGGCCCCGCCGACGAGCCCCGTGCCGCTGCCGCGCACCGTCACCGGGATGCAGTGTTCGTGCGCATAGCGCATCACCGCGGAGATCTCCTCGACGGAGAGGACCTGCACGCGCGCGTCTGGGCGCGCGAACGCGCCGCCCAGTTCGTCGTGGCAGTAGTCCTCGCCGATCGCGTCGCGCGCGGTCACGCGCTCCCCGCCGCAGATCGACCTCAGGAACGCGAGGTCGTCGCCGTCGAAACTCTTGTAGCTCATTTCGCCTCCTTCTTCGCCTTGACGCGGGCGATGAGTTCAGGGACAATTGTGTAGAGGTCGCCGACGAGCCCGACGTGCGCGACCTTGAATATTGAAGCCTTCGGGTCCGAGTTGATCGCGACGATCGTCTCGGCCCCGCTCATCCCGGCGACGAACTGTATCGCGCCCGACACGCCGCATGTGATGATGAGCTTCGGCTTCACGGTGCGCCCGGAGAGCCCGATCTGCCGCTTCGCGTCGAGCCACCCGGCCTCGACGACGGCGCGGGTCGAGGCGACCTCGCCGCCGAGGAGGGTCGCCAGCTCCCTCAGGAGCGCGATGTCCTCGGGGCGCTTCACGCCGCGCCCGCAGACGACGAGGACCTCGGTCTCCTCGATTCCCTTCTCGGCGCTCTTCGGCGTGCGCGAGAGGATCTCTATCTTCGAGGCGAGAAGCTCCGGCGCGAGCGAGCGCCGCACGACGCGCCCGCGCGGTTCGCCCTTCGACGGCACGGAGAACACCTTGTAGCGGACGGTCGCGAACTGCGGGCGGTGGCGCGGAGTGTTGATGTGCGCCATGATGTTGCCGCCGTAGGCGGGGCGTATCTGGTCGAGGTCGGTGGAAGGGGACATGTCGAGGACCGTGCAGTCCGCCGTCAGCCCGGTGCGGAAGCGCGCGGCGACGCGCGGCGCGAGGGAGCGCCCGTTGACCGTTCCGCCGACGAGGACGGACGACGGGCGCACGGCGTTGATGAAGTCCTCCAGCGCGTTTGCGTACGGCTCGATCCTGAAGTGCTCGAAGGCGGGGTCCTCGTATACGTAGACCTCGTCCGCCCCATGCGCGAGCAGCCTGCGGACGGCGTCCTCGGTCTTCGCGCCTATGACGACGGCGAGGACTGGGTGGTCGATCTTCGCGGCGAGCTCGCGCGCCTTGCCGAGGAGCTCAAGCCCGACGGGATGAAGTTCGCCGCCGGGGCCGACCTCGGCGACGACCGCGACCCCGCGCCACTTCGACTTGTCCACGCCCGGCGCGGAGTCGTCGACGAACTCGAACGCGCCGGCGCCCTTGCGGATGCACAGGCGGCACATGCGGCACCCCGCGCCGATCTCCAGCTCTCCGGACGCATTCTCGGAGATCGCCCCGAACGGGCACAGCGCCTTGGCCGCGTCCTTGTCGGAAATCTTCGTCTGGTGTATCTTGATGTATGACATTGTCATGTCTCCGTCACTGAAGGAACTTTCTTTCGTCCAGCAGGTCGGCGAGCTTCGCGGCCTTCTCCGCGTCGTCGCCGTCGAGATGCACGTGCTCCACGTGCGCGTCCGGCGGGAATATCCTCTTCACCTGCGTTGGCGACCCGTTGAGTCCGTAGTGCTTCGGGTCGGAGTCGTCGAGGTCCTTGAGCCCGAGCCACGTGATCTCACGGTCGGCCGTCGCCTTCATGAGCTTGTAGGAGGGGAGGCGCGGCTCGAAGATTCCCTTCTCCACCGTGACGAGGCACGGATAGGGGATGCGCTCGGCGAGAGTGCAGTCCGGGAGGTCGACGGTGAGCGAGATCGAGTCCTTCGCCACCTTGTCGATCGACTTCACGTTCACTACGTGCGGGATGCCCATCCACTCGGCGATCTCCGCGCCGACCTGCGCCGTGTCGCCGTCCGTCGTCTGCTTGCCGCATACGATCAGGTCGTAGGGGCCGGTCTTTGCGATTCCCTGCGCGAGCGTGAAGCTCGTCATCAGGACGTCCGCGCCGCCGAACGCGCGGTCCGAGAGGATCACGCCGCGGTCCACGCCCATCATGAACGCCTCGCGCACGACGCGCTCGCACTGCGGAGGGCCCATCGTGAGCGCGGTCACCTCGGCGCCGTCTCCCGCCGCGGCCTTGATCCTCAGCGCCGTCTCCAGCGCATAGAGGTCGAATGGGTTCATCTTGGCCGGCACGCCGTCGCGTTTCAGCGTTCCGGTAGTCTCGTCGATCTCGACCTGTGTGGTGCCTGGCACCTGCTTTATGCAGACTAGGATCTTCATGTTGGTTTGAATTGTTTCGCCGCCACTCGGGCGTTGTGGCAATATTATAGCATACAAACGGCTGCGAGGAAATGAAATATTAATCCCCCAGTCTTGTCCGGGGATTTGTGATATAATTAAACGCAATGACCGTACACTGTTGCCAAATGGCTTTGAGGAAGACAATGAAGACTAGAATACAGAAGCAAGGAGAACCAACGATGGAGTCTAGAAACACTTGTTTTGTGAGGGCGATGTCGCTCGCAGTCGCGATGTGCGCGGCGGTTGCGGCAAAGGCCGCGATGCCGATTCCCGTAGCCTTTGACGGGAGCGACGTGGTGGCGTCTGTTCCGGCGGGGACGCTTGACGAAACATCTGCGCTCTACTTCGTGTGGGACGACGTGGACCGTGGTACGAACCTCGCCGACTGGCCGGCGGCGAACCGCGTCAAATGCGATGTTGGCCGCGACGGAGCGCAGTCCTCCCAATACCGCTTCTCTCGCGGCAAGGTCGCGCCGGGACAGGTGTTTCGCGTGCTCGCCACGAGCAAGGTGCGGCTCCTGGACGAGGGCGGATGGGTCTATGTGGGGAAAAACCAATACGTCGATACCGACGTCAAGGCAACGGGAGTTTACGGCCTCGCAATCAAGTTCCAGTATGCGCCGAAAGACTACCAGCTGGCGGACAAGAACCCCTGGGCGTCGTTGATGGGAAGCCTGCCGACCGACGACTTTACCATCGGACGCAAGGCGAACGGGAAAGACGGCGAGTTCTACATGCGCTATCGGGGCGAGTCGCTGAAGGCGGACGGCAAGACGCCTGACCTCATGTTCACGCTGGGCGATCTCTCCGTACCGCACACGATCGCCATTGCCAACCGCACGGCGTCGCTTGACGATGCAACGGTGATGAAGGACATGCCGGCAGGTTCCATCGGTACCCACACGGACGCAGGGACGATTCTGCTCGGTTGCTCGTGGGACGACGACTGCAATCGCGGACTTTCCGGGCGCTACTGCCACGCGAAGTGGTATTCCGCGCGTTTCGATGACGCGAACGGGAAGGCGATCGTGAATCTCGTCCCCGCGAGAAGAGGCGGCGAAGGCGTGTTGTGGGATACGGTTTCGCGCAAGGTGTTCGCCAACGCGGGAACGGGCGCGCTCACGTTCTCCGGCACGGCGGGAACGGCGATCGACGGCACAGAGGGCGTATGCGCCGCATCGTGTGCGGTCGTCGTGGGCAATACGGAGTTCGCGGGCAAGGCGCGGTTCACGCTCCTCACGGACCGTATGGTCCGCTGCGAATGGAGCGAGGACGGTTCGTTCGAGGACCGTCCGAGCCTCACCTTCATCAATCGCGTCCAGCCGCCGGTCAAGCACACGTTCGAGCGGGAAGGCGACGGCGCGGTGATCACGACGGACAAGATGCGCCTTGAGTGGACGGGCGGCGCTTTCAACGAGAGCAATCTTGTTGTAAGTGTTGCCAATGTGGAAATGTTGCCAATGGCCAATGCCAATGTTGCCAATGAAGGGGACAAGCCAAATTGGAAATTGGGAATTGGAACTGGCAACATTGGCAACAATGGCAACATTAAAAAAGACATGATTTCGGTTGCAGTTCTTTCGGAAGATAAGGAGAATCTGCTGGGGACGATGCGCACCATCGATGGGCGAACGAGCATCAAGGATCTGCTGCCGCGCATGGAGAAGGGTGTACTTTCGCGTCGAGGCGTGGCTGTTGTGGACGATACGAAGAAGCCGCTGTTCGTGAAAGGTGGCGACTACTGGAAGGAATGGGTCGAGGAGCGTCCAAGAAGGGGAACGGGGAATGGGGAACGTATCCCCCGAGCGAAGCGAGTCGCCGAAGGCGATGCCCTAGCAGGGGTGGGAATGGGGAATTGTGCGTACCGCGATATTACGGTGTTTGCGTATGGGCATGACTACAAGGGGTGTCTCGGTGACTACGTGAAGGTGGCGGGACGCATTCCGCTGCCGCCGCGGTGGGCTTTCGGCTACTGGTGGAGCCGGTTCTGGAACGACACGGAGTCCGACTACCGCCAGGTCGTGCGCGAGATGAACTCCGTCGGCATCCCTGTGGACGTGTGCGTGATTGAAATGTACTGGCACGAGAACTGGGGCATCGGGGAGCGTCCCGACATCATACAGCCCAAAGGCGGGCAGATGTGGGGCTGGGGCGGCTACACGTGGAACCGCCGCTACTTCCCCGATCCGGCGAAGATGTTCCGCTTCCTGCACGACGAGGGACTGCACGCGCCGCTCAACATGCACCCCGCCTGCGGCATCCCGGAATGCGAAGACGTCTATCCGCGCTTCGCGAAGGACTACGGCTGGAAGGGCAAGGGCGTGATTCCGTTCCGCGGCGACGAGGAACGCTGGGCGGAAGTCTATTTCAAGGACGTCATCGAGCCGTTGGAGGCGCTGGGTGTGGACTGCTTCTGGCTTGACTGGCAGCAGTGGCTGATGGCGAAGGGCAAGCCCACGTTGAACAACACCTTCTGGCTCAACCACCTCTTCGCCACGCATGACGCGGCGCGCGTGCGGCCGGGCGGCGGCGTGAAGCGTCCCATCATCTACCACCGCTGGGGCGGACTCGGCTCGCACCGCTACCAGATCGGCTTCTCCGGCGATGGCGAGAGTTCGTGGCGGATGCTCGAGGCAATCCCTTGGTTCACCGCCACTGCGTCGAACGTGGGCTACGGCTACTGGGGACACGACCTCGGCGGGCACAACCGCCCCCAGTTCAAGCGGGAGGAAAACGGCGAGCTCCTCACGCGCTGGATGCAGTGCGGCGTGTTCACGCCGATCTTCCGTACCCACCCGTCCAAGGACTCGCTTGCCGATCGCCGTCCGTGGAAGTACGCCGACCACTTCTTCATCCTCCGCGAGGCGTACCGTCTGCGCTACCGCCTTGCGCCCTACATCTACACCGCCGCGCGCCAGGCGTACGACACGGGCGTGTGCCTGTGCCGTCCGATGTACTACGACTGGCCGGAGGAGAATGCCGCGTACGATTCCGTGAACCAGTACATGTTCGGCGACGACATCCTCGTTGCGCCCGTCACGAAGGCCGTCGATCCCGTGACGAAGGAGGCGGAGGTCGAGGTGTGGCTTCCGAAGGGCACGTGGTACGATGTCTCAAGGGGCGAGCTCGTGGAGGGCGGGCGCAAGCTGAAGCGCGGCTACACGGTGGAGGAGACGCCGTGGTTCGTGAAGGCGGGCGCGGTGATTCCGATGTATCCCGATTCCGTCAAACGCCTCGGCAATCCCGGCACGGACGACCTCGTGCTCTTCTGCGCGCCCTATAAAACTTCAGTCCATGTAGAACAGGTAGAACATGCAAACCATCTTCATGACTTACATGTTCTACATGGACAACAAAAGGGAGCTGCTGTTTCTACTTCGTTGTACGAAGACGGCGGAGACAACGCCGACTACGCGACGAATTTCCGCCGCACCGCGATCCGCCGCGAAGGGAACCGCGTGACCATTGCGCCGCGCAAGGGCTCCTATACGCTCAAATTCCCGCTTGCCGCCGTGCCGCTCGCCGTGAAGGTGAACGGCAAGGAGTGTGCATGGGAATACGATGCCGAAGACTTGGCCGTGGTCGTGAAAACGCCGCCGCAGGACGGCACGCGCGAGACGGTGGTGGAGCTTGTGTATCCTGGGCTCGCCTGCATGACGGCATCCTATCTTTCGGGCATGAAGGGCGAATACACGCGCGTCGCCGCGCTCACGGAGGACTTCAGACTCGCCCTTGCCGGACGCGGCTGGCCGAAAGCCGCCGCAAACCTCCCCACGTCGTGGCAGATCATCTGGAAGACGCGCGATGCGATCGCGGCACATCCAGCCGACGCGGCGAAACTGCTTGAGGAGCGCGCCGCCGCAGTTAAGACGTTCGCCGAAAAGGACTGGCCGCGTCTGGAGAAGACCTTCAAGCCAGAGTTCGTCAAGCGCATGCGTGTTTGGGTCGAAAAATCGCAACACGAAACGAAGTGAATTTGATATAATAATCCATTATGAAAACGAAGAAACTAATGATGATAGCGGCGGCGGTGCTTGCCGCTTTCGCGGGATGCGTCGGACCCGACGCGGGGAATGTCGCCGAAACGGCGGCGGAGAAGCCGCTGCGCGTGGCGGTGTTTGTGGATAAGGGCGCGCGCAACATCGGTGCGTTTCGCTGGCTTGAGATCACGGCGCGCATGAAGGGCGCCGTGGCGACGCCGGTTGACGGCGAGGCGGTGCGCGCGGGCGCGCTCGAAGCGATGGACGTCCTCGTGATGCCCGGCGGATCGTCCGTCACTGAGGCGAAGATGCTCGGCAAGGAAGGGCGCGAGAAGGTCAAGGATTTTATTCGGCAGGGCGGCGGGTACGTCGGAACGTGCGCCGGGTGCTGTCTTCTGATGGAGCCGGCGGGGCACCATCCGGACATGCTGCACCTGATTCCGTTCAAGTTCGGTCCGTCCGGCGGCAAGGCGGACATGTCCATCGCCTTCAACGAACGCGCCACCGCGCTTGCGGGCATCAAGAAGGGCAAGGTGAGCGTACGGTTTTCGGAAGGCCCCGTACTATTGCCGTCAACGCCGGTCGAGGGTGCCAACATCGAGGTCGTGGCGACATACGACAGCGATCTCAATTCCATGAGCGAGAAGGAGCGTCCGTCGCGGGCGGGTTGCGCGGCGGCTGTCGCGGGGACGTACGGCAAGGGACGGCTTTTCGTCTTCGCCGTCCATCCGGAGTTCGATGTGGACGACCACTTCCTCCTGAAGGGCGCGTTCCGGTACGTGACGGGGCGGAAGGAGTTTGAATGGGACTATCCGCAGCGTCGGCGCGGGCAGCTCGTCGTCGGTTTCATGTGCGATGACTCGTTCGGGGTGGAGACGGCGAAACTCGTCCAACGGCTTGTCACGAACGGCGAGTTCGACGTCGTGCCGCTCAACAAGAAGGCGGTCGAGTCCGGCGGGCTCCGGGACGTCGACGCGGTGCTCGCGCCCGCCGGTGCGGGGGCGAACATGCTCAAGGCGAGTCTCGGCGGCGACAACGCGGGGCGTGCGAAGGAGTTTATTGCGCGCGGCGGACGCATCTTCGCCTGGGGCTGTGCGGCGGAGGTCGCCGGCAAGCTCAACCTCGGCGTGACGTGCGTAGTGGACGCAGATGCCGCGTTCGCGGCACTGCGCGCGTTCGCGGCGGAACCGCTGCCCGTTCTCCATTCCCCGTTCCCCGCGAAGGTGGCAAAGCCCATCCGCGCCGGAATCTACCAGGACCCGAAGAACTCCAGCATCTCCATCGCACGGATGCTCGCGGTCGCGCCAGAGTACGAGCTGAAGTTCCTCTCGCCTGAGGACTATGTGAACGGCGGGCTCGACTCCATCGACCTCGTCGTCCAGCCCGGCGGCGGCTGCACCTCGCAGTACAATGCGCTCGGCGAGAAGGGCGCGGAGGCGCTCAGGCGCTTCGTGCTGAACGGCGGAAAGTACTATGGCGTATGCGCCGGCGCGTTCATGGCGCTGCAGCAGTCGCTCCCGAACAGGCCGCGACTCGGGCTCGCGCCGTTCAAGGGCGACGACCCCGCTCACTACCGCGGCTCCGCCCCGATCAAGGTGAAGTTCACGGAGGAGGGGCAGAAGGCGCTTGAAGGCGTCGGGAAGTCTCGTACCGTGGTGTATGCGGGCGGTCCCGCGCTCGTTCCGGGTAAGCCGGTTGCGGATTCCGACATCAAGATCCTCGGCAGCTACGCCGGGCGGAAGATCAGCACCACGAGCGGCAAGCCGGTGGAGGATATGCTCGGCAAGGGCGCGTTCGCTGGCGGACGCGCGGGCAAGGGCAAGGTGTTCATCTCGTGTCCGCATCCCGAATTCGAGGAGGCGAACCACGACATTGTGCGGAGCGGAATCAAGTACCTCACGGGCGTTGCGCCGTCGCCTGCGTATCTCAACAGGACGCGCGGCGCGCTCTCGCTCAGGTACCGTTCGTCGGACAAGGCATCGGCGGAGTTCCTGTTCGGGACGCTTCTGCATGACAGGCGCTTCCACGTGTATCCTGGCAAGGATGGCGGGGCGTTCGAGCATCTCGACGCGGTCGTCCTCACCGACAAGACGAACGCCGACGAGGCGAAGGAGATGAACGCCTTCATCGCGCGCGGCGGCAGGGTCGTCGCCGTCTGCGACACGCCGGATAAGCGCAAGGCCGCCGAACTGCTGAAGGGCGCGGTTGTCGTGGAGTCCTACGACAAGCTCATCCAGGCGTTGTTGAAATGATCGTATGCCTAACGCCATGAAAAATTCACTCTTCGGGAAGTTGTGTGTTGCCGCCTCGGTGGCGACGGTCTGGATTGCGGCGTCTGCCGCGACGTACAAAGTGGATCTTGACAGGTCGGACGGCATCTACCGCTGCGGCGAGACGGCCACGTTTACGGTCAGACTGCTGGAGAAGAAAAACCTGGCGGGATCGGAACGGGCTTTCGCTGTCTTGGACAACTTCGGCACGACCGTCTTTACGAACATGCCGTTTGAAGTGTCGTCGGTCGGTGCCGTGTTCAAGGTCTCGGGCACGCTGCGCGAACCCGGGTTCCTGCGTCTCACCCTGCCGTCGACGAAGAGCGGACGCAACGATCCGTTCGTGTTCAGCGCGGGCTTCGAGCCGGAGAAGATCCAGAAGGGGAGTCCGTCGCCGGCGGACTTCGACGCATTCTGGGCCGATGCTCGCGCGCGTCTAGCCCGCGAGGTTCCGCTTGATGCGCAGGCGACCCGCGTGCCGGAGCGCAGCACTGCGGCCTTCGACTTCTACCGCATCTCGTTCGCCACCTTCGGCCGCCGCGTCCATGGCTACATGAGTGTGCCGAAGGACAAGACGAAGGCGCCGTTCCCCGTTGACTTCGAGGTGAACGCGGCGGGCTTCGGCAGCTGGACGAACGACATGGCGGGGAGAGGGGACGCGATCTGCGTGCGCTTCAGCGTCTATCCCTTTGCGCCCGACTGGAAGTGGCACAAGATCGGGCTCGAGGCGAAGTACAAGGAGATGGACGCCGCTCTCGCCGCGCGGTTCGGCGCGCCGCGCTACTGTCAGGCGGGGATCACGGAATCACGCGAGGACTACTTCTTCTATCCCGTCATCCTCGGCATCGACCGCGCCGTGGACTGGGTCGCGGCGCGTCCGGACGTGGACAAATCGCGCTTCCGTTACCAGGGCACGTCGCAGGGCGGCGGATTCGGATTCTACCTGTGCGGACTCAACCGCGCATTCACGCGCGCCGCGTTCTACGTGCCCGCGATCACGGACACCATGGGCTACCTGAAGGGACGCCAGAGCGGCTGGCCGCAGGTCGTCGAGAACAATTCCTCCACCCCCGAACGCCGCGCCGCCGCCGAGAGGTGGGCGCGGTACTTCGACGGCGCGAACTTCGCCTCCCGCATCACGTGCCCAGTGCGCGTCGCCGTCGGATTCTCGGACACCACCTGCCCGCCGTGCGCCGTCTATGCGGCCTACAACGAGATCAAGGTCAAGGACAAGGCCATCGGCAACGGCCTCGGCATGACTCATTCGTGTCGCGGGCATTTCTACTCTAAATTCGGCAACTGGGTCAGGGCAGACCAGTCTACATCTCGTCAAAGGCGGGATGGTTGCGCTTGCAGAGAAGGAAAATGACAAGGAGGCTTAGCGAGGACATCATGGCAACTTTATGGCGGAGCGTGGGCTCAAGGACGAGGTGGACGTGGACCTCGGCGCGAGCCTGTGCACCGGCAACTGCGCGGACGGTCCGATCGTGGTCGTTGACGGCAAGATTTACAAACACGTGGACCCGCTTGTGATGCGTGACATCCTCGAGGCGACGTTTCCGCAGAAAGGTTAATGGGTAAGATATGCTTACAAGTCCAGTCTATACGACCGAGAACGAGTGCCAGGACTGCTACAAATGCGTTCGGCACTGTCCCGTGAAGGCCATCCGCATCGTGGACGGCAAGGCGAGCGTGATTCCCGAGGCGTGCGTTGCCTGCGGCGAATGCGTGAAGGTGTGTCCCGCCCACGCGAAGAAGATCAGGAGCGACCTCGCGCGCCTGAAGGAACTCGTCGCGTCCGGCGCGAAGCTGTACGCGTCCATCGCGCCGAGCTTCGCCGGCTACTTCAAGGGCGTGACGATCGGGCAGATCGCCGCCGCTCTGAAGGCGGCCGGTTTCGCCGGGGTGAGCGAGACGGCCCACGGCGCGGAGTCGGTGAGCGCGCACGTCTCGAAGCTTCTCCAGGAAACGGACTCCCCGCTCGTCATCTCGTCCGCCTGCCCGGCGGCCGTGGACATGGTGCGCAAGTACCTGCCCGGCTACGCGGCGTTCATCTCGCCGCTGCCGTCTCCCGTCCGCGCACACTGCCGTCTCATCAAGGAGAAGTACGGACACGAGGCGAAGGTCGTGTTCTTCGGACCCTGCGCGGCGAAGAAGAACGAGTCCGACGCGCATCCCGACGAACTGGCGCTGGCGGTTCTCTTCCCCGCGCTTGAGCAGTTTCTCGAAGAGCGGGGCATCAAGTTCGACGAGGAGGCGGAGCTCGCGCTCGGTCCGGCCGAGGAAGGGCGCTTCTACTCCGTCGAGGGCGGCATGAACGATACGCTCCGCGACGGCAAGACGGACGTGCGGTACGTTTCCGTGTCCGGACTCGAGGATTTTAGGCGGATGCTGGAGGATTTCGATCCCGCCGAGTTCACGCGCCATCCCGAGAAGTTCCCGCGCAAGCTGTTCGTCGAGGTGCTGGCGTGTCCGGGCGGCTGCGTGAACGGCCCGGCGATGCCGCGCGGCGCCTCGGGCCTCGCGACGCTCTTCGCGACGGACGCGACGGCGCCGATCCGCGCGTCGTCGGGGCGGTGCCTCACGCACTGCGGCACGTCCGCGTATCCAGCGGAGGCCGTCGTGGACGACGAGCCGGACGAGTCGGCGATCGCCGGCGCGCTTGCGCGCGTGGGGAAGACCACGAAGGCGGACGAGATCAACTGCGGCGCGTGCGGCTACAACTCGTGCCGCGAGTTCGCCAAGGCCCTCCTCGCCGGCAAGGCCGAGGAGGCGATGTGCCACATCTACCTCAAGAAGAACTTCCAGCGAACGTCCAACGCGCTCATCAAGTACATCCCGGCGGGCGTTGTGATCGTTGACGCGAAGGGGTTCGTCGTCGAGTGCAATCGCCTCTTCGCCGAGATGGCGGGCGCGCTGGAGGAGTTCGACGCGCTCGGCAACCTCGACGGGATTGCCATGGACGGCTTCATGCCTGACTTCGCGGAGCTCTTCGCGGGCGCCGTAGCGCATGGCAGCGAGATCGTCAAGTACCGCCAGCCGTGGAAGGGCCGCATCGTGACGATCAGCGTCTTCCCGATCAGCGTGGGCAAGTTCGCCGGCGCGGTCGTGCAGGACGTCACGAAGAACGAGGGGCGCCGCGAGGAGATCGCCGCCAAGGCGCGCGACGTCATCCGCAAGAACGTGTACACCGTCCAGCAGGTCGCGCGCCTCTTCGGCGAGCACATCGCCGAGACGGAGATCATGCTCAACGAGATCGCGGGCGCGTACGAGTCGCAGACCGTCGGCAAGCGCCTACGCGAGGGCGGCAGCGAGGAATACCTCAATGGCTGACGACCTTTTCATCGAGATGGAGGCCGCCCAGTACACCAAGACCGGACAGGGCGCCTGCGGCGA
>CADCCQ010000060.1 GCA_902799955.1 uncultured bacterium | reverse complement strand
CGTGGAGCGCGGCAAGCGCGAGACCATGCTCGCGATGGCGAAGCGGATGCTGAAGGACGGCGTTCTTGCATTGAAGGACATCGCAAGATACACCGGCCTTTCGCTCGCCCAAGTCAAGAAGCTCCGGCCGTCGGTGGCTTGAATCAGAATTCTCAGATTGGGAAGTGATGTCATGAGCAAGAGGAATGGAATAGCCCGTAGGAAGGCGTCTGATAGTGACGTGCGCAAGGACGACAATCTGCCGTCCAGACCTCTTACGGAAAGAGAAAAGCACATAATGTCTAAAATCAGTAAACTACGGCCGCTGGGTTTTAATAAGAGTTTGCATCACGTAAAGATGTTGTTGGAGGAAGATCGAGGCAAGCCTCATTGCGAAATAATAGAGAATCTGATGCTGGATTCGTATTGCAAAGGATTTTGTATTAGATTCCTAGAGGATTATCGAAAAGTGATTGACGCACAACTGTTCTTGATGGCCAGAAAAGTATTGAAAATAGGATTCTTGCCGCTCTGTGAGATTGCGCCGATTTTGAAACTCGAGAAAGTGCAGATTGAGCAGTTGCAGGGAGAGCGTGACATGGGTGAAGAAAGAGAATGGGTAGATGCGGTGGCCACGGCCGCCACTCAGCTCAAAAAAACACGATGCCGTTCTCAACGCCAACGAAATCAACACGCGGCTCACAATGTTTCTGAAAAGGCATAACCACACCATGCACATGACCACCCTCCATAGAATCGCGCATAGACGGTGCGTGGCGCGTCCGCGCATGGCGCCGGTACCCCCCCCCCCCTCATTGCCTGACGGAGCTAATACAGCGGGCGCATCGCTCGTTACACGACATTTCGAGGAAGGCCTTCGGACTTCTGACAGCGGACTTCGCAAATCGTCCGTTGTCAGAAGTCCGATGTCTTTTGCCACACCTTAAACAAACCACCCGCATGGGCAACAACAGAGAGGGAAAACGAAATGACAACAGGAAAAGCACTCAATGGAAAGCCGTATGCGGGAAATCCGCACGTACGGTTTGACGAGGGGGAAGTCGCATCGGCGGCAACGCCGAGGCGCGGGTCTCTACTCTACAAGAAAATCGTTTTGGGCATGGCCGCGATGGCGCTTTGCGCCGCCGCGCTTTCGCTCCCGTCGTTCGGCGACGGAATCAAGGACGGCGTCCACGGCTACACGCCGAAGGGTTACGTCTATCCAAAGGAACCGGAGGTGCTCGAAAGGCTCGAGTGGTTCAAGGACCAGAAGCTTGCGCTGATGATGTGTCTCGGACTTTACTCCGACATCGGTATCAAGGAGTCCTGGCCGCTCTGTGACAGCAGGGCCAGATGGTCGCGCGTTGAAGTGGACTGGACAACCGACATCGACGAGTTCAAGCGCCAGTACTTCGGGCTGATCCGCTCGTTCAATCCCGTTCGCTTCCAGCCCGCGAAATGGGCGAAGGCCGCGAAGGACAACGGCTTCAGGTACGTTCTCTTCACCACGAAGCAGCACGATGGGTTCTGTCTGTACGACACGAAGTACTCTGACTACAAGGTGACGTCGCCGGAGTGTCCGTTTTCCACGGACAAGCGCGCGGACATCGTGAAGCACGTGTTCGACGCGTTCCGCGCCGAGGGGCTGGGAATCGCCGCGTACTTCTCCAAGCCGGACTGGCACCACGCCGACTTCTGGGAGGACCACGGCATCGGACGCAAGACGACGCCATTCCCGACGTACAACGTGAAGAAGAACCCGGAGAAGTGGGCGCGCTTCAGGGAGTTCACCAAGAACCAGATTGTCGAGATCGTGCGCGACTACGGCAAGGTGGACATCATCTGGCTCGACGGCGGGCAGGTCCAGCGTCGGGCGGGACTCGACATCGGCATCGAGGACATCATCGCCGAGGCGCGCAAGTACAACCCCGCTCTCATTGCGGTCGACCGCACGGCCGGGGGCACGTGCGAGAACGTGATCACGCCGGAGCAGACAGTGCCGAAAGACCCGATTGCCGTACCATGGGAAAGCTGCATCACGATCGGCAAGTACTGGGGGTACCACTTTGACGACGTGTACAAGTCCAACCGTGAGATCGTGCATCTGTTGATAGATGTCGTGGCGAAGGGCGGCAACCTCGCGCTCAACGTCGGTCCGCAGCCCGACGGACGGCTTCCGCACGAGGCGCTCAAGCGCATGGAGGCTCTCGGCGCGTGGCTGAAGACGAACGGCGAGGCGATTTACGAGACGCGCCCGCTTGCGCCGTACCGCAAGGGAGACTGGGCGTTCACCCGCAACAGCAGGACAGGCGTCGAATACGCGATAAGGCTGTGGAAGGATGGGGAGAAGCGTTCTGGGCGTCAGACTCTGCCAGTGGTGGCGGCGAAGGTCGTCCATCTCGGAAGCGGCGCGGAGTTCGTCTGTAGAAAGGACGCCAACGGCATCGCGTTCGATCTTCCGGGCGACTTCAAGTCCGACGCCAACGCCGACGTCTTCGCCATCAAACTCAATGGAAAGCCGTATGCGGGAAATCCGCACGTACGGTTTGACGAGGGGGAAGTCGCATCGGCGGCAACGCCGAGGCGTGGGTCTCTACTCTACAAAAGATTGATATTCGCTGCATTGGCGTTATGTTTTCTGGTGGCGTTCGCCGCAGACGAATTCGCGTTGCCGCGCGCGGATTTCGCAAAGTACTACCGGGAGATCACCGGCAGGGACGCGCCGGAGGGTGTGGTGCAGTTCGCCATCGATCCGAAGGTGTCGAAAAGTGGCAGGGATGCGTATGCGATTGTGTCTGGAAGTGGTAGGGCGGGGCGTCCTCGATCCGCCGATACGGCGCGTCCAGAGGCCGCGCCCTACCAGACCGTCACCATCACCGGCTCGAACCTGCGGAGCGTGTGGTACGGCCTCTACGATCTCCTCGAACGGCGCGGCGGATGCCATTGGTTCTGGGACGGCGACGTGGTGCCGAAGAAGGACACCATCGACCTCTCCGGACTCGACATCCACGAGGAGGCGCACTTCGAGTACCGCGCCATCCGCTACTTCGCGCATCGCGGCCTTACGCGCTTCCAGGCGGAACACTGGGGGCCGGATGACTGGAAACGCGAGATCGACTGGGCGCTCAAACGCCGCGTCAACGTGCTGATGCTTCGCATCGGACAGGACGATCTCTTCCAGCGGACGTTCCCGGAGGCGTGTCCGTATCCCGACCCTGCAAAGCCGCAGCGCGGCATGTACGGAAGCTACAACGACCGAACTCTCTTCTGGAGCCTCCAGTACAGGGGCGAACTTCGCCGCCGTCTCCAGCAGTACGCCTTCGACCGCGGGCTGATGATGCCGGAGGACTTCGGCACGATGTCCCACTGGTATTCCCCCACGCCCGACGACTTCCTTGTGAACATGAAGCCGCCGTTCCTTCCGCAGGTCGGCTCCACGCATGGCGAACCCCATCTGCGCGTATGGGACATACGCGACGACAAGTGGGCTGATGCGTACTGGAAGCTCACGACGACGGCTGTTGACGCGTACGGCAAGGACGCGCCCGCGCCGCGTCTCCTCCACACCATTGGGCTTGGCGAGCGCCAGTGCTTCAAGGACCGCAAGGCGAACTTTGACTTGAAGGTGGAGGCGCTGAACAAGTTTCTCTTCCGCGCCAAGCGCGACTATCCCGACGCGAAGGTTCTGCTCGCCGGATGGGATTTCTACGGCTCGTGGAAAAACAACGAGGTCAAGGAGCTGCTCGGCACGCTTGACAAGAACCAGGTGATACTCTGGGACTACGAAGGCGACTTCCGCGAGGCGAAGAGCAATTTCACGAACTGGGACGTGATGGGCAAGTTCCCCTACACGTATTCCACGTTCCTTGCGTTTGAGTCCGCCCTTGACGCGCGCGCTGATTACCCGTTCATCGAGAAGCGGCGCGAACTTGTGGAAAACGACCCCGCCTGCGTCGGGTGGATATTCTGGCCGGAGTCAAGTCACACCGACACGCTGTTCCTCCGCTACTACACCGCGAACGCCTGGTCGAAGAAGGCCATTCCGCACGATGTGGTGCTGGATGAGTTTTGCGCGAGCCGGTATGGCGACAGCGCCGGAAGTATGAAGTCCGTCTGGAAAGCGGTTCTTCCGGCGTCGCATCTGCGCCGTATGGACGCGGACAGCAGCTGGTGTCTCAATGCCATGCAGCACTTGATGTTCTTCGGATTTGAAAAGAAGGGATGCGTAAGGCGTTCCGGCACGTGGGCGAAGCCCGTTGCCGATGCAATGGCGGCACTCGGTGGCCTCGCGGACGTGCCGTGGGAGGGCGAGTTCATCCGTCGCGACACCGTTGACATTGTACGCATGGTGTTCGACAGGTTTATCGCCTTGCGCACGGACGAGCTTGGGCGCGACATCGCCAAATGGCGACGCGGCGAAATCGACGGGAAGGATATCCCGCGCCGCGCCCGCAAACTTGCCAAACTCTGCGACACGTTCGCGGATATCCTCGCCCTGCACACCGACTACTCGCTCTGGGAATCGTACCAGCGGCTCGACGCAATCGAGAAGGTGAAGAACCCCGCTTTCACCAAGACGCTCTTCGAGAATGCCGCCAACCGGTACTGTCTGAGCCATCAGTACGAGGTGGTGCGGCATGTCGTCGTGCCGACCGTAAAGGCGATGGCGGAACGGCTTGCAAAGGCCGTGGAGTCCGGCGACCGCAAGGCTGCTGCCTTTACTTCCAAGCCCGACTATGACAAGGTCCGCGGCGCCGCCAAGGCGAAGCCGCTTGAATCGTTGAAGCCGACCCAGCCGCGCACGGCGGAGAGGTTCCGCAAAGTTCTGGGAGAAGTTTTGAAACCCGTCAAGTGAACACGAAGAGAAGGAGAAAAGCCATGCAAAAAATGAGTACATCCAAAGCCATGCTTGTCGCGATGACGTTCGCCGCAAGCACGCTCGCGCCTTTTGCGGCGAGCGCCGTCGAAAAGACGTATCGGCAGGACAACGTGCCCGATCCGATGCTTGCAATCGACTACGCCAATCCAGATTCGGCGACGATGATACCCTACACGGCGCCGACTCTCGCCTTTTCTGGCGTGACGCTTGACTCCTTCACGAACAACTGCCTGTTCGTTGGATATCGAAAGGGAGCGGCAAACGGCTTTGGCGGCGCAGGCGGCTTTGAGTCCGCGCAGCAGGTCACGCGTGTTGACACTGACGGCGACGGCAAGGCCGACAAGATCGTGATGCAGTTCATCGCAGACGACAGCGGCGTCAAGAAGGGCGGCGTCGTCCAGCTGACGAATGGATCCGGCGGCGTTTATGCCGTCTGGCTTTACAGCGTGACGGGCGCGGGGAGCGGCAAGGTGTTCAGCGTGGACGGCACGACCGGCGAAGTGACGGTCACAAGCGGAACCGCCAGCAACTACGCCGACAACCCTGAGGATATGGAAAACTACAACATCTGGGGACTTCACGCCGTGCCGCGCTACGTTCCCCAGAGCCGGATCAGGCTTTGGACGAAGAAAGGCGGGGTTTTGACGCTGAACGACCTTTCGGGGGCGACCTTCACGGCGCAGTTCGGCGGCAGCTACGTCAATCGCGGAGGATTCCAGAATGTCCTTGGACAGACGGTCTCCAAGGGACTGAACACGCGCGAGACCGTTGACGCGAACGGCGACATCACCGAGATCATCACGGAATTCCAGATTAACGAAAGTGGCAAGACCGTGATCGTCAAGTTCACGAACGGCGAGGACGGCGTGTATGGTCAGGCGCTCGCCGCACGGTATAACCTGACATTCGGCTACGTTTATTACAAGGCCGCCAACTCCTACAATGGATCGTCCGGAACCGTCGCCACGGCTCGGGATGCCGCCGGATACGGCGTATGCGACATCAAGGTCACGACGGATACGGCACGGACATACAGGCAGGGACGGACGTACTATTTCGGAAACATCGACACTGTGTCGGTGACCTCCAGTACGGTCATACCCTACTCGGCGTCAACGCTTGCCTTTTCTGGTATTACGCTTGACGATCTGGTCAAATACAATTTCCTGGCGTATCTGGCGGGCGGACATGTCGGCACCAAGCAGTACTGCGGCGGACAGTACGTGCAGATGACCACGAATGAAACTGGCTCTGTGACGAAGATGGTGATGCAGTTTGCGTCCAATGCATCAGGGACTATGCAGGTGGCGGTACTTCAGCTAACGAACGGCACTGGTGGCGTGTATGCCCAGCGGATTCAGACACTTTATACGACCAAACTCGGCATGCAGTACTTCACGCTTGCAGCCAACGGCACCATTTCATACCAGAACATCTCAGGTGGCAAGCACAACAACACGCAGGAATACCACCTCTATGGCCTGAGGGCGTTCCCGCGATTCGTGCCGAGCACATCCATTCGGCTCTTCGCGAACAGGGGCGTCGCCGCTCCGCTTACACTTGACGACCTGGACGGCGCGTCGTTCAGCGCTTATAAGGCCGGTGTTTGGATTTCTGCCACACTCGATCGCTTTTCGGCATACAACAGACGGGATATCAGGGACGGGGAAGGCTCCATCACGTCTTCGCTCGTGGAGTTCCAGTCTCTTACTGGAGGATACCTCAAGTCCATTGTCACGGAGTTTACAAACGGCGTGGACGGCGTGTACGGAAGGGTTCTGAAGACATTCTACCTTCAAAATGCAACTGAATTAGGCCGTTCCTTCGTGAAGACCTATACGGGCAGCAGCATCACCTACGCCTCCTACACGTCGTCGCCTACTGTGGCCACCAGCTACAACGACGGCCAGTACGGCATATACGACGTGCAGGCGGTGGTGGAGCCGTCGGCGAGCGAATGGACGCTAGACCAGGACAGGAACTGGAGCTATTACACGGGCGGAGTTCCGTTTGACGACGACACGGCCACGATACACATCAAGGTGACGGGGAACAGCCCTACGCTCACCATCGACGAGAACGTGACGGTGGGCAGGCTTGTGTTTGAGAATGCCCGTGGCGGCGGCATCTCAACGAACACGATAGCCGTCAGTGCGGCGGGCGTCTCTGTGGGCGAGATCGAGCTGGGTGGCAACATGCGCGTGGTAGTACCTACGGCGTATGCGCGCGGGGCGGCGACGCTTGGTTCGGGTTCGACCGTTGCGTATTCCGGTGACGCGACGGTTTACGGCGCGATTTCGGGGGGCGGTTGTGTTGAGGTAGCGTCGGGACGGGTGACATTCTCCGGCTTAAACAGATTTTCGGGCGGTTTGGTTGTCAAGTCTGGCGCCGTGGCGGTTGCCGGTGCGGCAACAGGTGAGGGGGCGATCTCGGGGCCGTTTGGTGCGATTGACGGCAGGGTGACGGTCGAGTCCGGCGGCATGGTTGACATCAACGGAAAGAACGGGCTCTCCTATCGCTACACGCTTGCGGGAAGCGGCGTGGCGACGGATGGCGTAGCCGCGCCGGGTCCGATCGTGGACCTTGGTGGCGCATTGGACATTGGCAGCGACACCGACAGCAGTTTGGCAAAGTATGAAACATCCATACGCTTACGAAGTCGGGGAGCGGTGTTCTCTGGCTCTGGGCGGGGCCGACATCCGTTTCCGGCACCGGTACGCTCAACATCGAGAGTGGCGTCGTTGACGTCCACAAGGGGAAATACACGGGGTTGTCGTCGCGAATCGAGATTGGCGCAAACGGAACGCTGCGCAACGGCTCGCAGGTCGAGGTCGGTACCATCGTGAACAATGGCCGGATAGAGATTGTCCCGTATTATTATGGTTACGGCACAGGTTCTCTGGCTTACACAGGTTCGACGCTCGCCGGCGCATACTCGGGCAGTGGTGAGGTGGCTGTCCTTTCCGGCGGCAAACTGATTCTGAACAACGACTTTGCCATCGCTGAATTCGTGAATGGCGGCACCGTCTCCGGAACTGGCACGATCACGGTGACCGGCACGCTCACGGCTGGCAATGCGATCCCGAAGCTTACGTTGGCCGACGGGGCGACGGTGAAGTTGACGGGGACGAACGCGGTGCAGTCCGTGACGGGGACGTTTGCGAGTTCGGGGCGTGTGAACGTGGATTTCTCGGCGATCTCCGCGAACGACATCAAGGCGGCGAAGATGATTCCCGTGTTGTCCGCGCCGTCGCTTCCCGCCGACATCAAGCGGAGGCTGTCAGCCGTCGGCACGGTCGGCCGCTCGTTCCGTGTGGTAACGGAAGGCGATGTCAGCACCGTCTATTGCATTCCCAGACCAGGTCTTATTCTGATTGTAAAATAACAAGCCAATCCATGAACCGAAGAAACTTCCTGAAAGTGGCGGGGCTCGTGCCGTTTTTCGGTGCAAGCGGCGCGGCTGGAATCCGCGCTCAGCCGCCGAACAGTACGGGCGACGGAAAGGCGTGGTGCGGGAAGAAACACCCGCTTGCGGGCAGAAAACTCCCGCCGTGGAAGCCGGGCGAGTTCCAGGTGCACTTCATCTACACGGGCGTTGCGGAAAGCATGTTCTGGATTCTTCCGGACGGCACGACGATGCTCCTGGACTGCGGCGACCACAAGGCCTGGGCGCGTGGCAAGAAGGCCGTCTGGATACTCCCCAACGGTCAGAAGAACGCAGGCGAGTGGATAGCCCGCTACGTGACGCACGTCAACCCCGCCAAGACCGCCGTTGACTACATGATGCTTTCCCACCACCATTCCGACCACGGCGGCGGCGAACGTTGGGGGGCGGGATCGCGCGAGTGGAACGGGCAGAGCATCTGCGTGAGCGGGTTCATGCAGGTGGCGGACACCCTCAAGTTCGATACGGCCTTCGACCGTGGTTGGCCGGATTTCAACGACCCGATCCCCGACGAACGTTGCGATTCCAACTGTTACCCCCTCATGCGCAAGGTCTATTCCTGCCTCATGGAACGCGACGGGCTCAAGATGGAGAAGTTCCGCGTCGGCGCCGTCAACCAGGTAGCTATGCGCAGGAACGCCGCCGCCTATCCGTCCTTCTCCATCACCAACATCACGGGCAACGGCAAGATACTCTGCCGCAACGGCAAGGTGCGCGACCTTTACGCCGAACTGCACAACGCGAAGCATCTCAACGAAAACGGCATGAGCCTCGGCCTTCTCGTGCAGTACGGCCCGTTCCGCTTCTACTCTGCGGGCGACTTCTCGGACAGCCCGAAGCTGCCAAACGGCTCGCGCCGCAACATCGAGGCCGAACTTGGGAGGGAACTTGATCCCGTCGATGTGGCGAAGGTGAACCACCACGGACACCACTCCATGCCCACTGAACTCGTCGCCGCGCTCCAAGCGCGCGTGTGGACGGCTTGCATGTGGGATCAGTTGCACATAACGGCGGATACGCTCACACGCCTCACCAGTCGAACCGCCTATCCGGGGGAACGCCTGGTGGCGGCGGGGGTGTTCACGCCGGAGCGCCGCTTCGAGGATGACGGCAAGCCGTTCGTGCGCGACATCGCGACGGAGGCGTTCGATGCGGGACACGTGGTGCTGAACGTCGCGCCTGGTGGCGACCGTTACACCATTGCCTACGTCACGGCGGATGACGAGTCGATGAAGGTGACTGGCGCATACGATTTCACGTCACGCAACGCTCGAACCTGACGATACAGCGGGTCATGCAGCCCGTTGTCTCTGTAGGCGGGCGGCTCGCCGATGACGGTTCGCCCACCGTTCCGCCGCCACATCCACCCGTTCCGCGCCGTAATATTACGGTGCGGAACGGTCAATTTTGGCACAAGGGATATTTGTTGCCGCAAACCGTTCACAATGCGGCAGCATGTTCTACACGGCTAAAAACAAAAGCGAAACCTAAAGCAACCCCACCTCGTTCCGCAGCGTAATATCGCAGCCCGCGCCGTAATATCACGGTTCGGGCTGTTCTTTTTTCTCTGCGCCTCTGCGTGAGATTACGGCGCGGGCGGCGGCGGGTCGCTGACGTTCCAGTAGCCGCACCGTTGGTCAAATTGTAAAAGAGTCTTTTACAAAATGACCAAAGTGCCCTTGACTTTAGCCAGTTGGCGATGGTATAATATGCGCCGTGGTCAAATTGTAAAAGGAATCGCATGCTTTTGACATGAAAGCGTATGATGAGATATGGGGTGTCGCCGAGGACAACTACGGCATAATAACCTCCGCCAAGGCGGAGGAGCTTGGCGTTTCTCGGCAGAACCTGGTCGCGATGGAGCGCAGGGGCGATCTGACTCGCCTCTGCCAGGGCGTCTATCAGGTGAAGCACCATGTCATAGGGCCGAACGACACCTACGCCGTCGGCGTTGCAATGGTCGGCGAAACCGCCTACCTTCGCGGCGCGTCGGTTGTGGCTATGCTCAATCTAGCCCCGACCAACCCCGGCCTCATCTACGTCGGGTCTGAAAGGCGCGTGCGTAGGAGGCTTCCAAGTGGGTTTAGGGTGAAGGACAGGACGACCTGCGAGACGACCGAATACGAGGGATGCGAGGGCATCCGGTGCCAGCGCCTTGCCGACGCACTCAAGACCGCACGCGACGAAGGCGCGATGGATGCGGACAGGATCGCGGACGCGGCAGCGAACGCAAACGAGAAAGGACTGCTGACAGATGAAGAAAGCTCCCAATTCCAGGGTTAACCTCGACAAGGCCATCCAGCGTTTCGCCGGCGACGTCGCCTGGGCGAACGAGCTGATTGCGAAGATAGACAACGCCTGACGGCGGATTCCATAATTCCGGCAAAGGCGCGGCGGTAACGCCGCGCGCAACTACACGTTCCACATGTTCTACATGGACAAAAGAGAATAACCCAAAAACCAAACCCCAAAAGGCAAATGTCAGAGAGAAACCAGATACCCGGAATCGGGGCCGGTTCTGCCGGACAACGGCTAGAAACGTCGATAAATGAAAAATGACGGCTCTTCCTGCATCGCAGGAGGGGCCGTTGAAATTTTGGCGGGGCTTCCGCCGTTGCCTTTGCCGGCTGAGGCAAGCGGAAGAAACCGCAAGTAATCCTTGCCTTCACTTCCGCAAACCACAGGAGGGAATGGGAGACCTCCAAGAAGCTATGGGGTGGGGTTCCTCATTTTATCAGGCGCGAAAACCGCGGCGATTGTAGATTCGCTTTGCAGAGTTGGGCTAAATCTGATATACTATGACAAAAGCGAAAGGGAGGCATGATGAAAAGATTCGAGGAAAAAGTCGTCCTGGTGACCGGAGGCAACCGCAACACGGGGCTCGATATCGTCGAGAGGTTCGTGCGCGACGGGGCCAAGGTCTACATGTGCGGTTCGAGCGCGGCGTCCACCGAGAGGGGCGCGGCGATCCTGGCGTCCAGGGGCGTCGAGGGCGTGGTGTCGCAGGCGTGCGACATCTCGGACCTCGCGCAAGTGACGGCGCTCTTCGACACGATAGAAAAGGGGTCGGGGCGACTCGACATCCTTGTCAACAACGCCGCGAACCAGGGGCTTGGACACGGCGGGCCGCTGGAGATGGACCCCGCGAAGTTCCACGAGGTCTTCAACGTGAACGTCATAGGCGGCTTCCAGGTGACGCAGATGGCGTGCAACAGGTTCTTCATGAAGCAGGAGACGCGCGGCGCCGTCGTGTTCCTCTCCTCCAACACGGCGATGCGCGCGATACGTGGCCGCACAGCCTACTGTTCGTCGAAGGGCGCGATCAACTCGATGGTCAGGGCGCTCGCGCTCGACCTCGCGCCGCTCGGCATCCGCGTCAACTGCTGCGCGCCCGGCTACATCTACACGGAGCGCTGGGACGTCCTCGACCCCGCAAAGGCCGCGCGGCGCCGGCTGAACTGCCCGCTCCGCCGCGAGGCGAAGGGCTCCGACATCGCGAACGTCGTCGCGTTCCTGGCGTCGTCCGACTCTTCTAACATGACGGGCGAGATCGTCACGTGCGACGCGGGCTGCTCGTGCCAGCACATGCCCGAGGACGTGGACGTGTGATGAGTCGTCGGAATCATTGTGGAATTATGTAAATATGCAATTGTGTAATAGCGGAATTGTTCATTCCTGGATGACAGGGAGGAAATCAATTCCACATTGAATAATGTCTGTTTCCATAATTCCATAATAAAAAAGATAGTGCGCCGTTGAGAGATCGATTGCAAAGTGAAGGGCGATGAAATGAACATGGAAGAGACAATAGTCGAAGCTGGGAGGTAGGCAGATGGGCAAGTCGTACAAGTGGTTCCTGATTGCGATGTTGAGCTGCGCGTTCTTCTTCCACCAGGCGGACCGCGCGCTCTTCGGGCTGTTGACCGACGAGATCCGCGACGAGCTGCACCTGACGGATTCGCAGATCGGCATCATCAACACGGTCCTCTCGTGGACGCTCGCCGCGATGACGACGGTGGCGGGCTTCTGCGGCGACCGCTTCAGCCGCAAGTGGCTCATCACGGGCTCGCTGATGTTCTGGTCGCTGATGACGGTGGGAATGGGGTTCGTCGGCGACTTCACCTTCCTCGGATTCGGCATCTCCGCATTCGCGTGCGTGATGTTCTTCCGTTCGATCGCTACGGGCGGCGGCGAGTCGTTCTACGCGCCGAGCGCATACGCGCTGATCGCCGTGCACCACAAGGAGACGCGCTCGGTGGCGCTCTCCATCCACCAGGCCGCGCTCTACATAGGCCTAATGACGAGCGGCACCATCGTGACGTGGATCCTTGGCGGACTCAAGGGCAGCGGATGGGTGGCGCGGCACTTCGGCGCGCTCGGCTTCTGGCGGCCCGTCTTCATCATCTTCGGCGCGCTCGGCTTCCTGCTGGGTGTCGTCTTCATCTTCTGCCTGAAGGATTCTGGCGGTTCTAGCGGTTCTGGCGATTCTGGAAATGAAGCTGCGGCAAATGCCAAGCCTGCCGAGAAGCCGCCGCTGATGGAAGGCGTGAAGGCGTTCTTCTGCAATCCGTCCGCGCTGCTCGCCACAAGCGGGTTCATCGCGATTGTGCTGGTGAACAACGCCTACCTTTTCTGGGCGCCTACGTTCGTGGCTCAGAAGTTCGAGGCGGCGCTGGGCGTCGACGCGGCGCGCAGCGCGGCGAAGAGCGGGACGATGCTGTGGCACCATCTCTTCGCGTTCGCGGCGATCATGCTGGGGGGCGTGCTGACCGACAGGTTCGTGAAGCGCTGGCCGCGCTTCCGCCTCGCGTTCCAGTCCGGCTCGCTTCTCCTCGGCGCTCCGGCGCTTGTGTTCATGGCGTACGCGCCAAGCGTCGCGCTGATGTGGGTCGCGGTCTCGGTGTACGGCGTCTTCCGCGGCTTCTTCGAGGTGAACACCCACGCATCGCTCTTCGACGTCATCCCGCCCAGGTACCGGTCGGCGTCCGTGGGGCTCTTCAACATGATGGCGTTCTTCTTCGGAGGGCTCTCGGGCCTGCTGATGGGGCGGCTCTCGGACGCCTACGGAGTGCACGGATTCGAGATCGGCTTCGCCTTGATGGGCGGCGTCTACGCCCTCGGCGCGCTGCTGATGGCGCTCAGCTTCTTCTTCACGTTCAAAAGGGACAGGATCAGGGAATGAAAATCACAGCGATAAAGACATTCGTCGTCGACTGCTTCCGCACGAACTGGGTGTTCGTGAAGGTCGAGACAGACGAGGGGATCTCCGGCATCGGGGAGGGCACCCTCGAATACAAGGAGAACGCGCTCGTCGGCGCTGTCGCCGACCTGGAGCACGCGCTCGTCGGCAGGGACCCGTTCGACACGGAATGGATATTCCACGAGAACTACCGCGACGCGTACTGGCGCGGCGGGGCCGTCCTCATGAGCGCGCTCTCGGCGGTCGACATGGCGCTCTGGGACATCAAGGGCAAGGCCCTGGGGCTCCCGGTCTGGAAGCTCATCGGCGGGAAGTGCCGCGAAGGCGTGCCGTGCTACGCCAACTGCTGGTTCTCCGGCGCGAAGGAGCCGGAGGAGTTCGCGGAGAAGGCGGCCGCCGCGGTCGAGGCCGGCTTCAGGGGGCTCAAGTGGGACCCATTCGGGAAGAACTACCGCCAGCTTCCGCCGGAGGACTTCAAGAAGGCGATGAAGTGCGTCGCCGCTGTGAAGGCCGCGACGGATGGGAAGGCGGAGATCCTGATCGAGTGCCATGGGCGCTTCGACGTGCCGACCGCGATAAGGGTCTGCCACGCGCTCGAGGAATACGCCCCGTACTGGGTGGAGGAGCCGACGATCCCGGACACGATGCGCGCGCTCGCCGACGTGCGCTCGCGCGTCCGCGCGCCCATCGCCTGCGGCGAGAGGCTCTACACGACGCAGCAGATACTCGACGCGGTCGAGCTTCGCGCGTGCGACTACCTCCAGCCAGACTCCTCCCACGCGGGTGGCATAACGGGGATGAAGCAGATCGCCGCGATATGCGACGCGCACCACATCCCGTTCTGCGCGCACAACCCGAGCGGCCCCGTGGCCAACGCCGTCACGCTCGCGCTCGGAGTCTCCACGCCCGGCTACTGCATCCACGAGACGCTCTTCGACGACGTGCCGTGGCGGAGCGAGGTCGTCGACGAGGACGTTCGCTTCGAGGGCGGGCTCATGTATCCGTCTGACCGCCCGGGCCTCGGCATCGAGCTGGACGAGGAGGCCGCCGCGCGGCATCCCAAGGCGGACCACTGGCTTCGGCACTACGTCGGCACGCTGACGAACATACGTCCGCCGGACAGCGTGAAGTACTATCGCGGATGAAAATAACAATCAAGAATACACACAAAAAACAAGGAACAAAACAATGGGAGTACTGGCCATGATGGTATATCTCGGATGCTACACAGACGCAACCCACACGAACGGGCTGTACGCAGTGGAGGTCGACGCCGGCACCGGCGCGATGACGATTGTCGCCGAATACGGCGTGAAGCACGCAATCTACCAGGCGCTTTCGCCGGACGGGAAGTATCTCTATTCCTGCACGGAAGACGGGGCCGCCTCGTTCAGGGCCGACGGCAAGTCGCTGACGCCCGTCGACTCGGTGAAGCTCGGCGGCGGGATGTGCCACGTCGCGGCGATGCCAGACGGCAGGAGCGTCGTGTGGGCCGACTACACCGGCGGGGCCGCGGGTTCCGTGGAGGTCTCGGAAGGGCGCTTCGGGAAGGTGACGACGCACCGCCATTCCGGCTCCGGCCCCAACCTGCCGCGCCAGGACAAGGCGCACTGCCACCAGGCCCTGCCTACGCCAGACGGCGCGTCGTACTGCGTCGTGGACCTCGGGCTCGACCAGGTCGTCACGTATCCCGCCGGGACGCGCTTCACCACCGCGCCGCTCGGCGCCGGCCCGCGCCACCTCGCGTTCCACCCGAACGGAAGGCGCGCATTCCTCGTCTACGAGCTTGGCAACCTCGTCTCGTCTCTCGACTGGAGCGCGGACGGCGGGTTCAGGATCGTCGACACCAAGCCGACTCTCGACGACGCGGCGGGCGCGAAGCCCCCGCTGAGCCTCGCCGCCGCCATACGCCTCACGCCCGACCTGAAGCGCGTCGTCGTCTCCAACCGCGGCGAGGAGTCGCTCGTCTCGTACGACTACGACGACGCGACCGGGAAGCTCGCGTTCAAGGCGCGCTCGCCGCTCTCCGGCAGCTGGCCCAGGGACTTCCTGTTCGTGACGGACACCCTTGCGCTCGTGACGATGGAGCGCTCCGGCTGCGTGCATTCTCTTCGCTACGACCCGGCGACGGGCGCGTTCAGGACGCTCGCCACGCTCGGCGGGCTCTTCCGCCCCGTCGCGCTCACGCAGCCAAAGTAAGCCGATTTTGTGGTATAATAGAGTACATGGCGCAGCAGCAGCTATTCGCGGATGAGTACAAGGTGACGCTCGACGTGTTCGAGGGCCCCCTTGACCTCCTTTTGTACCTGATCCGCCGCGAGGAGCTCGACATCTACGACATCCCCATCGAGCACATCGCCTCGGAGTACATGAAGTTCATCGACGAGGCGAGGGACCTCAACCTCGACATCGCCGGCGAGTTCATCGTGATGGCGGCGACGCTCATGGTGATCAAGTCGAGGATGCTCCTGCCAGTCGACCGGCGGAACGTCTCCGAGGAGTCGAGCGAGGACTGGGTGGACCCGAGGCTCGACCTCGTGCGGCAGCTGATCGAGTACAAGAAGTTCAAGGACGCCGCGATCCGCCTCGAGACGATGGAGGCGCTGCGCGCGAACAGCTTCGACTACGGCGGCGGGCGGCCGAAGTTCGAGAAGACCGCCGCGGACGCGCTAGGCGCGCTTGCGAACCTCGACCTCTACGACCTCCTCTCCGCGTTCCAGGAGGCGCTCGCCCGCGCGAGCGAGATGCCGCACGAGGAGCTGAAGGGCATTCGGTTTTCGGTGCCGGACAAGATGGACTACGTCCTCGAGCGCGCGCGGTCGGACGGGCAGGTGTCGTTCGCGACGCTCTTCGCCGAGGACGCCCCGAAGGGCGAGATCATCGTCACCTTCCTGGCGATACTGGAGCTTTTGAGGCAGCACCGCGTCATCGTGTACCAGAACGCGGCGTTCCACGAGATAACGATTCTCCCTTCGCGGGAGCTGCCCGAGGACCGTCCGCTGGAGCGACCGGACGACTATGAATAGCCAGCCACCCGCAATGTACAACCTTTCAACCTTCAACTTTTCAACCTTTCAACCTTTCAACTTTTCAACTCATAAATAAGGTAGGTCATTGAGATGAAGACGATAGACTGCGACTACTTTGTCGTCGGCTCCGGCATGGCCGGATTGATGAGCGCGCTGCACCTCGCCAGCTACGGCAGGGTCGTGGTCGCAACGAAGGGCCGGCTCGCCGACTGCAACACGAACTTCGCGCAGGGCGGGATATGCTGCGTGATGGACGCTGCCGACACGTTCGACAAGCATGCAAGGGACACGATGATCGCGGGGTCGTGGCTGTGCCGCCGCGACGTCGTACACACGATATGCGAGAACGCACCCGAGGGGATACGCGACCTCATCGAGTGCGGCGTACGGTTCGCGAAGAAGCCCGACGGCACGTGGGACCTCACGCGCGAGGGCGGGCACTCCGCTCGGCGCATCTTCCACGCGGGCGACATAACGGGCGAGAAGTGCGAGGCGGCGATGATACGGCGCGTGCGCCGCGCGCCGATAGACGTCCGCGAGCAGACGATCGTGATCGACCTGGTGATGTCGCGGCGGATAGGCCTGAAGGGCGCGAACCGCTGCGTCGGCGCGTACGTCCTCGACAAGCGCACGGGCGAGATATACGCGATCAGGAGCCCCAACACGATCCTCGCGACGGGAGGCTGCGGGAAGGTCTACCTCTACACTTGCAACCCAGACTCCGCGACCGGCGACGGGATCGCGCTCGCCTGGCGCGCCGGCGCCAAGATCGAGAACATGGAGTTCATGCAGTTCCACCCGACGTGCCTCTACCATCCGCAGGCGAAGCGCTTCCTCATCTCCGAGGCCGTGCGCGGTGAGGGCGCGGTACTTGTAGACCGCCATGGACGCGAGTTCATGAAGAAGTACGACCCGCGCGGCTCGCTCGCCCCGCGCGACGTCGTCGCGAGGAGCATCGACTCCGAGATGAAGCGCACGGGCGACGACTGCATGTACCTCGACATCAGGAGCAAGGGGCGCACGTACCTGATGACGCGCTTCCCCAACATCTACGAGAAGTGCATGCGCTTCGGAATCGACATGGCCAAGGACCTGATACCGATCGTGCCCGCCGCGCACTACACATGCGGCGGCATCCAGGCCACGCCCGACGGCGTCACGTCGGTGCGCGGGCTTTCCGCAGTCGGCGAATGCGCGTCCACGGGCCTCCACGGCGCGAACCGCCTAGCGTCCAACTCGCTCATGGAGGCGCTTGTCTGCGCGCGCATGACCGCCGCGAGGCTCGGCCCGCACCCAGACAGCTTCGAGAAGGGAGAGCCGCCGGAGATCCCCGCGTGGAAGACGGGCTCCGCCGTCCCGCCGGACGAGGCCGTTCTCGTCACGCACATGTGGGACGAGATCCGCCGCCTGATGTGGGACTACGTCGGAATCGTCAGGACGAACAAGCGCCTCGCAAGGGCCGCCAGGCGCCTTGTCACGCTCCGTCGCGAGATCCGCGAATACTACTTCAGATACCTCGTCACGCCTGATACCCTTGAGCTTCGCAACCTCGCCGTGTGCGCCCAGCTCATAGTAAAATGCGCCCAGAGACGGCATGAATCACGCGGTTTGCACTACACCCTTGACTACCCCAGGCAGTCCAAGACAATTCGGCAGACTGTCATTGATGGCTATAAAGGGTGAAAAGCCGCAAAAAACTATAGATTGTGGTTTTTGGGAAGCCATGTATACAACCTGTTGATAAAAAGTTTATATCTTCTGCTTGCATTGATACAACATTTAGTGTATCATATTGGGCCGTAACACAAGGTAGAGTGGTTTTGGGCGTAAGGGGCGTCCGTGCCGCTTTGCAGTGTAAAAACCGGCATAAGCCGACAAAACAGGAGAGGCGTGGCAGCAATGAAGCAGATGCACATCATCAAGCGTAGTGGCGAAGAGCGGGATTTCGACATCTCGAAGATACGCAATGCCATTCGCAAGGCGAGTCAGGTAGTCGACATCAAGGATGCGCTTTCGGAAGGGCGCATCAACCTGATCGCAGATGAGGTTGCCGGTGTCTGCGCCGGGCGCGACAGGGCGATGACGGTCGAGGAGATCCAGGACGTCGTCGAGACCAAGATCATGGAGATGGGCGCGCACGAGATCGCCAAGAAGTACATCACCTACCGCTACAAGCAGTCGCTTCTACGGCAGGCCAACACGACCGACAAGCAGATTCTCTCGCTCATCGAGTGCAACAACGAGGACGTGAAGCAGGAGAACTCCAACAAGAACCCGACGATCAACTCGGTGCAGCGCGACTACATGGCCGGCGAGGTGTCGAAGGACGTCGCGGCGCGACTTCTCCTGCCCGCCGACGTCGTCCAGGCCCACAAGGACGGCGTCATCCACTTCCACGACATGGACTACTACGCGCAGCACATGCACAACTGCGACCTCGTGAACCTCGAGGACATGCTGCAGAACGGCACCGTCATCTCCGGCACGATGATAGAGAAGCCCAGGAGCTTCTCCACGGCGTGCAACATCGCCACGCAGATCATCGCGCAGGTCGCCTCCAACCAGTACGGCGGGCAGTCGATCTCCCTCACGCACCTCGCTCCGTTCGTCGAGGTCTCGCGCCAGGCGATACGCAAGGAGCTCTCCGACGAGCTCGCCTCGGCGGGGCTCTCGCTTGACGGCGCGAAGTTCGACGAGATTGTCGAGGGGCGCGTGCGCACGGAGATAAAGAAGGGCGTCCAGACGATCCAGTACCAGGTCGTCACCCTCATGACCACCAACGGGCAGGCCCCGTTCATCACGGTCTACATGTACCTCGGCGAGGCCAAGGACGAGAGGCTGCGCGCCGACCTCGCCATGGTGATCGAGGAGACGCTCAACCAGCGCATCCTCGGCGTCAAGAACGAGAAGGGCGTCTACGTCACCCCTGCCTTCCCCAAGCTCATCTACGTCCTCGAGGAGCAGAACATCACGCCGGACTCCAAGTACTGGTACCTCACCGAGCTCGCCGCGAAGTGCACCGCCAAGCGCATGGTCCCCGACTACATCTCAGAGAAGAAGATGAAGGAGTACAAGCTCTCCAAGGGCGAGACCGTCGGGAACGGCGACACCTACACCTGCATGGGCTGCCGTTCCTTCCTCACCCCGGACCGCTCCGGCAACGGGTTCGACAACGTCGCGAGGGCGAAGAACTACGAGCCCGGCAAGCCCAAGTACTACGGGCGCTTCAACCAGGGCGTCGTCACCATCAACCTCGTCGACGTCGCGCTCTCCGCGCACGGGGACATGGAGAAGTTCTGGGAGATATTCGGCGAGCGCTGCGAGCTCTGCCACAAGGCGCTCCGCTGCCGCCACGAGAGGCTCCTCGGGACGCTCTCCGACGCCGCCCCGATCCTCTGGCAGTACGGCGCGCTCGCCCGCCTCGACAAGGGCGAGAAGATCGACAAGCTCCTCTACGGCGGCTACTCCACCATCTCGCTCGGCTACGCGGGCCTGTGGGAGTGCGTGTTCGCCCTGATCGGCAAGAAGCTCACCGAGCCGGAGGGCGAGGCGCTCGGCCTTGAGATCATGAAGAAGCTCAACGAGTACACCGCGAAGTGGAAGGCAGCGGAGGACATCGACTACTCCCTCTACGGGACGCCGCTAGAGTCCACCACCTACAAGTTCGCGAAGTGCCTGCAGAAGCGCTTCGGGGTCGTGAAGGGCGTGACGGACAAGAACTACATCACGAACTCCTACCACATCCACGTGACCGAGCCGATCGACGCGTTCAAGAAGCTCGAGATCGAGGCGAAGTTCCAGAAGCTCTCGCCCGGCGGCGCGATCAGCTACGTCGAGGTGCCGAACATGCAGGACAACATCCCGGCTGTCCTGGCGATCATGCGCTACATCTACGACAACATCATGTACGCCGAGCTGAACACCAAGAGCGACTACTGCCAGGTGTGCGGCTACGACGGCGAGATACAGATCGTCAAGGACGAGAGCGGCAAGCTGATCTGGAAGTGCCCGAAGTGCGGCAACACGGACGAGTCGAAGCTCAACGTGGCCAGGCGCACCTGCGGGTACATCGGCTCCCAGTTCTGGAACCAGGGCCGCACCCAGGAGATCAAGGAGCGCGTCCTGCACGTCAGCTGACGGCGGCTAGCCTTGAACTACGCGTCGATACGCACGTGCGACATCGCGAACGGAGAGGGAGTGAGGGTCTCCCTCTTCGTTTCCGGCTGCACGCACCACTGCAAGGGCTGCTTCAACGAGGAGGCGCAGAGCTTCGCCTACGGACAACCGTTCACGCGCGAGGTCGAGGACACGATTCTGGATGCGCTTGCGCCCGACCACATCCTGGGCCTCACGCTCCTCGGCGGCGAGCCGATGGAGCCCGACAACCAGCGCGCGCTCGTCGGATTGCTGCGCCGGTTCCGCGAACGCTTCGGACGCGCCAAGACTCTCTGGATATACACGGGCTGCGTCTACGAGCTTGACCTCCTCCCCACGTCCGGCAGCGCCCTCGGCATGGAGGTCAACTCCCCGCACAAGAGATGGCGCACGGAGGTCACGGACGAGATACTGCAAATGGCGGACGTCCTGGTCGACGGGCCTTTCATCGAGTCGTTGAAGGACATCTCCCTTGCTTTCCGCGGCAGCTCCAACCAGCGCATCCTCGACCTTCGCACGGGCGAGGTCATCTCCCGTTTCCGCTGAGTCTCATCCAATTGCTGGCTGGGGGATTTCCCCATCCGTGTTTGCGGTAATATATGTACATAGAAAAAGAAGAGCTTGACTGCTTGAAAAACAGCGTGGCTTTTTTGCTTGCTTTTTAGCAAAAAAAAAGCTATAATAAAAGCACTATGAAGGGCATAACTACATTCATGCACGGCGCATTCAAGAACAATCCGATCTTCCGGCTTGTCCTTGGCATGTGCCCCACGCTGGCGGTGACGACCAGCCTAGAGAACGCGATAGGCATGGGCCTGGCGGCGACGTTCGTCCTCGTCTGCTCGAACGTGCTTGTCTCCGCGCTGAGGAAGGTCATTCCCGCCGCGGTGCACATTCCGTGCTACATCGTGATAATCGCGACGTTCGTGACGGCGATCGACCTGATCATGCAGGCGTACCTCCCCGCGCTCTCGGAGAGCCTCGGGCTGTTCATCCCGCTTATCGTCGTCAACTGCATCATACTCGGCCGCGCGGAGGCGTTCGCCTCGAAGAACGGCGTCGCGCTGTCGCTCGCCGACGGGCTCGGCTCCGGGTTCGGCTTCACGATTGCGCTGTCGCTCGTCGCGGCGGTCCGCGAGATCGTCGGCGCGGGGACGCTCACCGTCTGGGGGGACATCGCGGTCAAGGGCATCAACCCCGGGCCGGTCACGCTCGCCATCCTCCCCGCCGGCGGCTTCATCACGCTTGGGCTCCTCTTCGCGCTTGTGAACAGGATCGGCGAGTGGAACGCGCGCCGCCACGGCGCGCCGCCGCCGCTCCCCATGCACCTCGACTGCCGCCACTGCACGATGTGCGACAGGGGGAAGGGTTTGCAGGACGCCGGGGATGGCGCCGCGAAGTGACTGACGCAGCGTGAACACGGGGGGAGACGATGAAATGCCCTAAATGCGGAGTGGACGACGACAAGGTGCTGGACTCGCGCACGGCGCGCGAGGGCGCGGCCATACGCCGTCGCCGCGAATGCGCCGCCTGCGGGCATCGCTTCACCACGTACGAGGAAGTCGACCGCGACGAGGTCCAGGTCGTCAAGACCGACGGCTCGCGCCAGCCGTTCGACAGGTCGAAGGTCGACAAGTCGATAAGGCGGGCATGCGGCAAGCGTCCCGTCAGCGACGAGCAGATACGCACAATGATAGACCACGTCGTCGCCAGGATACAGGGCGACGAGGTGAAGTCGGAGAAGATAGCGGAGCTTGTCATGGACGAGCTCCACAAGGTCGACGAAGTCGCCTACATTCGGTTCGCGAGCGTCTATAGGCGCTTCACGGACGTCGCGCAGTTCCTGTCCGCAATAACGGAGATAGTGAGAAAATGAGCGTCGACTACCAACGCCCCCCAGTGAGGGTCGCAGTCATCGGACTCGGCCGCTCCATGTTCGAAAGCCACTACCCGGTCTTCAAGGCCCATCCGGCGCTCTTCCGCGTCGTTGCCGCCTGCGACCTCATCAAGGAGCGCAGGGACATCGTCGCGGCGGACTACCCCGACTGCAAGATGTTCCGGCAGGTGGAGGACCTCCTCGACGAGCACGACATAGACCTCGTCGACATCGCGACGTGCTCGGCGGACCACGCCTCGCACGTCCTCGCGTCGCTCGAGCGCGGGCACTGGACGCTCGTCGAGTCGCCGATGGCGCTCACGCTCGAGGACGCCCAGATCATGCGCGGCGCGGCGGCGAAGGCCAGGAACAGGCTGATCGTCCTCCAGCGCGGCATATTCTCCCCTGACTTCCTGCTCGCGAAGACGGCGATGACCGACCCGCGGCTCGGCGAGATATACCAGATCAGCGTGAAGCGCTCCGACTACGTGCGCCGCGACGACTGGCAGACCGTCAAGCGCCTCGGCGGCGGCGCGGCGTACTACGCGATGACCGACCTCATGATACAGGCCCTCCGGCTCCTCCCGCAGCCGCCCATCCAGATGTGGAGCGAGCTGAAGCGCGTCGCGTCGCTCGGCGACGCGGAGGACTACGTCCACGTGAGCCTGCGCACCCGCACGCAGATCTCCGCCGAAATAGAGTACAACGGCGGGCTGCTGCCGCAGTGCAGAATGCCGTCGTTCGTCATACGCGGGGAGCGCGGCGAGTTCTCCATCATGCAGGGCGCGGAGACCGGCACGCTCAAGGTCGTCGACCCCGCCTTCAACTTCCCGAGGAGGCGCTCGAGCGTGAGGACGCCGCCGTTCAAGGACCTCCACGAGGACGTCCCCGTCATGACCATACCCGTCTCGCTGCCCAAGGGCGTGCCGCACGGGCCAAGCGCGTTCTGGAGGCACGTCTACGACTCCGTCCGCACCGCGGCGCCGTTCCCGCTGCAGCTCGACGAGTCCATAGAGGCCGTCAGGCTCGCGCAGCTCATGAAGAAGACAAGTCCATTCGGGAGTTGAGTCAATGACAAGGATCACACCAAGCCTCGAGGACTATCTCGAGACGATTTACCTCCAGATAGGCGAGAAGGGCAGCGCGTGCGTGCGCGACGTCGCGAAGGCGCTTGTCGTGAAGATGCCCAGCGTCGTGAAGGCAATCCGCGAGCTGAAGGCGAGGAACCTCGCCACGCAGAAGCCGTACTCCGCCATCGAGCTCACCCCGGAGGGGCACGAGGCCGCGAAGCAGGTCCTCGCGCGCCACACGCTGCTCAGGGAGTTCCTGCTCAAGCTCGGCGTCGGTCGCGCCGCCGCGGACGCGGACGCCTGCCGCATGGAGCACATCCTCTCGCCGGAGACTCTTGAGCGCATAAGGGATTTTACAGAGAAAGGACGCGACGAGGCCGCGAAGTGAGGCCGATCGCAATTAAACAGGAAGAAGACAGAAAATGAAGAGCCAACTGAACATACTCAAGCAGCTGCAGGAGCTCGTGCTGACCAAGGACGAGCACCTCGAGACGGGAGACGGGAAGCACCTGGAGGCGTTGAACGAGTCCATAGAGGCATTGCAGCAGAAGCTCGACCCGCCGGTCGCCGCGCTCTACGACAGGCTGTACAAGAGGAGCGCGAAGAGCCACGTCGTCATGGCGGCGATGTCCAACGGCTGCTGCTCCGCATGTGGGATGCAGGTGCCGATAGCGCAGAGCCAGCAGGTGCGCCTCGCGCAGCATCTCGTGACCTGCTCGAGCTGCGGACGCATACTCTTCGCCGACGAGGCCGACGCCGCGCGCAACACCGGCGGCCGCACGCAGGACCGCGACGAGGTCCGCACAGGCATATCCCGCTTCAGCGCCGAGGAGCTTGTCGTCGCCGACCTCAAGGCGACGACGAGGGAGGAGGCCATCGCCGAGCTCGCCGGCTTGATGGAGTCCCACAACTTCATATCAAACGCCGACTCGCTCGTTACCGCCGCGCTCGAACGCGAGGGCGTGCTGTCGACCGCAGTCGGCAACTCGCTCGCGTTTCCTCACGTGCGCGGAGTGGAGGGCGGGGCGCTGACACTTGCGATGGGCGTCTCGAAGAAGGGCATCGACTGGGGTGGCGAGAAGGTGCGCGTGGTGTGCCTCTCGGCGATTCCCGTCGCTGTGTCCGCGTTCTACCTCCGGCTCATGTCGGGGCTCGTGCAGTCGTTCTCGAAGAAGGACAGCCTTGCGGCGCTGCTCGCCGCGAAGGACGGTCCGTCGCTCTGGAAGGTACTGGTAAAGGCAACTCGCCACTACGTGAAATGACGATGAAGAAAACAGCCTGCATCGCGCTCGCCGCCGCGTTCGCCGCCGCGCTCGCGCCCTACGACATGGCCGCCGCGCCCGCAAGGCGCGCGGCGTCCCGCCCCGCCGCCTCCCCGGCGGCAAAGTCCACCGCCGCGAAGTCGGCAGCCGCGAAGCCCGCCGCCGCGCCGGTCCAGACACGCTACCGGAAGTCCCCGTACGTCGGGGCGCTCTCGCTGGACGCGGTGTCGGGGCGGACGCTCTTCGCGGACAACGCGGACGTAGAGGCGTATCCCGCCAGCATCACGAAGCTGATGACCGCGTTCATCGTCCTCGACGAGGTGTCCGCCGGACGCCTCAAGCTGACGGACCTGGTGACGGCGTCCCCGACGCGTTCGCGCCTCGACGTCCACCTCCGCCAGCCGAGCTGCATCGGGCTGAAGGCGGGTGAGTCGATGAGCGTCGACGACCTCCTCAGGGTCATGCTCGTCCACAGCGCCAACGACGCCGCCGTGTTCCTCGCCGAGAAGTGCTCCGGGTCCGTGGACGCGTTCGTGCACCGCATGAACGCTAAGGCGAAGTCGCTGGGCATGACGTCGACGAAGTTCTACAACCCCAACGGACTCCCCCCTCCGCGCAACGCGAAGGAGCGCAACTTCAACGTGTCTACGTGCAAGGACCTCGCGCTGCTCGCGCGCGCGATTCTCGCTGAGCACTCCAACATCCTGCGGTACACCTCGATCAAGACATACGAGGCCACTCTGCCGAACGGCAACAAGCAGCGGTTCGTGAACCACAACAACGTGATGGTCAAGGACAGGCTGAAGGTCCGCAACCCCGACGGCAGCGAGGCGGCGGACGGCCTCAAGACCGGCTACATCGACGCCGGCGGAAGCTCCGTTGTCCTGACCGGGAAGCGCGGCGGCAAGCGCGCCATAGTCGTCGTCCTTGGGTCGACGTCCGCCGCCGAGCGCGACGCCAAGGCCGCGGCGCTGCTCGAAGACGCGCTGGACACGCTCTCGCTGTAGCGAACTTCGTGCGAGTCTTTTGCCATAATATGCGCTGTGCTACCTAGGATAGCGCAGAATAGGACAAAAGGAAGGTTGTATGGGCTGAAGTCTGTTTTTGTCAGATTTTCAGATTGCTCTCGTAAATCATTATGCCACTAGGCAGAAACCCGGCTGAGAGAGCCCGGGCAGGTCTGCGGCCGGGAAAACATCTACATTTTCTCCACTTCTCCACGGCCAAACTTCCCCTACTTGTGATATAATATTCATCATGAAAGTGTACCGATGCATCCTTCCGGCGCTGCTTGTCGCCATGGCTGGATGGCAGGCGTCCGCACGGACTATCCCCGTGCCGACGCAGCCTGTCTCGCCGTTTGCCGACACGGAGGTGTCCACCAACGTTGCCCTCCATCTGTTTCGGACGGACGCCAGGGACGTACAGCTGCACATTCAACTCGACGGAACCGCGACGAACAACCTCGAGGTCGCGTTCGGAAGGGACTCGAACACGAACGGCGTCCTCGACGTCTCGGAGATGGAGACCGTCT
>CADCCQ010000059.1:702-20477 GCA_902799955.1 uncultured bacterium | reverse complement strand
AAGAAGATGGGCGGTATTATAGCACATCCTTCTATGATTTGTCAATCCCCCCACGCGGCGCTTTGGATTTCGACCTCCTCGATGGAGGCGAGCTTGTTGGGGGAGACGTCGTCTATCTCAATCAGGACGTACCGCGTGCGGGCGGGGAGCGCGGGCGAGACGCCCCACCCCTTCAGCAATTTGTTCACCCTATCGACAACGGGAGACCTTTCGGTTAGGAGTTTCGAGGCGTACATACGGGACTTCACTTTCGTTTGGCTCATTCCTTTGTAGGGCTGGGCTTCTGCACGTCGGTCGCGCACCCGCTTGCGCGCAGACCTCTAGCGACTTCGCTACGCGAAGCGACCTGCGGTCGGGTCATAGCTTCGGGTCGCCTTCGGCGAGGTACCCTCCGAAGCGAAGCTTCTACGGTGCATCTCCGCGCAGCCAACCTTCCTATCGGCATGTCGTTTTCTTTGCCGTACAGATTCCTTTCATTTTGTTAGTTCTGCCGAGCTTCGCTTGACGCACCATGCACAGCTCCTTTGGTTACAAGCCACCGCTCCGGGGAAACCCACTTTCCCTGAACGCGGCCTATAATTTAGCATTTTTTTGTTTGCCGTCAAGTGGCAACCTGGATTTTCCGAACCGGCCTCACTCCCTGAATCGCAGGGAGTGGAGCGTGCAGATGGAGCGATTCTTGACGGGCGACGAAAAGGTGAAGTAAAGCGCCTCGCGGCCCTTCAGGGCAGCAAGCGCCTCAATCGGCACTTCCACCGTCTGCAAGCCGCCCGGCATGTCCCGCGTCACGCGAAACGAGCCGACCTTCAGGCCCCCCTCGTTCGCCGCAGGACGCTTCACCCAGACGTCGACCACGCCGTCCACTCCGCCCGGCTCAAGCTCGACGAGCAGCTTCAGCCCTCTCTTCCCAGCCGTCTTGTTGAAGTTGAAGTACTTCCATCCGGCTACGGAACCGTCCGTACAATTGACGAGCGCACAGCGATTCACGTCCGGCCCGTATGCGTTCTTCGCCGCATACCCGTCACAGCGGAACGGCACGGGATAGGGTCCGGAATATGCGTATCTCGGCCTGCGGCGGGCGGGCACGGGCCCCGTGTAGTGGCTTGCGATTCCAGCCGCATGGAGCTCGAACGGGTCAAGCCCATCGGTCTCGAAGCCCATGGAATCGATCTCCGCCTCCGAAATGGACACCTTCCCGCCCGGCCTCTCATCGACCGTCACGTTCACGCGGCCAACCATCGCCTGGCGCGAAAACTCGTTCAAGCCGGTCTGCCGGTGGTAGAACACGTACCAGCGCCCGTTGACCTCGCAGAGGCTGCCGTGCGTGTTGCCGCCCGGCGCGGCGGTGATGCGCGTCTTCCCGTCCGGCCCCTTCTCGCGCCCGCGGAGATCGATCAGCGTGCCGCCGTATTTGAAGGGCCCGAGCGGACTGTCGGAATAGGCGTAGGCAAGCGTGCAGTACTCCGCCGCAAGGCCGAATTCGCCTTCCGCCGTGTGCCGGGCGTAGACGAGCACGTACTTGCCCTTTATCTTGCGCATGGAAGGCCCCTCGAAGTAGCGGTCCGCCCCCTTCTGGCGCCACGACGTGACGACGTTCCTGCGAATCTCCGCGCCGGGCTTGAGCGTACACATGGTGGACGTGTCGAGCTCCGCCGCCGAAACGCTGTCGCTGCCGAACCCCACGTCCCTGCCCCAGTAGACATACGCCCTTCCGTCGTCATCGACAAACGTCGCAAGATGGAACCCGAAGCTCTCCACCTTCTGCGGATCGGTCTTGGACCAGTTGCAGACCGTGAACGGGCCGTCGGGGCGGCTGGACTTCGCCACCATTCCCAGACGCTGGCGGGCCTGGACGTTGAACGGGAACAGGTAATACGCCTTCTTCCCGTCCTTCTCCGTCACCACCTGCGCGTCGGGATCCCAGAGGAGATCCCCCTTGCCGGACTTATGAAGCGGCCGTCCGTTCGCGTCGTTGACCGAGCGGAAGATGACCCCGTCGCATCTCCATCGGCTCGGGTTCTCGAGCGGCGCCGACCACAGCGTGTAGTCGTAGCCGCAGTAGGCGTTGCGGCTCGTGTCGTGCGAGCCGTAGAGGTACACGCGCTTCTTCCCCGGATTGTCCGGATCGTCGAAGACGTACGGCTCGCCGTCTGGTATGTATTCCCACAGCGGCAGGATCGGATTCGCCGCCAAGGCGATTTCCGTAGCCGCCAGCGCCGCGAGCAGAAGAAACGGGTTTCCGTGCATGACTTTCGCCTCCATGGCTGCGGCTGGCCGTCAGCGCACGATCAATATGCACCCCACAGACGGCGCAATCAGAAGTCCGCTCTCGTCGGCGATGAGGCGGTAACGGGCATTCGCCTCCCCGCAAAGTTCAAACTTCACCTTTGTGCCCGCCTGGCTGACGGCAGTCCACGTTGCGGCGTCCCATGTCATCAGGTAGCCGTTGCGATTGCCCGTGACGGCATCTTTCGACCGCGAAAGCGCGTGGATGTCGGCTCGCCCGGAAACGTCGACCGTCACCTTTGAACCCGCAAAGAACGACAGCGTACCCTCCGTGTTGAACGGTGCGCTGAAGAGCTTGAGGTCGAGCGTCGTCGCCGTATGGCCCGCCGCACCCAGCTGCACCTTGGGATGCGGTATCTTCGAAGTTGACTTGGCGTTGAGGTTTGGCGCGTATGTGTTATGTACGACCGTCGTCTGGAGCTTGCTGGGGTCCGCGTCCGCGTTCAGCACGCCCGTTGCGCCGAAGAGGAACGATTTCACCGGCGAGATTCCGAATGACTCGGTCCTGTATTCTCCATCGATGCGAAATGTCATGCCGGCGGCGTTTGCATTGACGCCGTTGTATGCATTGCAGGTGGCACCCGGCGCAACGTACAGCTCGCCCCCGTCGAAATGCCTGTTCTGTCCAACGTAGATATGCCCGCACGCGAACGTCAGCCTGTGGCCGTTCATGTAGGTGTAGCACGTCCCGTTGTTGAACCAGTGCAGCGCCCACATTCCGGTGCCGCCGATCGACGCATCCGCCGAAAGCGTGATGTCATACAAGTAGCCGTTGTTGTACCAGTGCCATGGGTTGAGCGAAGACTGCACGGTGTTGATGAGCGCACCCTTCACCGACGCGCCTTCGGGGCCGTCGCCCGCGATGTCGTAGTTGTAGTCCCAGGCGGTACGGCCGGCGATGTCGAACTGCGCGCCGGCCTCGACTTTGATCGTGCTGTACGCCGCGCCGCAGAAAAGGGCGTTTGCGCCGTTCGGGGTGTCGGATCCGTTGTCGTTGCCCTTCTTCATGAAGCCCTCTTTGACAATGGTGGAGACGGGGCCCTTGATCTGCTGCGAATTGGCGTACGACCCTCCCGTGCCATAGCCGCTGTTGACCTTCAGCATCGTCACCTTGCCGCCGCCGGTCTTCCACACCGTCATGTTCGTGCCACCCGTGATTGAAACGACGGTGTTCACGATCTCACTTCCTTCCGGCACCCAGATGTCGAACACGCCTCCCGCGACGGACGATGTGACGGTGAACGCGGTGATGATGCCGCCCACGGCGGACGGCGGCAGACGCAGCCTGTTTCCCTTCACGTCGATCGTCAGCCCCGCCACGACCGCAAAGTCCATCCCGTCTCCCATGTCGTAGAACGCCGTCCCCTCCGGCAAGTTCAGCGCCGTCAGCAGAAATCTCGAGGGAGAGACGCCGAGCTCCTTGATGGCCTGGTATTCCGCAAAGGAGGAGAAGCGCACCTCGATCTCGCCGGTGACGCCTTCGGTCCACCCGCCGGGAAACTCGGACCCGTCTTCGAGATAGAAGTTCCACCTGCCGGCGGCAAGATCGCGCAGGGCGTAGCTCGGCGTGAGCGTTGACTTCACGAACAGCCCGTCGCTATTCACCACAATGGTCAGATTCCGCTCCTCGGCTGTCTGCCCGTCGCACACGAGCGAGAAGGTCACGTCTTCTGCCGGTACCGCGTTCCAGGCGAGCAGCCTGTTGCCGGCGGAGATGTTCCGCGCACCCGTGTACACGGCCACGGCAGACCCAGCCTGGAACGTCACGGCCGATGCGTCGAATTCGGAATCGAAACCAGAGACGTCTATTTCCGTCACAAGATGCGAAGCATCGCCAAGCTGCACCGGAGGATGCGTGGTCCGCGTGCCGCTCTTGACGTTCGATGGCAGGTTCGGCGCGTATTTCTCGTAGACGACGGTGACGCTCGGATCCTTTTCCGTGGCGCTGTACTTGCCGGTTGCGGAGAACGCCAGCGACTTCACCGGCGAGAAGCGCTGCCCGCCCTCCATCTGGTAGGTTCCGTTCACCTCCACGTCGCATTCCGGGACCGACGGCGACGAGGTGCGCACGCGCAGCTCGTTGTCGATGATAATCTTCCCCGCGCCGTTGTAGTTGCGGGTCTCGCCGGGATAGACGATGCCGCTGGCGAAGGTGAGCGTGTGGCCGTTAAGCTTCAACCAGGGAGGATAGTTGCCGTGCGACTTCCAGAAGTTCAGCGTCCAGATGCAGCTGCCGCCGATCGAGGCGTCGTCTGAAAGCGTGATGTTGTAGAGGTAGCCGCGATTGCCTTTTCCGTTATTTTCCCATGTCCAAGGATAACCCTTAGGTTCCACGGTGTTGATGAGCGCGCCCTTCACCGGCGCGTCCTCCGGGCCGTCGCCCGCGATGTCGTAGTTGTAGTCCCAGCACGTGCGGCCCGCGACGTCGAACTGGCCGCCCCTCTCCACCTTGATCGTGCAGTATCCCGCGCCGCAGTACATGGCGTCTCCGCCGTTCGGCGAGTCGTTGCCTGTGTCGTCTCCCTTCTTCACGCGCCCGGCTTTCACGACAAACGCCACGGGCCCGGGGGTCGCCTGCGAGCCGCCGGTGCCGAATCCGGTGTTGACCTTCATCATGTGCAGGAAGCCCGCGCCCGTCTTCCACACCTGCATGTTCGCGCCGCCGGTTATCGTGGTAGAGTCGAGCACGCATGTATCCGCGATGCAGAGGTCCAGCACGCCGCCGGCGGCGGAGGAAGTGACGGTGCCGGGGCCTGCGATTCCGTGTACGGTGAGCTTGTGCCCCGCAACGTCCACGGTCACGCCCGACGCGAACGTCGCCGTGCCAGTTACGGTTACGTCCTCCGACAGCGTCTCGGAAGCGGCAAACACATGGTCGCCCTCTATGGTCATGGCGACAGACGAAGGTGCCGTCGCTATGCAGATTGCGGCCGCGACAAGCGCGGTCCTCCCGATTTCCAACAACTTGAACGACATACAATACTCCTTTGGTTACAAGCCACCGTTCCGAGAAAGCCCTTCTCGCCCAGAACGATGCCAGTAATTTAGCATTTTTTTTGTTTACCGTCAAGTGATAATTTTGGGGAAATCCGGATCCTCCGGGACCTCCGGAACTTCCGGATTTTCCGGCGAGTTCATTTGAGGTAGACTGTAAGACCGCGCTTGGTTATGACCATGGAAACGGCCCCGTCGCCGCTGCGCCTCAGAAATGCACCGTATCTTCTGGAGAGGGACTGCAGATTCGACGAATCGATCCGCAGCCGTGCGAACGTCTCGGCCGTGCAGTTCGCGAAGAGCGGATATTCGTCGCCAGGCTGTGCCTCCGCCATGTTGCCTGTCACAACCACCCTCACCGCGCCGGACGCCGCCACGACGCCCGCCGCAGGCACGGTACGGTTCGCCCCGACGGCGATCGCGGTGCCCTCTCCAAGCGAAATCGAAGTGGCCGTCAAGACGTCGTTCGAGATCGCCAGCGTTCCTCCATTCACCACCACGGAGCCGGTGAAGGCGCTCGTTCCCGCCGCCGGGCTCATCACGAGCGTGCCTTCGCCCGTCTTCGTGAGCGTGGCCGCGCCGGAGATGCCGGAAGTCCACGTCACCGTGTGCCCCTGCGTGTCGAACTCGGCGTTGACATCCAGCGCGAGAAGTCCGCTCGACGCATCCGGGCCGCGGATCGTGAAGTCCGCCGTGGCATAGACCTTCTTCGCGCAGCCGACGAACTTGATCCCGTTGTGCGCCGTCGCCTGGCAGATTCCCTGCCCGCCGATGTAGAGGTTCGCGGGATAGACGCAGGCATCGTAGCTGTTGATGGAATCGCTCGGCCGCAGCAGGCCGCCCGCGCGGATGACGCTGCCCGCGAACGCCTCGTCGCCGGCGTAGCCGAAGTCGCCCGGGTAGCTGCCGGTGTTGTTGTAGATTGACCTTACGCTGTAGATTCCGTCCACATCCATTTCACCCTGTACCGAAAGATAGACATTGTCGCGACCGACCGTGACATAACCGAAGCGGGCAGAACCGCCATTCTCGATGCGCATGGCGGGCGAGCCGTTCACGTGCGCATTCAGACCCTTCTTCTTCTCCAGCCCGGCCGCCACAAGACGCGAACCCGACGGAACGGTCCACGTAGGGGCTTCGTTGGGTATGCCCAGGCTGTCCCTGAACGTGATGTCGCCCCTGAAGGTGTGCTCGATCTCGCTCGTGCTCGCGTCCAGCGAGATCCCGAGCGACCACGCCGTTGCGCCGCCGGCGAAATCGACCGGCCCCTGCAGGGAGACTTCGTATCCCGCGACGAACTCGGCGCCGCACGAGACGGTGGCCGTTCCCGTTCCGGCGTTCGACAGCTTGCAGAACGTGAGGGTGTTCGTGGTGCCGCCATCCGGATTGCCCAGCACGACGCCGGAATTGAGCGCCACGGAGCACACGGTCGCCGACTTGTCCACCACCACGTCGGCGGAGGCCGGGAACGCAAGGGCGTCGAAGCGCGTTGGCTCGAATGCCGAACCCGCCGGGCCCGCCGCCGCGCCGGTGGCGCCGTCGGTCCAGTTTCCGGCGTCGGAGAAGAGCCGGTTGCCCGTGGCGTTGCTCCACGTGTAGGAGCGCGAAGCCGGCGCGGAGGCGTATGCCGCCACTTCGGCGTATCCCGCGCCGCTGTTGTCCTGACCGGTCGGGAACACGATCTTCAGGCCCGTCACGCCTCTGGCCAGCGGCGCACCGTCCACGCGCCTCAGAACGGCGCAGATGCCTCCCGCGGACGACGCGTTGTCGCCGGTGCCCACGCTGACCGGAACGACCATGATCTGCGACCATTCGTCGGACCCGTCGCACTTGACGTACACGGACTCCACGACGACGCCGTCGCGTCCGCCGTCGCCCCAGCGCGAGAACACCGCGAGCTCCGCGATGTCGGCGGGCTGGAACGTCCACTCGACCGTGCCGCTCACGAGCGCGTATATCTTCTGGTAGTTCACGGCTCGTCCCACAAGATGCACGTCGCCGTCGGTCAGCACCGAGCAGGACGTCGTCGCCGAAGGCCGGGTGTCGTCGTTGTTTTCCGAATAGCGCGCAATCCCCGTGTCGTCGCACGTCGCGCCGACGAGCACGCTCGCGGCCGCCGCAACGCCGTATTTGAAGTACGTGTCCTCGCCCGCAAGGGCGGTCGTCCACTCGAAGGCATTGACGTACACCACGTCGCCTGCATCGTTCAGCCGCACGGCGCCGGACGGTGTGTCGAAATGTTCCGCGAGCTGCGCCGCCGTCAGTCCCGATCCGGTGATCAGCGTGCCCTCCTCCACGTCGGGGCCGACCGTTATCTTCGCGCCCTCTCCGAAGACGAGCGAACCGCCTTCCGCCAACGCGATGGACGCGCCGCCCGCGAACGACACGTTCCCCGCGACGGTCACGGCACCGGTCGCCGTCACAGGCCCGGCGAGTCCCGAGCCGTCGGCGAACGCAAGCGTCGCGCCGTTCTCGACGGTGATGGCGGAGTTGCCAAGCGTGCCGCCTTCCACGACTTCAAGCGTCGTGCCGGACGCAAGCGTGGCCGGGCCGGTACCCGCGCCCCTCTCGGCGGAGACCACGATCTTGCCGCCTTCCAGGAAGGTGCCGCCCGTGAAATACTGCGGGGCGGCCAGAACGAGCGTGCCCGGATTGAGCTTGTAGAGCTTCGCCGCCGTGTTGTTGGAGGCTTTCGCAATGGTGATGGTGCGCGGCGTCTCGCCGTCGATGCAGTCGAGCGTGTCGAACTTCACGTTGTTCTGGTAGAAGTAGCAATCCGCATGCCCGCCGTCGTTCCACATCCAGTCGGCGTATGCGCCGAAGATGTACGTTCCAACCGCCCCGCCGAGGCCGATGTCCATGTGTACAGTCTTGGTGGAGCCGTTGAAGGAGATGCCGCCGGAGCCGAGGTTGATGCGCTTGGCATAGAAGCCGAGGTTAGTGTTCCGGACGTCGAGCATAAGCCCGTTCGCCCACACGGTTCCGTACTGGCGCGTGGTGGTGAATATGCTGCTCCACACGTAAACCGTGCCCGCCACGGCGAGTTCCGCTCCGTCCGCCATGGCGACGCCAAGCCGGGCGTTCGCGCCTTCGCCCGTGACCAGATCGCCGGAAAGCTCCACCCGGGCACCGGATTCGATGGTCAACGTCTGGCCGCTCGCGCCCGTAAGATTCTCGGCGGAGAGCCGGCTGCCGGCTGCCAGCGTCACATTGTCGTCGAGGGTCACGGTGTCTGCCGTAAACATGAAGGTGGAGCCGCTCAGCCGCAGGCCGCCTGCGCCGTCCACCGCGCCCCAGCCAGCCGCCGTCACGCCATTGGCAAACTCGACCGGGCCGGCGGAGTTCACGTTGTAGTCGGTGGTGAACGCGACGGGGCAGTTGAACGTGTTCGCTGCCGACGAGGTGGAAACGATCTTGCCGATTGTGAGCGTCTTCGCGGCGTCGCCGCCCGCGCCGGAACCGTTCACCGTCACGGAGCCCGTGCCGAAGAAGTTCAGCGAACTCGCCGTGAAGTCGGCCGGCATGGAAACGGCGAGCGCCGTGTCGTTCGTGAAGCAGAGGTCGTCCACGGGCGAAAGCACGGCGCGGCCCCAGTTCGCGGGATCGCTGATAGTCGTGCCATCGCCACCGCCGGTCCAGAAACAGTACTCGGTCTGGCGGCGAACACTCACGCAGTCGATTGCCGTCGCGTAGTCTGTGGACGAGCTAAACGCCGTGAACAGCAGCCTGTAGGTGCCGACCGTCTCCACGGTGATGTACTTCTCGTAGGGCGTCAGCTCCGTGTAGGTCGTCGTGGTAAACTGGTCGTTGATGAGGTCGTCGGTAATCGCACCGTCCGACATCGGCCCGAACGAAATCTTGATGGTCTGGCCGGCGTAGTTTCCGGGCCGTGCCACGTAGTTGAGCGCCACGCGATAGGTGCCGGGAGCGGAAATCGCAACGTCCTGATACGCAGTCGTATCCCCTTCGCTGTCTCTAGTCTGGATGAACATCGCGTACTTGCCCACCTCAAGCCCGGTCTGAAGCCAGGTGCCGAACGGGCAGCCAAGGCCGACCCTACCACGATTGTTGACCTCCCACCCCGGATTGCTGTAGTTGTCAGAGTTGGCGTAGGCGCCCCAGTCGGCGGTGACGCTGAAGGAACCTTCCTCGAACTCGCCGTTCGTCACCAGCTCTTCGGACGCGAAGAGGCGCACGTTGTCGTAGGCGGTGGCCTTGTCGGCGGAGGACGAGCCGAAGAACTTCAGGCGATAGGTGCCGGCGGAGAGCACGGCGACGGGACGGGAATAGGGGACGAACACATCGGAAGCGGGGGAGAGGGTGTCCAGCAGATCGTCCTCCGTGACGTCCGCCTTGTCGCCGCCGATTTTCCCGAAGTAAATCTTCGCCGTCTGGCCGGTGAATTCGTACGTTCCGCTTTTCGGGCGCGCCGCGTAGTCGAACGCCAGCGTGTAGAGGCCGGGAGTCTCGATCGTCACGTCCTGATACGCAAAGCCGTCTGCGCCGGGGTTGGACTGGATGAACATCGCGTACGTCCCTACGACGCCGCTGTTCGCCACCCATGTGCTCCCCGCAGGAGCGATGCCGCCCGAACTGATCGTCCAGCCGGGATTGTCGTAGCCCGCGTTAGTCGAATAATGGGGATAGGCGCCAGCCGTTCCTGATTCGAAGAAGCCGTTTTCGAGCAGGTTGTCGATCTTGCGCACGCTCACGTTGTCGAACGCCGTGGAACTATCGACCGAGGACGTTCCCGAGAAAAGCAGCCGGTAGGTTCCGGCCGCCTTCACGTCGATCGTGCGGTGGTATGTGGTCAGCGAAGCGTAAGTGGTGGCGGCAAAGGTCGTGAGCACGTTCTCGGTCGGGACCGCGCCGTCCACCACCTGCGAGAACGACACGGTGACCGTCTCCTTGTTATAGTTCTTACCCCGCGCCACCCACTGGAAGGATATCCGGTAAACGCCCGGGGCCGGCACGGTCACGTCCTGATAGAAGGATGAATTGACGCCGCTCAGCGTCTTGAGGCATATCGCGTACGTGCCGATGGGCAGGCCGCTCGGGATGTATGTGCCGCTGGCTTTTGATTTCACGCAGTTCGCGAGCGTCCAGCCCGGGATATTGGCGTTGTTACTGCCTGTGAGACTTTCAAGGTAATTGCCGCTATTGTTTTTGAAAACAGTTCCCGCCTCGAAGTCGCCGTTCGCGACAAGCTCGTAGCTCGGCCACGGATTGTCCGCAAGACAGGCACACGTGGCGGCGAAAGCTGCCGATACGCAAATGATGGCCGCGACAGACGCGGACCGCCTTGATTTCAACAACTTGAACGACATATCAATGCTCCTTATGTTGTAAACCGCCTTCCGGAGAAGACCGCCTTCCCCGGACAGCACCACATAATTTAGCATTTTTTTGTTTACCGTCAAGTGGCAATCTTGGGGAAGTTCCGGATCGGCGAGGAGCGCAGATGGCATTAGCGAATCGGGATGCCGGAGGGAACCAGCCACAGGCCGAACAACCCGCCGGCGATGTTGCCGGGCTTCGGCTCGAAACGCACCTCGATCTCCTTCTTCCCGGCTACAAGCTCCTGCGGGATCGGCATTTCGCGGAAGATAAACCCGCGCCGCCCGCTGTCCTTCAGGCTTTCCGTGAACACCTTTTTCCCATCGACAAGCACGTCGAACGCGCGCGCGCCCTTTTCGCAGTTCCTGTACCTCGCCACCAGCGTACGTCCGCCCTGCTCCGCTCCCACGGCGAGGCTGTAGCTGAAAAACGCCTTGCCGGCGGGACCTTTCGCGCCGCGCCAGCCGAACGACTTTGGCCCGCCGTAGATGTTGACGCCGGTTTCGGAATTGCCTGCGGCGAGGGAATGGCACTTCTCGCTCCAGTAGTCGGCGGGCGACACGCCGTCCACCGCGCGTCTCGCATATTCCGCCGCCTTCGCCTCCGCCGCCGCGAAGTCGCGGTCCTCCTCCGCGCCCATCACGCGCCAGTATGTCGTGTACCGGCTGAAGTGCAGGGCGAAGAGCGGCTTGAGCAGCGTGTCCGTTCCGGCCATGCGGAACGTGAGCGGACTGCACGCCGTGCGCTCCAGGCAGTCTTCGGGCTTCTCGACCGCCGACCTCGGGATCGACGGCATCGCCTTGTGCGACTCGAACGTGGAACTTGAACAGTAGCTCCTCTCCACGCCTTCGCACGCCACCGGACTGGACACGTACTGCTGCTTCGAGATTCCATCCGAACCGTCGTCGCCCACCAGAAGCACCGGCCCGTAGAAAAACGCCGCGTAGTTCTTCGAGCCCGGCAGGTATTCCGCGCGCAATGACATCGGGAACTCGACGTCGAGCCTGTCGCCGGGCTTCCAACTGCGCTTCACGGACACATACCCGTCTCCGTCCACGACCGTCTTCACCTTCTCACCGTTCACGGAAACTGAAAATCCGTTCCCGGCCCATGCGGGACGGCGCACCTTGACGGCGAATTCGGGATTCGCGCCGACGGACTCGATTTGAATGCACGAGGTCTCCGCGTACGGAAAGGCCGTCGCCTGACGAAGCTTCACGCCGCGATCCTTCCAGTCGAGCGTCGCGGGGGCGAAGAGATTGACGCGGACGAAACTGTCGTCGGACGCGCGGGTGAACACCATCTGTCCGTATTTCGCCGGCGTCTCGAACCCCGATCCCGTGCAGCACCACATGGAATCGAACTCGCTGGAATACGTGCGCGTCGTCGCATGGCGCATCGGCGTATGGTACACGGTGCGTCCAAGAATCGGATCGTGCGTGCTCAAGAGGTGGTCGAAGAGAACGCGCTCGTAGTAGTCGATTTTCTCCGCCGTCGGTTCGTTCTCGAAGAGCGCCTCCGTGAGGCGCAGCATGTTCGCCGATCCGCACGACTCCGCTCCCGCGAGATGCGGCAGGTGCTTCTCGAAATCGGACGCGGGGAACAGGCATTCCTCGCATCCGTTGCCGCCGCACGCGACCGTGTGTTCGAGCGCGTACTTCCGCCATGCGTCGCCCGCCGCCTTGCGGAACTGCGGCTCTCCCGTGGCGTCGCCGACGCGCAGCGCGGCGAAGAGCTTGGGGATGTTGGCGTTGCAGTGCTGTCCGACGAGGAAGTCCGCGTCGCCGGCGATGATCGGGTCGAGCAGCTTGGCGTGGCAAAGGCGGCGTGCCCGGCGAAGATGTTTCTCGTCGCCCGTGCGCCGCCACGCCCAGACGTACGTTTCCGGCAGGGATCCGTGCTCTCCGAGAAGCAGTTTCTGGACCTGCGCGTCGTCGAGCTTGTCCACCACTTCTTCGCCGAACCAGTCGGACATGCGAAGGAACACCCTCAGCGCCTTTTCGCTCCCCGTGGCCTCGTGCGTCCGGCAAAGTCCGATCAGCATCTTGTTCAGCACATAGACGAGATCGAACACGCCGTTGACGCTGCCGAAGTTGGTGCGCCGTCCGTTGACGACGCGGTCCGGCAGGCGTATGTCGCCGCGCGCGATCTCCGCGTATGCCCTGCGTCCGTTCTTTGTCGCGAGCGCGTAGCCGCAGCCATGCGCGTTCTGCACGGCCTCCAGTTCGTCCACGACGTAGAGCAGGCGCCTCTTCAACTCTTCGTCGCCCGTCGCTTCGACCGTCATCGCCGCGCCGGACATCCAGAACGCGAGGATGTGACCCGGCAAGGCGATCCACCTGTCCCTCTTCAGGGCGGGGTTCTCCCATCCGCCGTATGGCTTCGCCTTGGGCTTCAGCCCGGCCTCGCTGCGGAAACGGCTCAGCAGACGGTCTGGTTCAAGTCGCAGAAGATATCTGCGGTTTTGCTCCTGCTGAGCCTGAAGAGGTCCGCCCGCAAGCCGGACGGATGTAAGCGGAAAAGGCAGGTCGCGCACAGGCTCGGCGCCTCCCGCCAAGCACGCACACGCCACAACGACAACTGCGACAATGCTTCTCGCCACCCCTGCCGCGATTTTCGTTACCCCGCCGTCGCTACGCACGTTCATCTTCATTTCCGCCTCCGTATCACGATCCGGCCATGAGGCACCATTTCCAGACGGGGACGATCTTGATCCCGTCGGGCAAGGTCGCCTCGCTGTCCCACGTCACGACCGTGCAATCGTCGATGCCTGTCTTCACCCGCGCATCCCGCAAGGCCGAAAGCTCACGCGAGAACGTATTCTCGTCATCCATTGTCCATGCCACCTGCACGAGCGACCTCTTGCCCGTCACCTGGTCGCTGACGCAGAAATCGACTTCGCGGTTTCTGTCTAGCGGACAGTAGGTGATCTTGTTGGTCCCGCGACGAAGCGACATGAACACGAGGTTCTCCAGTTTCCATCCGTTCTCCGCGTCCATCTTCGGGGTTACCGCGTTGACAAGCCCCGTGTCGATCACGTAGTACTTGTCAGGATTCACTCTGCGCACCGCCGGCGAATCGGACATGACCGGCACGGGATAGACGAGATAGGCGTCCTTGAAATACGAGACATAGTCCGCCACGTCTTCGCGTCTGCTGGGATACGCGAGGTTCTTGAGTACGCCGGATATCGCATGGGCGGACGTCCGCCTCGCGAAGTTGTGCAGGAGATAGTCGAGCGTGTACATCAACGACTGCACGCTCACCACCTTGTGCCGCTGCAGGACGTCGCGGTAGAGCACGGCGTGTACGTACTCCTGAAGCGTGGCTATCCGAGCGGCATCCGGCATGCCCTGCACGGCCGGGAACCCGCCGACGGCGAAGTACCGCGACATGGCATTGCGGAGGATGCCGCGCTCCGCCGCCGTGAATCCATCCTGCGGAACGTCGGACATTGTTCCATTGAACCGCAGAAACTCGTGGAACGACAGTGGAAACACCTCGATCGGCACCGCCCTTCCGCGCATCGCTGTCGCAATCTCCTCCGAAAACAGCCTTGACGACGATCCCGTCAGGCAAAGCGTCACTTTCGGCGAATCCACAAGGCGTCTCGCATACGCCTCCCATCCGCCAACGTTCTGGAGCTCGTCCAGGAAATACCAACACGCTTCATGCGCATGCTCCGGAAACAGTTCCGCATGAACTTCGTTTATCAACTGCAGTTCCTCTAGGCGGATGTTCTTTATCCGGTCGTCCTCGAAATTGAGATGGACGATTCGACCTAGCGGCACGCCTTTCTTCAACAATGCCTCAATACGCTCATACGTGACGAAAGTCTTGCCTGTGCGCCGCATTCCCTTTATAACCGTGGCGGCATGGGCGCATTCATAGTACTGGACATCACGATGGACGATGCCAGACGGCAGCCCATCTTGATAGAATTCCCTCAACACTTCTTTTATAGCGTTTTTCATGGCGTGTATTATACTAAATCCGCACCAACAAGTCAACGTCTTGGATCACATTTTGTGCCAATTCGATTTGTGGAAATCTACGGATACTGACTTCCGTTATACCACAAATCCCCGTCGGCTGGCGGGGATTTGGGATTTTCCATGCGGGGACAGACCCCGCGGTTTCCGCCCTCGCCAAACGCAAGTGCGGAGTCCGTCTGCTACACGTAGAGGGTCGCCGCCTCGTGCGCCGTCCCCGCCGCGAGCGCGCCGCCTTCCAGCAAGAACGAGACCTCCGTCGCAAGCCGGCGGCGACTAATTGTTGTCAACCCACCAGCCCGGCGGGACCTGGTAGTTCAAGTAGCCGGTGTCGAGGTAGTCGGTGACCTTCATGTCGTGCCCGACGAGGCGAAGCGAACGCTGGAACGAGACGCCGTGCGAGACGTCCGAACCCCAGGCGGCCTTGGACGCGCTCATGAACATCTGCTCCCACGTTCTGCCGCGCATGTGGTGCCAGGTCGTCTCGATGAACCCGAAGCCGCCGATCTCGGAAATGTAGTCGGCCATCGGCTTCATGGCGTTGAAGTTCCGCCACGGGCATCCGGCCACGGGGAAGCCCTTGTCCTTGAAGTACTTCATCGTGGGCCACTCCTTGCGCGCCTCCTTCATGTCGCCGTAGGAATACTGCCAGTCGCAGATGATGATGTCCTTGGGAAGAGTGTCCGCGAGCGTAGCGGTCTCCTTGTTGCCGCAGTGCACGAAGCCCTTCCAGCGCGGATCGCCGCGGGCGAGGAGCATGTCGTGCCAGATCATCGGACGCGCCCCAAGCTCCTTCTTCACGTATTCCGCGAGGCCGGCGATGTGGCGGCACACCAGCTCAGAGTTCGGCGTCTTCACGCACTCCGGGCACGTCTGCTTCACGGCCTCGTCGCAGCCGAGATGGAAATACGGCGGCTTGCCGAAGTTCTCGTGCATCTCGGAGATGAGTTCGCGGAGGACGCGCTGCGTCTCGGGGTTGGAGAGGCACCAGTTCCATCCGCCCGGCTCGAAGAGCGGCTCGTACTCGGGCGTGATGTCGAGCATCGCGTGCTTGATTGTGCAGCCGCGCGCGGACGAGGCGTGCCCGTAGCAGTTGATCTGCGGGATGAGCGTGATGCCGAGGTCCTTGCCGATCGCGACAAGGCGCTTGACCTCCTTCTGCGTCATCGTCGGATTCGGCCAGTGCCACCACGGATGCTTCTTGCTCTCGTACATTCCCCATGGCTCGACGATCACGTAGTTGAACTTCAGAAGCGCCGCGAGGCGGATGGCGCGCTCCATCTGCTGCGGACGCACCTCCGGGAACCAGCACAGGTGAATCGCGCGGAACGCGAGGTGCGGACGGTCCGTGACCGAGAGCTTCGGGAGGATGTACCCCTCGGTCTTGAACGTGCCGCGCTTCGCGATCAGCTGCTGGCGCAGGGTGTACGCCGCCCAGCGCGCGCCCATGAGGGTGTTCGCGACGATCTTCACGCCCGTCTCGTCCGCGCTCGCGGCATACGCCTCGGGATCGTCCGCCGGCTTCAGCCCGGTGGCACCCACCTTCACGTTAGGCGCATACTTCCCGAACCACTCCTTGAAGTGCGCCTTGAGCCACTTCTCGGCGGCGGGATCGGGGCACTCCACAGTGACGGTCGTCGTCGCGTCGAACGGCACGTAGACGGCAGTGTCGTATGTGTACGTCTGGTACGGCTTCGCCGAATCGGCGGATTTCACGACGTTGGTGACCGGCGCGGCGACCGCCGCGAAACCGGCAAGGCAAAATGCCAAGGCCGCCACCCGGGCATTGGAACATGAGATGTGTTGATGTTTCATCGCTGTCTTTCTTTCTGAACTTTGGATTCTAGTTGTTAGCTTTCAACCCTTCAACTTTACACTTCACACTTTACATTTTACACTTTACATTTTACATTTTACACTCTTCCCGCTCCTCACAGACACTTCACGAGCGGCTTGTACTTCGCGAGGTAGGCGGCGTTCTTCTCGTCTCCGCCGGGCGCGTTCGCCGAGTTCCAGACGGGCGGGACGATCCCGCGCTCCACGCACTGGCGGCACGTCTCGATCTCGAGGAGGTGCGCGATGGTGAAGTCGACCACGTTCGAGACGGGGCCGATGGGCGTCCCCATGCCGGGGATCTCGACAACCGCGTCGCCGACGGGGTTGTAGTCGTCGATGCAGACGTCCGCGTAGTCGAAGAGGTTCTTCCCGTTCGGGTGGCGGATGAAGTGGTCCTTGGGCATCTCGTTCTGCCAGTAGGAGCTCGCGACGGCGATGATCTTCGCGCCGCGCTTCTTGCACTCCTCGGCCGCGTCGATCGTGGCGGGGTTGATGCCGATGTTGTGGAAGAAGATCACGACGTCCCCTTCCTTGATGCCGTAGTACTTGATGATGGACGCGCCGAAGTTGACTGTGCGCTCCAGCTCCAGGTACTTGAGCGCCTGGTTGAAGACGGAGAGCGCGGTCTCCATGAGCGGGTTGATGTTGGCGAGGCCGCCGGCGCGGAAGAACATCTCGCCCATCGCGAGGGTGGTGTGCCCGCCGCCTGCGTAGACGTTTATGAGCTTGTCGTCGGCGATGGCGTCCGCCATCAGCTTCGCGGCGGCCTTGATGTTGGCCTCCTGCTTCTCGGCGACCTCCTTGATGTTCGCGATCGCCTTGTCTATGTAGCCATAGTCGTTCAACATTGCAGACTCTCCTTTTTCCTTGTAGTCCTGTGTTGACGTACATTATACCAAAACAAAACATAACTGTCCATACCTCCGTGAATCTTTCATCTTCGTCAGGATGCACACATACAAGTATTGAGCCAGCATGCGCGGAAAATTGGAAATGGGAAAATGCTTGGATAGTCAAGGTGGGAACATCTGTATAATTCACCACCGCACCTTCCGATGATTGGAAACAACTTGTCTGAAACAACTTCTTCTACGGCGGGCAACCGCCCGCCAATTCAAGAACGCCGCCCTAGTCTAGAGTTTCACTTCTTCTTGCGAAGATCTTCGCTGCGATCCGCCGGGATCTGGTTGCGCTTCATCACGCGGACCGTGGACTCGCGCATTTCCTTCACATCGACAATCACCTTGACGTCCCATTCGTTTCCGCGATCAAGGCCAAAGCAGATGAACCCGTCCTTCTGCGCATCGACAAGCTCCACCAGATGGCGAAGATTGCGCACCTTCACTCCGTTGACGCTCCGCACATGCGACTTTTCGCAGCCGATATAGCCCTCTATCCCCGTATCGGCGAAGCAGAAGGAAATCGCAACGGCTTCGTCGTCGTCAAATCCCTTGTCGCCGAGGAGGTCGTCGTGGAACTCCGCCTTCGCTCGGACAAGGTAATCGAAGGAAACCGTCGTGAACACAAAGCCGCCATAGACGAAGTAGTCAGGCTTGGCGTCATACATCCATCTGCGTATGCGCATGTTTTTCTTCGCAACCGTGATAAAGGTTTCGACAACTCTGCCGTCGCGATAAACTTTCACGGGCACCTTCTCGCCTATCTGGCGAACGTATATGGGATAGTAGAGCGAACGCGGCTCGCCGCCCTTTAGGCGGATCCGCCCATTGTTGGAGACCTTGTATCCATCGACCTCCAGGATAATGTCATCGGTGCGGATCGAATCCTTCCCCAGAACCGAGTCAACGTCCTCAACCACCACGCCGGTGCGACCAGCATTCATTTTGTAATAACGACGCTTTGCCGGGCTTTCCATATTGTCCTTTGAAAACAGAAAGTCCGGGAATCCGTCAACCTTTCCATCCTTGATGTCCACAAGGAAGTGGCGGATGATGTCCGGCGGGATTATGTACCCAAGGGACTCCCCTTCCTCCTTGCCCAGCCCTTGAAACGCGATGCCGGCGATCTTCCAGTTTTTCATGTCAAGAACCGGGCCGCCGCTGTTCCCCGGGTTGATGGCCGCATCGACCTGGATGCCGAGAAGATACGTCCAGCCGTGGGAATACCTGATGTCCTCGATGCGAGAGACAATGCCGCGGGTGTAGGAAATGTCCTCGCCGCCCCGCGGATAGCCGACGGCCAGCACATCATCCTGCACATGCGGCGTCTCGCCGATCTCCATGGGCGTAATGCCGTCCATGAAGCCGGGATCTTCGACGCGAACCAGCGCCAAGTCGGCGTCATTGTCAATGAATTGTACGGAGGCATGGTAGAGCATGTCTTCGTTATGCTTGCGGACGCGAATGTAGCAGGCGTCCGTCACGCAGTGCGCGCATGTGATGATGCGTCCGGGGGCGATCACGACGCCGGAGCCCGTTCCGCCGCCCGTGCGGTTGGACCATGGGCAGCAGATGTCGGGTTTTGCGGTCGAGACCTCGAGTTTCACGACGGCGTTGAGCGGATCGTGTTCGCCGGCCGAGGCCCCTTGCGCCAATGCAGGCTGCGCCACGGCAAGCGTGATGGCAAGCGCCATTCCTGAGACATGCAACTGGTTTATTTTCATTATCATTGCCTGTTTGTCACTCGGTTCTTATGTTTGCTACTCGTTTCTTGTTATGGGATCTTACACCACTATATTATACGCGCCCGTTGGTCCTTTCTGACACTGTCAACACAAAAATCTGCGGCGTCCCAACCAGCACCTACTACCCTACAGATAGTACAACAAGATACCGCATGCTTGGCAATGAGTCAATTCCTGTTGGAGGTTCCCCATTTTTCTTCAGGGCTACCGCAGAATCGCAGCACTGCGAAAGTACGTAGTATATCTGCCACACCCGTCATCCAACCATTATCAGCTTATTCTATCCCCCACTCGCTCAAATACCTCTTTGCATTTTCATCTCCCTGCGCCGCCGCCTTCCTAAACCATTTGATTGCTTCGTCTTTGTTTTGTTTTACGCCCTTTCCTTTCCAATAAAGTATACCCAGAGCATACTGTGCGTCTTTATCTCCCTGCTCCGCAGCCATCTGAAACCACTTTGCGGCTACAACGTAGTTTTGCTCTACGCCTTCTCCATATTCGTAACACCACCCCATTTGGGCTTGTGCCCTAATATGCCCCTGTTCCGACGCCTTCTGGAACCACTCTGCCGCTTTGTCGTAGTCCCGATTTACACCCTTGCCTTCATAATAAAACAAACCCAGGGCATGCTGTGCGTCTTTATCTCCCCGATCTGCCGCCTTCTGAAACCACTTGGCGGCTTTGCC
>CADCCQ010000059.1:0-672 GCA_902799955.1 uncultured bacterium | reverse complement strand
AAACAAACCCAGAGCATACTGTGCGTCTTTATCTCCCCGATCTGCCGCCTTCTGAAACCACTCGGCGGCTTTGCCATAGTCCTGTTCTACGCCTTCTCCGTATTCGTAACACCATCCCATCTGGGCTTGTGCCTCGGCATGTCCCATTACTGCTGCATTGTGATACCATTTCGCTTTTTTTGCGTCTTCATGCCCCTTTGCCGCCGCCTTCCGAAACCATTTCGCAGCTTCACAATAGTCCTGCTCTACGCCCTTACCTTGATAATAAAACAAACCCAAGGCATATTGTGCTTCTTTATGTCCCTGCTCCGCCGCCTTCTGAAACCACTTCGAAGCTTCAGGGAAGTTTCGGTTTACGCCTTCTGCATATTCATAACACCATCCCATTTTGGCTTGCGCCCGAACATTTCCCTGTTTTGCTGCATCAAGATACCATTTCGCCGCCTCGTTGTAGTCATGCTCTACGCTCATACCCAAACGGTAATAGCCAAAATTACGCAAGGCTTCTCTTGCATCTTCACTCCCCTGTTCTTCCGCACTGTGGAACCACTTGTACGCTTTATCAAGGTCCATATTTACACCCTTGCCTTCATAATAAAACAAACCCAGGGCATGCTGTGCGTCTTTATCTCCCCGATCTGCCGCCTTCTGAAACCACTTGGCGGCTTTGCC
>CADCCQ010000058.1 GCA_902799955.1 uncultured bacterium | reverse complement strand
CGGCATGATGGTAGAGGTGCCGTCCGCCGCGCTCAACGCGGACGCCTTCGCAAAGGAATGTGACTTTTTCTCCATTGTAACGAACGATCTAGTTCAATATACGATGGCGGCGGACCGCGCAAACGAGCGTGTCTCGTACCTCTACCAGCCTGCGAATCCTGCCGTGATACGCCTTGTGGACATGACGATATGTGCGGCGCGCGCTGTCGGGATTCCCGTGGCGGTGTGTGGTGAGTCGGCTTCCGATCCGGTGCTGGGCGTTCTCTGGACGGGTCTTGGCGTGACGGAGCTTTCCATGAGCGCAGGCTACATCCCGCCTGTCCGGAAGGTACTTCAGGCTGTTTCAATGGACGATGCGCGCGCACTTGCGGAGCGCGTGCGGGGGTACGGGTCGTCCCGCGCTGCGGCGGAGATCTACGCTGAGTGCCGCGCGCTGGTGCTATCTAAGGTCCCAGAGTTCGAGGAAATGCAGTCGTTTTTCACCGCTGGCTGACGCCAGTTACGGCCCTCGCCGGGGCCTTCTGTCCCGTCCGTTTTGAAATTCTAGGATTTCGCGCTTGAATTTGGCGGGGAATAATCCTATAATAACCATTCATTTTTCATCCAACCCGAAGAAGGAAAAAAGAGAACATGGCTAAGAAGATCATGGTCGACGGCAATACCGCGGCCGCTCAGATCGCCTTCGCGTGCAGCGAAGTGGCGGCGATCTACCCGATCACCCCGTCATCGCCGATGGCGGAAACGTGCGACGAGCTCGCCGCGCATGCGAAGACGAACATCTGGGGCTCGGTCCCCTCGATCGTCGAGATGGAGTCCGAAGGCGGCGCCGCCGGCGCGGTGCATGGTTCGCTCACGACCGGCTCGCTCACCACGACGTTCACGGCTTCGCAGGGCCTCCTGCTGATGATCCCGAACATGTACAAGATCGCGGGCGAGCTCACCCCGACCGTGTTCCACGTCTCCGCGCGCTCCCTCGCGTGCCAGGGCCTCTGCATCTTCGGCGACCAGGGCGACGTGATGGCGTGCCGCCAGACGGGCTTCGCGATGCTCTGCTCCAACAGCGTCCAGGAAGCGCACGACATGGCGATGGTCGCCCACGCGTCCACGCTCGAGAGCCGCGTGCCGTTCCTCCACTTCTTCGACGGCTTCCGCACCTCGCACGAGGTCCAGAAGATCGACGAGATCCCGATGGAGACGATCCGCGAGATGATCGACGACAAGTACGTCGAGGCCTTCCGCAAGCGCGCGCTCGACCCCGAGCATCCGACGATGCGCGGCACGGCCCAGAACCCCGACATCAACTTCCAGGGCCGCGAGAGCTGCGAGAAGTACTACGAGGCGACGCCCGCGATCGTCCAGAAGTACATGGACAAGCTCGCGAAGCTCACCGGCCGCGCGTACAAGCTCTACGACTACGTGGGCGCGCCTGACGCCGAGTATGTCACGATCGCGATGGGCTCCGGCTGCGACACGCTGCACGAGACGGTCGACGCGCTCCTCAAGGAAGGCAAGAAGGTCGGCCTCATCAAGGTGCACCTCTACCGTCCGTTCTCCATGAAGGACTTCGTCTCCGCCATCCCCGCCACGGTCAAGTGCATCACGGTGCTCGACCGCACGAAGGAGCCCGGCGCGAACGACCCGCTGTACCTCGACGTCTGCGCCGCGATCGGCCAGGCCAAGCAGGAAGGTCTCGTCTCCTTCGCCTACCCGAAGGTGCTCGCCGGCCGCTACGGCATCGGCTCGAAGGACTTCACGCCGCAGATGTGCAAGAAGATCTACGACAACATGCTCGAGGCGAAGCCGCTCGACCACTTCGTCGTGGGCATCGTCGACGACGTCACGGGCCGCTACATCCTCGGCGACGACTCGTTCGTCGTGCCGAAGGGCGACCGCAAGGAGTGCATGTTCTGGGGCCTCGGCGCCGACGGCACGGTGGGCGCGAACAAGAACTCCATCAAGATCATCGGCAACTACACCGAGAACTACGCGCAGGGCTACTTCGAGTACGACTCTAAGAAGTCCGGCGGCGTGACGATCTCGCACCTGCGCTTCGGCAGCGACATGATCCGCTCGCCGTACTTCATCAACTCCGCGGACTTCACGGCGTGCCACTGCTTCCCGTACCTCGAGAAGTACGACATGCTCAAGGCCGCGAAGCCGGGCTCGGTGTTCCTGCTCGCGTCGCCCTACACGGCGGCCGAGGTCTGGGACCACATGCCCGACGAGGTCGAGCAGGCCATCATCGACAAGAAGCTCAAGTTCTACGTGATCGACGCGGCGAAGATCGCCCGCGAGAACGGAATGGGCACCAGGACCAACACGGTCCTCCAGACCGCGTTCTTCAAGCTCTCCGGCATCAAGCTCGCGAAGGCCGACGGCACCGAGCTCGACCCGATCCAGGTCCTCAAGGACTACGCGGAGAAGGCGTACTCCAAGAAGGGCCAGGAGGTCGTCGAGATGAACTGGAAGTGCATCGAGGCCGCCAGCGCGGCGATCGAGGAGGTCAAGTACCCCGCCGCGCCCGCCGGCAAGCTCAAGATGCCCGCGACGGTCGCCGACGAGGCGCCCGAGTTCGTCAAGAAGGTCTCCTCGAAGATGATCGCCCAGAAGGGCGACACGCTCAAGGTCTCCGAGCTCCCCGAGGACGGCACGTGGCCGACCGCCACGACCCAGTGGGAGAAGCGCAACGTCGCCGCGTTCATCCCCGAGTGGGATCCGTCGAAGTGCATCCAGTGCGGACAGTGCTCCATCATCTGCCCGCATGCCGCGATCCGCATGAAGGTGTACGACGCCGACAAGCTCGAGGGCGCCCCCGCGACGTTCAAGAGCGCCGACGCCAAGACGCCCAAGATGAAGGCGCTCGGCGCCAAGGTCACGGTGCAGTGCGCGCCTGAGGACTGCATGGGCTGCAAGCTCTGCGTCGTCCAGTGCCCGATGTCGAAGGACAAGAAGGACGCCGACGGCAAGACCGTGCCGAACCCGGCGCCGGCCCTCAAGATGGTCCCGCAGATCCCGCTCCGCAAGAGCGAGGCCGAGAACTGGAAGTTCTTCCTTGACCTGCCGGACGTCGACCCCGCGAAGCTCGACACGAAGCAGCTCCTCGACAGCCAGCTCAAGCGCCCGCTCTTCGAGTTCTCCGGCGCGTGCGCGGGCTGCGGCGAGACGCCCTACGTCAAGCTCCTCACCCAGATCTGCGGCGACAGGCTTCTCGTCGCGAACGCGACCGGCTGCTCGTCGATCTACGGCGGCAACCTGCCGACGACCCCGTACTGCCAGCGCAAGGACGGCAAGGGCCCGGCGTGGTCCAACTCGCTCTTCGAGGACAACGCGCAGTTCGGCATGGGCATGCGCGTCTCGGCCGACAAGCTCTACGGCTTCGCCATGGAGCTCGTCGACAAGGCCCTCGCGAACGAGAAGGCCCCCGCCGAGATGAAGGCGTGCCTCGAGAAGATCAAGGCCGTCGACCAGTACGACGCGAAGGGCGAGGGCGTCGAGCAGATGCGCGCGCTCGTCAAGGAGCTCAAGGGCTACTGCGAGGCGGGCAAGGCCAACGGCTGCGCGCTCTGCGGACAGCTCCTCTCGGTCGCCGACAACCTCGTGCGCAAGTCCGTCTGGATCCTCGGCGGCGACGGCTGGGCGTATGACATCGGCTACGGCGGGCTCGACCACGTCCTCGCCTCCGGCAAGAACGTCAAGATCCTCGTCATGGACACCGAGGTCTACTCCAACACCGGCGGCCAGGCCTCCAAGTCCACGCCGACCGGCGCGATCGCGAAGTTCGCGGCGTCCGGCAAGGTGCAGGCCAAGAAGAACCTGGGCCTCATGCAGATGCAGTACAAGAACGTGTACGTCGCGTACGTGTCGATGGGCGCGAACCCGGCGGCGACGGTGAAGGCGTTCAACGAGGCCGAGAACTACAACGGCCCGGCGCTGATCATCGCGTATGCCCACTGCATCGAGCAGGGCCTCAACACCGCGACCGGCCCGGCGCACCAGAAGGCGGCTGTGGACTCCGTCCACTTCCCGCTCTGGCGCTACAACCCGGACCTCGCGGCGCAGGGCAAGAACGGCCTCACGATCGACTCGGCGGACAAGTCCGACACGGTCTCCTTCGCTGAGCGCGCCCTCTCCAAGGACTGCGGCGAGAACCGCTTCAAGCAGCTCGTGAAGAAGGTAGGCCAGGAGCAGGCCGAGGCCATGCTCAAGAAGGCCGAGGAAGGCTTCAAGGAGAACTACCAGCTCCTCAAGAAGCTCGCCGAGATGTAATCAGTCACGGCAACGAAAGCCATCGCGGCGGCGGTATATCACCGTCGCCGCGATGCTTTTAAGTCACTGCGATTTTACCTGTGGCCGCGTCAATTGATTGTGTTGATCTACAGTTGCCATGGGATGCACGAAAAAACCAGCTTTCCGTGTATTCCGTGTGTTCCGTGGTTTACTATTATTCATGGCCGGAACAATAGTACACCAGGTTGATTGGAGGCAGATGGACTGCCTAACGGCTCGCCTGGCGGAGGTAGTCTAGGAGCGAGCGGCGCAGGGCGCGGGCCTCGGGAAGGTCCTTCGCCGCCTCCAGGTCGAGCGAGCAGTATAGGACGCGGCCCGTGCCGCGGCGCTTCTCCCAGATGACGCCTAGGTTCTGGTTGCGCGTGATGTTGTCAATGCCGCGTACGCCATCAACACCTGTCTTGCGAATTTCATTGCCTGTTTTCCTTATGGATTGGGAAGTCTACGATGCGGATACATTGAAATGATACCAGAACCGCCGCGTAAAATCAAGTTGCGTGACGCGGGAAATTGGCATTTAGCACTTGCCACGCGAGGTGAATATCTGGTATAATCTATGTATAGACAGCCTTAGTTAAAAGGAGAATACGAAGATGATGAATACACGAAGATCGTTCCTGAAGCAGGTCGCCGCGGCATCCTGCTTCTCCATCGTTCCCGCGAGGGTGCTGTTCGGCGCGAACACGCCGTCCAACCAGCTGACCCGTGCGCTGATAGGATTCGGCGGAATCGCGCATTCCGAGAACCACCTCCCGTACAAGGGCTCGCGCCTGATCGGCCTCTGCGACCCCGACCAGCTGCGCGTGAAGGGCGGATTAGTTGCCGCCGAGAAGAAGGGTTGGGGCAAGATCAAGGGGTACAAGGACTTCATCGAGCTGCTCGCGGACAAGGACGTTGACATCGTCCACATCTGCACGCCGCCGCACTGGCACGGCTGCATGAGCGTGATGGCCGCGAACGCCGGCAAGGACATCTGGTGCGAGAAGCCCATGACGCGCACCGTCGGCGAGGGCAAGCGCGTGATGGAGGTCGTCAAGGCCAAGGGGCGCATGTTCCGCCTCAACACATGGTTCCGCTTCCAGGGCAACTTCTACGGCTTCGGCACGACCGTCAAGCCCATCCGCCAGGTCGTCGAGAGCGGACTCCTCGGCAAGGGCCCGATCAAGTGCACGTTCGGCGGCGGTCAGGGCTTCAGCTGGAAGTTCTACTGGTCCGGCCGTGTGAACCTGCCCGTGCAGGAGGTCCCGAAGACGTTCGACTGGGACATGTGGCTCGGCCCGGCGCCGTGGAAGCCCTACAACCGCCACCGTACCCACGGCACGTTCCGCGGCTACTGGGACTACGACGGCGGCGGCCTCGGCGACATGGCGCAGCACTACCTCGACCCGCTCCAGTACCTGCTCTGCAAGGACGACACGAGCCCGGTCAAGGTTGACTACATCGGCCCGAAGCAGCACCCCGACGTTGTCGGCCGCTTCGACCGCTTCGTGCTCACATACGCCGACGGCACCGAGGTCATCCTCGACGGAGACAACTCGCTCAAGGACGAGCCTCTCCTCCGTGGCTCCAACGGCGTGTGCGTCTACAAGAAGGACAAGAACACCTCCACGCTCCGGATCAAGGACAACACCGGCTGGTGGCCGGACGAGAAGGTGGTGAAGTTCCTCGCCGGGCTCCCCGAGCCCGCGCCGCAGATCACGGACTTCATGGAGAGCGTGCGCACGCGCAAGCCGTTCGCGCTCAACGAGACGAACGGGTTCCGCTCCTGCACGATGTTCAACCTCGCGATCGTCGCCGAGCGCCTTGGCCGCGGGTTCAGGTTCGACCCCGTGAAGCTTCGCGCAGTCGACGACGAGGCCGCAGACCGCCTGCTCTACCAGTCCATGCGCCAGCCGTGGGCGAAGGAGATGTGGGGCTGAGGGAAAATGTAAAGTGTAAAGTGTAAAATGTAAAATGTAAAGTGTAAAATGTAAAGTGTAAAGTCGAGGAAGAAAACATGAAGAAGATATTTGTTGTTGCGGTGCTTGCGGCGGCGACGTGCTTCGCCGCGGGGCAGAAGAAGAAGGATGCGTACGACATCAGGCCAGAGGCGGCGAAGGCCGCCGACGCGCCGGCTGCGGAAAAGTGGCAGGCGCAGAACAAGGCCAAGCTCGCGGAGGCCACGAAGGACGAGGTCCTCGCGGCGTTCGTGAAGGACGCGGCGTCTGCGTCCGCGCTCCTCTCCGAGGTCAAGCCCGGGTTCCAGACGTGCCCCGTGAAGGCGTTCCAGATCGCCGCCGTCACGCAGTACGTGATGCGCCCCGGCAAGGAGGGCCGCGCGCTCTGGACGGAGCAGCTCCTCGCGTTCGCGGCGAAGGCCGAGAAGAACGACGTCAAGATGTTCTATCTCGACCAGCTCCGCTGGTGCGGCCTCAAGGCCCAGGCGGGAAAGGTCCGCGAGATGGGCAAGGCGGCAAAGGAGAAGTGCGTCAAGGACTTCGCCGAGCTTGTCGCCACCGAGCTCGACGGCGTACCACTTACGCGGTAGTGCGGTGACGGCGGTCGCGGGGACGGCGCTCTGCCGTCCCCGCTGAATGCGCCGGAACTGTATGGCCCGACCCCGGAAGGGAGCGATAGACATGATGGACGTTTCCAGGCTTGGATTCATCAAAGGGATTGTCGCGTCACTGGGGATTGGCGCCCTGGGCGGCGGGCGCGTTTTCGCCGCGCCGCCCGGATGGAAGCCCCCGAAGGGCGCGAACCTTGCGTTCGGCGTCGTGAGCGATACGCACCTCAGGACGATGCACGGCCCCAGCGGTCGGCCGGGACGCAACTGGCCCCACAAGTATTTCGCCGCCGCGCTCAAGTACTTCCGAGATCAGAACGTCGACGCGGTCGTCCACTGCGGTGACTTCGCGCACCGCGGGCAGGTCGAGGAGATGCGCTTCCACGCCCGAGTCTGGAACAAGGTGTTCCCGAAGAACCGGGCTCCCGACGGACACGAGGTCGTCAAGCTCTTTGTGACGGGCAACCACGACACCGATGGCGCCGGATACGGCGAGTTCGTCAAGAACAACTACCCCGACCCGGAGGTGCGCGCGAAACACGTGCTGCAGACGGACATGGCGGCGAACTGGGAACGCATCTGGGGCGAGAAGTACGAGCCGGTGTGGCACAAGGAGGTGAAGGGCTACCACTTCTTCGGACGCCACTACAATGAGCCCAAGGTGGCGCTTGTGTCATGCCTGCGGCTCAACGCAGCGGCCCTCTCCGAAAGCGGGGCGCAGGGGCGTCCGTTCTTCTACATGCAGCATTCCAGGCCGCTCTGGGACGTGCGGAAGGTGCTGCTTCGCCTTTCGCGCGGCGCAAGGCCAATGTCTTTCTTCGGGCACAACCACTGGAGCGCGTCGAGCTGGAACGTCATTGCCCTCTACAGGGGCAACGTGCCGTGCATCCAGGTCCCGTCGTGCGAGCCGCGCGGATGCGGCGGACTCGTCGGCGACGCGTGGATAACCAAGGCGAGTCTGTCCAGGGACGACCAGGTCTGCAAAGGTCGCCAGGGATACATCGTGCGTGTCTACGACGACATGATCGTCATTTCTCGCCGCGAGTTCGGAGCGGGCGGGAGCCTGGGAGAAGACTGGGTGATGCCGTTCGGCGTTGTTAGCCCCCATCCGTTTTCTAGGGAAGGGCTGAAGAAGGCCGCCGGCGAGCCGCAGTTCCCCAATGGCGCGAAACTTTCGGTGAAGTTGGAGAAGGGAGTTGGAGTTGGAGGGAAGGTGGGGAAAGGTGTTGGAGAGAGGCGTGATTCCAATCTCGAACTCGAACTCAAGACTCCAACTGATCTGCATATCTCCATCCCTCTTGCCAACGGCAACCCGAAGTGCCGCGTCTATGCGTACGAGGTCGCAATCAAGCAGGTTGCCGCCGACAATGCCGCGACTGGGAAGAGCGCAGAGATTCTCAAAGCGGTCTACGCGGCAGGCGTGAACCTTGGCATGGGGCATGAGCCGAATAAAGGCGTGACGACGCTTGAGATCGGCAGATCCGAGCTTCCCAAGGGCGGAAAGTTCGTCGTTTCCGTGACGCCGCTCACGTCCGTTGGAACGCGGGGGCGTCCGATAACGGCTAATGTGTTTTAAACATAGAAAGGACAGCAAATGACAATGAAGGCAACGGCTGCGGCGGCGTGCATGGCGTTCGCCGCCATGACGGCGACGGTTTCGGAGAGTGCGGAGAAGGACAACGGGATCCCGGAGGTGGCGCGGCCCGAGGTCGCGCGCGCAGTGGAGGCGGCGGCGCGGCGTCCGCACCCGAGGCTCTTCGCGGACGCGGACGGCTTCGCGGCGCTGAAGGCGCGGCTCGGCAAGGAGGAGCTTTTTACGGCGGGCGCGGAGTTCATCCGCGCGACGGCAGATCCCATCCTCAAGGTGAAACCGTGCGAGCGCATCAAGGAAGGCAAGCGCCTCCTCGGCGTGAGCCGCACCGCGCTCTACCGCATCAACACCCTCGCGCTTGCCTACCGGCTCTACGGCAACAAGGCGCATCTTGACCGCGCCATCGACGAGATGCGCGCCGTGTGCGCGTTCTCGGACTGGAATCCGTCGCACTTCCTCGACGTGGGCGAGATGACGCTCGCCGTCGCGATCGGCTACGACTGGCTCTACAACGACATGGACGATGCCACGCGAAGGGAGATCGCCGCTGGACTCCGCCGTTGCGGACTCGACGCCTCGCGCAAGCCACTGTGGTGGATCCGCGCGCACAACAACTGGGGGCAGGTGTGCCACGCGGGGATTCTCGCCGGCGCGCTCGCGCTCGCCGAGGAGAATCCCGCCGAGGCGGCGTGCTTCGTCCAGCGCTGCATCGACAAGCTCCCGATCTCCATGAAGGCGCTTGCCCCGAACGGAAACTACCCGGAGGGGCCGGGCTACTGGAACTACGGCCTTGAGTTCAATGTCGCCGCGATGGCGCTTCTGGAAGGGACGCTCGGCAGCGACTTCGGGCTCGCGTCCATGCCCGGCTTCGCCGAGACTGGCGCGTACCTCGACCTCGTCACGGGGCCGAGCGGGATGGCGTTCAACTACGCGGACGGCGGGGCATGGCGCGGAACGTGTTACGCGACTTGGTGGTTCGCGAAGCGATTCAACCGCCCTGACATCCTCCCGTACTTCGAGCGTGACGCCTTCCGCCGCCATATCGCGGACCCAAGGTCACTTAGGCGCGCTGCCGGCAACAGGATGTTCCCCCTCGCGCTCTTCTGGGTGCAGGACGTCCCTGCGGGGTTGAAGCCTAAGGCGCCGCTCGTGTGGGACGCGAAGGGGCCCGTGCCGATCACGATCCAGCGTTCGAGCTGGGACAACGAAAAGGCGATGTTCGTGGGGCTGAAGGGCGGGTCTCCGTCCGCTCCGCACGGGCACATGGACGGCGGGTCGTTCGTTCTCGAAAGCGAGAGGGTACGCTGGGCGGTGGATATCGGCCCGGAGCCGTACCACAGGATTGAGGCCATGGGAATGAACCTCTGGAGCGACGCGCAGAATTCAGACCGCTGGAAGCTCTTCCGCCTTGGAACGTCGTCCCACAACGTGCCGATGATCGACGGCTGCCAGCAGCTGGTGAAGGGAAGCGCAAAGGTGAAGGATGTGCTGCGTACGAGCGCGGGGTCGGTAGTGACGCTTGACCTCTCTTCGCTCTACACAAACGCGACCTCGGTCGTCCGCAGTGGCGCGATGGCGACGTCCGGGCGCAGCTACACGCTGCGCGACACGTTTGCGGGCGTGAGGCCGGGCGGGGAGATCCGCTGGTCGATGATGACGCGCGCGGAGCCGACGGTCGAGGGAGACAAGGTCGTTCTCCGCCAGGCTGGGAAGTCCATCACGCTTCGCCAGTGCGGTGAGCAGAAGGGGACGTGGGCCATTGGCGACGGACAGGGCCCGAACACGTGGGACTCCCCCAACCCCGGCTGCCGACAGCTGATGTTCACCGTGCCCGCGAAGGACGACGGCACTGCGTTCATCGCCGTCAACTTCAGCTTCTGAAGGCGCGGACGACGGCAGCGAGGTGACTGGCCCATTCGAGATCAATGTTGCCGCGCCGCTCTCACGCCTCCCTCTCTTCATCCGGAAATAGAGATTGCGTATACAATTCTTAGATTCATTGTGAGGTGACGGCGGGGTGCAAAGGGACTTTTATGCAAAGGCAACAGGAAGAGAGCGCGATATAGTCCGTTGACGTCTGCACCTTCGTGCACGTGACGACAGGGGCCGAGGTAACTTGCTCAATTTCGTGACAAATACCGCGTATAAACTATGTCGGTTTCGTGACGCTCCTATTGACACGAAGAGGAGCAATTTGGTATAATGTGCGTCGAAGAGAGAAATAATCATGGAAAATTCTACAATAGAATTCAAGCGCAAGGCGTATCGCGAGATTCTTGGCTGGAAGAAGTCTCTTGCGGACAAGACCGCTCTTCTCATTGAGGGGCCGCGACGTGTTGGGAAAACGCATCTTGTAAAGAGATTTGCGCAACAGGAATATGAATCATCCATCTACATCGACTTCTCCGCCAAGGGAAAGCAGATTCGGGCGTACAGGCGCGCGTTTGAGGAATGTGATGACATTGCGGATCTTCTGGAGCGGCTACAAATTCAGTCTGGCGTCAGGCTTGTGCCAGGAAAGAGCTGCGTGATCTTCGATGAAGTCCAACGTTATCCCGCTGCCCGCGAGGCGATAAAGCAACTGGTCGAGTACGGAAAGTACCACTACATCGAAACGGGTTCGCTGCTTGGCATCAAGGAAAACGTCAAGGACATCGTGATTCCGAGCGAGGAGCATGCCATACGTCTGTACCCGATTGATTTTGAGGAGTTCCTCTGGGCAAACGGGAATTCGCTGTTGGCGGACCACATACGGAAATGCTATGCGGAGGGGCAATCGCTTGGGGAAGACCTTCATGCCAAGGCCAAGGCGCTTGCACGGCAGCATATGGTCGTTGGTGGAATGCCGCAGTCGGTTGAGGTGTTCCTGAAGGGCGGCGATCAGCGGCTTGAGGCGGCGGAGGCGATGAAACGGGAGATTCTCCGTCTGTACGTGCAGGACATCGGGAAATACGCAAAGGGATACGCTCCCAAAGTGAGGGCGATATTCCGTCACATTCCCGGCGCGTTGAATTCAAAGGAAAAGAAGTTCCGGCTTTCCGACCTTGACGCGAACGCGCGCATGCGCCGCTACGAGAATGCTTTCCTGTGGCTGAGCGATGCAATGGTCGTCAACATCGCCTACAATTCGACAGATCCGGCGGTGGGGTTGGAGATGAGCCTTGAAAGTTCGCTCTTTAAATGCTATTCCGCCGATACCGGATTGCTGGTATCGCAATCGATGACGGGCGAGAAGGAGATCGACGGGCGTGTTCTCAGGGGAATCCTGTATGACAAGCTCGGCGTCAACGAAGGGATGTTCTTCGAGAACTACGTCGCGCAGGCACTTGTCTCGGCGGGACACGAGCTGCTTTTCCATTCGAGGTCTAATCCAAAGATGGAGATCGACTTCCTGATACGCCGAGGGATCAAGATATGTCCGATCGAGGTAAAAAGCGCGGCATGCCGTCGCCATGCGTCTCTTGATGCATTGATTGGAAAATGCCGTGGAAAGCTCGGGAAGAAGTACGTCGTCTGCGCGGAGGATTTTCATGAGGAAGACGGCATCACCTATCTGCCTTTCTACATGGCACACTGTCTGTGATCGGCTGTCTGGCGGGTGCGCCAGTGTTCGGGGGCGAGGCCGAAGCGGGCCTTGAAGACGTGGGAGAGGCGGTTCTGTCCAGAGAAGCCGCAGCGAGCGGCAACCTCCTTGATTGGAAGGGCGGTTTTCTCCAGTAGCCGTTTTGCCTCCGCAAGGCGCCTCTCCTCCATCGCCTGACGGATGCTCTTTCCTTCAAACTGCCTGAACCTCTTTTCGATGAGGCTGCGCGAAACACCGAGATGTCCCACGACGTCCATCACGTCGATGCGCTCGTGCGCATGTTCGGCGATGTACGCCTTCGCGCGCGCTACAAGCGTGGTCGCCGGCTGAACAGGTCTTGTAGATGCTCGCGCGATGACCGAAATCGGGGGAATGTATATCTGCACCGGCTTTGTCGTCGTTCGGCGTCCGCGCATGAGCTTCGCCAGTTCCTTCGCCGCCAGATACCCCATCTTCACATGATCCATCTTGATGCTGGATATCGGAGTTGACGAATGCCTGACGAGGAACTCGTCGTTGTCCGTTCCGAGAAGTGCCATCTGCCCGGGCACGGACACATTCGCCACCTCCGCCGCCGCAAGCACGTTTGTCGCACACTGGTCCGTCGCAGCGTACACCGCAGCCGGCTTCGGGAGAGCGGCGAGGAACGCCGCGAGACCTTCGGTATCTTTGCCGGGTGCGGCGGGCGAGGATTCTGAACGGAAGACGCGACATTTCTCTCCGCTTTCGGCGAGCCGCGCCGCAAACCCCTTGCCGCGATCCCGGCACCAGTCCGTGTCGAACTCGGGAACGTATGCGAAGGAGGCGTAGCGTCCGTTCTTCAGGAGCGTCGCGGCGGCGAGCCGTCCAATTGCGTCGTTGTCGTTGTAGATGAACGCCGCCGGACCGCGACGGGCCGCGAACGCGGGACTGCGGGCGTTCTTGACGATGACGGGGAGAGGTGTTTCGACGAGCGCGGCGGTCGTTGCCTCCGGGTAGGGAATCGTCGCGATGATGCCGTCGAATCCCCTGTCCTTCGCTGTCCGCACGAGTTCAGGCGTGAATTCCGCAGCGCTCTGCACAAGGTCGATCTGCCAGTCGGGGTTCGACTCGATGAAACGGAATATTCCGCTCAGCGTGTCGCGTCCGCTCGCACGGGCGATCTCTACTGCCGCCAGCACGCGGAACCTTTTCTTTCTGACAGTGCGTTTCATGGCGCATATTATACCATATTCGACACGATAATTGTTACGCAAAATGACACGACCGCCTATTGCGCTGGAAGCGGAAAAATGCTAATATACGCACAACCCAATAGGAGGAAAAGACAATGAAGGCAAAAACACTTAACGCAGTCGCCGCCACAATCGGCGTTTTCTGCTTGTTTTTCACGGCATCCGCGTTCGCGGCGGCGAAGTATGTGACGCTGTCGTGCAGCGGATATACCGGCACGACGACGCTCACGAACTTTCAGGCGCTCGTGAAACTGACCGAGGGCGTGGGCGGATTCAGCTACTCCGACTGCGAGGCGAACGGAACTGACCTCTGGTTCACCGACGCTTCCGGCTCCACCGTGTATCCACATGAGGTTGATACATGGAACACGTCGGGCGAATCGTTCGTGTGGGTACGTTTGCCGGAAGTAGTGTCTGTTACTGGCGGCGGGACGCCGACAACGTTCACGATGCACTGGGGAGACCTCGCGGCGAAGCAGACGACATCCGTGAACGTGTGGAAGAACTACAACGACGGTAAGGGCGGATTTGCGGGCGTGTGGCACATGGGCACGGCCAGCGGTGCGGAAAACGAGCCTAACGCGGTTGGCGACGGGCTTGACGGAATCCCGCGCAACAAAGGTGCCAACATGGGGACTGCCGCCGGTGTCGTGGGCGGAAGCCGTGCAAACTTGGGGGCCTCCTCTGGATTGCGCATGGGGGGAACGGACGGAATGGGATCTTACTCGGATAGGTTGTCCGATCCGGCAAAGTTCACGATAAGCGGTTGGTGGAAGTTGTCGAGTTGGCTTAAGGCCTACCCTCGCTTCTTCGAGCAGGTTAGTTCAAAATGGATGATGTCCGCCTGGAATTCATGGGGAGATACTTACATTAACAACGCGGCGTCTGGCGGTGTTTATATTTCCCCCATCGCAAAGGGCGACATAAGGACGGCGAGTTTCGTGAATAACTGGCTGTACCTCACCGTCGTTTTCGACGGCACCACGCTTTCCATATACTCGAACGGCAGCATGACGAAACAGTACACTGGCGTCACGGCGAACACGAATTACGACGACGGATTCCTCATCGGCAACAACGCGGGATTGGTTTCGGTGTGGAACGGCTACTACGATGAAGTGCGAATGGCGGACGGCGCACTCACGGCAGACCGCATCAAGGCTGACTACGACACGATGAGTGATCCTGATTCGTTCCTGACATTCATGGAGACGCACGAAACGACGCTTCGGGCGACGGGTTACGCCGGCACGACAACGCTCACGAACTTCCAGGCGCTTGTGAAGATTTCCGAATCGGCTGGCGGCTTCAGTTACTCGCAATGCTCGGCGAACTATGGTGCCGACCTCTGGTTTACCGATTCCGCAGGGAACGTGATTCCCCACGAGATCGACACGTGGAATCCGTCCGGCGATTCTTTCGTGTGGGTGCGTCTCCCTGAGCTCTCGCCTGCCTCGCAGGGTGTGACCTCGTTCACGATGCACTGGGGCGATTTTACGGCGAAACAGACGACATCCGTGAACGTGTGGAAGAACTACAACGACGGCAAGGGCGGATTTGCGGGCGTGTGGCACATGGGCACGGCCAGCGGAACGACTGCTGAGCCAGACGCGACGGGCAACGGACTCGACGCCGTTCCGACGGTAAACTACGGCACCGGTGACTTGACGGCCATGACGACGACTCCTGGCATTGTCGGCAACGGACGCATCAACCAGACGAACACTGGATACGTTCAGGGTCTCAAAGTCCCGGATTATTCCGCAAGCATTACGGATGCCTCGAAGTTCACGATCAGCGGATGGTGGACGGCAACGGCGTTGAATACATATCCGAGGTTCGTCTCCGCGAAAGCCGCGACCACGACACACCATTGGTTGATTCTGGGTTATGCCAATGACGGCAACGGTATCGATAGATGGAAGAAGATCTCGGGTATCTGTTCAAATGGTGATGCCGGTAAAGGTGGTTCTTCAACCCCGACGTTTGAGATTGATAGTTTCAAGAATTCGGAAGGGAACTGGGTGTATCTCACGGTCGTCTGGGACGGAACCACTTTGACGGCCTATTCCAACGGAGCCCAGAAACATCAGAATACGTCTATGGTGGCGCAGACGGCTCTTGATTCCGGCTTCATGATTGGCGGCGATTGTACTGCATCTAGCGCGACCTCAGCCTGGCGCGGCTACTACGACGAGGTGAGAATGTACGATGGCGCGCAGACTGCCGACCGCGTGAAGGCCGACTACGACACGATGAGCGCCCCTGACACGTTTGTGACATACAACATGATCGCAAACTGGACTGGCGCGGCGAACGACGGCAACGGCACCAATCCGCTGAACTGGGAATGCAGAGCCAACGGCGTTGTCGTCGCCGGGCAACTTCCAAACGTGACATACCAAATCCAGTCCTGTACTCTTTTCAGAGACTGCGACTGGAGCGGACTCGGTACGGCGTATCTTGCGCCTGGTGCCATCGTTGAAATGAACGGACATGCGCTGACGCTTCCGGCTGTTGCCGGGGCGGGTACGGTGCAGAACTCGGCGTCGGGCGATGCCAAGGAACTGATTATTGCGCTTGCGTCTGACTGTACGAACGGCGACACGGCCTTCACCGGAAACTTGAAGCTCGTAAAGACTGGCGATGGCGTACTGACCTCGTCCATCGCGCAGTCGTACACCGGCGGCACGGAGGTGCGTAGAGGCACGATTCAGGCACCGCAATCGACGGCGGCATACAATGCGTCGTTCACCCCGTTCGGCACGGGGACGATAACCGTGAACTCCAACGCCGTGCTCAACGCGCAGAGTACGGTTGCGTACACCAACAGCGTGATTCTAAACGGGGGCACGATTCGGGGCGGCGCGGGATCGGGCTCCGCCAATCAGCGTCCGATAGTGATGCTCGAAAGGGTTACAGAGGATTCGTCGATCAATCAGGCCGTTAAGGCAATCGAAATTGGTGTTGCTGGAACGACGACCGACCTCAATGGGCATACCGTAGCCGTGTCAATTGCGTACGATACGTATTTCCGCTGGTATGGTTCGCTTGAAGGTGTGACAGGAAAGATCGTAACGTCTGGAGCAGGCTTTTTTCAAGACATGCCAGATGAGGCGCGTGGCATTGATTTTGATGTTGCAAGTGACATCAATTTCTCGCACGCCGTTCACGTCCGAAACTTCAGGGCGGCAAATCCCAATAGTGCAATCGGCACTGGAACTATGTACGGAATGCACGTCCACGGCACGTACATTCCGGTCAACAATTATTACTATGGGTGTATCATGGAGGACGGTTCAATGCTTGACCTTTCGGCGCGCACTGGTTATTTCACGCAAGCGTCTGTAATTTCAGCCTTAAATGGAGCGACGGCGGCGCTGCAGAACGCGAGGAAGTCCGTCCAGTTCCCAGACAACGGGACTGTTACTGTGAATCTCGCCGGACGCACAGACCTCAAGACCATTGCGGAGAGCGAGAGCAACTACATCGTGAAGTGGAATTCGTACTACGGGCAGCCGACGACTACCAAGTTCCAGCTCGACGCCGAAACGGCGCAGAAGTTCTCGTTGAGGTCCGATACGACAGGACTGCGGCTCAACAAGAAGAGGGGCTTAGTCATCATCGTCAAGTAGTCTGCCACGGCGCGTCGCGATTGCAGCTATCTGTGTAGCGGCGTTCTCGTTGTTGTATTGTGGGGAGAACCTCAATGAAGAAACTCATTCTTGGCATGGCCGTGACTGCGGCTGGCCTTTGCGTCGCCGGCGACTATCCGTTCCAGCCGGCGGAGATGACGAACGTCGCCATACGCGCCGGGTTCTGGTATCCGCGCTTCGAGACGAACCGCATCGTGACGGTGCAGGTCGATTTCCGCAAGAGCGAGGAGACCGGCCGCATCAGAAACTTCGAGCTGGCCGGCGAACGCGCGGGACGCGGCTTCCAGGGCACTCCCTTCGACGACTCCGACGTGTACAAGATCATCGAGGGCGCGGCCTACACGCTCTCCACGCACCCCGATCCGGAATTGGAGAAATACCTCGACGACCTCATCGCCAAGATCGCCAAGGCGCAGGAGACCGACGGCTATCTCTATACCGCGCGCACTCTGTGCTACTGGCGGGACGCCTGCGGGAAGAGGAAGAAGGACTGGAGGTACAGCATGATGGGGCCGACGCGTTGGAGTCACTGCGCCGGTAGCCACGAGCTCTACAATGTGGGCCACATGTACGAAGCCGCCGCCGCGTACTACTGGGTCACGGGCAAGCGCACGCTCCTCGACGTGGCGATCAAGAACGCCGACCTCATCTGCCGAACCTTCGGTCCCGCGCCGGACCAACTCAAGTTCGTGCCCGGCCACGAGGAAATCGAACTCGCCCTCTGCAAGCTCTACCGCGCAACCGGCGACGAGAAGTACCTCCGCCAGGCGAAGCACTTCATCGACATGCGCGGACGCAAGGACCTGCGTCCCGTCTGGGGCGCAGGGTGTCAGGACCACGTGCCGGTACTGGAGCAGAAGGAGGCGATCGGCCACGCCGTCCGCGCAGCGTATCTCTACGCCGGAATGGCCGACGTCGCGGCGCTGACGGGCAATGCGGCGTACGTGAACGCGATTGATGGACTCTGGGAGAACGTCGTGGGTAAGAAGCTCCACCTCAACGGCGGCATCGGCGCACGGCGGGACGTGAAGTACAAAGACCCAGCGCTCGGTACCGCGCACGAAGCGTTCGGCGATAACTATGACTTGCCCAACACATCCGCCTACCTCGAGACGTGCGCGGCGATAGGCAACGCCCTCTGGAACGAGCGCATGTTCCTTCTGCACGGCGACGCGAAGTACATCGACGTCCTCGAGCGCGTCGTGTACAACGGCATCCTGAGCGGCGTCTCGCTCGGCGGCGACGAGTTCTTCTATCCGAATCCACAGGCCTCACGCGGCGGATACAAGCGCTCCAAGTGGTTCAGAACCAGCTGCTGTCCCGTGAATGTTGTGCGCTTCATCCCGCAGATCGCGCAGTTCGCCTACGCGACGTGCGGCGGCGCGGCGTATGTCAACCTGTTCGTCGCGAGCGACGCGAAGCTCAACGTCGCAGGCGGAGCTGTGACTATCAAACAGTCCACCGAATATCCGTGGAAGGGTCTTTCGCGGATCGAGATAACTGATATAGCCAACTCTCAACTCTCAACACACAACTTTCAACTGAACATCCGCGTGCCGGGATGGTGCGTGGGACGTCCCGTGCCGAGCGACCTCTACACGCAGACCGTACCCGGCTCGCTCGCAGATTTTACGGTGAAGGTGAACGGCAAGCCGTTCGCGTTCACGCCCGTGAAGGGGTACTGTCCCATCACGCGCACGTGGAATAAGGGCGACATTGTGGAAGTGTGCATGAACATGCCCGTGCAGCGCATCAAGGCGCACGACGCGGTGAAGAACGACCGTGGCCGCCTCGCCGTAGAGCGTGGCCCGATCCTCTACTGTGCGGAGGGCGTGGACAACGACGGGCACGTGCTTGACAAGGTCCTTGCGGCCAACGCGGAGTTCTCGTCCACGACGTGCGACGTGCTCGGAAACGTCTATCCTGCGCTCACGGCACCGGCGGTTTCGCTCCGTCGCGGCCTCAAGACTAGAATCCACAAGGAGGCGACGACCCTGAAGCTCATCCCGTACTTTGCGTGGTGCCACCGTGGCGCCGGCGAGATGCAGGTGTTCTTCCCGACGGAGGCGAAGGACGAAAACGCCGTGCGCGACTTCAAGACGTCCGCGTCGTTCTGCTGCACGAACGATAGCGTCGCTGCCGTCTTAGATGGTGTCCTCCCCAAGGCGTCCAACGACGTGGCGATTCCACGCCTCACGTTCTGGGACCATCGCGGTACGGATGAGTGGGTCGCATGCGAATTCACCGTGCCGGAGGAGGTCAGGGGTGTTGAGGTGTATTGGTTCGACGACGGGGCGAAGGGAAATTGTCGCATTCCAGAATCGTGGGAAGCGCAGTGGCGTCCGTCGAAGGACGCGCCGTGGCAGGACGTCGGTGGCAACGGACCGGTCGTCAAGGACAAGTTTTGCACGCTCGATTTTCCCGCGCCCGTCAATGCGCAGGCCGTGCGCGTCAACGTCAAGCTCCAGCAAGGCTGGTCCGGCGGCATCCTCGAGTGGCGCTTCCGCTAGGCGCGTCTTGTGATTTTGTTCACGACAGAAAGGCGAACGCCTTTCGAAGGGAACCTCGCCGAAGGCGACCCAAAGGGCGCGCAAGCCGTTCGTGTTCGACGATTGCGCGGATTGTACCGTCAAGTAAACGAAAAGACCAGTCTGCCCGTCCATCCCTGTACGGCAGGCGTTGAAATTGCCGAACGGAATCCGTGAACTTTTTTGAAAATCGTCCGCCACAGCGCGGCGAAATTTTGGTATAATATGCGGCGTTTGAGTATAAAGTAGTGTTGCATGCAACGAAAGTAGGTACACATGACGATCAGAAGAGACAGATATCTGCAACGAATCATTGCACGGAGTTCGAGGCAAGAAGCATTTGGCGTTTCCGCGCAAGTACTATGCGGAAGACGTTGGGCTTAGAAACGCCCGCCTGAACTTCAGGGAGAACGACGAGGCG
>CADCCQ010000057.1 GCA_902799955.1 uncultured bacterium | reverse complement strand
CTGACGTGCCAGCCTCAAGAATCGGCAGCATAGCTTTCGCCGTTGATTCACAGTTGTTGAACATCGGATCTGGGAGCGAAACGGACACCACCTCTCCCGTGACAACGGAAGTGGCCGCCGACAGGAATAGCGCCAGAAGCGGAATTCTTTCGATTATGTGTCTCATGTCTGTTTTCACCTTTGTATATTTTATCACAAACACGGGAAGTTTGGCCGTGGAGAAGTGGAGAAAATGTAGAAAGAGAGAATGGGAATGTTGCCGACTAGCCACTAATGACTAGCGACTAACGACGAACCACTAGCCACTACCTCTGCGTAGCGACGACGTCCTCGTCGTCGATATACGTAGGCCTGATGTGGGAACTTGCTGGGCGACGCAGTCAAGCATATACAGTAAAACATATACAGAAGGGTCCCCTTTATGACCAATGCCCCTTCCTGTGGGGACACTCCCCGCAAAGACAAGCCGGAAATAAGAAATGAGAATTCACTGCGGAAAATTCTCAAAACCAGAAAACCACCAACAACCATGAATATTTCGTTTGTTTATGCAACATAGCAGAAACCCTTGCGGGGAGTGTCCCCACAAGGGCTTCTATACACAATGGCTCGCGGCGGCCGAGCTTTCGCTCCGCGAACCCGCGCGTCCGCGCGGGACGCTTTCGGCCGCCGCTCGCCCTTGCCTGCTTTACCGGTTCAATCCTGGGAGGCCGCAAGGCGGAAGCCGAGGCAGTCGCCGCGGTGGCCGGGATTGTCGTCGTCCCGGTCGGAAGCCGTGCAGCCCCCGGAGCCGTTGTACCAGCTGCCGCCCCGGCGCACGCGGCTCGAGTCGCCGGCCCGATACAAGTCCTCACACCACTCAAATACGTTTCCATGCATGTCGTAGAGACCAAACGCATTCGGCTTCTTCTGTCCGACAGGGTGCGTCTTATTGTCGCTGTTGTCGCCATACCATGCCACCTCGCCCAACGTATCGCTTGTGATCTTCGTTCCATCAACGAGCTTGCAGTAATCGCCAGTCGATCCCGCACGGCAGGCGTATTCCCACTCTTCTTCCGTCGGCAGCCGAAACGTAAGTCCAGACTCCTTCACTTCTGGCATGGAGTTCAACTTCGCCAGAAACTTCTTGCAGTCATACCACGAAACATTCTCCACGGGGCGGTTAGCCCCCACACAGTTGGACGGATTACTCCCCATGACGGTCATCCACTGAATCTGCGTGACCTCGGTGCGTTGTATCCTATAGATTTTACCAGGGATCTGAATCATATCCACCTTGGGAATAACCTGACTAAGTGTACGATCCTTCACATACGACGGCAACGAGTTCACAAACGGCTTCAACCGCAAGGCCACCTCATGGTCGCATTTGGCCACATCTTCGGACGTCTTGTCGGTTGTCCTGTGGTCCATGCGCAACGCCTGAAGCGTAAGTGACATCGCATTGAGTTCGCGCACAATCTCATTCCTCATCATGACCGACGCCGCCAATGCCCTGTCGTAACGGACATGGTCAACAGTCTCACACTGTGTGAACACCTCCTTTAATAGGGCGTCCTGCGCATTCAGGTCACGGGTTAGTTTCTGGTAGATCGCGTATGACTCTGGCGCGTATTTCGCGGCAAAATCAGAAACATTCCCTTCCATAGGTTCCAAATCAAGGTGTCCAAAGCCCACCAACTTGAAGTTTATTGGCAGGAGGTTGACTGCCAACTTCTGCGAATCGGCATTCGCAAGATCCTCCTGATTCAAGATTCCTAACCTCCAAGATATCCAATAGTGACAAATCTCATCGTGGCATAAGAAATACTCCGTCCTCACTTTCGCGAACTTCTCGAGCATTTTGTTGAAAGCATTCCACTTCGGACTTGTGTTCTTGATTGCCCAGGGCATCGGGAACTCCTCGTTGAAAACTTGTTGCAGTTCCCTTGCCGCATCTCTTACTTTCTCGTAATTTGCATAGGCGTTAGGTAGATATTTAGTGCCAAACTCCTCAAGGCGCGATTCACCAGCCAACTTATCCTCGTCCGACAACTCCCGACGTGGCTCTGTCCACTTGGCCAGCCAATCCCCGCCGTGGTTTTTGCGTGGAAAGGGACACGTGTACGTCTCTCCTTTTGAATAGGTCTTCCGAATGGACTCCAGACATGAAACCGCCATTCCCTCAACCCTCTCAGTGCGCTCCCGGCGCAAAGCCTCTTGCGCCAGATGTTGCCGAGCGACCTTCACGTGCACGGCAAGTTCTGCATCGTTTTCGTATTCACAGAGGTTAACTACTTTCTGCCATTTCCGGTCGGCCATCAACTGTTTGGCCCTCAGTTTCTTTTGTACCAAAGCTTCCCGTTCCTTGCGTTCGCGTTCCACCCTGGCAAGCTGCTCCTGACGAGCCTTCTCCGCCGCAATTGCCTGACGTTCCTTCTCCGTCATGCATCCCGCAAGAGACAATAACACCAAAACAGTTAGGGCAAAAGGTTTGAGTATGTTCTTCATTTTCAATTCTCCTTGTCATCTGTCATTTAGGAAATTGCGGGCTTTCTTGTTCCTCTTGGCATTCGGATCCTCCGCCGTCAAGTCCTCTACAGAGAGTTTCGTCGGATCTTCGTCGATTTCAATCATCATGTCCTTGATGGTTCCAAGCACATCCTTCAAGTTACCTATTTCCGCAAGCGCGGCGTTCATCTTCACCTGCTCCGCCTGCTGAACGAGCTTCATGCGCAGGGAAACAAGTTCGCGCTTTTTGGTCTTGAGAACGCCCTTGCGGATTGCGACTTTCTTGGCTATTGCTGAATTATCCATCTTCTCCTTCTTGGCGAGTTCAATCCGCTCCATCGCATCGGCGACCTTGTCGTTCAGATCCTCTTCGTCAAGGTCATACCCGTTGACGGTGACGGGCCATTTGCCCTTTGCCGCTTTGTAGGCCGCCTTGGCGTCCTTGAGGAACTTTTCGTATCTCGCCTGTGTTCCCTCCGCCTCTTCCACCATGCGCGTCGCCTGTTTCTCCATGCGGATCAAGGTTATGTTCTGCGCCTCGATCTTGGCCCGAAGCCTGTCACAAGACGCAATCTGGTCCTGAAGGAACAAGTACGGATTCCGCTGGATGTTCTCGCTCGTCCAGGTTGTGTCCTGGCGGATCGCCTCGCGTGCCGCCGCATTGGCGACGACGGACGGCTCATCGCTCACGACAACCGTCGCCGAGAGAGCTGCGCGTCCACAAAGACCGATTGCGACGCTTGTCGCCACGGCCATGCCTACTACTGATTTCGTTCTCATTGTTCGCTCCTTTCTTGATTGCAGGTTTATCTAGTATATCTTACTCACTTACCACGGTCGTCATGTCCGTACAGCGCCCGCATGTAATGCCGGATTGCGGTCTTGCAATTATCAGCAGAACCCTTATTCTGTATGAGCACATCCATGTCTACGACAAAGGCCGTTAAATCGCCCATCGTAGGAGGGACATTCATCATACGACCAATATGTTCTGCTACGTCGAACACCCTCCGCACTCGACACCAAATACTGTTTGCGTTGTTTGTGATTGTCTGGTACTTCTCAATTAGGTAATCATAGAAACGTTCCCCCTCTGGCAGTTCCTTTGTGTTCAGTCTGTGGTTCGCCGCTTGTGCTGTCTCCACAATGCGCGGCCACTCAAACAATCCGCTCGGCTCTACCTCAATCTCACGGCTGACGTGGCGTACACTACATACGAGCTGTTCAAATTCGCGGCGTCCCATACATGGATCCGCAAGTACAGAATCAATGAACAATTCTGGTTTGATGTCAAACTTCAACATGCCGCCATGGACACAACGGTTGCGGTCTAGCGCGTTTGAGTTGGGAATCACAACAACACGGACCTCATTTTCAAGACTAAATGCTTCACGCTTCTGGAACAGGCATTTTTCACGTGCGTCATTATCACCTTTCATTATGCTATTGACCATATCGCGAGTAAGGAAACGATTGAATTCTTTCGGCTTCAAATACTTGATTTTCTTGATTCTGCTCCATCCACCAGAACTTAACCCGGGCTGAGACAGGATCGATGCCGCCAGTTTGCGGATGGTTGTTTTTATTCGAACTACGGTTCCACGTTTCCCCATGGCTCTCCAGACAATATCAGATTCATTTTCCGTCAGTGTCCAGGACTGTCCATAGAGGAACTTGAAGGCATCGTACAACTCTCCGGCATCATCGCCATCTTCATTGGCTGCGGTAATACCGCCACGGAACAAAAACGCCTCAAACGGATCTTCCCAATAAGAGACATGCATCAGTACGTTCCGCTTGTTTTCTATCATGTCCAGAAAATGTTCAACAGACATATAGTGGTAAATTGATGTGTTAAGTTTCAAATCTTTGTCTGTCTCGACAATAGGAGCAAGGACTTCATCTGACGGCAAGCATCCTTCAGGGCACTCCTCCCTAGACTGTATTCGTGAATCGTCCGAGCATACTTTCACTTCGAGCATTTCTTCTTTTGACATGGTTTTTGCCTTTCCGTATTGTTCCCCCAGACCTCGTTGCAATCGGATTTGGCGCGGGGAAAGAGACACCTCCTCCGATGCATCACGAGAGGTGCGTAGGATGAACCTGTAACGATACAGCGAAGGAGGCGAACTGCACGGACGGCAGTGTCCTTTTCGTTGCGTCGTTACGAGTTAAGTTTCCTACGCTTTCTCGTGACGCACTCCCATGTCCGTAAGGGCGGTCGCCGAGGACGGCAACCCTCCCACCACGCGGGAAATCTAGCGCTCCGCATCAAGGCGGCATTACCCGCCTTTCAGCAGAACACAAACATTATATCATATTATTCCAGAAAATATCAAGAGCGATTTTGGGGGATAAACATTTCTCCTGTTTTTTAAACCAGAACTACAAAATCACCATAAGGCGGCAATTTATGGTCATGCGACAATAGGAACATGTCTTCAGCCTGCGCTTGAACCAAGAGCATCCTGTCAAAGGGATCGTTATGATGTTGCGGAACAGTTCTACCACAAAGCGTGACGCACAACGCTCGGTCAAGTATACGACACCAAAACCACCACTGGACAAACCAACGATTCTAGATTGTTGTCAGGCCATCGCAGGACGACGGCGACGATGTGGCGTGTACGTCTTGATTTTTTCCGCCAGCTCGTATATGGTTTCACCAGCCTCGTCGAATTGAGTCTCGCGCCATTTCGTGTAATCGCGAGGTTCACGGTTCATCAGCACAATGAAACGCTCCATGTCCACATGCCCCACCAACCCAACCAGAGCCCTGAAGCAATAGGTTTTCAGCTCGCTATCAGTTCGTGTTGTCATGTCTCATCCTCCATTGCGAAGTCAACCGGGTTCGCAACCCGCATTCCATTCAAAGAAGCAACACGCTTAAGAATGCCTCTATCGGTCGTGAGGAACCAGTCACATCCTGCCGCCTTTGCGCTCGCAAGGTGAAGTGCGTCCATTCTCTTGACACCGTAACGCATGATTGACGCACCATCTGCCGCTATCGAGTCGTCCATGTCAATATAGACGGCAGCCCAATCCACCCAGTCACAAATCTCGTCTATCTGGTCAAAATATGGACTTTGCCCAAGTTCGTAATCGAGAACCTTGCTCCATACATACTCCACTGCACCAGTTCGCATCAGGTACTGTATGCGTAGTTTTGCCTCAGTTTCGAGACGCACCTTCAACTGCGTCTGATCGTCGAACGGGCGGTTGTAACAGCAGTTGTCGAGATAAACCCTCATGCCGCCGCCTCCTTGCGTGTACAAGAACCGAAGACCCAAAGCTTTTCGGCTTTGTGCCTTCTCGCGATAGCGTAGATTTCGCCACGCTTCGCGCGAATCTCGTCCAGCATGCACATATTGTCTTGTCGCCTGTCTATTCCCGAACCATGTCTGCCTCCGCTCGACCGACCTCACTCGCGGTCGCCCTCGCAAAAGCTAAAATATTATATCATACCCAAATCATAAAAGGCAAGGGCGGATTTTGGGGGCATTGCAAAATTTCCCGCTTTGCTCGCTTCTTGTTAATTTTGGGGTGGAAATCCTTGCGATACTGCCCTGGCGGAGAACTCGCAGCCGCAGAAGTCCTGGCGGTAGAGGCCGAGCTCCGCGGCGCGGCGCGTGGAGACGAGGAAGCCGTCCTTTTTCTTGAAGTCCTCGTGGAGGAACGCCCCGCCCTCCGCCTGCGCGGCGGCGTCGCCGGCCCTGAAGACCACCGCGCTCGGCTTGTGCGGGCTGACGGTCAGCGACGTGGTGAAGGCGTCGAAACCGCGCGCGGCGGCGAACCTCGCCGCACGCCTGAGGCTGAAGAGGAAGCACCTCTCGCAGCGCCTTCCCCTCTCGGGCTCGTCCTCGAGGCCGCGCGCAACCTCGTCGAGCCATGCGCCGTGGTCGTATTCGTCCACGGCCAGCTCCACGCCGTCCGCCTCCGCCAGCCTCGCCGCCGACTCGAGCCGCCTGTTGAACTCCTCCTTCGTCGCAATGTTCGAATTGGAGAAGAACATCGTGACGCCATGCCCGGCGGCGGCGAGCCTGGGGACGCACGCCGACGCGCACGGCCCGCAGCATGTGTGGAGGGCGACGTTCACTTCGCGCCGTCCCCGTCGGCGGGCGGCGGGAACGCGCCGGAGGCGACCTCCTCGACGTACGCCGCGAAGGCGCCGCGCACCTCGCCGGCGAGGGATGAGTACTTCTTCACGAAGGAAGGCACCTGCTCGTTGAGGCCCAGGAGGTCGTGCATCACGAGCCACTGCGCGTCGCAGTGCGGCCCCGCGCCGATGCCGACAGTGACGATTTTGAGCGCGGCGGTGATCTCCGCCGCGAGGTCCGACGGGATGCACTCGAGCGTCACCGCGAACGCGCCGGCCTCCTCGACCGCCTTCGCGTCCGCAATCACCCTCTCGGCCGCCTCGCGCGTCTTGCCCTGCTTCCTGAACCCGCCGTACTCGTTCACCGACTGCGGCATCATGCCGACGTGCGCGAGGACGGGGATGCCCGCCGTCACGAGGCGGCGGATGAGCCCGCAGACGGACGCGCCGCCCTCGAGCTTCACGGCGTCCGCGCCGGCCTTTATGACCGCGACGGCGTTCCTCACCGCCTCGTCGTCGCCGCACTGGTACGAGCCGAACGGCATGTCGCCGACGACGAGCGCGTCCTTCACGCCGCGCGCCACTGCGGCGACTGCGGCGAGGGTGTCGGACATGTTCACGGGCAGCGTCGTCTCGTAGCCGAGGCAGTTCATCCCCTGCGAGTCGCCGACGAGGATTATCGGCACACCCGCCTCGTCCGCGAGCCTCGCGAAGCAGGAGTCATACGCCGTGCAGCAGCCGAGCCGCCGCACGCCCTTCGCGGCTCTCACGGCCGCGACGTTCCACCTCTTCATTTCGCCTTCTCCCCGCCCTTGTCCTTCTCCTTGTCCGCGTCTGGCTCGACGTGGATCTTGACTATGCGGGTGTGGGCGAGACGGCGGACGGCGAAGACGAGGTCCGTCTTCCCCTTGATCTTAGCCGCGAAGTCCTTCGCGCCCGTGACCTTCTCGCCGTTCACCTCCGTGACGAGCTCGTACACGTCCAGCCCCGCGACGTCGGCGGGCGAACCGGGCTTCACCTTGGCGATCACGATTCCGGAGGCGTCGTCGTCGAACTTGAAGAAGCGGCGCACCTCGAACGTCATGTCGCGGACGGAGAGTCCGAGCGAGCGGTTGCGCGCCTTGGGCGCGTTCTGGTAGTGGACAGGCGCCGTCTCGAGGACGACCGGCGTCTCGTGGCGCTTGCCGTCGCGGGCGTAGACCAGCGTCACCTTCGCGCCCGCGCCGAAGTTCGACATGAGCTTGTTGATGGAGTTCTCGACGTCGGGCCACGGCGTCGCCGACGAATCGCCGTACTCCGACTCGAGCTCGCGCTCCCTCTCGTTCCCGCGCCGCACCGCGAGAAGGATGTCGCCGGTCTTGAGCCCGGCCTTCTCGGCGGGCGAGCCGCGGTAGACCTCCGTGACGTACGGCGGACGGGAGTACTCCGCCATGAAGCTCTGCGCCTTGCGCTCGCGCGCAAGGGCGTCCGTGAGGCGCACGGCCTCGACGCCGAGCCACACGAAGCGGTTGCGGTCCTCCTCCTTGCGCGGAGCGAACTCCGGGTTCACGCCCTCGCCGGCGACGAAGCGCGCGAGGTCGGCGGACGCCACGGCCTCCTTCGAGTCGGACGACCAGCGCGACGCCTTGAAGCGGCGCGACAGCGCGAAGACGGCGACCCTCCCGGCGGCGTCGAGGACGAACGACGGCTCCTCGCGGCTGGACAGCCCTTCCATGCCCGCGACGTGCGGGGCGAACACTGCGCCGCGCAGGAAGTCCACGCCCTGGAAGCGTCTGCGGCGGGCGTCGGCGACGACCCGCCCGTTCTCGTTCTCGACGGAGACCAGCCACGCCACGGCGTTGTCGAAGTCCTCCGCCGCGCCCTTTGCGACCTCAAGCGGACGCACCTTCTTCTTGAACTCATCGGGGATGTCGAAGAGAATCGCGTTCCACTCGGCGAGCGCGCCGGCGAACACGAGGTTCGTCGACGTCCCGTCGGGGAACGTCGCCTCGGCCTTCGAGAGGCGGGCGATCTTGTCTCCGCCAAGGTCGCACGGCACGACCACCTTTCCGCCGACGACGTATCCCACGGCGTCTATTTCGTTCTTGGTGGAGCTGTCGTCCAACGACGAGATCACTATGAACGACGAGCGGCGACGGGATTCCTTCTCCTCGGCGTCAAGGCGCAGCAGCACGCCGAGCGACGCCGAGGCGGCCTTGCCCTCTATCTCCGAGGCGGCCTTCTCGAACGAGTCGGCGGCGGCGCGGGGCCATTCGGACGGCGGCGTGTACTCGAACTTCCCGCCGGGGGCCTCGATGCGCGAGCCGAAGTCGAGCCACACCGGCTTGCGGTTCTTGTCGAGGTAGAGCGAATTCGACCTGCCCTTCCGGAACACGCGCCCCGTGTTAGCCACGACCTCCATCATGCCGTTGGTGCCCACGCCCGACGCGGTGACCGTCAGCTGGCCGTTCTTCCACTGCCAAGTCTCCATCTCGGACGGCTGGCCCTTGGAGAAGGACAGGGGCTTGATCCCCTTCACAGCGCGGTCGGCCTTCAGGACGACGGCGTCGCGCCCCTCTACGCGGGCGACCTCCTTCGCCGGCACCCTCTCGCCCTTGTGCCATATCTCGATGCGGTCGAGATGGCGCGCCCTGACGAGCGGATCCTCGACCATGAACGTGTCGTCCCCGACGGCGAACGCCGGGAAGCGCCGCGGCTTGGCCTGCTCGGATATGGAGTCGCCCTTGCCGCGTTCGTCCTTCTTGTACCAGTACGCGGCCGTCGCGACGGACGAAAGATTGTCCGTCGGAACCGCCGCCGCCAGGAAAACAGCCGCTATTGTGGATACCATCGCTCAGTCCTCCTTCTCTGTGTCTTCGGTGTAGTCCAGCACGAGCGTTGTGCGCCGCCCGTTGCGCATGACGACGATCGGCACGCGGGTCTTGCCGGGAAGCGCGGCGAGCGCCTTTGCGTACTCGGCCTTGACGTCCGCGACCGTCTTGATCTGGCGGCCTCCGATCTCCACGACGATGTCCTTCGTGCGGAAGCCGCAGTTCTCGGCGTTGCCGTCCCAGGCGACGCCGGAGATGTACACGCCTCCCTCGGGCGCGAAGAACACGAGGTCGGGGTTGTAGAAGCGGTTGATCTCCTTGGCGGTGAGGCCCCAGCGCTCGCAGGCGAACTCCTCGCCCTCGACCCTGCCCTTCTCCGTGGGCGCGACCTTGACCTCCGTCGCCTTGCCGCCCCTCACGATCGAAAGCGTGCACGGCTTCTCGAACTCCTTGCGCCCGAGCTTGCGCTCGATGACGGGGATGTCCTCCCAGAAGCGGGCCGTCACCTTCTCGCCGTCGACGGCGAGAAGCAGGTCGTTCGCCCTGAGGCCGGCCTTCTCGGCGGGCGAGCCCTGCTCGACGTCGGCGATGATCGCGCCCTCCTTCGCGTCGAAGCGGATGTTGCGCTTGAAGTCCTCAAGCGGCTGGATCTTGAAGCCGAACCACGCCCAGTGCGCCTCGCCGTGCTTCCTGAGGTCGGGGAGGATCTCGAGGATCGTCGCGGACGGAATGGTGAAGCCCTGTGCGCCCATCATGTTCCCGCGGGTGTTGAGCCCGACGACGAGCCCCGCCGTGTCGACGAGCGGCCCGCCCGAGTTGCCGGGCGAGATCGCCGCGTCGGTCTGGTACCAGAGGGTGTAGTCGCCGCAGTTCTCGAGGAAGCGGTCGTTGCACGAGACTATGCCCATCGAGACGGACCTCGCGAGCCCCCACGGCGCGCCCATCGCGAGGACGACCTCGCCAACGTCGAGCCGGCGCGGCGAAAGGCTCGCCACGGGCGGCGGCTCCGCGCCCTTCGGCAGCTCGAGCTTGAGCAGCGCTATGTCGAGGTCCTTGTCCTTGCCAAGCACCTTCGCCGGGAACGAACGCCCGTCAGCAAGCTGGCAGCGGATCTCGCTCGACTTGTCTATGACGTGGTGGTTCGTCAGGACCTCGCCGTCCGCAGAGATGACGACGCCCGAGCCGGACGCCACGCCCTTGCGGTTGCGACCTGATTCGGTGTCGTTGACGATCACCCGTATGAACACGACCGACGGCGCGACCGCCGCCTTCGCCTCGGAGACGACCTGCCGGAAGTCCGGCGTCGTCGACACGCATCCCGCGCACAGCGCGGCGGCCGCGAGCGCGGCCATGCCCAGTTTCTTTCTGACTTTCATTTTTTCTCCTCCTTCAGTGAATGTTTCCCCTTGACGGATGGCTCTTCGCCTTGGGCTTCTCAAGCTTGAGGAACGTCGCGAACTTCAGGGCCTCGGCGGGTATCTCGTCGCCCGTCGTATCCGGCATCTCCGAGAGGTCCGTCGGACGCTGCGCGTGCGTGTGGTGGAACCTGACGGCGGGGCCGACGGCCTGGCGGAGCGCCTGCCTGAACTCGTCGAGCCCGGTTCGGGCCTCGCACGAGACGCGGATCGGCGCGACGCCCGTCTCCTTCACGAAGCGCTCGTAGTTCTCCTGCGCGACGGCGACGTCCATCTTGTTCGCGACGACGATCGACGGCCTTTCGGAAAGCTCGACGGAATATTCGTCGACCTCCTTCTTCAGCACCTCGTAGTCCCGCCATGGCTCGCGGGCGTCCGTACCCGCCATGTCGATTACGTAGACCAGGACCTTCGAGCGCTCGAGGTGGCGAAGGAACGCAAGGCCGAGCCCAACGCCCTTCGCCGCGCCCTCGATGATCCCGGGGACGTCGGCGAGCGCGACCTTCGCCCAGTCGTCGTAGACTATCGTGCCGACGATCGGGTTCAGGGTCGTGAACGGATAGCTCGCGATCTTCGGCGTCGCGGAGGAAAGCGTGGAGAGAAGCGAGCTCTTCCCGGCATTGGGAAAGCCGAGGAGCCCTGCGTCGGCGATTGTCTTCAGCTCAAGCCTGAGACGCCTCTCCTCCGGCTCGCCGCCAGGCGTGTGCTCGGTCGGGGCCTGGTTGACGGACGACTTGAAGTGCACGTTGCCGTAGCCGCCGACGCCGCCCTTCGCGACGACCACCCGCTGCCCGGCCTCGGTGATGTCCGCGACGAGCAGTCCCGTCGCCGCGTCGTAGACCTCGGTGCCGAGCGGCACGTCGACCACGAGGTCCTTGCCGCGCTTGCCGAACATCTTCTGCCCCTGCCCGGGGCCGCCGTCCTGCGCGAAGCACTTCGGGTCGTAGTAGAGCGAGAGCAGCGAGTTGACGTGCTCGGAGGCGCGGAACACGACGTCCCCGCCGCGGCCGCCGTCGCCGCCGTCCGGCCCGCCGAACGCCACAAGCGCCTCGCGGCGGAACGACATCGCGCCGTCGCCGCCCCTGCCGGAGCGGACGAGCACCTCAACCTGGTCGATAAACGTCTTTGACTTCATGTAGCCGTCGATCCTTCCCAGCCGCCGCTCAGTCAAGCGAGACGATCTTCGTCCGCTCCTTGCCGTCCGCGCCCTTCCACGTGAGACGGTAACTGCCGCGGAAGCCGCGGAACGACACCTTGCCGCCCTGCGCCTTCACCGTGGCCTTCGTCTTCCACTCGCGGTTGACGAGGTCGTCCATCGCGAAGTACGCCGTCTTCGGCTGCATGTCGCGCGTGAAGAGCCCGCTGATGGAGGGTTCGCCCGGCGCGCCGCAGTCGTCCACCACGTTCCACCACGTGATGCCGGTCATCTTCTCGACGGAGAACCACGCGCGGTAGCAGTTGCGCATGATGATCGCCTGGATCATCTGTCCCTTCGGCGAGTTGTCGGGCGCGGTGATGGTGATCTCGGAGAGGTGTATCGGGCGATTCGCCTGGGAGACGAGGGCAAACCGCTCGGCGATCTTCTCCGGGCGGAGGTGTTCGGGGCCCTTGCCGATGGCGATGTTGGCGCTCTCCTTCGGGTTGAAGAGGTGCATCTGCGAGCCGACGACGTCGATGCGCGCTCCGTGCGCGACCAGGTCCTTCGCCTGCATGAAGAAGCCGTCGCCCATGTTGTAGTCGTTGAGGTTGAACCACGCGGTCTTCGGCAGATACTTCCCCGCCCACAGAAACGCCTTGTAGGCGTAGTCCGCCGGCATCAAGCCGTAGTACGATGCGTCAAACGGACGGTTCCGCACGGCCTTGCGCTTGAAGTGGTCAAAGTCCGTCGCGCTCTCGTTGACAACATCCCACGAATGGATCTTCGCGCCGTAGCGTTCGCCAATCTGACGGATGCGCCGTTCGTAACATTCGTTCTGCGCCTTGATGAACGTGGGTACGAGCGCGGCGATCTGCTCTTCGGAGAGCTTCGCGTAGATTTTCTTCCAGGCCTCCTGCCATTTCTTCCCGATCTTGCGGCTCGGCGCGCCGGCGGGGATAGAGGCGTTCCAGCGCGGCACCTTCACGCCCGACGCCTTTTCGAGAGCGGCCTTTTCCGCCTCCGGACACAACTCGTCCCAGAGCCAGTTCGGCGTCATCCACGTGTTGTTGCCCCACACGAGCGGATGACCGTGGATGCGGCAGCCGCGCGAGACGAGGTAGTCGACCACGGGGTCGGACGGCGGACGCCGCCAGTGCGGCTGTTCCTTCGGGTTCGGGCAGGTATTCCAGAACGCCTCGCTGTCCTCCGCCCCAGCCTCGAAGCGCGGCTTGCCGGGGAAGCGCTCGAACGTACGCCAGTAGAACGCGACCGTGGCGGAGTTGAAGAGCGCGTTCTCCTTCCCGTACAGCACCTTGTAGCGGGCATTGCGCTCCTTAGTGCCAAGCTGGTCGAAGTTGAAGATGTGCGCGCCGAAGAAGAAGTCGTGCGTCAGCTGCTCCGCCTTCACCTCCGTGCCGTCCGGCGCGGCGACCTCGAATACGCCGTCCGCCTTGCGGTACTTCTCGATGTCGGCGTCGATCTTCGCCTGCGCGTCGTCGTTCCAGATCTTCCAGTACGCCTCGGACATCACCGAGCGGTCGATCTTGAACTCCGCCTGCGCGGCAGTCGCCGCGAGCGCGGCCATCATCGCGATTGTCTTTGCCTTCATGTTTCGCTCCACTTGACCTGTTTTCTATTGAATTCTTAATTATAGCAAAAAATCCGCAAAGATTCACGCATTTCTTCTACCAAAATACCCATGCGTCGAAAACGACGACGTAAATTCCCAGCAGGAGGTTTGTGACTATGTGGGCGGTCGCCGCGCTCGCGAAGCCGAATCTTATGAAGGTCCAGCCGTAGGCGGCGCCGGCCATGACGGCGGCCAGCGGGCGGTTGTGCTCCAGGGCGAACAGCGCGCACATCCAGGCGAATGCCTCCAGGTCGAAGCGGCGCAGGGACTCGTCGCGCCACTCCACGCCGATGAGCCGCCTGTAGAGATACGACCTGAAGAAGAGCTCCTCGACCGGCGCGATGACGAAGGCGCTTCCGATGACGCGGATGACGGTAAGCGTCCAGCCGCACTTCCCGGGCGCGTATTCCGATGCATACGGCTCCGCCGGGTTCGGCGCGGCGCCGACGACGAACCACTTGCGGTACGCGGCGGAGTACTCCGGCGCGATCCACGCGACGGCCACGGCAACTCCGACGACCGCGCCGACCGCGAGACCTGCGGCGAGGCCCTCGTGCCTTTCGCGCGGCGCGCCGTCCCCGTCGCGCCGACGCAGGAACGGTACGGCGACGCAGAGCGCCGCGAGCGTCGCGAACGTGCGGATCGCGTACCCGGCGGCAGTCGCGGGGAGGAGCGGCATCAGCGCCATCCAGACCGCGAACGGTGCGATGGCGGCGAGGGCGCGCTCGCCGAGGATACTGTCGACCAGCCGCCGCATCACGCCCTCGGATGGCTCTTGGCGTATTCGTCCTTCAGCCGCTCGACGGATACGTGGGTGTATATCTGGGTTGTCGAAAGCGACGAGTGGCCGAGCATCTCCTGGACGCTGCGCAGGTCCGCGCCGGCGTCCAGCATGTGCGTCGCGAAGCTGTGGCGGATCTTGTGCGGCGAAAGGTCAGTCGGCAGCCCGACCTCGGCGAGATACGTCTTCATGCGGCGCTCGACGAACCTGGCGGACACCCGTTCGAACTTGTCGCTCAGGAACACGAAGCCCTCGCCGCCCGCAAGGTCGGGCCGCTTGTTGGAGACTGCGTTCCTCAGGCGGGACAGCGCCGCCAGCGCCGGCGCGCCGAGTATGACGAGCCGGTCCTTGGACCCCTTGCCCGTCACGACGACGGACCCCCGCTTGAAGTCTATCTCGCCCCACTTCACGGAGATCGCCTCGCTGATACGGCAGCCGGTGGAGTAGAGGAACTCGAATATGGCGGAGTCCCGCAGCGCGGCGAACTCGCTGATGAGTCCGTCCGCCAGGTCCTTCGCCGGGCGCTCGAGGAATCGCGAGACGTCAGCGACGGACATCACCTTGGGGAGGCGCGACGCCTTCCTCGGCCCGCGCAGCGCGGAGAACGGACTGCCGGCGACTACACCCTCGCGCTGGAGGAACCTGTAGAACGACCGCGCCGCCGCGAGCTTGCGCCGCATGGTGGTCGGCGACGCCCCGCCCTTGGCGAGCGAGGCCAGGAAGCGCCGCGCCGTCGTCTCGTCCAGCGACGCCCAGGCGAACGGCGGCTCCGCGCCTTCGCCCCATGCGTGCGCCGCGAGCTGCGCGAGGTCGGTGAGATACCCGTCGCGGGTGTTCTCCGACAGGCTCCGCTCGGCCATCAGGTTCGTCTCGAACCTGGCGACGAGCGGATCCCGCGCGGCGGACGCATTGACGGCGCTAGGCACGCCTACTGCCGCCTTTCGCGCCGCGCTTAGCGCCCGACGCCCTTCTACGCGCGCCGCCGGACGCCCTGCCGGCGGAGCGCGGCGCCTTCAGCTCTATGCCAAGGGCCTTCGCCTTCTCCTCGACATCGGGAATCTCGGCGCGGTATACGGACACCATGCGCCGCAGCGCGGCGGCCTGGCGCTCGGAGAGCATCTTCCGGCGGGCGAACTGCTCTGCGAGCGAGTCCACGAACGCCTTGTCGTCGTACGTGCGCTTGCCCTTCTTGGCCGGCTCGTGCCAGTTCTTGACCTCCGAGAGCAGCTTCAGAAGTCCGGGCGCGGAGGGATCGCCCTCCTTCGACCCGAAGCCGCCGGGGACGTACTTCGACAGCCTTTCGCGTATCTCCTCGCCGTCCGGGAGCCCCGCCGCGTCCTCGCCGGCGTACCTCGCGAGCACCGCGAACTGGCGCGGCGAAAGCGACCGGCCCCTGGAGACCTGGTCGCGAAGGCTCTTCAGGAACGAATTGCCCTCGCGCCCCCCTGCGCGGTCAAGCGTCTCGAAGCAGAGCCTGACGAGCGATTCGTCGGCCGCCTCGGCGGAGGCGCGCGCCCCCTCCGCGGCGGCGACGCCCGCGGCGCGGAGCCGCGCGTCGGCGTCGTGGATCTGCGCGGCGTACCGCGAGACCATCCGAGCGAGGAAGTCGAGCTGCCTGGCGCTGAGCGGCCTGCCGCCATCGCGCTGCTTCTTCACGCTCTCCACGAACGCCTTGTCGTCGTACGTGCGCTTGCCGACCTTCTGCGGCTCGCGCCACTCCTTCACCTCGTCAAGCATCGCGAACACCGCGTCGAACTTAGACTCGTCCGGCGGCGGCGGCTTGCAGCGCTCGAGCGCCTTGCGGAACCCGGCGTAGAAGTCGCTCAGCATCGCGTTCATCGGCTCGCCGCACTCCTCCACCTTGTCCAGCTCGGACTCCATCTCGGCGGTGTAGCCGACGTTGAAGAGCTCGTTGAGGTTCTTGACGAGCCAGTCGCACACCATCACGCCCCTCTCGAGGGGGATGAGCTTGCGCTTCTCGGTCTTCGCGTACTCGCGTGCCTTCAGGGTCTCGATCGTCGCGGCGTATGTCGACGGACGCCCGACGCCGTTCTCCTCGAGCGCCTTGATGAGGGACGCCTCGGAGTAGTGGGACGGGCCCTTCGTCATCTTCTCGTCCGCGATCCACTTCACGACGTCAAGTCCCTCGCCCTGCGAGAGGGCGGGAAGCTCGGCGACCTCGTCGGTGTCCTCGTCGTCCTCCCCGTCGGCGCGCTTGGGCGAGAGGGAGAGGCGCATGACCTTGAGGAAGCCCTCGAACTCGATGTCGGTGGCGGACGCAGTGAACACGTACGAATGCGCGAGCTGCTGCTTGACCGGCTTGATGTAGGTGGTCCTCACAACGGTCTTCGCCTCGGACATCTGGCTGGCGATGAACCGCCTCCAGATGAGGTCGTAGAGCTTCAGGTCGGAGCCATCGAGCCCGGAGGCGGGGCCTGCCAGCGTCACGTCCGTCGGGCGGATCGCCTCGTGGGCGCCCTGCGCGTCGGCCTTTGAGCGGTAGATGTTCGGCTTCTCCGGGCGGAACGCCTCGCCGTAGGTGTCGCGAATGTAGTCCCTGGCGGCGGCGCGGGCGATCTCGGAGACGTTGACGGAGTCGGTCCTCATGTAGGTGATGAGGCCCTGTTCGTAGAGAGCCTGCGCGGTCTTCATCGTCTTGCCGGGCGACATCCCCAGGACGCTCGACGCGGCCTGCTGGAGCGTGGACGTCGTGAACGGCGGCAGCGGGCGGCGGACCTTCGGCTGCGACTTGAGGTCGGCGACCTCCAGCGACGCGCCCTCGAGGTCCTTGAGCATTGCGTCGGCCGCCTCGCGGCTCTTCACCTCGGGCTTGGCGTCGTCGACGCGGGCGAGCCTGGCGACGAACGACGCGCGGGCGGCGTCGCGCTTGGCGGCCTCGACGCCGAGGAGGTAGTACGCCTCCGGCTTGAACGCGTCGATCTCGCGCTGGCGCTCGACAAGGAGCCTTAGGGCGACGGACTGCACGCGCCCGGCGCTGAGGCTCCTGCTGTTCGCGCAGGGGATGTTCTTCCAGAGGAGCGACGAGACCTCGTAGCCCACGAGCCTGTCGAGGATGCGGCGCGCCTGCTGCGCGTCGACGCGGGGCATGTCGATGTCGCGCGGCTCGGCGATCGCCTTCACGACGGCGGGGCGCGTGATCTCGTTGTACGTGACGCGCCGGAAGGGCTTCTTCCCGGCAACCGGCCCGAGCACCTCCTTGAGGTGCCAGGCGATCGCCTCCCCTTCGCGGTCGGGGTCGCTCGCGAGGTAGATCTCGTCAGCCTTCTTCGCGGCGGCCTTCAGCTCCGAGACCACCTTCTCCTTGCCCTTGGAGACGACGTACTTGGGGGTGAAGGTCCACTTGCCCTCCCCCGCAGGGACGATCTTAATAGCGTCGTTGTCCGTCGGCAGGTCCCTGATGTGCCCGACGGAGCTCTTGACGGAGAACTCGCCGCCAAGGTACTTTCCGATTGTCTTCGCCTTGGCGGGAGACTCCACTACCAGTAGTTTGTTTCCCATGTATTCCAATATAGCACCTTCCCCCGCCTTTTGTCAAGCGGGGGAAGGGGTTCCGGGAGGAATCACTCCCATTCGATCGTCGCCGGCGGCTTCGGCGTGACGTCCCAGACGACGCGGTTGACGCCCTTCACCTTCGTCGCGATCTTCTCGGCGAGGGCGGTCACGAACTTGAACGGCAGCTCCACGACGCCGGCCTTGACGAACTGCTGCGTGGCGATGGCGCGTATCGCGATGACGTAGCCGTAGGTGCGCGCGCCGTTCTTGACGCCGACCGCCTGCACGTTCGTCATGATCGCGAAGAACTGCTGCGCCTTCCTGTCGAGCTTCGCCTTCGCCATCTCGTCGCGGAAGATGAAGTCCGCCTGGCGCAGGATGTCGAGCTTCTCCTTCGTCAGCTCGCCGATGCAGCGGACCGCGAGGCCCGGGCCGGGGAACGGCTGGCGCATGACCATCGCCTCGGGGATGCCGAGCAGCTTGCCGACCTTGCGCACCTCGTCCTTGTAGAGGTACTTGACGGGCTCGACGAGCCCCTTGAAGATGATGTCCTTGGGAAGGCCGCCGACGTTGTGGTGGGCCTTGACGGCCTTGTGGCCGCCGACGCCGGACTCGATGATGTCGGGGTAGATCGTGCCCTGCCCGAGGAACTCGATGTCGCCGTACTTGGCCTTGAGGTCGCGCGCGACGTCGGCGAACACCTTGATGAACTCGCCGCCGATGCACTTGCGCTTCAGCTCGGGGTCGGTGATGCCCTTCGCCTTGTCGAGGAACCTCTTCTCGGCGTCGATCTGGATGAGGTTGATGCCGAACTTGCCCTTGAAGACCTTCTTGACCTCCTTGGCCTCGTTGAGGCGCATGCAGCCGTGGTCCACGAAGACGCAGACGAGCTGCTTGCCGATGGCCTTCTGGAGGAGGACGGCGCAAACCGAGCTGTCCACGCCGCCCGACATGGCAAGCAAGACTTTCTTGTCCCCGACCTGGGCGCGGATGGCCTCGATCTCGTTCTTTATGTACGCCTTCGCGTTGAAGGTCTTCCCGACCTTCGCAAGGCGCTCCTTCTCTGCCTGGTTCATTGATTGTTCTCCTTGTTTGTTTTTTTGTCCCACAAATCGCTTCGCGGCGCGTGCGCATCACATCTCAGAGGCCCGCACCAGCTCCTTCCCCACGGCGACGATCCGCTTGTCTATGCGCGTCTTGATCTGGCTCACGGAGTTGCGCGACAGCCCGAACTCCGCAGCCACCTTCGCGATGTCAACGCCCTCGATCGCGTAGCGCCTGTACACCTTCCTGTCGCGGTCGGAGAGCGCGGTCTTGGTGAGGACGTGCTCGACGGCGCTCTTCAGCACCGCCTGGCGCCAGTCCTCGTCGATGGACGCCTCCGTCTCGCCCGGCGCGACGAGGGTGTCAGCGACCGTGCGCCCGGCGCCCTCGTCCGAACCTCCGCCGACCTCGGCGTCCAGCGACACCTTGCGGCCAGCCGCGCGGGCCTGCTCCCTGCGGTGGGCCATGTGCACCTCGTTGACGATCATCGTCGCGAGGTAGGAGTGGAAACGCCCCTTCTCCGGCGAGTACTGCCCGTTGCGCAGCACCTCGACGAGCTTCCCAAGGACAGTCATGACTATGTCGTCGGCGTTCTCCTCGCCGCCCTTCAGCGCCGCGAACTGGCGGATCGCGAGGGAATACGAGTTCCAGAAGCGGATCCACTCGGCGGAATCCGCCCCCGGGCCAAGACTTTTGATCTTGGCTATCATCGTCAGCGACGTCATTGGGAACGAAGATGCCATAGATGAAAATTATATCAAATTTCCCCTCGCAAACGCAAGGGGAAATTTGAGGCATGTCGTGTAGTTTTCAAAACCGGAAAATTTGTAGTAGCCTATCACATTTGCCGCGCCGCTGTCAAGCATATACAGTAAAGCATATACAGAAGGGTGTAGAGTAGAGCGGGACGCCCCGTAGGGTACGCCCGCCCCCTCATCGAACCGTACGTGCAGTTTTCCCGCATACGGCTCT
>CADCCQ010000056.1 GCA_902799955.1 uncultured bacterium | reverse complement strand
GTGGACTGTCCGCACCGCGAGCGCCTGGGCTACGGCGAGGCGAGCCTTTCCGCGATGTGGGGCGACGGCATGCCGCAGTTCGACAGCGCGGCGTACTACTACGCCTACCTGCTCAAATGGGCGTCGAGCCAGCGTCCGGACGGCAGCATCCCGCATGTGTCGCCGAACGGCTACGGGTGGGGCGGCACGTTCTGGAGCAACTTCCCCGTGTATGCGCTCGCGGAGTACTGCCGGCGCTATCCCGACGCGCGCTTGAAGGGCATCATGCGCCCCGTGATCGACAAGTGGCTCGACTACCTCAACTCGCATGTGCGCCCGGACGGCATCCTCGCGCAGTACGAGCCGAAGAAGGGCGACTGCCTTGGCGACTGGCTCTACCCTGAGATACACAAGACGAAGCACTCCTCCGGCGACTGGGGCCACACCGTGGAGGGAATGTTCTTCAACAACTGCGCGTACGCCTGGGCCATCAAGCGCGCGCTGGGAATCGACGGCCTCATCACGGATCCCGCGCGCCGGGCGGAGCTGGAGCGCCGCCACGCCGCGCTCGTGAAGGCGATCGACCGCGAGTGGTACAAGAACGGGCTGTACGTCTCTGAGGACGCGCGCTATCAGGCGATCGCGCTCCTGGGCGGCGCGGCGGATGCTGGCGGACACCGCGCCGAGACGGAGAAGGCGATGCAGGACATCGTGGAGTGGAAGGGCTACATCGACGGCGGCAGTCCGAGTTACATGCCGATCCTGCGTCTGCTCTGCGAGACCCGGCGCGGACGCGAGCTCGCGCTGCGCACCTTCCGTCGCCGCGAGGCGCCCGGCTTCCTCTACTTCGCGGACGAGGGATACAACACGATTCCAGAGGACTGGTGGTACGGGCGCCAATCGCGCGGCAGCATGATCCACACGTGCTACACGGGGCCTGCAGGCGCGCTGTTCCACGGCTTCGCCGGCTTCGAGATCGATGGGAACAAGATCACCGTCGCGCCGCTTCTCTCGGATACATTGCCGAATTTCTCCGCATACACGGAGACGCTGTACGGAACGCTTTACGTAAAGGTCGAGTCGAAGGGCGGACGCCGCGTCGTGTGGGTGTTGTGCCCGTACGGCTGCGAAGGGACGTTCGTCGCAGGCGATGCGCGCCATGCGCTCCGTCCCGGACTCAACAGGTTCGCAATGCCATGAAGGGAATGACTGGATGAAGAAGTGCACATGTGAGTTTTTGGGATGCCTGTTTGCCGCTGCGTTCGCGGCGGCGGCGCATGGCGCCAATGTAAGGCCGGTCTCGCATAGCGGGGTGTACCCGCATCTCGCAATGTTCAACAACGAGGGCGAATGCGGCACTGGAGCGGTCGTGCCGTGGGCTGGCGACCTGTGGGTCATTACTTACGGCCCGCATCTGCCGACCGGCTCCTCCGACAAGCTCTACCGCATCAAGCCGGATCTCTCCCGCGAGACGTTTCCCGGCTCGGTCGGCGGGACGCCTGCGAATCGCATGATCCACCGCGAGACGAACCAGCTTCTGATCGGGCCGTACGTCATCGACGCGAAGGGGAACGTGCGCGTCGTGCCGCCCGCGAAGATGCCGGGGAGGCTCACGGGCGCCGCCCGCCACCTTACGGACCCCGCGAACAAGGTGTACGTCGCGACGATGGAGACCGGGCTCTACGAACTCGACATGCGCAACCTCGCGGTCAACACGCTCATCCGCGAGAACGGGATGAACGACAGGCGCATCGGGGCGTATCTCGAGAGGCTTGGGATGCCATGGCCGGCAGGCTGGGACCGCGCGCCTCGCACGCACATCCCCGGCTACCACTCCAAGGGTCTGGCAAGTGGCTTCGGGCGCGTGTTCATATCCAACAACGGGGAGAACAGCGAGGCGGCGTGGCGGAATCCGTTCGTCCACTCCGGCGTCCTCGCGTGGTGGAACACGCCGGGCGGCGACTGGAGGATGATCCGCCGCTGCCAGTTCACCGAGGTGACGACCCCCGACGGGATATACGGTAACGAGCATCCCGAGACGAATCCCGTGTGGGCGATGGGCTGGGACGCGAAGAGCGTGATTCTCGGTGTGACGACCAACGGCGAGAGCTGGGCGTACTACCGCCTCCCCAAGGCGTCGCACTGCTACGACGGGGCCCACGGCTGGAACACCGAGTGGCCGCGCATCCGCGACGTAGGCTTTGGCGACGGGACGCTCCTCGCCACCATGCACGGAACGTTCTGGCGGTTCCCGAAGGGCTTCACCCCGGCGTCGCCGAACGGCATACGCCCGATCTCCACCTACCTGAAGGTCATAGGAGACTTCTGCCGCTGGGGCGACAGCATCGTGTTCGGATGCGACGACCAGACCAAGGACGCCTTCCTCGGGAAGCGCGGACTCAAGAAGGACGCGCCGCGTTGCAGGCAGTCGCAGAGCAACCTCTGGTTCGTGAAGCCGGAGGACCTCGACAAATTCGGGCCGCCTTCCGGCGAGGGCTATGTGTGGCTGAACGAGGACGTTAAGGCGGGCGACGTCTCCGACCCGTTCCTCCACGCAGGCTACGAGTCGATGCGGTTCACGTTCAGGCGCGCCGACGGCAGGGAGGTGCGGCACGAGCTGCTGCAGGACGGCGACTGGGTCAGGGTGAAGTGCCTGGAGGACGCGAAGAAGGCGACGGCCAGGTTCCGCTACGGCCCAGCGCCCTGCGAGGCGCCGAAGCTGTGCGAGGACGAGCCGGTCATAGTGGTCAAGGACGACAATGGCAAGGAGTGGCGCTTCCCGAATGTGAACGGAGACGACAGGGTCGTGTGCCGCGAGATAGCGACGGAGCGCGACCTCCTCTACGTAGGCGGCGTCTGGTACGAACTCCCGGCGGAGAACGCCGGTGGGTTTTCGGCGCTTCGCCCGATCGCCCTCGCCGACGATCCGGTGGACCTTCTCTACGGCGAGCGCGGGCTTATGTACCTGAACGGGAGGCCGATGGTCCTGGACGACCTATGGCGGAACGGCACCGCCGTCAAGGCGTACTGGCTCTGGGAGAGGTTCTCTGAGAAGGGCGAGTGACGGGGGACCGGCCGGAGGCTCAACATGGTCATAAATCCAAGGGACAACGTCGAGATTCGCGACGACGGGCACAAGTATGCGCTCCGCGACATCGCGGAGGGCGAGGACGTCATCAAGTACGGGATGCCGATCGGGCACGCTACGCGCGCAATCGCCCGTGGCGAGCACGTCCACGTGCACAACGTCAGGACGAACCTCGGCGAGGTGCTGGAGTACCGCTACGAGCCGGACGAGGCGGCCATTGCCGGTTTCGACGGCGCGGCGAGCGCCGAACGCCCGCCAAACCGGTCCGTTCCTACGTTCCGCGGGTTCCGCCATCCCGACGGACGCGTCGGAATCAGGAACGACATCTGGGTCGTGCCGCTCGTCGGATGCGTGAACCGACTGGCGGAACGCCTGGCGCAGTCGTGCGGCGGGGTCGCCCTCACTCATCCATACGGCTGTTCGCAGATGGGGAAGGACCACGAGACGACGGCCAACATGCTTGCGCAGCTGTGCCTCCATCCGAATGCCGGGGGCGTACTTGTCGTCTCGCTTGGCTGCGAAAACAACACCCTCGAGAGTTTCGCCGCCCGACTGGGCTATGACCCGGCGACATTCGACATTGAGAAAGGCTCGTTCCAGCCCCGTTCCCAATTCCCCGTTCCCCATTCCCCGTTCCCCTCTCCCCCCCTCCCCAACATCCGCTTTCTGAAGGCGCAGGATCCCGGGGATGAGTACGAAAGGGGGCTGGCGCTTCTGAAGGAGCTGGATGCCGCGCGGCCGAAGGAACGCGTCGACGTCCCGGTGTCCGAGCTTGTGGTGGGGCTCAAGTGCGGTGGGTCGGACGGCTTCTCGGGCCTGACGGCGAATCCGCTTGTCGGACGCTTCTCGGACTGGTTGGCGATGCGCGGCGGGTCTACGGTCCTCACCGAGGTGCCGGAGATGTTCGGCGCGGAGACGCTTTTGATGAAGCGCTGCCGGACCAGGGGCGTGTTCGACAAGTGTGTGAGGATGATAAACGACTTCAAGGAGTACTACGCCTCGCACAACCAGGTTTGCTACGAGAACCCGAGTCCGGGGAACAAGGCGGGCGGGATCACGACGCTTGAGGACAAGTCGCTGGGGTGTGTCCAGAAGGGCGGGTCCGCGCCCGTCGAGGACGTTCTCCTGTACGGCGAGCGCGTGAAGGAGCATGGACTTTCGCTGATGACGGGTCCCGGCAACGACCTCGTCGCCTCGACGGTGCTGGCGGCGGCGGGTTGCCATCTGATTCTTTTCACGACCGGGCGGGGGACGCCCTTCGGGTGCGTAGTGCCGACGCTGAAGATCGCGTCGAACGACGCCCTCGCGGAGAGGAAGCCGAACTGGATCGACTGGAACGCGATGTCCAACCCTGACGTCGAGGCTTTTGCGGAGAAGATAATCTCCGTCGCCTCCGGTGAGAAGGCAAAGAACGAACTCGCCGGCGACCGCGGCATAGCCATCTTCAAAGACGGCGTCACGTTGTAACTCCACCCTTGCACAGCCATGTCAGATACGGCTGCGGCAGTTGTTCCGCGGCGGCGATCAAATCAACTGTCAAGGCGTTCTGAATGTAGTTGCTAAAAATTATGGCGGATTTCCACGCGACCCGCGTGAACATTGGCTCAAACCGCGCTTTCAGAAAATCAAGTGGCAAAGTCGGGTCGATTTCTTCTTCATCCCGGTGTAGAGGTGAATAAAATATGGGGCCGAGTTCTGGGCAAATTGGCCAAATTATGGTATAATACGAGTCGTCAAAAGGAGATAATATGCCAACGATGCTGAACATTCACGAGGCGAAAGCTAATTTCTCGGGTGTTCTCGCGGAAGTCGAGAACAAGCTCGCGGTCGTAACGATTATGCGCTATGGGCGTCCCATAGCCAAGATCGTGCCGATCACGCCCCGGCGAAACATGGCGCCGCTGCCGGGTTTCGCGGGGAAGGTGAAAATGCACGGCGACTGGTTCGGCGATGATTCATCCGAATGGGAGAATGCGTGATGCGCCGGATATTGTGCGACACATGTGCGCTTATCTGGCTGTCGACGGGCGATGCCAGGCTTTCGCGCGCGGCAAGGACCACGATGCGCGATGCCGAACTGCTTTGCTTTTCGTCGATTTCAATCTGGGAGATCGCGCGGAAGGTGAAAGCCGGAGAGTTGGAGCTTCCAGTTGCTCCGACGTTGTTTGCAGACATGCTTGAAAGGCACTACGGCATGAAGGAATTGCCGCTTGACAACGCCGTCATGCTTCGTGCATCGTCTTTGCCGGAAATCCACAAGGATCCTGCCGACCGGTTTATCATAGCAACCGCATTCCTGAACGACTGCGTTGTTGCAACCGGCGACCGTCGCTTTCCGGAGTACGGCGTGGAGGTAATTGCGTGAAGCAGGGGTGTGGTGGCGGCACGCTGGCGGCGCAATTGGAACGTGCCCTGCGGTGGCAAGCGAAAGGAGTAGATGAAGGATGCGGAAACTGACAAGGACAATTCACATCGCATCACTCTTGGTGATACTTTCAGGCGGTTGCATCGTCATACCTTACTACGCCGGCCCCGACGAGAGCGAGCCAAGGGTTTTGGCCGTTCGTGACGAACCGGGAGTCGCGCACGAGGAGATATTCAGAATCTACAGGCAAGACCAGTGGGCTCTGTTCATGCCGTTCTCGCCAGAAGGCCCCCGAGACATTCGGGACTTCTCAGACCGCTATTATATCGTGTCTGGCGGTAAAACCAACAGCCTTTCCCATGCGCTCGACCAGGAATACCATGTATATGACAACCTTTTGCCGATAACCGGGACGGACCGTTGGCTGCGTGCCTACACGACAGGCAGAAGTTATGATGATATCGCGTCTTTGGATGTGTGCCTCTTTACCTCGCGAAAAAGCATTGCCCAGCATACGATAGAGAACGTGTTCCGTTTCGCGCCACACGATGACCTGCCGGGGCAAGGTGTCGCCGTCTTCTCTGCGGATGGCAAGAGCATGGTCTTCCCGACGACGGACGGCGACTGCGTTCTTGATCTCATGTCCGGTAGTCTGATGCGTCCTCCCGGGCAAAAGCCCGATGCATCTCAAGTACGCCACCTTGAGAGTCCGGATGCCGGTATCCCCTACCATCCCCATGTCGGCGTCTCGCTGTACGACTATACGTCGGACCGTATGCTCTGGACGGTCCCGGATTGGTGGGTCGTTTCGTCTCGGACGGATATCGACAGATTCATCACTTGTTCTGGAGGAGAAGATACAGACCACTATGCAGAACACTCCGTCCTTCGGTTGCGAGACGGCAGTGGCGCGGAACTCGTCCGGCGTGAGGTGGCGGCGAGTCATCTTCTTGTGGCGCCGTCGCCAAGTCTGAAACGCGTGAGTTACCTGATCATCAAGAAGTGGGGCAAGAAGTTCGCTGAGATTGAAGATGCCCAGTTGTGCGTAGAGACGTTCGTCGGAGGAATGTCTGTGTCTGTGTGCCGAAAGACGTTTGACGTCGCGTTTGAACGTCAAAGTTTCCGCTGGTTGACGGATGATGTGGTCATCGGCACCTCCTTTAAACACAGGTTTGGCAAAGAACACGGCTATGTCGTCCTTGATGTGAGGACGGGCAAATGGCATCAGTTGCCGTTTCCCGCAGAGTCGTATTCAAGTTTTGTGGTCGATGAGTCCAACGGAGTCGCTTGCCTTGGTGCCGGGAATGGCAGGTTCCACATCTATGATGCGCGAATAGACGCCGTATCTGCGACATTCAGCCTATCCGATTCCGGGTTCCCCCGGGATCCCGGCGGGTTGCGAATGATCGGTGTCGAAAACGGTGTCGGCGTCGTGTTCGCGGGCATGCGCACATGGATGCTGGTTGGATGGGACGGAAGTCTTGTCCGGTCCGGCGCTCTGATTCGTTCGGGAATTGGCACCATTGATCGGTATATCGGACATGAACGACTTGCCGTCAGCATGTTTAGAACTGGCGAATCCGCCGTTCTCTCACTTTGTAACCGGCTGATGGCTAGAGGTGCCAGAAGCATGCCGTATGTCGATGGAAAGTTCCTGCTGGGGGACCCCAACTGGTGAGGTGAACAGAGAACGGGTTTTGCGCCTTATCATTTTTCTTGGAATTTCATGGCGGCGAATCCGTTTACTGTTGTAGAAGGGCGAGGTGTGCCCGAGGAAGAAGATGGCGACAGGCAGAGGCATTGCGTTCGTGAGGACGCAGATCACGCTCATTGAGAGCATGGCGAACAGAGAGGCCGACGAGCATCTCTGGAATCGCTTCTTCGACCTGTACTATTCGGCGATGGTGAAGTATGCGGAGATGTTCTGCGCCTCCCATGACGCCGAGGACATCGTGCAGCGCGTCCTCGTAAAGCTTGTCGGAATACTGAAGTCCGGCCGTTACGAACGGCGTCCCGGCGTCCGGTTCAGGTCCTACCTGATGACGCTCATCCGGCATGAGTTCATCGACTGGCGGCGCGAGGAGACGGCACGCGGACTCGGCGCAAAGGTGCCTCTCCTTGAGGGTGCCGCCTTTTCCGTCCAGCCCGATGCGGCGGCGCGGATCGATGCGGAATGGCACATCGCGACGCGGGCTGCCGCCGTCGAACGGGTCCTGACGAGCATGGCGATGCCGGACAAGATGCGCCGCGCATACCGCGCGTATGTCATCGAAGGGCACCCGCCGGACGAGGTCGCGAAGGCGCTCGGCGTCAGGCGCGGCTACGTTCTGCAGGCGAAGTCACGGATAGACGCCCGCGTCAGGGCGGTGGAGGCGATGTATGGGGAATGAGGACGGGAGGAACGGTATGGTGCGCGAAATCAAGGCGGGCGACAAGCTGGGCGGATACCGCGTGGTGCGTCCGCTCGGCGGCGGCATGGGCCGCGTCTATGAGGTGGAACACGAAGCGCTCGGCGTCAGGCGCGCGCTCAAGGTGTTTGTGGACGTATCGAGCCATGCGGAGGAGCGGAAGTCGCTCTTCCTCGCAGAGGGGCGCGCCCTCGCAAGGGTGTCGCATCCAAGGGTCGTGCGGATCCATGACTTCGTTGTCGACGAGGAGACGGGCACGCCGTACTTCTCGATGGATCTCGTCCTCTCGCCGGACGGCGTGCCGACGACCCTTGACGAGGCGTGCAGCCGTGGCATCGACGAGGAGCGTGCGGCCGCCTGGTTCGCCGATGTCTGCGAGGGCCTGGACTACATCCACTCGCAGGGCATCGTCCACGGCGACGTGAAACTGGAGAACATCCTCATCGGACCCGACGGGCGCGCCGTGATCAGCGATTTCGGCATCTCGCGCGTCTTCGGCGACGAGGTGCGCCGCAGGTCGGATTCTGTTCCGGACGACGTTTCGGCGGATCTTTCCGCGCTTCACATGGGAACGTACGGCTATCTCGCGCCGGAACTGCTGCGCGGCGGTCCGGACGCGGCCCCGAGTCCAGAGACGGACGCCTGGTCGCTCGGCGTCATGCTCTTCCGCCTCGTCACGGGATTCTGGTTCGAGGACGACAACCGCGAGAAATGCCTTGCACTGCTGGACGACTTCGACCTCCCCTGGCGCGACGTGGTCGCCCGCCTCTGTTCGCGCAATCCGTCCGTGCGGCTTGACGGCGGGCGTCTCGCGCCGTTTGCGGAACGGGTCGCGCGCCGTCCCGCGCCCTGGCGTCGCCGCGTCCGCGCTGTCGCCGCGTGTTCTGCGCTGCTCATCCTTGCCGCTGGCGCGGTCTGCGCATGGCGCATGGCTTCGCGCCGCGCCGCCGCGCCGAAACCGTCCCCCGCCAATGTCGCACCGCCGCCCGCGCCACCACAGCCGCCTGCGACCGCCGTCCGCCTGAACCTTGACGCCCCCGCCTGGCGCGAGTTCCGCAGCCGCATCGACGACGCAAGCCGCGCCGCGCTCCTCGCGCCGTTTGACGGAATGGACGCGGAGGTCGAGGGCGTGTTCCGTAACTTCATCGACAGGCAGGCGTCGTACTACTGCTACGACGCCTGCTGGCCGGAGACGCGCATCGGCCGGATGGACGCGCTTGTCGCCGCGCAGATGCCCAATGTCGGCGCGCCGCACCATGCGAACGCCCCGCAGCTCCTCGTGTTGGCGGGAGAGGTCTATCGGCAGAAATGCCTTTGGTCGCTTGAACAAGGGGAGTTCCCGGACGACGTCGACCGACTTGTCGAACTGACGAAGCGCGTGGTGTCGGACGCCTCCGACAAGAGGTATGGCGCGGAATGGGCGTTTGAGATCATCGAGGCGACGCTTCCGTTCGGCCGGCTGGAGGGTCGCCGCATCGGCGCGAAGGACGCGCGCTTCCAGCAGACCGCAGACCCCTGGCTCGTCAAGATGATCCAGGCGGCGACAACGGCCGCGGAGGCGTCGCGCGCGCATGGTTCGTCCGTCTCGCCTGAAGACGCCCGTGAACACGAACAGAAACGCGCACGCGCGACACGCCTTTTCAAGGAGGCGCTGACGCTCCATCCGAAGCGCTACCGCGCGGCGGAACGGCTCATCGGACTCGCCCACGAAGACTTCGACGAGGCGAGGCGCAGCTTTGAACGCTGCCAGGAGTTCTGCTTCGACGACCTGCGCGCATGGGAGGCGTACGCGCGGACACTGCTTGAGCTGAAAGACCCACGGCGCGAACGCCTTACCCGACTCCTCGACCATGCGCTCGCGACGGGACGCTACGATACGTGGGTGCCGGCGTTCTACGTCATCGGACGTTGGAGGCTGCTCGCGCGATACGACAAGGAGGGTTGGACGCTTGATGACAGGGGCTGGGCATACGAGGACGACGACGTGCGGCGAAAGACGCTGGAGACGATCCGCCGCTACAGGGACGGCGCGCTGTTGCCCGAGGCGCCGCCGCCGCGCCGCCTTGCCGTGACGGCGATGTTCGCGGCCGCCGCACTCACCTGCGGCGACGAGGAACTTGCGGCGGAACTTGTGCGAACCATTCCGTCCGCCATGTTCTACCCGGTCCTTGGCTCCGCCATGCGAACGACATCCCCGCTCTTCAGCAGGTTGCGCGCACTCTCGAAAACCTTGAACCAACCGATAAAGAAGAAAGAGGAACCGATTCCGCCGCGCCGCGCGGGCGGAAACGGAAAACGGAACGCGCCCCTTGACATGAAAACGAGAAATAGAGTATAATATCCGCCGCTTGGGACAAATGTATCTTGGGCGAAAAGCGATAAAAACATGACGAAGGCAAAGCATAACGACAGACGGAAAGCGTCCGCACTCGGCAAGACGGGGGCGGAGCGCTCTGCGTACGTCATGAAACGGGAGACCCTTGCCGTGGTCAAGAACCTCCGCCTCATGGACGACACCTTCATGTCGAAGTGCCTTGAGAACGCGCCGGAGTGCATTGAGCTGATTTTGCAGATCATCCTTGGCAAGAAGGATTTGAAGGTAATCAAGTCCCAGACCGAGTACCCGATCAAGAGCCTTCAGGGGCGCGGCGTTCGCTTTGACGTGTTCGCAAGGGATTCCAAAGGCAGGGAATACGACATCGAGATACAGCGCGCGAAAGACGGAGCCGAACCGAAGCGCGCGCGGTACAACTCCGCGCTGATGGACGCGAACGCGCTCAAGTCGGGCGAGGACTTTGACAAGCTGCGCGATACCTACGTTATCTTCATCACCGAGAATGACATGATGGGCGGCGGCAAGGATGTTTATCATGTGAATCGCATGATAGAAGAGTTGGGCTGCAGGGCTTTCGGCGACGGTACTCACATCATTTACGTGAACGGTGCGACGCGTAGCGCTACCGATGTCGGTCGACTCATACACGATCTGTTGTGTCGTGATGCGGCTGATATGTATTTTGACGTTCTCAGGAAGAGAGTCAACGAGTTCAAAAAATCAGAAGAAGGGAGGCTCACTATGTGCGAAGCAGTAGAAGAGTTCGCAGAAAAAATCGCGGTGCGCCGTGAGGCGCGCGGCAAGCGCGAGGGCAGGCGCGAGGCGGTTCTCGCATTGGCGAAGAAATTGCTCGCCAACGGGAAACTCATGTTGAAAGAGATTGCCGAATGTACCGGCCTGTCGCTTGTGCAGGTCAAGGAGCTAAAGGCTTCAATGGCGTGAGGAAGCCCACACCATGACGCCCGCCCTCCATAAAACCGCCTACAACCGCGCGAAAACGCCGCGTGTGGTATCCCCCGAACGCAGTGAGCCGCGCAAGCGGTCGCTAGAGGGGTGCGCGTTTGCGCCTGTTGGCGGTGCGCTCGCAAGTTTCATCGGCGAGACGTTGGCCAAGGCGGCGCCGGGGAAGAGCAGGGCCATTTTGTTTGGTTCACGTGCGCGCGGCGACGCCCGTCCCGACAGCGATTGGGACGTGCTTATCCTTCTTGACAAAGACCGCATAACCCGATCCGACATGGACGAGGTGAGCTACCCCGTCTGTGAATTCGGATGGGGTGCCGACATGATGGTGAACCCTATCATGTACACGATTCGCGATTGGGACGCACGGCGCGGCACACCTTTCTACAAAAACGTGATGAGAGACGGAATCCCGCTATGGACATGACCAGAGAAGAACGCGAATTGACCGTGGGACTCCGCGTCGCCAAAGCCCGCCGTGCATACGAGGAGGCGAAGGGCAATGCGGCAATGAAGTATTGGGAGACCACGGCGAACCGCCTCTACTATGCCGCATACAACGCAGTGACGGCATTGCTCGTCGCCAACGGCGATTCCGCGCAAACCCATAGCGGCGTTCGCCATATCTTCGGCCTAAAGTTCATCAAGGCCGGAATCCTCACTCCTGAAATCGGACGACTTTACCATCAGCTCTTCTCAATGCGTCAGACGGGAGATTATGACGACGCATACGACATTTCAGAAGATGATGTTTTGCCTTTTGTCGAGCCGACAGGGCAATTCATAGAAACTGTCGTTAAACTTGCGCAGCAAATATGCGCTGATAAATAAAGCATGACCATGGCCATATTCACCCTCCATAAAACCGCCTACAACCGCGCTAAAATCTAATAGCTGAATGCGCCCAGAGCGCGTTCTATGACGCCCTAACGGGCATTCCAGAGGCGACTTGCCGCGCACCGTGCGCGACGAGCCGCCTTGCGTGTTTCTGTCTCTGAACTTCAAACAAGCAACTTCAAACAAACCGCCCACATGGGCAACAAGAAAGGGAACCAAAAAAATGAGCAAGAGAATACTGACTGGGAAAGCCGCCATCTTGGCGGCGGCAATGTGCGTAGCGGCGGCGATGCCGTCGTGGGCAGCAATCACCAACCCCGTTGCGGCTAACTACACGCTGACCGGCGATGAGACGGTCGATGCGGCGCTGACGGTCAATTCCGGCGTGACGGTCGATCTCGCCGGGCACAAGCTGACCGTCAAGGGGCTTGGCACGGCCGCAGGTACGATCACCTCTTCCGTCGTCGGAGGCGTGCTTGAAATAAATGTCGATTCGGGCGTCACGGTCAACAACTCCGCCGTGACGCTGACAGGCGGTTCGAAACTCCAGGTATGGAAGACCGGTGCGGGAACGCTCAACATGACGAAAGAGAACACCGGATTCGGCGGCAGTGGCGTCGTGTCGCTTGTCGTGAAGGCCGGCGTCGTGAAGAAAAACCCCAACAACACCAAACGAGCCTGCTGTGGCGCGCAACATTCCAAACTCGTCGTCGAAAACGGCGGACAGATCAATATCGGTGGTACCGGCTACTACGATTACAATTATGAACTCGCCGGCAGCGGTCTGGACGGACGCGGGGCGCTTGTGAACGACACGCAAGTTACAGGCTACAACAATAACGGGGCTTGGTACATGGACGCGAACCAAGGCTATCTTCACAACATCACGCTCACTGATGACACGACCATAGGCGGCAGCCAGACATTCGGAATGCTGTGGTATGCCGCTGCACGTGGTGGATCCTATCAAGCCAGCACCATGACGATGAACGGGCATACGCTGACATACAAGATGTCTGCAACGATCTATTGCTGGTCGATGTCGTATTCCGGGAGCGGAACAATCGTCGTGTCCGGAGAATCAAATGGAACATTCCAATTTTCGATGGGCGACGTCAGTGCTGCCAACTGCGATTTCATCGTGAACGGCAAACTCCACCAGAACGCCAGTAGTGTATCTCCCGTGAAGTCATTTCTATTCCGCCCTGGCGCGACATTCAGTTCGCAGGGCGGCAACAAATCCAACAGAAAAAATGTCGTAGTCCATGAAAGATATGCGCCGCCGTTGAACGTCGCCGCCGAGGCGAACATCCCGCTTGTCACGCTCGGTGCGAGTGGACATACTGCAACTACACTCGACCTCGGATTCTTCACTAACGCGACATTCAATGTCCTTGCGTCCACCACGTTCTATTCCGGTTCGACCGTGACGGTCGATACCGGCGCGCGCGCGATAACGAACGGCGAAAAGCTCGTTTCGTGGTCGTCGATTCCGAATGCGACATTCACGCTTGCAACGACGGTGTCCGACGTGGAAGCCGTCACGCGCAGCGACGGACTTTACGTCAAATCGACGCTCAGTCCGGAATACGCGGTGTGGAACGTTGAAAAGGAGGGGGATGTCAAGTGGGACTACTATCAGGCGGACGGGACGCCGTTCCCCTACGAGTGGACGGACGGGGTGACGGCCGACATGGAGGTGCATTTCAGTTCCCTTGCGGAGTACACGGTGCTGACGAACGCGAACTTGGGGATTACTCCGGCGGCATACGTTCTGACGGGGCTTTCCCTGTCGGAAGGCACGGACGAAATCGATCTTTCCGGGCTCGGCTTCGTATTGGCAGCCGGCGCGACGATAGACCTGAAGGGCAATACGGTGAAGATCCCCTGCTCCGTGATGACGACTTTTAACGAGTCCACCATAACGAACTCCACGTCGCAGATCGGCAACCTTGTCCTGGACGTGCCGTCGGGTACGACGGTCGAGAACACATCCGTGACGCTTTCCGGCAGCCTGAGGTTCGTCAAGCAGGGGGGAGGCACATTCATCCCCACCAAGCTTTATCAGTTCTATACCGGCGGCAACGAAATCGCCGCAGGCATTGTTAAGCTCTCTACTGCACACAATCAGCACGACGGCTACTTCAACGAACTTGGCGGGGCGACAAGCGCTACTGGCGGAGGATACGCCGAAGTAGATATCCTTCCGGGGGCGACGGTAGACCAGAACGGCCAGACGGGACTCAGGTCGTATATGTTCGTACTGAAGGGCGGCACGTTGACCAATACCGGAACGGACATGTGGACGGGCGCCGCCATGTTGTTCTATTTTAGGTTGGCGGAAGCGGAGCGATCTTATTTCACCGTGCCGCACAATGCGGGCTTCTACATGGATCTGGACGGCGCGACGACGCTTGATCTCGGCGGCAAGACGCTCCAGATGGGCATATCGGGGGGCAAGAACTTCTACCTGAACAACACCACAATCTCGAACGGCACGCTTGACATCACAAGCGGCGGTTATCTGCACACGTTTAGGAATGCAAGCTACGTGCAAAACGCGACCATCAACCTGAATTGCGCCTTGTGGCTCGAGAAAGACCTTTCCGTAAGCAACATCGTGGTGAAATACAATGCCGACTGGGACATCGGCACTGCGGCGCTGAACGTCTATGGCGAGTTCCGTCCGGAGAATGCGGGAGGTTACTTCTACGGACCGACCATGCAGGACGGTTCGACGCTTGATTTCAGCGCATGGCCGGCCTCGCTCGGCTGGCCTGTGTATTCGCGGAGCCAGTACGTGTATAACAAAGTGAAAGTAAGGAATACTTTTTCGTTCGCGAATAACGCGACGGTCAAGGTCAAGCTCGGTACGAAGAAGGTTCCGCGAGGCACGAAGGTCATTGACTGGAGCGGCAGTACGCCGTCGAATCTCAATACGCTCAAGTTCGTGCGCGGCGACGAAGGGCGGCGGTATTCCGTCGTCAAGAGGGCCGATGGCCTTTATATCTATAGCGGTTTCGTGATTATCGTCAAGTAGCCCGCAATGAAAGCCGAAGAAATCATAAAGGCGATTCGCCGGTCGATCACCGTTCTTGCGACGGGCGCGGCGGTGTCTGCACCGTTGCACGCGGCGATCACCAATCCGGTCGCGGCGAACTACACGCTGACCGACGATGAGACGGTCGATGCGGCGCTGACGGTCAATTCAGGAGCGACGGTCGATCTCGCCGGGCACAAGCTCCGGTGGGACGCGAGGAACGAGCGTTTCATCGACGACCCGGAGGCGAACGGGATGATGTTCCGTCCGTCGCGGGCGGGTTTCGGCGTGAGGCAGTACGTCGAGAAAGCGTAAGGTGCATGCACAGTAGAAATCAGGTTCTGTTTTCTACTGGATAACCCAAGGAAGGGGGAAGTCCATGACAACAGGAACGGTACTCGATAGAAAGCCGCATGCGGGAAATCCGCACGTACAGTTTGACGAGAGGGAAGCCGCACCGCCGGCAACACCAAGGCGCGGGTCTCTGCTCTACAGGGGGGCAAAGATTGGAGGTGGTCTTGCCGCAGCAGTTCTGCTGTGGCCGGGTTGTGTTTTTGCGGCGTTTGCGGCAGCGGATAATATGCCTTGGCGGTTTCGTCACTACCGCTTCAAGATCGACGACTGCATGGGCGAGCGGAACGGCGTGCAGCTTTCCGAGTTTCGTCTTTTGAACGGCGAAGAGGACGTGACGCCGCGTCGTTCGGGATTCTCCTGGGGCGATGGCATGGATTCCAGCGCGAGGTCGCCGATTGTCCGGGCGGTGGACGGCAACCTTTCGACGAAATGGTACTCCGTCAATGGCGCGAGCGGCGCGGACATGTCGAAATGCTGGTTGCAGGTCGACTACGCCGAACCGCAGCCCGTCACCGCCTACGACTGGGCGACGGCAAACGACCGCTGGCTCGGGGAGAAGCGGGGGGACGCGCGCGATCCGATGACGTTTCGCCTCCTCGGCAGCGACGACGGCACGACGTGGACGGAGCTGGACGCGCGCAGCATCGGTGCGAAGAAGATGAGGCGCAACGCCTGGACCGGCCCGTACCGTCCGCTGCGCGGCGAATCCGTCATGGCGCTCTCGATGCTCACGCGCGACGGCTGGCGCATGATCTCGCGCAAGAATGGTTCCGGCGAGGCCGTCCACGAGCTTGTGCCGACGAACCGCCTGCCCGCCAGCCTCCCGCCGGTACGCGAGTGGAAGCTCTACGGGCTCAAGTCGTCGCACACCGACGTCGGTCTCCACAACTCGCAGTACATCCAGCGCCACGGAAGCGTGCGGCGCATCGACGAGGCGGCGCGGCTCATCGACAATGACATGCGTTCAGACGACGACCCGGCGGCGTATCGCTATGTGATGGAAGGCGTGTGGTTCTGGGACAATTACCACCAGGACAAGGGCGAGGACGCCGCCTGGCGCATCGTCACCAATTACATGGCGCGCGGGCGCATGGACGTGGGCGTGACGTGCGCGGGCAACCACACGCACTTCTTCTCCGAGACGGAGATCGAGCGTTCCACGCTCACGAAGAGGCTCCTCGCCGAAAAGTGGGGGATTGGCACGCGGACTTTCCTGATGGCGGACAACCCCGGCATCAGCTGTTCCATCATCGCGCCGTATGTCCGTGCAGGCATCCGTTACGGCGTGTTCCTGCCGAACCAGTGGAATCCGTTCCCCTCGACGATCTGGAAGAAGAACACGTCGATCCACGCATCGACGTGGAACCCTGACGCGATGGGTGGGGCCGCGCGCGTGGAGGTGTCGTACGACTCTCCTCTGCCGATGGTGTTCCGGTGGAAAGCGCCCGGTCACGACGAGTCGCTGCTGATGTGGTGCTCTACACATTACAGCTATGGCTACAATCGGTTGGGCATCGGAGACCGCGCAACGGTCAACGGCGTTGAAAGGCGAATGCCCGCGTTCCTCGAAATTCTGGAGAAGAAGTATCCGTACGACGTCTGGTTGGCTGCACAGTACAACGACGACGAGAACCCGAACACCGGCTTCGCGGATTTCGCGGCGAAGTGGAACAAGAAATGGCAGTGGCCGCAGTTCCGCACGGTGGGACGTCTCGACGAGCCGTTCGAGTACCTTGAGGAGAAGTTCGGCGACAAGATCCCCACGCTCACGGGCGAGATGACGAGCGGCTGGCTGCAACACGCCGCCTCGACGCCCGAATTGCTCGCCGACAAGCTGAACGCGGATCGGATGCTTGAGACCGCGGAACGACTTGGCACGTTCGCCGGTACGCTCGACCGCGCCGCCGTGGATCGCGCATGGTGGTATCTGATTCTGAACGACGAACATTCCTACGGCACGAGCGGCTACAAGGGACGGCGCGTGTTCGAGACGTGGATGCAGAAGCGCGACTGGATCGAGCGCGCCGCCGCAACCGCTTCCAACGAACTCGCCAAGGCCGTCGCGAAACTTGGGCTGAATACTGGGACAACGGGCGTCTCGCCCGTTGCGGATGGCAGCACTGGGACAACGGGCATCTTGCCCGTTGCACAGAACGGCCTCACCGAGAACCGCTGGTACCGCGTGGCCGTGACGAACGGCGTGATCTACTCCGTCTTCGACAAGGACCTCGGGCGCGAACTCCTCGACGGCCCGGCGAACCGCCTCCTCTACACCCGCGACAACCACAAGACGTGGGAGGCCGATCCCGAAAAGGCGCTTGGTGCGAAGGTGACGCGGACCGTCCGCCTCGCCGACGACGAGAAGCGCATCGACGTTGAGTGCAGGATCGAGCACGCGCGCGATCTCTTCAACACGCATCGCTACTATCGCTATGGCTACCTCGCGTTCCCGTTTGCCGTGCCGGGGGGAGCGTTCACGGCGCACCTCAACGGAACGGTCGTCCGTCCCTACGAGGACTGCCATCCGATGACGACGGACGCCTACTTCGCCGTGCGCGACTGGTGTCTGGTGGAGAACGCCGACTTCGGCGTGGCGCTGATGATGCGCGACTCCACGCTCACGGAGTTCGGCGAGATCCATCCCGACAAGACATGCTACACCGGCAGGCCGCCAAAGGGCAAGACGGCCATCTATCCGTACCTCTTCGCCGACTGGCTGCAGATGCACCAGCCCGACGGCGATTCGATGAACTTCACGTTCCGCTTCGCGATCACGTCGTATGAGAAGGGGGGTGGAGATGTCGTCGTCAACGGGCAAGATGCCCGTTGTCCCAGTGAATTGGTTGCGCGGATGTGCGCGGACTGGCTTGACCCGTATGCGAAATGGATGCGCGAACACAACGTTCCGCGCGTCACGCGCGACGCGGTTGCGGAACCTCCGCCCGGCTGGACGGGGCTCATCGAAAAGCCGCGCGCGGGACACGGCGAGAAGGACGGGCAGATGTACCTCCTCTGGGGTGCGGAGATGTCGCCTGACTTCGACCACTACGAACTCTGGCGCGACGGCAAATTCCTTGCGAAAGTGAAGAGCGAGGTTCCCAACGGGATTCCCTACCGCGTGGCCCGCTACGAAGACCTGGGGCTCCCCACCCACTCGCGCCACGAATACCGTATTCGCAAGGTGTGGAAGGACGGGCGCAGGGATCCGCTCGGCGAACCGTTCTACGGACTGACGCGGGCGATGGACGAAGAGACCCGCAACGGAATCGTCTGCGAAAGCGAGCTGGGCAGAACATACGTGCGTTACGACGGGGCAACCCTGACGAGTTGGCATCCGATGTCGCTTGGCGGGGACAAGGACGTGTTTTTCATGCCAGAAAAGACCCCGTGGGGGAAGGAGGTCCATGGCGGCGTGCCGATCTGCTGGCCTTGGGTCGGACGGCGCGAGGGTATGCCGAAGCACGGACTTGTCCGATACATGAAATGGCGTTTCGTGAGGCGAATTGGCAAGCACGGCGTTGAACTTGAGACGTGTTCGACGCCCGAGACGATGAAGACATGGCCGCATCCGTTCAGACTTCGCGCCGTCATTTCCATTGCAGGGAATGACGGCGTGGAAATCGCCGTGACGGAGACAAACACGGGCTCCGTGCCGTACGAATCCGCCCTTGGTTTTCATCCTTATTTCGCGGTGTTGGACGCCTGCAAGGTGGCGGTGGACGGAAAGGCGCTGCCGCGTCCGTGGGTGATGCAGGAGTTTGCCGCAGACGGAAAGCCGCACAAGCTTGTCGATCTCAAGCGGAAGCGGTCGATTACCGTCGAGGTATCTGGCAACGACACGTGGTACGTCTGGAATCCCGGCACGGAGCGCACGCCGCTCTGCGAGACGCTTGCTCCCGACGAATGGCGGCGTTTCTACTGTCTTGAACCCGTGATGAAGACCGCGCTCCCGCTCGCCCCTGGCAAGAGCCGCACGCATCATTTCAAAGTCACGGTCGGGAAGTGAGAAATGAAGGGACGTGAGGGGGACCCTCCAGCCACCCCTACACGGACAAAAGCAAAAGCGAAATCTAAAACAAAGACAGCTTCGGCAACGCGCTGGCAGCGCGTTGTACAAGAGTGGCGGGCGGGACGCCCGCCACCCCGAAAACGGGCGATGAGAATTTCGGTCAGCATCGATCTCGGTCTGGGTATGCTGGGCGCAAGGCGTAGGTACGAGAGGGGGATTTTTGAGCCACTACGGGGGGATTTTTGAGCCACGGCAGGGGGATTTTTGAGCCACGGCGAGGGGAATTATGAGCCACAATGAGTGTCGGTGCTTGGTAGTGAGGGGCGAAGGATTCTGTACATGATGGTGCAGACCTTGTCCGTTGGCCTTTTATAGATGTGGCAGAGTTCAAGAAAACCGCTATTTCTGATGCTCACGATTTCCCTTTTCACTGACGAGCGGCTGACGTTCAGCTTTCTCGCCATTGACGCGATTTCGGGCCTGACAAGCATGGTGCTGCGATCCATCCTACTTTCAAGATCGCGAAGTATCTGTTCGGCGAGGTCGTATGGAAGGCTCGGAGGCCTTCCTCTTGGACGTCCTGTTGCTCGGTGTTTCATGCTTTATTCACCTTGTCGGCGTAGAGCTTGAAAAGGTGGGCGACGATTTCGGGTTCGGGCGTATCGGGCGCAAGGCCGTAGGCGGCAAGTACGGCGCGGTCGTTCGCCTCGTGTGCGGCGCGGAGGTCGGGCGGCATCGTGAGCGGGTCGTAGAGGTCGGCAAGCGACGATTCGGGATAGCGAGCGCGGGCATCGAGGATGGCTTGCGCCGTGGTGGTTATTTTCTCGCGCAGAGACGCAGAGACGCAGAGATCGGGCCATGGGAAGTTGTTGTAAACGGCGGGGGTGTAGCGATAGTCGCTTTTCAATCGACCGGCAACTACGCGCATCCATGCCATGTGTACGATTGAGATAAGTACGCCAAAGAGGTAAGGCGAGGCATTGGGGATGACGTACAGCATATTGCTGACGATGACATCAGGTTTGATAAGACCAATCGGAATGTACTTGCGGCGTTCGCTGGAGACTTCCGGCACGACGAGGTAATCCGTTTTCGGCTGGCGAATCTGCGTGAAGAGCATGGGCTTCTCCGCGTCGCGCTGCACGGACTTCGTGGGGCTTCGGAGGCGCATTTCGGCGACGCGCGCGAGGCGTTCCATGATGGGGGCGATGTGGCGGTAGCGGTTGGGGGCCACGCCGACAAGCCAGAGGCAGTAGCGGAAGATGTTGTTGATGTAGTCGTCCGCGCCGATGTAGCGGAGGATGAACGAGGCGGCGTCCGGCCACTTGGCGATGATTTCGTCGCGCTCGACAGGCGAGAGTATGAGGTTGCCGCCGTCGGTTGGCTGGCTGCCCTTGCTCATCGCGTCGAGGCCGGGCGTCTTCACGCCGCCTCGGTTTTCGATGAAAACGTCAGGTGCCGGAAGGAGGTAGGCGTTGATGTGGCTGGTCGGAATGACGCGGCCATTGTCGAAGATGAACTTGCTTTCGCTGCTGGGAGTTTTGGAGTTTGAAAGGCTTGGAGATTTTCTGGAATCTTCTCCTAAACTCCGAGACTCCGAATCTCCCCTTAGCGAAAGCAATTCTTGATTGCAATGGAATCCGATTATCACGCAATGGACGTGTGCCTTGTCGAACGCTTCGTTGTCCCAGCGGAACGTGAGGTGTGCGAAGTCGATGACAGTCCCCGCCCTCTCGAACATCGGCTTCCACATCGCGGCAACAGATTCGCCCTGGCAGATGGAGTTGGTGGAGACGAATGCGCAAAAGGCATCCGTCGTTGCGGCCTTCTTGTACCATCCGCAGACGTAGTCGAGGTCTTGTACGTCTTTGATGTCTCCGAAGAGCGTTTCAATGTCTTTCTTCTGCTCCGATCCCTGCGCCATCATTCTCGCGCCCACGAACGGCGGATTGCCGATGATGTAGTCGGTGCGCGGCCAATCCGTGCGAAGGGCGTTGCACTCTACGATGTTGGCGTTGTCCTTGAGCGGAAGATAGTTGGGTTCGCGGTGCAGTATCTCAGCCGTCTCCTCCATCATCTGCGATTCCGCAATCCAGAGCGCGGTCTTGGCGACGGCAACGGCGAAGTCGTTTATCTCCAAACCGAAGAACTGCGTGATTGAGACTTTTATTGAAATGCCGAGGTCAAGTTCGCCCTGTCCCTGCTGGAGCGCGGCGATGATGCGGTTTTCAAGGCGACGGAGGCAGATGTAGGTTTCCGTGAGGAAGTTACCGGAGCCGCAGGCTGGGTCGAGGAAGGTCTTGGAGGCCATTTCGGTTTGCAGCGCGAGAAGCCGCCTGTTCCGCGACGGCGCGGGCGGCAGCGCGATGCACTCGTTCACGCGGCGCGTGAGGTCGTTGAGGAAGAGCGGGTCGATGACTTTGTGGATGTTCTCGACGGAAGTATAGGACATTCCGCCCGCACGGCGCGTGACGGGATTGAGGGTCGATTCAAAGAGCGCACCGAAGATGGTAGGCGTGATGTCGCGCCAGTCGAATTGCGACGCGCCGATGAGGAGTTGGCGAAGGTCGTCCGTAATTGGGGGAATGTCGCTTTCGGCTGCATTGTGGAACAGTCCACCGTTCGTGTAGGGGAATGCGCAAAGTTCGGCGTCGAGGTAGGGGTTGCGCTTGTCGGTCGGCGTGTCGAGCGTCTGGAAAAGGCGAATGAGCCTTTCGCGGAGAAACGGCGCGGGGGTTGCCTCTATGAGACGGCGGAAGCAGTCTTTCGGGAAGATGCCGGCGTCCTCGGCGTAGAGGCAGAACACCAGCCTCACGCAAAGGCGATTGAGCGCGGCTAGACAAGATTCATTTATCCGTGTAGAACATGTAGAACGTGTAGATGATTGAGGCGGCGTAGCCAATTCTACATGATCTACATGTTCTACATGGACATTATCATACTGCTCAAGAAGGGCGTCGTATATCTCTCCCACAATCCTTCCGGCCTGCACGGAGATTTCAAGCTCGCGGTCGATGGCCTTTTCCTTCGGGTTCACGAGGAACGCGAGACGGTACGCCTCTTTCGGGAGGTTGCCGAGTTTCAGCGTGAGCGGCGGGGCGAGGGGCTTTGCGCGGTCGTAGATGCGGAACTCGTCGAAGTTGCATGTGACGATCCAACGCGCCTTTTCGTCGAACGGGCGGGCGGCGTCGTATTCTGCGGCTTGGTCGTATGGAGTGAGCCCGCCGTGTCCCGCTTGCGGCGCGTCGAGGTTCACGCCACGGGATTTATGCTCAATCAGCACCCGCGTTTCGGGAATCCACGCATCGAGGAACTTTGTCGTGCCTTTCATGGGAACGGGCACTTGGTACTTGATGCATTGTTCAACGTCGGCGACGCCGAGGACGTCGCGGAGAAGCGAGTTCCAGAACTGCTGATCCTCGCCTTTCTCGCTGCCGCGCTGGAACGTCCAGTATTCGACAAACTTCCGTGCGGCCTGCCGCTGCGCCGTGTCCGATTTCGTTTTCATAGTTTTGACTGGTGAAAATTATACCATAAAACCCTATCGCCGTGCGGAATAATTGACTACCAGGGGCGTTCAAAGATTCTTAATAATTTTCAGATTTCTTGGAATTCCATGGACGTGAAATCCGTTTATTGTTTTAGAAGGGCAGAGTGCATCGGTTCGCGGCGGTCGCGGACGACGCTCGGCCCAGAGTTAAAAGAATTATGGTAAAATATCAACCATGACAACGACAAAGAAAGTGTGTAGACGTGCGACGTCTCTGATAGTGAAGAAGTGGAGGGGCTTGCTCTCTATTGCTTTTGCGGTCACGGCTGTGTCGGCACTTGGCGCGGCGACGTCCGGCGGCACGCCGACGTTCTCAGTGACGGTGTGGCGTGGCGAGACGGCGTATGTGCCGATTCCCGAGGGGGCAGAATTCGCCACGCTCTCCCTTACCCAGTTCGCGCCGTATTTCGACGGTGTTTCAATAGGCGTCGCATACTGCGACGACGTGGTTTACGCGACACAGCCCGACGGCAAGGACACGAAGAGCCGCCCAGATGTCGTCCGAAGCGATTCAGGGGTGAAAAGGGCGCGGAAACCTACGTTCTGCATCGTGACGGCGGCGCCGAACGCGAAGCCGGGGCGCAAGTCGTTCTGGCCGCTGGAAGTGACCGTCCTTGACCGCGAACTCCCGAAGCCTTCCAAGCGCAGATATTGCCTTGACCTCTGGCAGCATCCGTGGGCCATCGCCCGCCATTTCAAGGTCAAACCGTTTTCCGGCATCCACTACGTGAAGATGGGGACGGTATTCCGCAAACTGGCCGAATGTGGCGTGAAGACCCTCACGACGACGATATCCGACCTCCCCTGGAACCACCAGTACAAGGACGGGTTCCATTCGATGGTCGGACGCAAGGAGAACGGCGACGGTTCATGGTCGTTCGACTACTCCGTGTTCGACAGATACGTCATGATGGGGCGCATGTACGGCATCGGCCCGGAGATCGCCTGCTACGCGATGTGTCCGTGGGGCGACATGGCGACGTGGCGCGGCGCGGACGGCAAGGAGCGCCGCGCGAAGCTGCTTCCCGGCACGCCGGAATTCGAGAGATACTGGAGCCCGTTCCTCGTCGATTTCGCCGCGCATCTGAAGGCGAAGGGGTGGTTGGGCGACACGTACATCGCGTTGGACGAGCGTACGCCTGACGAGGTGCGCGCCGTCGCCGAGCTGGTCCGCCGCACGGCCCCCGGCCTCAAGATTTACGCGACAGGCAACCGAAAGGCATCCGACTTCGACGGTATCGGCATTGACTGCTACAGCCAGTCCCTGAAACATCTCGACAAGGATTGCCTCGCCATGCTGCCCGCGCGACGCGAGAAGGGGATGAAGACGACAATCTACGTCTGCGGCGCGGAGAGCCGTCCCAACGCGCTGATGTCCGGCTCCGACGACGAGGCGTTCTGGCTCGGCGCCTATCCCGCGATGGCTGGCTTCGACGGATTCACGTTCCGCGCCGCGAACGCATGGCCGGAGGATCCGTACAAGGACGCCTCGTATGACACGAAGAGACGCATGGCCGGAGACACGTTCCTCGTCTATCCGAACGGGGAGCCGTCCACCCGCCTGATCGCGCTGAAGGCCGGCGTCGTGGCGGCGGAGAAGATTCGTCTGATGTGCACGGAAGGGGACGATGCGTCGCGGGCGGCGACAAGGCGGAAGGCCGAGGACATCGTCGCGCGATACGGTTATTGCGCCGCGCGGCAGGGCGCATTCGACTTTGCCGCCTTCCGGCGCGAAGTGGAGTCGCTTGCCTCGATGTCGGCCGCGCCCGTTGATGACGGGGAGGTGCCGGTCGAACTGACGCCGATACAGGAGACGCCCGACGGAACCGTGCGCGACGATCAGCCCGAACACGCCCACCTCACCCGCAACGTGAAGCGGCTCAGGGGCGCGCCGTTCTACGAAGCGCTGTTCCTGCCGGGATCGGACGCCCTGCCGCCTGGCGGGCGCAGGGCCGTCGCGTTCGAGGCCCGCGAGCGGTTCGGCGGAATCATGACGCCGTACTGGGAGCAGGACCTGCTTTCCGACTTCGACACGAATGCCGTCCACTTCCTCTACCGCGCGATGGCACTGCGCACGAAACCGTGGATGCGCAAGAGGGCCGGCCTTGATCCGAAGACGATGGCCGCAGACGCCTACAGGCTCTACGAGGGTCGCCGCGCGAAGGAGAATCCGCTTGTCGCGGCGGAACTGGCGTCGGCAATCGCGGAGGACGCCAAGATGTGGGACCGCGCGCTGAACGCCCTGGCGATCACGAACCTCTGCGAGGACATCGTGCGCGCCGCAGCCGATCCCGCCGTGTGCAACTCAAACAATGTCGATCTCGTCGCGAACCTCGTCGAGCAGTGGGGCGCAGCCGAGAACGAGCTTCTCCTGGAGCAGATGGAAGTCCGCGCCGCCGAGGTGGATCCGTGGCTCATCGAGTACCTGCGCGGACGGACTCTCTACCGCAAGGCGTGGAACACGCGCGGCACCGGCTATGCCGCTACAGTGACGAAGGACGGATGGGAGGGTTACGAAAAGACGATATGGGACGCCGAGGTCCATCTGCGCAAGGCGTTCGTGCTGCGTCCCGACATCCCCGCGTCCGCGGCGCGGCTCGTCCAGCTCGAAAACCCGTCCGCGACGGAAGGGGAACGCGAGTCGTGGTATAGGGCGGGGATCGCCGCCTGTCCGGACTCCTACAGCCTGCGCTTCTCGCACCTCTTCCACCTGACGAGCCGCTGGGGCGGGAGCCCGGAGCTGATGCTCGACGAGCTGGACCGCATCGCGCCGGCGGACGGCGACTACGCGACGCGCATACCCGCCATGAACGTGTCCCTGCGCCTCCGCAGCCTTTCGCGCCTCGAGAGCGACGTGCGCAACCTCGACACCCGTGAACTGTTCTTCAAGGAGAAATCCGTTCGCGAGAAGACGCTTCGGATCATCCGCGAGTACATGAAGCCGGGATCGTCCCTCTGGCTCGAGTCGCCGCGCGACCGCGACGACATCCTCTGCGACTTCACTTCGGCGGCGTACAGCTGCGGCGACTACCCGCTGATGGTGGATTGCTGGCGGCGCATCACGCCCGGCATCTGGAAGAGGCGCTTCGACGCCGGATACGCCTCGGACCGCGTGTTCGCCTACGAGGGGCAGACGATGTACACGCGGCTGCCGTTCCTGCTTGAACAGGCGCGGTACCCGAAACGGTTCGCCGCGCTCGGCAAGGCGTATGCCGAGCTCGACGGCGGCGACGTCACGAACGCCGTGGCGGCGCTCTCCAGGACGGGCAACGCCGCGCCGGCCGGAAGCAGGGCGCGCGGACAGTTCGCGGAGGACGTTTGGCGTGCGCTGTACCGCCACGCATGCGAGGACGGCGCGAGGGTGTCGATGATGGACGACCTGCTGACGTGCGGCGACGTGCGGTGGAGCGCGTGCGGAAGGATGGTCCCGCTGGCGCGTGACGTCTCGCGGACGTCGTTCCGCACGTGCGACGAATGGGTCGTGTGGTATTCGACGAAGGGCGTCATGCGCGACTTCACGGGAACGACGGAGTTCACCGCGAAGCCGACAAGGGCTGCGGACGCCAAGTCAAGGTCCGGCGGCGCCTTCCTCGAGTTCTACCTCGGGGCGCCGTCGCTGGAGTACGGGCAGAGGATGCCGGTCCTCAGGATCGAGCGCGTCGTCGGCGCGACGAACGACTGGAACGTGTCCGTTTGGGAGAACACCGGCGAACGCGACATGCGCTGGTCGGCGTACTTCGATCCCACGCCGCGCCAGCTTGTCAAGAGCCGGCATGTCGCCTGCGGGCCGGACGGGATACGCCTCCGCGCCGACATCCATAACGGCAGGATGACGCTCTCCGTCAACGGCGAGACGATCACGCCGCAGCCGCTGGACTTCGCCCTGGACGGCGAGAACGGCTGGTATCCGTTCAACTTCCGGCAGCAGTACATGGCGGTGACGGAACACTGGCTTGACGCGACGCCGGAGGCGCGCGCCCGCGCGCAGGGGCGGCGCCAGGCGACCTTGCTGCCGCGCTTCGCGTCGCAGAATGGGCTTGTTCCGCTGCCGACGATGGACTACGTGACGAACGAGGTGGTTCGCGCGGCGGCGGAGTCCGGCGCGCGGACGTTCCCGGAGATGTCGATGCTCGGGCCGTGGTGGAGCGTGAAGTTCAATTCGTCTGAGATAGAGGAGATGCGGCCGGCTGTGTTGAACGGCCTGGAAGCCGCGCTTACAAACGAGGTATGGGCGGCGATGCCGGACGCGATGCGCGGGCCTCTCGCCCTGCGCTTCGCGGCGCTCGCGCACCAGGCGGGCGACCTGGGGCTCGCGGCGGAATACATCGTCCGCTACGTGCCGAAGGAACTGATCGAGAATCCGCAGGCGCTTGCCGTGCCGGACATGAGGTACGACGACGCCGTCGATCCCGGAAAGCACGGACGCGACCTGCGCACGCGACTCTGGGGAGACTGTTCGCCGCTCCGCGCGGCATGGTGGAGGGCTTGCAGGTCGGAAGGGCCGGTTGACGCGGCGGACATGTTCGGGAACGTCCGATCGCTGCCGGTCGTCGAAGAGGACGGGATGCCCCGTCAGACGGGCTTCGGGCTTCCGTGCGGCGAATGCTGGCGGCTGTCGATCCGGGCGAAGGGGCCGTTCCGCCTCTTCCCGGCATACACGGACGGATTCGTGAAGGGCAGGCCGAGGGAACCTTCCGTAATCGTCGAGGAGAGGGGCGACGGGACGCTGGAGGCGGTGGCCGTGCCCAACGGGAGCGGACGCGACCATGCGCTCGGCGAGGCGGCGCGGCTTTCGAGGGCGGCGGACGGGACGTATGCCGTGGAGTACGTGTGCCGGGGCGGGAGGCTGGAGGTGTTTGCCGGCGGGACGAAGATCGGCTCGGCGGAGCCGGGGCCCGGCGCCGGTTTCGCGCCGGCGTGGCTTGCCGATCCCGGGCGTTCCGTCGTCCGCGTCACGTTGGAGCGGCTACGTCCGCCGGTGTCGGACGGCGGGGCCACGTTTGACGCGGACGCATTTATCCAACGCGTTCTGAAAATGTCGAAGAATACCTCTCGAGAAGAAATGCTTTCGCTGGAGAAAACCGTCAGGGATAATGGGAAAGCGGTCGCGGAGGCGGTCGCCGTCCGGCTGGCGGACAAGAAGACAAGGTCAAGTACGTGTGGCTTCTCGGACAGGCTAAGCAGGATTCGTCGGTGCCGCTGATGCTGGACATTTTCAAGACCTCCAATCCGACATCAAGGCTTCATGATGTGACTTCGCGTGTCCTGATCGTAATTGGAGGGGATGAAGTTGGAGCGGCCTTCCTGGAGTACTATCGGAGGAACAAGGCGAAGATGGGCGAGAGCCGGAAGTTTGACGCCATGCAGGAACTCGCCATGCTCCAGTACGCCCCGGCGGTGAAGGACGCGGAGGAGTTCCTCAAGATCGATCCGGAAAGGTATTACTGGCAAGTCTATTTCATCTTCGGATTGTTCGACGACTTTGCGGTGCCGATGCTCTGCGAAAAGCTGAACGATTCGGATGCCCTTGTCAGGACGAATGCGCTCGGCGCGATCAGGTTCCTCATGCCGGAATCCACAGATATGACCAAGGCCCTCCTCAAACGGATGGAGGTGGAGAAGGATCCGGATATACGCTACCAACTTGTGGAGACGATTGAATGGAATATGATCGCACAGGGCAAGAAGGGGCAGCAGGAACTTCGGGAAACCTTCAGCAGGCTTCTTGAATCAGAAGACAAGAACAGTTCCGCCGCAAAGTTCATGAGGGAGACTGTGGCGTCGAAGAGCGCAATGCCCGCGGGCATGCGGGAGAAGTTCAAGCCGGACGCCAATAAGTTTAACGCAGCCTACAAGACGATTCTGGATAACGGCGTGCATTTGAGTTACGGCCAAGAGGCCGCGAACGACATTCTCTATTGCGCCACGCGAAAGGACGTCCCGAAGTTAAAGGAACTGCGCCGCCGTGCGTTGTATCGCAAGAGCGACGAGTGTTTCTACGATCACAAGAAATTGACACGGATTATCAACTGGGTACTTGCATGGGCCCCCGAAACGGCGCCATGAGGGATGTCAAGCGAAAGGAGATATGGTAAAATGTCAACCATGACAACAACAAAGAAGGTGTGCAGATGTGCGATCCGCTCGGAAGAGATAGGCTTTAACAGGTTAACGAGAACAAGAAGAAAGGATGTCCATGAAGCGAAAAAATGAAAGCCGTAATGCCAAGAGCCTGTTAAGTAAAACGACCAACGGGATACTTGTTGTCTTGATATCGGTGAGTCTCATTTTTCTCTCTGGCTGCTTATGGAATAGAACGACAAGTCATGTTTCTTGTCTTGGATATAGTTCAGAAATCACAGGTTTTCATATCTGGAAAACAGAGAGACGGTCGGCGGTTTACATTCCGGACTTCTTCTACATTGAGTATTTCTCGTGGCCACGAAGGGGCTTTATGCCATTGCTGGGAGAGTTCCTCTTAAGACTGCCAACAGTCCTGCTTGAGTTCCCATACAATTCTGAGGTGACGTATGATCGGGAGGTTGTGTTCCGTAACTCGATTTGGGAGGATTGTGAAAAGGGGAAAGCAATTTCTTTTCACAATGATTTGGGAGCATGCACATGCGTGGTCGGGAGTTTGACGAATAATGTTGTCGCGTTGCCGTTCCTTGTACGAAAAGACGAACGGCAGTTTGAACATTTAGACAGGCCAATATACGATATGATGTTTGTTGATACTGACAACAACCTATGGGTGAGGCGGAGTCTGTGCCGTGAAACATTGTGGTCTGTCTCCTACGGAGAGGATGTTCGGACTGGAGATGCCTTGGTTATAAGGATATCCTTGGACGATGGAACGATTAGTCCGATTGTTGTTGTGGGCGAGGACGGAAGCGGAAGGCTTCACGCGGAATGTTCATTGAAGTGTTTTGCTAAAGATTGGGAAAGGGACTTCTGGCTATACGGTTTTTCTGGTTTGTTGAGCAACAGCCCCAAGAATTAGTAAAACGAGGGAATAGAGAAGCGGGGACAGCCCCCTGAGATTTTATCAAGGACTTGAGATCCGCAGCATCATTCGTTGAGTTACCGTAAAAGGCTGTGTCAAAGCGAAAGGAAACATGGTAAAATGTCAACCATGAAAAAGGCGATGAAAGCGCCCCGGCGGGCAATCCCGCGCGGCAGAGTCCAGCCGCGCCGCGCGGGTAACGCACCCTGCGGCGGCAAGCGAAAGGAGAAGGTGAAGTGAAGAAACTGACAAAGGCTATTCTCGTCTCATCCCTCGCGCTCGCGGAATTGGATAGGAAGGCCAAAAGAACACAAGGGTCGCAAAGAAAGGAATGACAAGATGAAATTGATCAAAAGTATTCTTGCGTTATTCTGTTGCTGTGTTTGTTTCGTTTGCGTGAGTTCGATGGTTGCCGAGAAGGCGACATTCAATGCTATCGCCTATATTCTTAGTCCCTATATCTCCTTTACGCGTGGCATGGTAATGTTTTGCTGGGTCTTGGTCTCATGTTGGTGGGAGTCTTCGTCTATTGCGCAGTGGCGGTGATTGTAATGCAATTGTTCATGGTGTTATTCAAGTTTCTGTTGTCGGTGTGGAGAAAGCATCATCCTGTCAATCCTGTTAATCCTGTCAAAGAAACGCAAACCGAAAGGAACGCCCCATGAAACCCTTTGCACGAATGATTTTTGTACGGGTCGTTGTGGGGGCGGCGATAGTATGTTCGGGCTGCGTCAGCACGAAAGAAAAGCCGACTGAGCGTGATTTGGCGGCTTTAAGGGAAATGGTTTTCGAGACCATGCAAGATCGAATTGGCAAACTTGCGGAGAATCGATCCTTTTATTGTCGGAAAGGGCACTGGCCTTGGATGGGGCACAGGTTGGATGAGAAAGAGCTATGTCTTTCCAGGTTTGATGTGGTGAAGACAGATGAGGATCCGCCCGATGACGGACTGTTTGGAAATGAACTCATTGATTTGCTTCGCAAGTGCACGACGGGCGACGCGGTCTCATTTGAATCAATCCGAAGCCGAATTGTCGACACGGTTGGTCTTGCCTGGTTCGGGAAGGACGGATCGTCACTGGCTGGCATAGCCGCCATCACGTCTGACAACGTGTATTTCATCTATACGGAAATGATTCGTTTTGAAGGCCCGGGCCAACCATTTGGTGTATTTGAAGTACTTAAAGAACCGCCTTACTATATGTGGAGACATCCATGTTGGGCGTTGTACTTCGGATTGGTTGAGCAGAAAAGATTGAGGACGTGTGAGAACAGGATTGATTCAGAATCAGGTAAGGTGTACGATGAGTTGTCTGAGTTGAGTCTGAGGGTTGCGAACCTTATGGCGTTCCGAATGAACATTTCCCCTGAGAGATTTCAGAAGGGTTGCGTCCGCATATCTGAGCCAATAGAGGATGATCTTGCGTCTTTAAGGGGAATGGTCTTAGAAACCATTAAGGATCAAATTGGGAAGCTCGCCGAAGATCGCGACTTCTATTGCCGAGTTCCTGTTTTGCCACGGCGGGAGTTGGGGTCGGATGATTTCTACACAAGATTTGGAGTGGTGAAGCCTTGGGTGGATTCGTCCGATGATGTCCGCCTTGGAGAAGAATTCATGGACTCGCTTCGGAAATGCACGATGGGCGATGCGGTTTCCTTTGAGTCAATCAGCAACCGAACTGTTAACACGGCAGGTCTTGCCTGGATCGGGAAGGACGGATCGTCATTGGCCGGCATGGCCGCCATTACGTCTGACGAAGTGTATTTCGTCTACACCGTCATGGGACTCGTGACGGAGAAGACCGTGATGCATGAAACTTATGACAAGCAATTCCGGTCAAGACCACCGTACTATGCGTGGCGAGATTCGGGGCTTGCACAGCATATATGGTTAGCGGATGAGAAAAGATTGAGGGTGTGCATGAAAAGGATCTATTCGAAACTGGAAAAAATGTATCCAGATAGTCGATCGTTGCAGGAGTCGTTCTTGTTTGCAAAATCCATCACTGCATTTCGGATGGATATCGCCCCAGAGAAGTTTCAGGCTGCGCGCCGTGTCCGGCAGGAGTCAACAAAGGAAATTGAAGGAACGTGCCCTGCGGCGGCAAGCGAAAGGAGTAGATGAAGGATGAAGAAACTGACAAAGACGATTCTCGTCGCGACCCTCGTGCTCGCGAGCTGCGAGTGTGTTGGTGACTGGACGGATGCCGGCTGGTATGTGTCGACATTTGGCGCAGAAAGCAATGTGTTCACGGTTGTGAACATGAACAAGTTGAGTTTTCGGGAATATGCGTTCAACCGTTCGACGGGCGCTCTGAAACACATTTGTTGGAACACGTCGAAGGTTGAGGAGTTTTACATCAATGGCGAGAGCGAGGTTTCGCTGACAATGAACGGTGAAAAGGCCAAGCTCGAATTTGTTTCAGTAACGGAGAACGAGGATAGGGGCTTGCGATACTTGGAGCCAGATGAAAACAGGAAAGGGTCGGACGTGCTGGCCACAGTCGAGAGCCGTTTCGCCGTTCCGTCCGAGGACATCAAGGTTTCTGTAATATACCGGTTTCGACGCGACAACGAGGTGCGCGTCGATTGTGCCGTGGTCGCAAGAAGGGCATTACCCGCCGATTCGTGCTTGAGCGTCGCATATCCAATAAGCAGGGACTATACGATAATAACCAAGCGTCCCCAATCTGGTGATGAAGTGCGGGAGGTTAGGCTTTACCGTAAACGCGACGACAAAAAGCCCTCGCTTATCTTTGCCGCGCGTACACGCAAGGGAGTCGAGGAGCGAAACAGGGGAATACTCGGCGCAATGTTCTCACCTGCGCCGAAAGCCCGCATGAAAATCACGCTTTCACCTAAGGCCAACTCGCTGTCGTCCACGCACGACCGAATGTTGACGCTTTCGGCGCCGTTGCGCGAACCTTCGACGATGGACGATGGCTCATTGCGTTATGCCTTCAATTTCTCCATTCCGCTTTATTGAATGGACATCACCATGAAACCCTTTGCACAAATCAACTTGTCCTCCGCCGCTCTGCGTAGGGGGATTCTCGTCTCGTCCCTGGCGTTCGCGGCGGGGTGCGTGAGCAGAATAGACATTGAACACTGGACACTTGAGCCGTGCGACGCCGCGACAACCGCCGAGATTGCGCGGCTTGTCGAAGAGGGCGCGAGCAGGGACGGGCGCGTGTGGAACGACAATGTTTCGCATGAGGAGCGGGAACGGCGTCGATACAAGCTGCGCGACGGTACGACGATAGCCAGTGAATCGTCGCCGTTGCGCTTCGGCACGAATACGGTCTGCGTGGCGGTTGCGGCAACGAGCGAGGGCGACTACATACAGATTGTCGACTCGATGTTCAAGACCACGGAAATCCTTGGACGCCATCGCGCAGGTTGGGGTTACAGACTGCCGTGCGCGGCATCGTTCGGGAATGACGAGAACGAGCGGCTGGTTGTCGTGAAGGCTCCGCGCACATACCACAATTGGTCGCGGATCTATGTCTTCGACCAAAGCTTCAAGTGCGTGTGGGAGAGCGAGGAGATCGAGGATCGTAGCGGATGGCATGCCGTCGTGTCGCCATCGCATCCTGATTCCGTGTTTCTCTACAACAGCCGTGTCGCCTGTTACCGACTCATACGTTCGAACTAAATGGACACGGCGCCGGATGGAACGGGCCGAACGGGTGGAACGCGTCCTGCGGCGGTCGGGAAATTATGTTATAATACATTCCGTCCCGTGGGATGGGTGTCTTGCGGGGTAGTTGATACGGAGAATGTTCCGATAGTGACCAAATGGCAAACAAGGAGGAAACGATGAAGAAGATGATAGTTGCACTTGGCGTGATTGGATTCGCGCTTGTTTCGCTCGGCGGTGAACTTACCGTGACGGGCAAAGGCGTTGTGAAACGGCAACCGGACAAGATGAAGATTACTTTCACCGTTTCGGCCGAAGACAAGGACATGACGGTTGCGCGGCGCATGTTTGAAGAACATACGGCCACGCTCGCCTCGGCATTTGCCACAGCGGGCATTTCGACGAACGAAGTCGTCACATCTGGGATTAGCATGTGTGCCGACTATGATTGGCGCGAGGGGCGCAAATTCAACGGCTACAAGTTCGAAGAGGACTACATATTCGTTGCCAAGGTTGATCGAGTCAGGCTGAATCGCATAAATTCGGCGCTCTTCAGCTGTAAGGCAGTCAATTCGCTGAGAAACTCGTTTGAACTGTTTGACCCGGCCGCCGCCAGAAACGAGGCGAGGACGCTGGCGGTAAAGAATGCCCGTGATGTCGCCCAACGGATGGCGAGGGATGCGGGCGTGACACTTTGCGAAATCAACGAAATCATTTACACCGGGTTTGAGGCTCGGGACTATATCTATTCCAACAACCTTGCTACTCCATCATCCGCATACGATGGCTCCGGGTCTGTGACATCGTTGCGAGACATAGTAGTGTCCGAGACCGTCTGCATAAAGTGGAAGATAAAATAAATAGTGGCTATAGGCGCGACGGCGATGGCGCGGTCGGACCGCGCCCTGTGGCGGCAAGCGAAAGGAGTAGATGAACCATGAAGAAACTGACAAAGACAATTCTCGGCTTGTCCCTCGCGCTCGCGGAATTGGATAGGAAGGCCAAAAGAACACAAGGGACGCAAAGAAAGGAATGACAAGATGAAATTGATCAAAAGTATTCTTGCGTTATTCTGTTGCTGTGTTTGTTTCATCTGCGTGGGTTCGATGGTTGCCGAGAAGGCGACCGTCAATGCCGTCGAATATGTTCTTAGGCCGTATATCTCCTTTATGCGTGACATAATTGGTGGTCAGGAACATATGGGTAATGTTTTGCTGGGTCTGGTAATGTTTTGCTGGGTCTTGGTCTCATGTTGGTGGGAGTCTTCGTCTATTGCGCAGTGGCGGTGATTGTAATGCAATTGTTCATGGTGTTATTCAAGGTTCTGCTGTCGTTGTGGAAAAAGCATCATCCTGTCAATCCTGTTAATCCTGTCAAAGAAACGCAGATCGAAAGGAACGCCCCATGAAACCCTTTGCACGAATCGTTTTGTCCCCTGTACTTGCAGTGCTTACGGGCAGTTGCCGAGTAATGTTTCGCATGGCCGTAATTATGGGTCTGCTGTGTAATGGCTGCGCGACGATTCCCGAGCATCCTAGCACTTCAATCGGGAAGTGTGCGCAGAACATGAGGATTTTCGATGTTAGACTTGCGGACAAGGTTGTGGACGCAACTTCGTATGAAGAGGTTGAAGGTATTCTTGGGCTTCCAACGAATAATTTTGGATCTGGTATCGTGCACAATCAATGGGTGTTTGACAATGGAGAGGTGTATGAAATAAATAGCCTGAGTGCGAGTGGACAACAAGGCAAAAAACAACCTGTTGGCATCATGTTCCCATGTTGGCGCGTCAAAAGGCAAAGTGCCAATGCAGGTACTGGCAGATGCGTGGTTGCGACGGCGGAGCTCACAAGCAAGAAGCGTCCGAACATGTCATACAAAATAGATGTTTGGCCTGTGGGTCATCCAAATGCTTTTCTGTCGGTTGAGGGCGGGACCAACCTTGTGCTAGATAGAGAAAGTTTTCTAGGGTCCGGGCTTGCGAAAGTTGAGGAGAATGTGAGTGTGCTTGTACGAAGAACTGATTGCTATGGCGTGGAAGGATTCTCGTTTCATAAGACATTCGTGATTTCCAAAACCGAGGAACGCCAGTGTGAAGTTATGTTCGCGGTGGAAAGATGGGGACAGTCCCCAAAGACTCCGCCATGCGAACGACATCCCCGCTCTTCAGCAGGTTGCGCGCACTCTCGAAAACCTCGGATGAGCGATGAGAAAGCCGAATGAAAGCGATGAAAATGCCAGACATAAAAAATCTTCAGATTCCTTGGAATTGCGCGGACGTGAAATCCGTTTATTGTTTTAGAAGGGCAGAGTGTATCGGTTCGCGGCGGTCGCGGACGACGCTCGGCCCAGAAGCGAAAGGATGTCAAATATGGCGATGATAGTGAAGAAGTGGACAGGAAAGCTGTTCGTGGCGCTTGTAGCCGCCGTGATGGCGGCAGTGGCGTTCGAGTACGTCGGCGTTGACGCGTCGGCCGAGCCGCCGACAGCCGTCTCGGCGTCGGGGCTGGTCGCGGAATGCGTACGCGTCGACGGTGGACTTCTTCTTTTCATGGACGGCGGCGCCGACGCGGTGCTGATGGTGTTCGGCGTCGGCGACGTGCCGCTCGGCTACCAGATCCTCGCCGACGACTGGACCGTCCTTGACAGCGGCGAGGGGACGTTCGTGCCGCTGTCGGAGTGGCCCGACGCGGTCGGCGTGTTCGTGTTCGCGCTTGACGGCTCCTCCATCGAGGCGGCGACCGGGGCCGGTGCGTTGCCGGCGCCTTCTCCTGACGCCCGTGCGCCGGAGGGGACGGTTCCCTCGCCGGCGTCCAAGGCCGATTCCGCCCGGTCCGCCGGGAAGTCCCCCGCTCCGACCGAGTCCGTTCTGGTTGCGCCTGCGCCCGCCCCGGCCGCTGCGGCGCGCGGCGTTCCGCTCCGCGACGTTCCCGACGGCGCCTCCGGGTTCGGCGGAGTCTTCACGGCCAATGTCGTGATCAGCAAGCCGCACGGTGATTTTTCCATCTACGGCCTTTCCGGCGGCGGCGGGACGACGACGGTGTCGTGGCCGTTCGACTTCCACGTGGACGGGACGTACTACAGCAACGTCTGCGAGGTCGTGGTCAAGGGCGGATGGTTCACGCCCCCTGCCACGGGGACGTATGCGCTGCAGGTCGCGGGCGACGACTACGTGGAGCTGAGCATCGGCGACCTGACGGCGTCGGCGTCGTATCCCAACGATACGCCCGGACAGGTCGTCTCCGGCGTCCTCGTCGGGGGCATCAGCTATCCCGTGTCCATGAAGATGTCGAGCATCGGCGGCCCGGCGGGCGTGTCATGCACCTTCTCGTTCTCGGAAGGCACCAACGACGTCTGGCTCGTTCTTGACCGGCAGAGCGTGAGGTTCTCGCCGAAGATGGGCGGCTCGCCGCGCGCGACGGCGACGATAGACGGCACGAAGAAGCCCGGGAGCGCGTATAAGATCGCGTATGTTGACAAGGCTGACGGCATCGTGGTGGATGGGAGCGGCGGGGAGACCGCGCAGGCGTACGCCGACGCCGGATCAGACTCCTGGAAAGGGACGAACAAGGTCGGGAAGGTGCGGTTCGTGCTCCTGGAGGATGGACGTCAGGTCGACAAGGGCGTCGTGTCGTTCAGCGCCATGCCGGAGAAGGCGAGGAAGTGCGACTGCGACTGCGGCGAGGGGACGACGGCCGCGAACGGGTGCGTGGAGTTCTCGCAGAACTTCGGGCGGACGCCTTGGATCGCGGGACTTCCCGTCGGGCGGCTCGCGATACGGGAGACGGGACCCGCCGGGCGGCTCTGGACCCCTGCGGCGCTCGTCTACGACCATCCGATGTGCCGCCGCGTCGTGTCGCGCAGGGACGCGAGTCCGCTGGACGTCGTGACCGTCGATCCGTTCGGCGAGGCCACGGAATACAGGGACGGACGCCCCGCCGGCATGTCAGCCGGCCTCGCGCGCGGCGTCCGCTATGACGAGGACGGCTTCCTCGTCGAGGTCCTTGAGGACAGGACGGAGATAACCTACTGGCCCGACGGGTCGGTCAAGTCGCTGACCCCCGCCGACGGGGAGGCGGTCCCCGTCGAGGGCCTCGGCATCGACGTTCTCCGCGACGCGGGCTCCGGCGCAATCACGTCCGTCGTCTCGCGCGCCGACGGACGCATGGACGTGGAGGCGCTTTCCGGCACGTCATACCGCGTTACGTGGAGCGGACCGTCCGGCGCGGTTGCGAAGACCTTTACCTTTTCGGGTGATGGCGTATCGACGTTCCACCTCCACGAATACCGGAATGAGCAGTTCCAGTTCCACTCCGAGTGGGTCTATGACAGTTCGGCGCAGGACTGGACGTTCACGAAGGCGCCGGGGACGGACGCCGCCAGGACGGTGGCGAAGACGATCTCGTACGACGGGGTCGCCCGCGCGTGGAACGCGACGCTCGCGACGCTCGACGCGACGGGCGGAGTCGTCCGCGCCGAGTCGTCCGTGCTCGACGTCTCGGACAGGGAAATCATGGAGACCTCGCGCGTCGTCGGCGGACGTACCCTCTACTCCGCCGAGCGGAACGACACAGGCACCGTCGCCTCGGACGTCAACGGCACCGGGCTCCAGACCTCGTACCTCTACGACGGCTGGAACCGCGTCACGAACGAGACGGCGGCGGTGAGGGGCGGGATCCTCCGCTCGACTTCGTGGTCCTATTCGGACGACGGGGCGTCCGGCGGCGTGGTGGACCGCCGCCCGCGCCGTCGCGTGGTGACGGAGAACGGGGTCACCGTCGAGGACGAGGAGACCGTCTACGCGTCGAACCGCGTCACGCGCGTCCGTCGCGCCGGGAACGAGTCGCGGACGAGCTTCCGCGACCTCGACGCGCAGGGGCGCACGACCCTCTCCGTCGACGAGGCGGGACGCGCCGTGCGGACGGACTACTCGCCCGTCGGCGCCGACTTCTCCTGGACCGAGACGCGCAACGAGGGCGTGTGGTCCGCAGACGGTGGCTTCCTAGTCGTCGACGGGAAGTCGATCCGCCGCGTGACGTCATACGATGCATCCGGAAACGCCGTCACCGTCCATGACTACGCGCTTGTTGGCGGCGAGTGGCGCGAGACCGCCTGGACGACGAACCGCTACAGCGCGTCGCACAAGGTCGTCTCGTCCGTCCGCTCCGACGGCAAATCGTCGTCCGCCGACTGGATCTGCACCGGCCCCGTGTGGACGCTCGGCGAGGACGGGATCGCCACGACGAACTCATACGACGCGGCGAAGGCGAAGGTCTCGTCCGTCAGGTACGGCCGCCACGGCGCGGTGGCGACGGCGTACGAGTACGACGCCGACGGGCGTGTCGTCCGCGAGACGGACACGGCGGACGGCTGCGAGGCGCGGACGCGCCTGTGGGCGTACGACGGGGAGGGGCGCGTCGTCTCGGAGACTGACGAACACGGCCTCGTGACGGCATACGCCTACTCCGCCGACGGGAGGACGACGACAGTCACGCTCCCCTCGGGCGGAACGCGCGTGACGACAATCAACCCCGACGGCTCGCTCGCCTCCGTGACGGGAACCGCCGTAACGCCCGAATACCACGCGTACGGCGTGACGTCGGACGGGTTGAGGTGGGAGAAGGTGAACTACCTCTCGCCGGACGGCGCGCGCTGGGCGAAGACGTACCGCAACGGCTTCGGCGAGGTCGTGCGCGAGGAGCGCCCGGGCGCGAACGGCTCGACCCTGACGACGGAGCGCACGTACAACGCGAGGGGCCAGCTCATCGCCACTGCGTCGACCGGCGAGCCAACGGAGACGCGGATGTACGACCAGTGGGGCGACCTCGTATCCGTCGTCCGCTCGGCGGACGGCGCGTTCCGCGCTTCGCAGAGCCTGGTAGAGAACGAAATCGTCGATGGCGAAGTGTGGCGCGTGGCGACGGGCGTGCAGTTCTGCTCCGACCCGTCCATCGCACCTCTCGTCACCACGAACATGGCGCAGGTGTCCGGGCTCACCCTCGCGAACGAGTCGCGCAGCGTGTTGATCGACGTGCGCGGCAACGCGACCGAAGCGTGGGCGGAGTTTGACCCCGCGACATCGACGCGCCTCTCGTACGAGCGCGTCCCCGAGGCGACGAACCTCTCGCTGACGGAATCGGTGGACGGCGTCGTGACGCTCTCCGTCTCCCATTCCGCCGTCACGAACACGGTCGCGTACGACGCATACCGCCGTGCGGTCGTCAAGACCGGTGGACGTGGCAACGCGACGACCAACGCCTACGACGCGCTTGGGCGCCTCGCCTCGACGGCGGACGCGACGGGCGCGACGACGAGCTACGCCTACGACGCGGCGGGCCGCCTTGCGGCGGTCACGAACGCGCTGGGCGTCGCGATGGTGTACGAATACGACCTTCGCGGCAACAAGGTTTACGAGGGCGGCGGCACCTACCCCGTGACCTACGCCTACGACGCCTTCAACGTCATGACGAACATGACGACCTTCAGGGATGAGACGGTAGGGCGCACTGACCCCAGCGCGCCGCAGGGCGACACTACTACCTGGATCTACGACGAGGCGACCAGGCTCCTCCTCGCGAAGACGTATGCGGACGGCCACGGCCCGACCTACACCTACACCGACAGCGGCAATCTCGCGACGCGCACATGGGCGCGCGGCGTCGTCACGAGCTACGCTTATGACGGCTGGAACCAGCTTGTTTCGACGACCTATTCCGACGGCACGCCGTCGATATCGCTCTCCTACGACGCGATGGGGCGGCAGGTGTCGGCGACGGACGCGGCGGGGACCACCGTCACGGCCTACAACGACTATGGCGAGGTCGCGTCCGAGGCGACGACGGGCCTCTACGGCAAGACGCTTGCTCACCATCGCGACGGCTATGGCCGCGACCTGGGGTACACGATAGACAACTCCCGCAAGAGCATCATCGAGTACGAGGCGGACACCGCCCGCATGAAGCGCGTGATGATGGCGGGCGTCTGGTTCACATACTACTACCTCCCAGGGACAGACCTCAAGAGTCGCCTCCAGTACGGCGGCTCGGGATCGGCCTACTACACCTACGAGCAGAGCCGCGACCTCTTGACGCAGGTAAGGAACCATATCAACGGCGGGGTCATCTCGCAGTACGACTACGTGAACGACGCGGCGGGAAGGCGCACCGCGATAACCCGCTCGGGCTCGATGATGAGCGAGACAAGGACGGACTACTACGGCTACAACGACCGCAATGAGCTGACCAATGCCGTCAAGAACGCGACGCTGAACGAATACGCCTATCAGTACGATGATATCGGCAACCGCCTCTCTTCGCTCGACCTCGGCACAAACAGAACCTATACAGCCAATGCCCTCAACCAGTACACGAACATCGTTGAAGGCGCGGGCGGATTCCTGCCGGAGTTCGATCTGGACGGCAACCAGACTTTAATTAAAACCTCAACCGGCGTATGGCAGGTCACCTACAACGGCGAGAACCGCCCTGTCCTGTGGGAGTGCGGCGCGACGAACATCGTAATGTCCTTCGACCGCATGGGCCGGCGCGTCGAATACGTCGAGATGGTAAGCGGTGTGACAAATACCCACCATCGCTTCGTGTACGACGGATACCTTTGCATCCAGCGGCTCAATGCCGCTGCCAACAATTCCATAGACCTCGTGTTCGGCTGGGATCCTTCGGAGCCGGTGGCGACACGCCCGCTTATCCTACAGAAGTACGGGCAGTACAACCTCTTCTACACCAACGACGGGAACAAGAACGTGTCTGAGCTCGTCTTCTTCCAGCAGGCGAACGGAATCGCCGCGCACTACGAGTACGCCCCATTCGGCTCTGTTGTGTCGACTGGCAGCGGCACGTCCGTGACGGCGTACGACTTCTGCGAGTACAATCCGTTCCACTTTTCGTCTGAATATGTTGATGATATCTTGGGCGTTGTATATTATAACTTCAGGCATTACAATGAGGAATATGGCAGATGGCATCAACGCGATCCAGAGGAGGATTTGGATCTGAATACATATGTTTTTGTTTTGAACTCATCACTTTCAGGATTTGATTATTTGGGGTTGACTAGCGATAGAAGCGTTAAATCAATACAGTGTATAGTTGGGTCAAAAACCGATGGCATTTTAGGACCTAAAACGGTTCAAAAGATTAAAGAATACCAAATGTTGTTAATTAATGCGGGACTTCTATCTCCTCCTGCTGATGGTCAATGGGGACCCAAAACCGAAGCCGCTCATATAGCTTCACAGGGAAAAGAATTGGCTATAAAGGCAACTCTTACATATTATTGCGTTTGCAAGATTTGTTGCGGCGATAATGCGTCTGGCATAACTGCTGACGGAACTAAATTTACAGAAGGCGTGGTGGCAGCTCCGCGTTCAATACCATTCGGTAGTACAATTACATACACACTTAATGGCCAAGAAATCACGCAGACGGTTCACGATAGGGGAGGAAAAATAGTTGTTCCTACTGATAAATTGTGTCGTTTTGACATTGGGAAACAAGACCATGATGAATGTATAAAATGTGGTAAAGTAGAAAATATTGGTGTGAAATTAAATCTTGCTACACATAAAAGAACTGGAGGAAATACGCCATGCGATAACCTTTGATATAGCAATAGTGCCTTAGTGTTCACTTCGTAATGAGGAGGTCACATTCATGAGAAATGCTTTTCCTAACACCGTAATCATTGGTCTTGTATCAATATTTACTCTTGAAGGTTGTAGCATAGCGCCCCCCAAAAATCTGTCTGAGACAATAGAGAAATTTAATTGGGATGAAATCGGTGAGTATTCTCTTTCTGATGTAGAATCTTGGCGAACTTTTTACTATTCTAACGAATATTCGGATATAGTTCTTGAAGTTGGAGAGCCTTGGGGTCCACACCATATGATTTCAGCTTATTCTCGTGGAGACATTGTGGGTGATGATAATCTCGCTATGCCATATCATGCACATGGATGTCCGTGGAATGTTATTGCTTGTATACCTACAAAACAAACTGTGTCAGAAATGAGAATCTTTCCTATCCGTAATACATCTTTGCTTATGAGGCTTGATATTTCCAATTTACTAATTGTCGACAGAGGACAACATCGCCCGGCTACATATAAAAGTGGCATTATCAAACTCTCTGTATGTCAAGTTGATGGAAGCATTTGGTCTTGGGTGTATGAACATCCTATTCTACAACGACGAAGACTATATAACGAAAGCGATGAGCAAACAAAAACACTTCATCACTAAAGCTGTTAGAAAGGCATAATCGGTCCGTCCACGCTAGCGAGTGAATAGTCATAAAATGGTTGAAATCACAGCCAAGGTGTTCGGCAACAAATCAACAATGATGACCTATTGCAAAAAATCACTTGGGCCAGATTCTGGGAACGTCACGACTTGGCTCCGTTACGAGGCATCGGGTTGTATGACCAACAAAGTCTACGCCGACGGCAACGGCCCCGTATACACCTACACACCCAATGGAAATCTCGCGACGCGCATATGGGCTCGCGGCATCGTCACTACCTACTCCTACGACGGCTGGAACAACCTGACGAACACGGCCTACTCGGACGGCACACCGTCCATTGCGCTCGCGTACGATGCGATGGGTCGGCAGGTGTCCGCGACGGCCGCGGCGGGGACCACCGTCACGGCCTACAACGACTATGGCGAGGTCGTATCGGAGGCGACGACGGGTCTCTACGGCAAGACGCTTGCTCACCACCGCGACGCATTCGGCCGCGACCTGGGGTACACGATAGACAACTCTCGCAAGAACATAATCGAGTACGAGGCGGACACTGGCCGCATGAAGCGCGTGATGATGGCGGGCGTCTGGTTCACATACTACTACCTCCCCGGTACGGATCTCAAGAGCCGCCTCCAGTACGGCGGCTCCGGCTCGGCGTACTACACCTACGAGCAGAGCCGCGACCTGCTGACGCAGGTGCAGAACCACATCAACGGAGGCGTAATCTCGCAGTACGACTACGTGAACGACGCGGCGGGAAGGCGCACCGCGATAACCCGCTCGGGCTCGATGATGAGCGAGGCACGCACCGACCACTACGGATACAACGACAGGAGCGAACTCGTGTCAGGGACGAAGGACACGGCGGCCACGAACCTGACGGAGTACACCTACCAGTACGACGACATCGGGAACCGCATCTCGTCGCTCGACCTCGGCACAAATCGCACATATGTAGCCAACGCCCTCAACCAGTACACGAACATCGTGGAAGACGCTGGCGTGTTCCTGCCGCAGTTCGACGACGACGGCAACCAAACGCTCGTAAAGACCTCGACGGGTATCTGGTCTGTGACTTACAATGGTGAGAACCGTCCTGTTCTGTGGTCGTGCGGAAACACGAACATCACGATGAAGTTCGACCGTATGGGAAGGAGGGTGGAGTATATTGAAACAGTTGGCGGCGCTACTAACGCTCACCATCGTTTCGTGTACGACGGTTATCTCTGCATCCAGCGCCTAAACGGTGCCTCCAACAACGCCATCGACCTCGTGTTCGGATGGGATCCTTCGGAGCCGGTCGCGACACGCCCGCTAGTCCTCCAGAAGTACGGACAGTACAACCTCTTCTATACACACGACGGCAACAAGAACGTGTCTGAGCTCGTCTTTTTCCAGCAGGCGAACGGAATCGCCGCGCACTACGAATACGCGCCATTCGGAGCTGTCGCAGCGACAAGCCGCAGCACGCCTGTAACGGCCTATGACTTCCGCGAGTATAATCCGTTTAGGTTCTCGGCGGAGTGTGCAGACGGTGCCTTAGGTCTGCTGTACTACAACTACAGACATTACAATCCAGTGGACGGGAGATGGACGAGCAGAGATGAACTGCCGCATGTTTCTAACCTTTACCGTCTTTTATCCAATGATGGTTACAATCATATTGATGTCTTGGGTTTGGAAAAGGCTATTTCCTTCGAGGACTACTTGTCTGATTTTATCGCAAGGATTGAACGGCGTGTAGGGCGCAAATTGACTCCAGAGGAAAAGAGATGGTATCGAGAGACATTGGCAAGGGGGTGCATAGGCATTGTTTCCTGTCATGTAGGTGTCGACATTGATTTATTAAAAAAAGAGCAAGTGCATTGCTATGCAAAGCTCGAAAATGCACAGAAGAAAAAAGGCGAGATGGTGCGTTGCAAAACATGTAGAGACAATGAATCTCCAATCATATATTCAATTCATCTGTGGGATTCAAAAAAAGGAACTGCAGAATCAGAGATTAAGGTTGATCAGAATACTGGGGAGGTGGATATGTCAAATTGGCAACGAAAACATAGGGACGGTGGAGATGAGAACTGTCGCTTTGATTATGCATATTATGATGGTTGCGGAAATTTCTTTCATGCAGACGGAATTCATAATCCAGATGAAAACAATGATGGTGAAGGTGATATCTTCAAACGGAAACAAATAGCTTGCATGACGGTTTTAAAGGCTGATCTTGGAGAGTGGCAAGGCTCAATGAGGGACGCTTATAACCAAGAGGTATGGTGTGTTGCTTGTGGCGGTTGGATTGTTGCTGGGAAAAATGATCCGCGGATTGATCACTCTAAGATTAAGCCCGTGAAACCCCAGAATTGAGGGATGTGTGATATGTATAATTCGAAGTGCTTTTTAGGTGTGCTGGTCAGCATGGCTGTTGCAACCGCTCATGGGGCAGAAAACGCTCAGGTGGCGGATTGCGTCAAGGGCCCAGTTCATGCGAGAGAGTTTATCATCCGAGATTCGTCAGGCCAATATTCTGAGCTTAAGCCAATGTTGGGCAACTCCTTTGGTGAGAGATTGGAATTGTGGGGCGTTGTGGATAAACAAACGAATGCTCAGACAGGTGTTGAATACACGCTGCGACTGGAAAGGTCAGATATCAAGGAAAAGATATATGTTCGAGGCGACAAAGCACTTCTTGATCAAGTTTGCAATCGCAAGATCTGGATGGTCGGGTATGAAAGCGTTTCTGAAATCTCTCCATTTGAGCAGAATTGGATGTATGAGATGTTTGTCATTCCGGTTCAAATGCAGTGTGGATATGGGTACAAAAGATTTTTCAAGCTTGTACAGATACTAAACTCCGAACCGCAAACTCGACAGCAAAAGGCGGATAGTGGTGTGTCTGTGTTTCGTCCGCTTCTTGCAAGGGGTTTTGGAGAACCAGCGTATGCGACTGGAATACTTTGCAGGCGAGATTGCCAAGGTGAAAATCGGTATTACATTGATTTCCGTTTCCCGCGTTTAGGCACGCAGGGAGGCAAAGAAATTCAGGTGGTGTTTGAATTCGGAGACGGCGGATGCTATCCGCCTCAGCCCGATCCAGACTTCCACCGTCCGAAAGGCAGGCCAATGGAGGCTATGAAAATTGGCTTAGACAGCCTTTGCGGGAAGTGTCTTTCATTTGTCGGCATAGAATCGATTGTCCAGGAACGAGATCCGTCTTGGGTTAAGGGCGATGCAGCGGCGACGAACACGGGTTTGATTCGAAGATATACTGTTGTCAGCTTGCCTAATATAATTGACTACGCAGATTCGGAATGGTACTTTATTAAGTAGGACTAAGGGGATCTTTTCTGTATATGTTTGACTGTAAGCGCGTGATTGGTGCGGTACGGGCTGGGGTCTGACCCCAGTGGTGGAGTAGGCGCAAATATGCTATAATACCCGACATGAGAGCCCTGCGCAATTTCAAGTCCAATCGCTGTTATCACCTCATCAGCAGGATTGCGAACCGTGCGTTCTTCCTGACTGAGGAGGAGCGTTCGCGTTTTGTCGCACGGATGTGGCGCGTGGCGGAGTTCTCCGGAATCGGGGTGCTGGCGTATTGCTTCATGGGCAACCACTTCCACTTGCTCGTATATCTTCCCGAAGCGCGGAAGCTGGACGACGGAGAGCTGTTTGATCGCATCGCTTCGCTTTACCAAGGCGTTCGACTTTCCGAAATCCGCCAGGAATGGGACATGTGCGTGCGAACGGGCGATGAGCCCGGTAAGCAGTCGTTCAGGGAGAGGTTCTTCCGCCGCATGTACGACGTGAGCGCCTTCATGAAGACGCTTAAGCAGAACTCGACCATGTCATACAACTCCCACATCGTCCCCTGGGAGCAGATTCGCGAGATGCACGAGAAGTCGATTCATCTTGTCCTCAGGGAACTCGAGGACGAGAAACTCTCCGGACCTGCGAGGAAGGGGCTTTCCGTCGACGAGGAGAAGTCCCAGAAAGTGCGGCGGAAGGCGTTTGAGCGCTTCGCGCAGTCGATTTCCGTCAGTGTGCCGCGTCTTCTGGAGAAAGGCAGCAACAAAGTCGCCTTCGATCTGCTCAAGCTCCTTGCCGATGGACCGAGGCGACCGGCTGAGCTGCGTGCGGCGCTGAGCGTCTCGAGCGCGAACTTCTTCACGTCACGCTACCTGACTCCGCTTGCAACTGCCGGGTACATTGCCGCTGTCGATGCCGAAAACCCTCATTCTCCGCAGAGGAGGTATTGCCTTGCGGCTAAAGGAAGAAAGGTTCTGACATGAGTTACTCCACCACTCTTACTCCACCACTGGGGTCAGCCGTTATGCTTAGTTTTGATCAACATGAGAATGCAATTGCAATCAGTAATCCAGAACAAGATGAAGATCTTGTGTTCTTGGGGAGAGAATAAGTTCGCAACCGTATTTCGTCCATGGATCTCGAATCGAACAGAACCTACACCGCCAACGGCCTGAATCAGTACACGAACATCGTTGAAGGCGCTGGCGGATTCCTGCCGCAGTTCGATGACGACGGCAATCAGACGCTGATAAAGACCGCGACAGGCGTCTGGCAGGTTACCTACAACGGCGAGAACCGCCCCGTCCTGTGGGAGTGCGGCACGACCAACATCACAATGAAATACGACCGCATGGGCCGCCGCGTCGAATACCTCGAGACGGTGACCGACAGTACGGGAGGGCCGAGCGCCGTCTCGGCCACGACCAACGCCCACCACCGCTTCGTGTACGACGGCTACCTCTGCGTCCAACGCCTGAACGCCGCCGCAAACAACGCGGTCGACATCGCCTTTGGATGGGATCCGACAGAGCCAGTGGCGACGCGCCCGCTCTGGATGCAGCGCGTCTCGGGCTCCTACAACTTCTTCTACTTCCACGACGGAAACAAGAACGTGTCCGACCTTGTGTCCTACCAGTCCGCGCGCGGCATCCCTGCGCACTACGAGTATGCGCCATTCGGCATGGTCACTGCGACAACAACCAACACAGCCTTCACGGCGTTCAATGTTACCGCGGCCAATCCCTACCGCTTCTCCTCCGAGTACGCCGATGGTGTGCTGGGTCTTGTGTATTACAATTACAGACACTACGAGCCAGTGGCGGGGAGGTGGGTGGCGAGGGATTTACTGCCGTCTCCAAATAAATATTGTTTTGTGGGAAATAGGAGTACGGATGACATAGATCTCTTTGGATTGAAAAAATGTTATAGGTGGATGTTGATAACATTTTATACGGGGCAGAAGCCTGCTGAAAGAAACAGTTGGAATAAGAAGGATTTAACAGAAATGGACGCTGCGGTAGGGTTGGCTGGATGGTCTTACGCGACTAACAAGGTTGTAAAAACAGGAGTTTCCAAGGGAAGGGATGATTATGCGTACGAGCCAGGCACCCAGTTTGTCATCTACAGGGGTAGGAAAAAGAATTCGGGCGGTGATAGCCGTACGGTTCGCGATGGAGGTTCAGGGTGGGTGATACCGCGCCCTGGTGCGCCTAGCGGAGTGGATAGAGATGAATGGCTTGATTTGTGGACGGCGTCCAAAAACCCAAAAAATAAGGGTATAGAGATTGACTTGGTTGAGATGGAAGTCAAAAATGGATGTCCATGCCCTAAAGGATGGTCTGACAAGAAGAATGTCACAGTGCCAGAAAACCTGAAGAAGATTCAAGAGGCGATTTCGAAATGAAAAATATTTCCTGGTTCTTTTTGTTGTTGGCACTTGACGTTTCAGCGTCAGGGCTGGAAGGCTTGAGTTCATGCATATCTCCGCTGTATGACCGCGAGGAATTAATATCACAGGAGGTAAGTTCTACAGACGGAGTATGGAAGGCCGAAGAACGGATTTCAAAAGATATTGATCATGACTTTGAACGTCGGCTTGTCATTCGGCAAAAAAACAAGGACCTGCTACTAATTCGAACCGAGAACAGTTTCGTCCTGTTGTGGCGGCCGACCATCATAGGGGATGTCCTCGTGGCAAAGGAATGCGATTCTCATTGTCAACGATTGTACTTCTTCTTGCCCAAGGAAGAGAAAGGCAAGGTCTCATGTCGTTTGCTGTATGCGACACCAATATCAAATCTTATGCCGGAGCAGAATCCGCTAGGTGATGTAAAAGTGGAGTTCCACTCCTTGTCTGCGTGTTGTGTGGCGGAATTTTCTCTGAAGGCCCGTTTTGGGAGTGAGTGTGTCTGGCATGGAAAAAGGTTTATCGTTCCATTATCAATAACACCCTTTGCGAGAGGGGTGGAGGATGCCAAGAATACGGCGCCGAAGGCTCCGCCATGCGAACGACATCCCCGCTCTTCCTCCGATTGCGCACGCTCTCGCAAACCTCCAATGGGCGGCGAGACAGCCGATGAAAATGTCAGACGTGAAAAAACTTCAGATTTCGTGGAATTCCATCGAAGGTAAATCTGTTTATTGTTGTAGATGGCCGGAGTGTACCTGTTCGCGGCGGTCGCGGACGACGCTCGGCCCCAGAGCGAAAAGATGTCAAATATGGCGATGATGGTGAAGAAGTGGAGCGTAGAAAGAAATACGACAAATATTCTGTATTCAAAATAGCATATGAACTATATTCTGCCATGTATAAGGAGAAACTAAAATGCGGAACAAAAACAATAGTGGAGTGATGACTCTGGCATTTGTCGTAATGCTGACCACGATGCAATTCGTAGGTTGCATCGATATTGAATACGAGCCGATTGAGCAGGAAATTGTGGCAGCTAGGGAGATGGTTTTCGAGGCCATGCGAGATCGAATCAAGACGCTTGACGAGGATAGGGCGTTTTATTTCCGGAAAGAGAGATGGCCGTGGATGTCGCGTCCTTCAGATCTACAGTGTGTGCGACGTGATATAAATTGGATCAGATTTAAGGAGGTGAAGCCTGAAGATGATTCGCCCGATGACAGGCGGTTTGGGAATGAACTCATTGACTTGCTTCGCAAGTGCAAGATGGATGACGCGGTCTCGTTTGGGTCAATCAGTAACCGGATTGTCAGCACGGTTGGCCTTGCCTGGTTTGGGAAGGACGGATCGTCCTTGGCGGGCATCGCCGCCATCACGGACGATGACGTGTATTTCATCTATACGCAAATGTATCCTGAAGAATACTCGACCCCGAGTTTAGTCATGTGGGGCTACGAAGTACTTAGAGAACCGCCTTACTATATGTGGCGCAATCCGTATTGGATTCAGTATATGGGCTTTTATCCTATGTCATCGGGTGATAGAAGAAAGTTTGATGGAATGAACAGTAGAATTTCTCGTAGATTTAGAAAAATGTACCCTGATGATCAGTGGTGGGATTTCCTTTTTGAGAATTTTACCACGGCGTTCCGAATGGATATTCCCCCTGAGAGGTTTAATCGCCTTTGATAGTTCTGCGGGGAGTGTCCCCACGGGAAGGGGGATCAGTTCATCCAATGGTACAGTTCATCAAATAGAAGGCCACAGGGCCGACGAAGGAGAGGGGGTGATCTTCAAGAAAGTCTGTCAGATTTCGTGCGGTTGCGTCCCTACTCCATGAAAGGAGGTGGATGCTATGATGAAAAAGATGGGCAGGGGGCTTGCGCTGGCTGCCGCCGCGATTGCGCTTTTCGGCTTGGCGGGGTGCGCGAGCTGCCATTGCGCGGAATGCCGCGCAAACAGCCGATGCGGCGAGCCGCCGTATGGCGCCATAATCGGCGGCATACTGCAGGGCATCGGCGCAGGGCTCTCGGCACTGTGACAGAGTCGGCAGAAAGGAACGTGGAAAATACAATTGATTCTATGAAGAGTTGACTGCTTGTGGTCTTGCCAAAAAATGCGACAAAATAGGATTGACAGCGAGAATCAAATTTTGTAATATATTGTGTTATCCTCAAACGAGAGTGTCAATTGCAAAACCTGCTTGTTCGCCTCGGCGCAATGTCATCTCAGATGAAGCCTTGCGCACTTGGCGAACTTTGCATGATAAAGGTTCGGGGTTTTGCAGCTGCTTCGATGATAAGAGGAAGAAGAAACGAATTGAAGAAGGAACAGGAAAGGCAAGATGCAAGAAGGAGAAATCGGGGACGGGGCATTTGACTTCGGCGCCTGTGCTTCGTCGCGGCGCGGCACGGCGAGCGTGAAATGGGATACGCCGAGCGAAGAAGGGGTGCTGCCGCTCTGGGTGGCGGACATGGACTTCCGCGTGGCCCCGGCCATCGTCGAGGCGCTGCGTCGCCGCGTGGATGACGGCGTGTTCGGCTACGCCCTGCCGCCGCCAGCCTGGCACGAAAGCCTGGCCCGGTGGCTTTCCCGCCGCCATGGCCTCACGGTCGCGCCCGACACGATCCTGGACGCGACAGGCGTCATCCCGGCGCTTGCCGCCGTTCTTCGCGCGATTTGCGGACAAGACGGGAAGGTCGTCATACAGACGCCCGTCTACGGAAGTTTCTTCACCACGATCCGCAACCAGGGGCTGGAGATTGTTGAAAGTCCGCTTCGCCGCGTTCCCGTCCGGAACGCCGCGGATGGAGACTTCACCTATGAGATGGACTTCGACGACCTTGAGCGCAAGGTCTCCGTCCCCGGCGTGAGGCTCTTTCTGCTGTGCAACCCCCACAATCCCGTGGGCCGCGCGTGGACTGCGGAGGAGCTGCGGCGGGCGGGGGAGATATGCCTGCGCCATGGCGTGTTCGTTGCCAGCGACGAGATACACGCCGATCTACAGATGCCGGGTTCGCGCCATGTCCCGTTCGCCGGCATCTCCGAGGGCTTCGCCGCGTCCTCGGTCACGTTCTGGTCGGCCTCGAAGGCGTTCAACCTCGCGGGGCTCCAGACGTCGGCGGTCGTGTGTGTGGATCGGGATGTCCGCGAGCGGATTCGCCGCGCCATCAGGGTACATTGCGTGGGAGAGCTCAATCTATTCGGCTTTATCGCGTCGTCCGTGGCGTGGGACAGCTGCGCCGACTGGCTCGACGAGCTGCGCGTTTATCTTCAGGGGAACTTCAGGGCGATGCTCGGCTTCCTTCGCGCGCGGCTGCCGCAGTGCCGCGTAGCCGCGCTGGAGGCGACATACCTGGCGTGGGTGGACATGACGGCGTTCGGCGTGCCGTCCGCGGAGCTGGAGCGCCGTCTGGAACGCGAGGCGAAGGTTAGGTTCGCGAATGGCGCGCAGTTCGGGGAGCCCGCCGGGACGTCGTTCCTGCGGGTGAACCTCGCCTGTTCCCGGGCCACGCTCCTTGAGGCGCTGGAGCGCCTGGCGACGTGGTGCGCGGGCATTGCTGCCGCGTCCTGACGGCTCGTCCGCCCCCGCCGGCGAAAGTCCGCCGCGCGATGCGGCGCATATTCCCGCATATTTCCGCTTGCGAAATGCGGAGATTTTGGGTAAAATTAAAAGACTACGAATACCGAGGTGAACACAAATGAAGATGATATGCATAAACTGCCCGAAGGGCTGCGAACTTGATGTCGTCGTGAACGGCGACGACGTGACCGTGACGGGGCATACGTGTCCACGCGGGGAGGCGTACGGGCGCAGCGAGGCGCTCCACCCGACGCGCATGGTCACCGGGCTCGTCCGGATCGCGGGGATGCGCAAGCCCCTGCCGGTGAAGACGAAGACCGCCGTGCCGAAGGACAAGATAGAGGCAGTGCTCTTCGCGATGCACCAGACGACGGTGCAGCTTCCCGTGAAGATAGGCGACGTCATCATACCCGACGTCGCGGAGACCGGCGTGGACGTAGTCGCGACCGCGAACATGTAGACGCAAAGGGGACAGGCCAATGTTTGCATTCATGAAGCAGCCGGAGTACAAGCCGGCGGAGACGGGCCCGGCGGCCGACGCCAGATACAGGCGCATGCGCTGGCAGGTGTTCATCGGGGCGTTCATCGGATACGCCGGGTTCTACCTCGTGAGGAAGAACCTGTCGATGGCAATCCCCTCCATGGAGCCGCTTGGCTTCGACAAGGCCGAACTTGGCTTCGTCCTTGGCCTGAACGCGGCGGGCTATGCGTTCTCGAAGTTCCTGATGGGCAGCGTAAGCGACCGCTCGAACGCGCGCGTGTTCCTGCCGCTGGGGCTGGTGCTCTCCGCGATCGCGATGTGCTTCATGATCGTGCCGATCAAGTCGATTGGCGCGGAGCACAAGACGCTGGCGATCGTCGTCATGGGCGTCTTGAACACCCTTGTCGGATGGTTCAACGGCATGGGCTGGCCGCCGTGCGGTCGAGTGATGACGCACTGGTTCTCGCAGAACGAGCGAGGCACGATGATGAGCATCTGGAACTGCGCGCACAACGTGGGCGGAGGACTCGTCGGCCCGATGGCGACGTACGGCGCCGTGTGGTTCGGAAGCTGGTTCTACGGACAGCACCAGGGGCTGTACTTCCTCGTCGGCACGTTCGCGTTCCCCGCGGCGACGGCGCTCTTCATCGCGCTCCTCGCGTACGTCCTCCTCAGGGACACGCCGCAGTCGTGCGGCCTGCAGTCCGTCGAGGCGTGGCGCAACGACTACCCGAAGAACTACTCCGCCAAGCAGGAGGAGACGCTTTCGACGAAGGAGATATTCTTCAAGTACGTCCTAAACAACAAGTACCTCTGGTTCATCGCGCTCTCCAACGCGTTCGTCTACATGGTGCGCTACGGCTGCCTCGACTGGGCGCCGACGATCCTCAAGGAGCGCGGCATCGACATCAAGAGCGCTGGCTGGGCGTACTTCGCGTACGAATACGCCGCCATCCCCGGGACGCTGCTCTGCGGCTGGGTGTCGGACAAGGTGTTCAAGGGCAAGCGCGCAATGCCGACGATCCTCTTCATGGCGCTGGTGCTGGTGTTCATCGCCCTGTACTGGGCTTTCATCGACAGCCTGACGGTGGTGATCATCAGCCTCATCGGCATCGGGTTCTTCATCTACGGGCCGGTGATGCTCATCGGCGTGCAGGCGCTCGACCTCGCGCCGAAGAACGCGGCGGGCACGGCGGCGGGGCTCACGGGCTTCTTCGGATACTTCCTCGGCACGTTCATCCTGGCCAACTGGGTGATGGGCGTGGTGGCGAAGAGGGCCGGCTGGGGTTGGACGTTCGGCATGCTCATCGTGGCGTGCGTCCTCTCGGTGTTCTTCATGGCGCTGACCTGCAAGCAGGAAAGCTCGGGCGGGGACGCGGCCTGACGCGCGGCTTGCGCCGGCGGACACGGGAACTGATTTCGTACAGAGAAGAAACAACAAGGGACAAACCAAACAAAGAAAAGGAGAAACATGAGCTACAAAGAAGCGCAGAAGAAGTATTCGAAGATCGGGATAGACACGGAGAAGGCCATCGCGGACCTCGCGGCGGTGCCGATCTCCATGCACTGCTGGCAGGGCGACGACGTATGCGGATTCGAGTCCGTCGGCGGCGCCTCCAACGGCATCCAGACCACGGGCAACTACCCCGGCAAGGCCACGACCCCGGAGCAGCTGATGGCCGACATCGACAAGGCGATGTCCCTCATCCCCGGCAAACACCGCGTCAACCTCCACGCGTGCTACGGCGTCCACAAGGACAAGGTCGTCGACCGCGACAAGATTTCCCCCGAGCAGTTCACGCCGTGGGTGGAGTGGGCTAAGAAGCGCGGCTACGGGCTCGACTTCAACCCGACGTTCTTCTCCCACGCCAACGTGGTGGACGGCCTCACGCTCTCGTCGCCCGACCCGAAGATCAGGGCGTTCTGGATCAGGCACGGCATCCAGTGCCTCAAGATCGCGGAGTACTTCGGCAAGTCGCTGAAGAGCCCGTGCGCGATCAACTTCTGGTGCCCCGACGGCTACAAGGACGAGCCCTCCGACCGCCTCGGGCCGCGCAAGCGCATGGCTGAGTCGCTCGACAAGATCTTCAAGACGAAGTACGACAAGAAGTGGGTCATCCCGACGGCGCAGAGCCGCAAGATCCTCGCGCTTCTCGACATGGGCCACTTCCACCTCTCCGAGAACGTGGCGGACAAGATCAGCTCGTTCCTCATGTTCTTCGGCAAGGTCGCGTTCCACATCTCGCGCCCCGTGCGCTGGGACTCCGACCACGTGATCCGCCAGAACGACGACCTCCGCGCCGCCGCGCAGGAGATCGTGAAGATGGGCCCGAAGAACTTCCTCGTCGCGCTCGACTACTTCGACGCCTCCATCTGCCGCGTCGCGGCGTGGGTGCTCGGAATGCGCAACATGCAGAAGGAGCTCCTCAAGGCGATGCTCACGCCGAACGCGCAGCTCAAGGCCCTGCAGGACGCGGGCGAGTTCACCGCGCAGCTCGTCCTCCAGGAGGAGTACAAGAACTATCCGTTCGAGGAGGTCTGGGCGGAGTTCTGCAGGCGCGCCGGCGTCCCCGCCGGAGAGGAATGGTTCAAGGAGGTCCGCAAGTACGAAACGGACGTCCTTCTCAAGCGCTGAGGATGTCCGGCCATAGACATGGCGTCGGGCCGTGCGAGATGGTGACCGGCGGCGAGTGGCTCTACGGGCGCAACCCCGTGGAGGAGGCTCTCGCCGCCGGGCGCCGCACGGCCACCGAGATCGTGCTGCCCCCCGCCGAGCAGGGCGAGGACGACCAGCTCGCGAGGATACGCGACGAGGCGCGCGCCCGGCGGCTGGTGGTGCGCAGCATGGACCGCGCGCGCCTGGACAAGCTCACTCATTTCGGGCACCACCAGGGCGTCGCGCTGAAGACGACGGGCTACCCCTACGTCGGCTTCGGCGAGGTGCTTGACGCCGTGCGCGGCGACGAGGACGCGACCGTCCTCGTCCTCGACCACCTGGAGGACCCGCAGAACGTGGGGTCGATCCTGCGCACGGCGTGCGCCGTCGGCGTCACGGCGGTCGTGATCCCCGAGGACCGCGCGTGCGGCATAACCCCCGCGGCCGTCCGCGCCTCCGCCGGCGGCGCGGAGTACGTCAAGGTCGCGCACGTCGTGAACCTCGTCCGGGCGATGAAGGACCTGAAGGACGCCGGGATGTGGTTCACCGCGCTCGACTGGGGCGAGGACGCCAGGGACTACCGCGACGTCGACTTCAAGGGACGCGCCGGGCTCGTGATAGGCGCGGAGGGGCGCGGCGTCTCCCGCCTCGTCAGGGAGGACTGCGACTTCATCGCCGAGCTGCCGATGCCAGGCGGCTTCGAGTCCCTCAACGCCGGCGTCGCCGCCGCGGTCGCGATGTACGAGATCCTCCGCCAGCGGAGATAGCGCGAACGCTCTTCATTCTTAGACTGTTTTGTGATATAATACACCACTATGAAAATAGATACACTATGCGTTCAGGGCGGATGGAGCCCGAAGTGCGGAGAGCCCCGCCAGGTGCCCATTTACTCCTCCACGACGTTCAAGTACGACACGACGCAGCACATGGCCGACCTCTTCGACCTGAAGGCGCCGGGGTACTTCTACACCCGTCTCGCCAACCCGACTAACGACGAGGTCGCGAAGAAGATTGCCGCGCTCGAGGGCGGCGTCGCGGCGATCCTCACCAGCTCCGGCCAGGCCGCGTCCACCTTCGCCGTCCTCAACCTCTGCAACGCCGGCGACCACGTCGTCTCCTCCGCGCAGATATACGGCGGCACGTTCAACCTCTTCGCGGTGTCGCTCAAGAAGCTCGGCATAGAGTTCACCTTCGTCGACCCCGACGCGAGCGAGAAGGAGATCCAGAAGGCGTTCAGGCCGAACACGAAGTGCGTCTTCGGCGAGACGGTCTCCAACCCGTCGGGGTGCATCCTCGACATCGGCAAGTTCGCGAAGGTGGCGCACAGGAACGGCGTTCCGCTGATCGTCGACAACACGTTCCCGACGCCGATACTCTGCCGTCCGTTCGAGTTCGGCGCGGACATCGTGACGCACGCCACGACGAAGTACATGGACGGGCATTCGTCGCAGGTCGGCGGCTGTATCGTCGACTCCGGCAACTTCGACTGGGAGGCGCACGCAGACAAGTTCCCCGGCCTGGTGGCGCCGGACGAGTCGTACCACGGCCTCAGCTACGTGAAGACGTTCGGCAAGCAGGCGTACATCGTCAAGTGCACCGCGCACCTCATGCGCGACTTCGGCTCGATACCATCCCCGTTCAACGCGTTCCTCCTGAACCTGGGGCTCGAGTCCCTGCACCTGAGGATCAGGCGGCACGCGGAGTCCGCCCTGAAGATCGCGAAGTGGCTTTCGAAGCAGGAGAAGGTCGCGTGGGTTAACTTCGCCGGACTTCCCGGCTCCAAGTACAGGGCGCTCCTGAAGAAGCAGTTCGACGGCCCGTCGCCGTGCGGCGTGATGACGTTCGGCATCCGCGGCGGGCGCAAGGCGTCGATCAAGTTCATGGACTCGCTCAAGCTCATCGGCATCGTGACGCACGTGGCCGACGCCTGGAGCTGCGTCCTGCACCCCGCCTCGCACACCCACCGCCAGCTCACCGACGCGCAGCTCAAGGCGGCCGGCATCCCGCCGGACCTCATCCGCCTCTCAGTCGGCCTGGAAGACCCCGATGACCTGATCGCAGACCTCGAACAGGCGCTCGCCAAGGTCAGGTGACGACATGGCGCGAGGAGAGGCCGCTCCACGCCGTAACAGGAATTCAGCAAACGAAAGGGCAAGGAAGATGATCGAAACCACTTCATCAACATCGGCGGCGGACAGTTCGGCGGAGGCGCCGCGCCGACTCACGGACTGGATATTGGCGGCGGCGGTCGGCCTGCTGGCGGCGGTTATGTACCTGCCGTCGGTCTCGCCGTTCGCGCATCCCGGCGAGCCCGCCGGCCTGCTGTGCGAGTGGCTGGGACTGGACGCATACCCGTTCAACCGGTTCCCGCTTACGGCCATCTTCGCGCGGGCGACAGGGGCCTCCCCGTGGCTGGCGCCGATTTGCGGGATTCTCTCGTCGATGATGCTTTTCGCCGTTGTCGGCGCGTTCATACGCGGCAGGACGGCCGGCGACTACACCAAGGCGGATGCGGCGCGGTTCGGCAGGATCGGCGGCGTGACGGCCGCGGTCGTGTTCATCTTCACCCCGGCGGTGTTCGAGTCCGCCACGCACATCGAGCCCCGCCTCCTGGACGCGACGTGGGCGCTCGCCGCGATGGCGCTCGCGATTCCGTTCGCCCGCCTGCCGAAGTCGTTGGCGTGGGCGGTTCCGCTTCTCTCCGGCGCTATGGTCGGAATGGGCGCGGCGGACAGCGTAGGATTCCTCGCGCTGACTCCAGTGTTCATCGGCGTGTTCTGGGCGGTCTCGCTTAGTCGCGACGGGCGCGGCTACACCGCGTCCGCGCTGTTCCTCCTCTCGATGATCGTCGTCGTCTTCGCGTGGTCAGTGCCGGCGACAGGCGACTTCTCCCAGTTCACGAAGTGGCAGGGCGGGATGATCAAGGCGGCGACCAGGATCGCGTCCGACTGGTACGTCGTGCCGCTGTTCGCGATCCTGCCGTTCGTCATGTCGCTGTTCTCCAGCGTGGGCGCGTTCAGGGGCGACCGCGGCGTGGCGACCTGGACGTTCCACGGCGCGATGACGCTCGTCACGATCCTGGCGGCGGCGACGACCCTGTCCCCGTCCATCGTCCTGCGTCCCGTCGGCGACGCGCCGATCGTCTCGTGCACCCTGGTCGCCGCTACGGCTGGCTACCTCATGGCGTACTGGTGGGCCCAGACGAAGAGGGGCGCGCCGGTGAACGAGTCGGTGCAGCTCAACGGGGCGGAGTCGGTCTCCGACAAGGTGGCGCGCATCATCGGCTGGTCGGTCGGCGGCTTCTTCGCCGCGGTCCTCGTCGCGTCCTCGCTCATCAACAGGTTCGTCGCGTCCTCGCCCGACGAGGGCGCGTTCGCCGAGAAGATCGCCGAGAGGATCGTCGCGGACCTCGACGGGCGCACCTGGGTGGTGGCCGGCGGCCTCCGCTACTGGGACAGCAACGGCGTCCGCCACGAGGAGCTCAACGCCATGCAGGACCAGCTGCGCATCGCCGCATACAAGGCCGGCAAGGAGCTGAACCTCGTCTGCCTCAACCGCGGCGAGGACATGGAATACGTGAAGCGCCTGGCGGACAAGGTCGCCGAGGCGAAGCTCGGCGGCGAGAAGCTCTCAGCCGAGCTTGTGGACGTCCTCATGCGCCATCCCAACCTCCAGCGCAAGAGGATGGAGCTGTTCGTTCAGAAGTGGTTCGCCAACGACCCCGACATCGGCAGGAAGGCCGTCGTGCTGGACGCCCCGGACCTCTGGTTCAACGCTAAGTCCAGCTCCGACGACAGGCCCATGGAGCCCGTTGCCGAGACGTACTTCTTCGGCGGCGACCCGTCCCGCCGCGGCGACTGGTCGAAGTGGGGCGAAATCTCCGCCATCCTCGACGTGGACAAGGGCTGGGGCAGCTTCCAGGTGTTCCACGTCGACGAGAACAAGCCGCTCACGCGCCTCGAGCTCCTCCGGTACCACCTCCGCCGCCACATGGGCCTCGTCGCGAACAACTGCGGCTACGCCTTCCACGAGGAGGGGCTCAGGCTTCAGGACGCCGGGAAGGGCGACGAGGCGATGAAGCTCTTCGACAAGGCGTTCGACATGTACGAGCTCGTCCTGAACGAAATCGACACGGACAACATCTGCGCCCTGTTCAACGAGCTCGAGCTCGTCGGCGCGAGGCTTCCCCGGGCCGAGAAGAAGCAGAAGTCGATCATCGCCAGGCTCAACCGCATCAAGGAGGACAACCGCCGCAGGTACGACGTCGGCTCGCTCAGCGTGTTCTACGGGTACATCTGCAACCTAGACATCCTCCTCAAGCAGGGGCTCCAGAGGCTGAAGGGCGGTGGCGGGCGCGACAACGTCGGCGTAGCCCAGCTGAACCGGGCCATGAGCCTGATGTCGCCGGCCGCCCGCGCAGACGCCGAGCTCAGGCTGATGTCCGCCTTCTACGCCACCCCGAAGGACCGCGAAAAGGCGCGCAGCGTCTACAAGGAGGCGTTGGTCAGGAACGCGTCGAACAGGGAGGCCCTGCTTGGCATGGCGAGGCTCGAGCTCGCCGCCGGCAACGCCGACGTCGCCCACGGGTACATCAAGAAGATCATGGAGAAGGACGGCGACGACCCCTCGCTGTATCCGCTCGTCGCCATGGTGCACCTCCTGAAGGGCGAGCTCGGCGACGCCAAGCAGCTGCTCAGGAAGGCGACGGACAAGGACCGCGCCAGCATGGAGGCGTGGTACCTTCTCGCCATGACCGTGATGCGCCAGATCGACGCGCTTGCGGAAAAGCCCGCCACGGAGGATAGCAATAACGAGAAGGTCTCTCTCATGAAGGAGCTCGAGGACGTCATCCTCCCGGCGATGACGAAGCAGGCCCGCTCCACGACGGACTTCCACCTCCAGACCATCCGCGCCTTCCTGATGATGCGCAAGGGCGGCAGCGACAACATCCGCAGCGCCCGCGACGCGTTCATCGTCGCCTCCCGCGAGAACCCGACGGCGGCGACGAGCGACATGATCCTCGGCCTCGACATCCAGCTCAACGACACGGCCGACGCCGAGCGCCAGGCCGTCGACACCCTTGACCAGAATCCCGAGGATCCGCTCGCCAACTACGTCATGGGGTCGCTCGCCCTCCAGCGCGAGAAGATGGACGAGGCCGAGACGTACCTCAGGCGCAGCGTTGCCGGCGAGCGCAAGGTCCCGCTGGCCCTCAACGACCTCGCCGAGGTACTGCGCCGCCGCCGCGACTTCCAGGCCGCCGAGAGCTACGCGCGCATGGCCGTCGAGGCCGCCCCGACGCTCTACGTCGCGTGGGAGACCCTGGGCTCGATCCTCATGGACGCCGGCAAGTCCCTCGACGAGGCCGAGAAATGCGTCCAGAAGGCGTGCGACCTCTCCAAGGACTCCAACGGACGCCCCGCCGACGTGCGCATGGTCATTGCGCTCGCGCGCATCCAGATAAAGCGCGGCGACATCCTGCGCGCGAAGGTGACGCTCCGCTCCGTGCAGAGCAGGGCCAACGAGCTGTCGGAGTACGAGAAGCGCGAGTTCGAGGAGCTAAGGAAGAGTGCTAAGTAGCATCCTAGCAGTCTCGCTCCAGATCGGGCCGTTCTACCAGCAGAAGCCCGACTACTGGGCGCTGCGTCCGCTTGTCTCGCAGGAAGAGGAGGTGACGGACGTCCTCTGGCCCCTCTTCACCTGCCATCGCGACTGGTGGCGCTTCTGCTACCTCGCCTACTGGCAGGACTTCCCGGAGAAGGACGAGTACCAGTTCGCGCTTCTGCCAATCTGGTTCAACGGCAGGGACGCCAGCGGGCGGTACGCCGGGATATTCCCGCTAGTAGGCCGCCACCCGCACGTCCTCGGGCTCTACGACGCCAGGTTCGCGCTTTGGCCTCTCTGGCACCAGTACAAGACGCCGCGCGGCCGCGAATGGATGGAGACGAACGCGATTCTCTTCCCGTTCATCAGCTGGCGCGACGACGGCTCGTGGGGCTTCTGGCCGCTCTACGGCATCAACCACCAGCGCGAAAGCGACCACCGCTACGCGCTTTGGCCTATCTCCACATGGGCGTCGTACCGTGCGGACCGCGACACCTCCGGCGAAGGGTGGTCGTGGATGCTCTGGCCGCTCTACGGGCAGGTCCGCCGCGAACGCGAGAGCCAGGACCTCTTCCTGCCGCCGTTCTTCTCGTGGACAGAGACGCGGTCGAAGACCTGGGCTGCCCGCATGAACTCCGCGCCCGAGATGCGCCTCAGGTGCCCATGGCCGATCTTCGAGTGGGAGTCGAACGCGAGAAGGTCGAGGCTTTCGATATGGCCGCTCTACGAGAACGTCAAGCTGAGGAACTATTCCGACGGGAAGGCCGAGGCCTCCGTGATGCGCTTTGGCTGGAAGCTCGTGGAGATATACGACGACGAGGTAAGGGTCTTCCCGTTCTGGGCGTCGGGTAAGGGCCACTTCCGCCTCTGGCCGCTCTGGGAGAGCGAATCCGGCGAGGGCGCTGCCGTCAAGGGCGTGACGCATTCGAGGTTCCTCTCGCTGTTCCCGATACGCTGGGTGCCGGCGGTCGACCGCAACTGGTCGAAGTTCTGGACGCTCTATGAAAGCGAGGAGTGCCCGGTCTACACTGACCACTCGCTCTTCTGGGGGATAATCCAGTGGAGGTCGCTCAAGTGATCTCGCGTCTGGCGATCTGGGCCCGCGCGATCCGCGTCGAGCAGTGGACCAAGAACGGCGTCGTGATGATGGCGTGGTTCTTCTCGGTGGCGGACTCCAGCCAGACGGCGCTCGTCAGGGGTTGGCGCTCCTTCCTCATGGCCGTCGCGATGGCCGGCGCCTTCTCGCTCGTCTCCTCCGCGTTCTACCTCCTCAACGACGTCGCGGACTTCGACGAGGACCGCCTCCACCCTGTGAAGCGCTACCGCCCAGTGGCGGCCCGCCTCATAAGCCGTATCTCCGCCGTAAGGGTCGCGCTCGTGCTTTTCGCCGTCGGCTTCGCATACCCCGCCCTCGTCGTGATGCTGATGCCGTCGCGTACCGTCGCGTTCGGCACGATCCTCGCCTACACCGTCATGCAGTGCCTCTACACCGGCTTCCTGAAGCGCCTGCCGTATGTCGACGTCGCCACGCTGGCGGCGGGCTTCGTCCTGCGCGCGGTCGCCGGCGCGGCGATCATCGCCGCGTACATCTCGCCATGGCTCCTCGTCTGTACCTTCACGCTCTCCATGTTCCTGGCGTTCTGCAAGCGCAAGAACGAGATGGAGGTCGCCGAGGAGTCCCGCGCCGTCCTGCGGCGCTACCACCCGGTCCTCCTGAAGGCGCTCATCGTTCTCGCCGCCGCGCTTTCCTTCGCCGAGTACCTCGCCTACACGCTCACCTCCGCGATGGGACGCCGCTTCCCGGGGCTCTGGGTCACGTCGGCCTTCGTGCTGCTCGGCATCTCTCGCTACATGTTCCTCGCCTGGCGGAAGGGCGACGTCGGCCGGCCCGAGCGCATCCTGACGACCGACCGCGTCATGTGGGCGATCCTCATTGGCTACGCGCTCTGCGCCGTTGCGGCGGTCGCCCGCGCCATCCCCGGGGTCTGACGCATGACGCCGTTTCTTGAGAGACTGGCCGCGCGCCGACGGTTCGGCATGAAACCGGGGCTGGACGCCATAGCGCGGCTCCTTCACGCCCTCGGCGACCCGCACCTGCGCGTCCGCGCCGTCCACGTCGCCGGGACTAACGGGAAGGGCGCTGTGTGCGCGATGGTGGATTCGTGCCTCCGCGCCGCGGGGCTGAGGACATTCCGCTACACCTCGCCGCACCTTGTGCGCATCAACGAGCGCTTCATGCTCGACGGCGCGCCGGCGGCGGATTCCGTCCTCGACGAGGCCGCCGCGGAGGTGGAGCGCGCCGCCTCAAATGTCCCCGACCTCACATTTTTCGAGGCCCTCACCGCCGTCGCCTTCCTCGTCGCGGACAGTTCCGGGGTCGACGTCGCCGTTCTGGAGACGGGCCTCGGCGGACGCCTTGACGCGACGAATGTCTGCTCCAGCGTCGCCACCGCCATAACGCGTATCGGCCTCGACCACTGCGACTGGCTCGGCGACACCGTCGGGAAGATCGCCGCCGAGAAGGCCGGGATAGTCAAGCCTGGCGTCCCGGTTGTTCTTGGCCGCAACGTCTCCGAGGTCGTTGAGATCGTGAAGGGGAAGGCCGTGGAGCTGGGCTCTCCGTTCGTCTACGCGCCGGATGCCGCCGACGAACGCGAACTGCCGCCTGGCTTCGCCCTCGGCGGTTCTTTCAACCGCGAGAACGCCGTCACCGCCATGGCGCTCATGAAGGCGCTTCCCGCCGACCTCCGCCCCGATGGCGCGGCGATTGGAAGGGGACTCGCGGACGTCGTGTGGCCGGGACGGTTCCAGCGCGTCGGGCGATTCATCGTGGACGGCGCCCACAACCCGCCCGCCGCGCAGGCGCTCGTCTTCGCACTCGCCCAATCACCCACTCCCATAATCCCACAATCCCATAATTCCACAATTCCACAATTCCATAATTTCCCACTCCCTCACCCCCCCATTCCCCATTCGCCCAATTCCATAATTTCACAATCCCATAATTCCATAATTCCACAATTCCATAATTCCCCACTCCCTCACCCCCCCATTCCTCATTCGCCCAATCCCATAATTTCACAATCCCATAATTCCATAATTCCACAATTCCATAATTTCCCATTCCCCACCCCTCTCACCCTCATCGCTGGTTTCTGCGGCGACAAGGACGTCCGGGAGGTACTGCGCATCCTGAAGCCCGTTGTCGGGCGTGCCATTGCCGTACGCACCAACAACCCGCGTTCGCTGTCCGCAGAGGCTCTCGCGGCGATGATGCGAGAAGAGGGCATCGCCGCGGCAGCCGCCGCGTCGCTCTCCGAGGCGATCGCCATGTCCGGAGACGGCCCGACGCTGATATGCGGTTCGCTCTTCCTCGCCGGGGAGGCTCTTGTCGCCCTTGGCGCGTATCCGTATTCTGCCGACCGGTTCGACCCCTCCGAGCAGCTCAGGCAGACGACGTGTACTAGCCACTAGCGGCTACCCGCCATTCGTCAGTTATTACAGACTAGCTTATTTTGGAAACAACCTGAACAACATTTTCCCCCACCGCGTAACCACGCGGCGTTCTTGAAATCGGGCGCGATTGCGCCCAAATGGTAAGAGTTGTTTTTATCAGTTGTCATAGTTGTTTCCTCTAGCGATTAGCCGCCAGCCACTAGCGACTGACAGTTGCCCACCTTCAATTGGATATTTGCATTGGATTTTGGCAACATTTCCACATTTCCACATTCAACAACGACTACCCCCCGCGTAGCGACGACGTCCTCGCCGTTGAAAACCTTGCGGGGAGTGTCCCCACAGGGTCTCGCCTGTCTCGCCCGTCTCGCTCGTCCCGCCCGTCCCGTAAATCCTTGCGGGGACACTCCCCGCAGGGGATTTTGCTATATCTCACAAATAGACAGAATGATTGATGTTTTGGGTGGTTACTCTTTCTTGAGAATTTTCCGCAATGAATTCTCATTTTGTTCCCAGGTGGTGTTGTGGGGGGAGTGTCCTCACAGTATTCCAACTCAACACTCAACACTCAAACCCCCAAACACTCAAACCCTCGGATTTCTGCGGGGAGTGTCCCTACGGATGAGACTTCCCAATAGCACCGAAACAAAACGTTTGAGGATATATTCGCAAAGATACTCGCAGACGATAAGCTTGGCGATTTTGTTGGCGCGGTATATCCAAAGGACAAGATGCGCTTCAACAGCCTTTTTGCTGAATAAGTTCTTGAACAGAACGGAATAGCCAAAAGAGGCAGAAGGCAGATAACATGGCAGTATCAGGAATGAGAATGGAACGGCTTGAACGACACTCCCTTGAAGGTGAAGGACTCGCTTCCGGCGTAAACGACGGATGGATGCTCGCATACGTCGCTGTACCGTTCGGCAAAAACCGAGAGGTTCTTGCAGAACGCCGGATTGAATGTGGCGGAGGACTTTATCTCCGTAGGAATGAGCTTTCTGCCGTAGTATTCCACAAGATCGACTTCCACGCCCTTGGAGTCCCGGTAGAAATAGAGGCTCGGACGGTCGCCACTGTTGTAGGCGCGTTTCATCGCCTCAAGAATGACAAGGTTCTCGAAAAGCGCTCCGCGAAGCGGATCGCGATCCAATTGTTCCGCATCGTTGATTCCTGCGAGCGCACAGGCAAGCCCGGTGTCGTAGAAATAAAGTTTGGGAGATTTTATGAGCCGCTTGCCTCGATTCTCATACCATGGCGGAAGAAGGAAGCAAATGTACGAAGTATGGAGTATGGAGAGCCATTCCATTACAGTCTTCGTGGAGACGCCGGTGTCGTTTGAAATGGACGTCACGTCGAGAATAGAGCCGATGCGCCCTACGAGAATGCGGAGAAAGTTTGTGAAGAGCAGCGTGTCCTTGATCTTGAGGAGCTGATGCACGTCGCGTTCCACGTATGTGTCGATGTAACCGTCGAAAAATGTTTTGCGTCTTATACCCCCAGAGAGAAAGCGTGGATAGCCGCCGACGAGGACGGCGGAAAGCATATCGCCCTTTGGCAAAAGTCCGTCCGCTTCCCCAAGGCTGAGAGGAAGCAATGTGAATATCGCGCATCGCCCGGCGAGGGTCTGGCTTATGTTCTTCATAAGGAGAATGTTGCTGGAGCCAGTGAGGACAAAAAGCCCATTGGTGCCTTTCTCGTCCACAATGCCCTGTATGTAGGAAAGAAGATCGGGCACTCGTTGAACTTCGTCGAGGATTGCACCGTCGGGGATTCCGGCAAAGAATGTCCTTGGGTCGTTTTCGGCAAGCCTGCGCATATCTGGATCTTCAAGCGTTCTGTAAGGCTTGTCGGTGAAAAGTGCCTTTACAAGCGTTGTCTTGCCAGACTGTCGAGGGCCGACAATGGTTATGACAGGAAGCTCCTTTGACGCCTTCTTCACTGCCGTTGCAATTTGTCTTTCGATGTTCATGGAGCATATTATACCACATCTTGGAGAATGGTGCAATATGGGAAGACGACTTCCCGAATTGCACCAAGACTTATTTTGCGGGGAGTGTCCCCACAGGATTCCAACCCAAACACTCAAACCCCCAAACACTCAAACATCCTAATCCCTGTGGGGAGTGTTCCCACTAGATTCTGGGAATTTAGGCCGTGTAGTTTGTTGGAAACTTTGCGGGGAGTGTCCCTACGGGGAAGGTCCCTACGGTGTTCCGCGAAGGATGAGAAATTTCGTTTTTCATAGATGATTTTATATGTGATTTGTGATATAATATTCCATGTCCTGGCAGGGATGTCAGGGCCATATAGTCGAGTGACGAGAACCGCCACGAAAATATGTAAAACCCGAGCAGAAAGGCGAACCTCAACGACCTGACGAACCAGAAAAGGACGATGGTAAATGATGTTTAGGCAATCGTTTACAGAATTCATCTTCGCTACGAACACGGACGGAAGCGGCAAGGCCGCGTCCTACGTCCGTGCGCTCGACATCTTTGGCCCGATCCTGACAAAGCACTACCCGAAGCCGATCGTCGGCGGCTCCATGTGGCACAGCTTTTCGCTCGCAGATATCCATGCAATACGCGAATGGATTTGTACGGAATCGAACGCAGTGGAGACCTTCCCGGACGAGGACATCTTCATGACCATTGCCGACGACATTGGCTTTGACGCGACCGGCAAGCCGACCAAGGTCAATCAGCTGGACGCGATCGGCGCGGAGTTGGCGAAGTTCATCAATACGGCGGCTGAAGAGGAGGCCGGACGATGAAGAAAGCACGCAAGGCAGAAACCGCTTTGATCAAGCCGAATGTCGAGGTCGTCGAATCCGTCGAGGCGGAACTATACAAGCGCGTTCGGTCGTATATCGCGAAGGCGCGCGCGAAGGTTTACACCGTTGCCAACAAGGAGATGGTCGATGCCTATTGGAATGTTGGGCGTGAGATTGTCGAGAAGCAGGGCGGGGCGGAACGTGCGAAGTACGGGGATGGCCTCATCAAGGGTCTTTCGCTGAAATTGACGGCGGAGTTCGGCCCCGGCTACACATCGACAAACCTCAAGTACATGCGACTGGTATTTCTGGCATTCCCAAATCGTCACACACTGTGTGACCAATTGAGCTGGTCCCATTATCGTACGTTAGCGAGCGTTGAAAATGCCAAGAAACGGCAGTTCTATCTCGAAGAGTGTGCCAAGTCCGGATGGGGAGTGCGCGACCTGCAGCGGCAGATATCGACGCAGTTCTACGAACGGTTGCTTGCGAATCATGTCGATCTCAAGAAGGCGTCAGGTTATGTGAAGCGCAGCCGTCCGGAACCGAAGGACATTGTGAGAAGTCCGGCGATCTTGGAGTTCACGGGTGTTTCTCCGTTTGCCTACAAAGAAGCTGATTTGGAGGCGGGGCTTATCCGTCATTTGGGGAAGTTCCTGTTGGAGTTGGGGCGCGGCTTTGCATTGGTCGGCGAGCAGTGCCCGATTCACGTTGGCAATGAGGTCTATCATTGCGATCTCGTTTTCTACAACTTCCTTGCGCGTTGCTTCTTCCTGGTCGATTTGAAGGTTGGCAAGGTCACGCCCGAAGACCTTGGGCAGATGCAGCTCTACAAGCACTACTACGAACGCGAGCGTATGAATCCCGGTGACAATCCACCAGTCGGCATTGTCCTTGGTTCTGATCGTGACGAGGCGGTGATTCGCTACACGCTGAACGAGCACGAACGCAACCTATTTGCGGTGAAGTATCACCTGAACCTGCCGACGGAAGAGGAGCTGCGAAGGGAACTCCAACGCGAACGCGCCGCCTTTGAAGAAGCGCGACTACTTGCCGCGCCGCAAAAGGTGGCACGAGCGCGGATTAGGAAGGGAAAGAAATAACCATGGGCAAGATGTTTACGATAAAGGCGTCTGAAGCGCATGGTAGGCGGCTGGATCCTGAGTATCATCATGCATTGAGACGGACGCGAATCAGATCGACTTATCCGTCTGCAAAGTTGTTGTCATTGTCCTATTCCCGCACGGGAGGAACGCCGTCCACCGCCCATCCGGAATATTGGACACGGCTCGATTCCATGGGTGTCGGCAAAGGAATTCAAGGCATTTCGGTTTGAGAAATCCTTGTGGGGACACTCCCCGCAGGTTTTTTCGCTATATCTCCCAAATGGCAAGAATGAGTAGTTTTCTTGTCAGATTCTCTGGCTGCGCTCGTATATCATTATGCCATTAGGCAGATACCCGGCTGAGAGAGCCCGGGCAGGTCTGCGGCCGGGAAGATTTTTTCGGAAGTTTTTTCGTCCGCAGACCTGAATTTGTGGTATAATATGTGCACCAAGGCGAAATGGGCGAAAGCCCAGGCCGCCGAGGTGAAACAGATTTCCCGCGCAGGGCAGGGATGGCGTTCCATCGCCGTCAGCCCCTGCGGACATGGGAAGCGTCGGATGGAAGCCTGAGAAACTTCATTGGAAAGACGCGAGAAGAGGATGCTGCCCTCGTGCAGTTTCACCTCCTTCGGTGCATCTTTCCGGGCTCTCTCAGGCGCCTCATCCGATGCATCGGAGGAGGTTTCCGTTTTCCGCCCCCGCCGATGTCTGGAAAGAGTAGGAAGACTGAACCGTGATGACAGAGGTGTGATGACAAAGACGATAGTTGTGTTGTTGGTGTGCTTCTGCTCGGTGTGGGCGTCTGCAGCAGGAGACGCGAAGGTACCATCGGCGGTTGCGGCGCAAAGCGTCAAGACCTCGGCAGAGAAGGGCGATGCCGCGGCGCAGTTCCGCTATGCGCAAATGCTCCGCGACGGACGCGGCGTCGCGAAGAACGTTAAGGAGGCCGTTGCGTGGACGCGCAAGGCGGCCGATTCCGGCTATGCTCCCGCCCAATGCCAGATGGGGCTTTTCTACATGAACGGAACCGGAGTTGATCTTGACGAGGACAAGGCACTCGAATGGCTGAAGAAGGCGGCGGCGAAGGATCATGCGCAGGCGCAGTACAATCTTGGTGTATACTATGCGAGGTTTTCTGACAGGAAATCCAGGAACCTGGCGATGAAGTGGCTCAATGAGGCCGCAAAGCAGGACTACGCCGATGCGCAGTACAACCTTGCGCAGCTCTATCTCAATCCACATCATCCCGCTAGCAAGGAACAAGGTGCTGGTCGCCGTGCAATCCAGCTACTGCGCCTCGCTGCCGCCCAAAACCACGTCGGCGCGAAAGCGAAGCTTGAAGAGCTTGGAGTGAAATAAACGACAAATTATCACAAAACCGGATGCTCCGAAAGGAGAAAAAGATGAGACAAATAATGGTTGCAATAATTGTGGGAGCATGTCTGGGTGTGACCGCAGCGGAAGAAGGGCGAGACCTTAAATCCTTAGTCCGGCCACAGACGTTCTCCTGTGAACTGAGAGGGGTGCGTCTCACGCGCATCATAAATGAGAAGTCTTCTGTCCAGGTGAGAAGTGGCCGAGTAAACGAATCTACAACAACGAAAAGCACGCAAACTTCTTCCGTGAAAGAAACAGTTGAATTATCAACCGGCAACGTTGCTACCGATCATGAAGGGTATGAATCACGGACTGATGTAAAAATCAATGCGGAGGGACGGCTCAAATGGGGTATTAAACCTTCTGGATCAATTGGCGGAAGTGCTTCCCATGAAATATCAATGGGGACTCGAAGGACAAATGAAAAGACGCAGTCGGACAAAGTGAGTGGAGAAGTTTCTGTAACGGATGTTCGTGTAACATCTTCGTCCAGTGGACGAGAGGGAAATGTAGAAGATTTGGAAAAGTCTATCCTTGGTAGCTATGTGCTTGCATTCTCGGTCGTATTGAAAAATCGAGATGTCAACAATGTACTTCGAATTGATAGTTCTCGGATGTTTGCAAAGTTATATGGCCCAGGGTTGACGGGTGTGATCTCTGCCCGCTGTAGTGAGCAGGGGGAGGTTGAACTTGGAGTCGGAGAGAAGTCCTTTGAATTTGTCTATGCGATTCCAGACTGGAAAATGCTGAACGAGTTGCAGTCCCTTGATAAAAGTGGTCAATTGGGATGCCTTGCCTTGTCTAGGTCGGGAACAGACATTCCCATTTTGTCCCGGGGCGGAAAGAATATCTTTGATGAACAAACTGCTATCGAGAACAGAAACCCCAGTACGGCGATTACATTCGAATTTGGTGAGCTGCAAAAATTACCATCATGGAAGGTGGCGCGCCGTCATACTCCGACAAGCGGACAAAGGGGGACACATGTGACATTGTACGAAGCACTTAAAGGTATAGAGGCGTCAACTCAGGATTTTCAAGATTTGCCAACGGAAGTCTTTACATTTTCTGAAACTCGTTCTCTTGACAAAATTCTGGAAGAGCCAGCCCTAGCTGTTGATGATGGACATTATCGTATGTTTGCGTTAAGGCTGAAAGACAACAAAGGCAAGACGTCATTGCATCTACCTTTGTCCAATCAATTGGATGCCCACCTTGCGGATTACTCTGAAATATCCTTGATTTCATTTACATTCGAGGAATTCGCAAAGGATGCAGTGTTGATCCCCAGCCATTTTGCGGATCTCAAGAAGGAGATTGAGGATAGGCTTGGCAGGCCTGGCAACAAAGAAGCATTGTCAAAGTTTGAGGAGATAATTAAGAAGAAGCAACGAGAGGAAGATGAACGACCGCTACCCGACTATAAAACATCTATCACTGAAGAGGATGTCTCAAGATATCGTTTTCGTGCTAATGCCGATATTCCTAATATGCAGTACAAACTCGCAGAATGTCTTTTGGGAGGGTGGGGGGTCTCGAAGAACGAATTTGAGGCGGTGAGGTGGTTCCGCAAGGCGGCGGAGCGGGGGTATGCTGCCGGGCAGTACAACTTGGGTAGGTGCTACGCAGAAGGGTTGGGCGTCGCGAAGGACGATTCTGAGGCTGTGACGTGGTTTCGCAAGGCGGCGGAGCAGGGATATGTTGCTGGGCAGTACAACTTGGGCTTGTGTTTTTATGAAGGCAAGGGCATAGAGCAGGACTATAATGAAGCGGCGAAATGGTATCTTAGGGCAGCAGAGCAGGAGCATGCCCAGGCGCAAGCCAAATTTGGATGGTGTTGTGAATATGGGGAAGGTGTAAAGCAAGACTGTGACAAGGCCGCGAAGTGGTACCAGAAAGCCGCTGACCAGGGGGATGCCTTTGGGAAAGCCTGCTTGGGTAGGTGCTACTTGAAGGGGAAAGGTGTTCCTAAGGACGTCATGAAGGCGTGGACGTTGGTTCAGGAGGCCGCTAAACAGTGTGCCTATGGGCAGACCTGTATGGGATGGTGTTACGAATATGGAGAAGGCGTAGAACAGGACTATGGCAAAGCCGCCGAGTGGTTTCAGAAGGCGGCAGATCGGGGAGATAAAGACGCACAGTATGCTCTGGGTTTGTTT
>CADCCQ010000055.1 GCA_902799955.1 uncultured bacterium | reverse complement strand
CGTAGGCGTCGGGTTGCCCGAGCGCGTTAGCGCGAGCCGCGAGATGCACCTGTCGCGAAGCGATCAGGTTCCCCGACGAGCGAAGCGAGGAGCTTTGCGCAGCAAAGTCGCAAGAGGGTGCGCGGTCGCAAGAGGCCGCGCGCGCGTGGCGCGTCCGCGCATGGCGCAAATACCCCCCCCCCTCACTGCCTGACGGCGCTGGGACAACGGGCATCTTGCCCGTTGCACGACATTTCGCGGAAGGACTTCGGACTTCTGACAGCGGACTTCGCAAATCGTCCGTTGTCAGAAGTCCGATGTCTTTTGCCACACCTTAAACAAACCGCCCGCAAGGGCAACACCAGAAAGGAAAACAACAACATGAGAAAACAGACATGGAAAGCCGCAGTCTCGGCGGCGGCAATCGCCGCAACCGCGATGCTATCCACGCCGTCGTTGGCGGTGGCCAAGGAGACGACGTTGGCGCTTGCGGGCTACACCGGCACGACGACGCTTACGAATTTCCAGGCGCTCGTGAAATTAAACGAAGGTCGCTTCGGCTTCAGTTATGACGATTACGCCGCGAAGGATGGTTCCGACCTCTGGTTCACAGATTCGTCTGGCAACGTAATCCCGCATGAACTTGACACTTGGAACGCCTCGGGCGATTCCTACGTGTGGGTGCGCGTGCCTGAAGTTTCCGGAACGGGCACGATGATCGTCATGCATTGGGGCGAGGCGAAGACCGCCGCGCAGACGGCGACGGAGAACGTCTGGAAGAACTACAACGACGGCAAGGGCGGGTTCGCCGGCGTTTGGCACATGAAGGTAAACCTTGGCAATGAAACAGACGCAGCGGGCAATGGACTTACCGCAACGCGCGGCGGAAACAAGACTAGCCAGATGACCACGACGAGCGGAGTGGTAGGATTGTGTCGCGTGAACCAGACGGAGTCATTCGGCAGTTCTAACGGCAACGGGCTTGACGTAAGCGGGTATGGCGATTATATCACCGACGTGTCCCGGTTCACGTTGAGTGGCTGGTTCAGGGCAACTGTGGTAAGGCCTGGCGACAATTGGACGCAGATGTTCTCATCCGGCAAATGGCTGGTGCGCGGCGGACAGAAAGGGCAGCTTAATATCGTTGTGTCAATAACCGTAAATGGCACGGCAATAACCGATCCCGCACCGTCCGCCCTGCCTGCCGACGAAGGATTTGTGGATACATGGTGCTATCTTGTCGTCGTGTTCGACGGTACGAGTTGCAGGCTGTATGCCAACGGGAAGTCGCTTGGTTCGTGGACGGACAAGACCGCTGTGAGCGAGTTTGCCGAATTTTTTAGAATTGGCAATGTTTGGAACAACACGAATCGTGGTTGGCAAGGGAAGTATGACGAGGTGCGCCTGTACGACGGCGCGCAGAGCGAAGACCGCGTGAAAGCCGACTATGCCACGGCCAAATCGCCCGACACGTTCGTCGTTTCTGCGGACACGACCCCTTGCACCGCCACGTGGACGGGCGCGGCCTCGGACGGAAATGCGGCGAATGCCGCCAACTGGACGTGCTACAACTTTTTTGGCGACAGGCTTCCAGACGGGACGATGCCGACAACGGCAACGGACGCGACGATCGCGGGCGACGGAATCGCCATCACGGCTTCGACGAACGCCCCGCTTGCGTTCAGATCGGTCAATGTCGGGAACTGCACACTTGGCGCAAACTGCGATCTTCGCGGATTCGGCGCGGTGACGATTCCGGACGGCTCGACGGTTGACCTGAACGGGCACACGCTCAAGATGCCGCCTTTCTCCGGCAATGGCGTCGTCACGAACAGCGTCGCCGGAGATGCCGCGCCGTTTTATGCATACGTGCCGGAAGGCGAATCGCTGCGCAACGAGGACACCGCGATCGGCGGCAACCTCCGTTTCATAAAGGAGGGCGCAGGGAACTACATTGCCGTGAAGACGAATCAGGGGTACACGGGCGGCACACTCGTGAACGACGGCGCGATAATCTGCGCTACGCGGGGGCAGAACAGGCCAACCGGTGAAAGGGGTTCGACAATCGAAATCGGCCCCGACGGCGTGTTTGACGTCGATGGATACGTGGCATGCCACCTCTACGCGTTCGTGTTGAACGGCGGTGTATTGAAGAGTTCCAGCGCCATCAGAGAGACGGGCTGGACGATGTGGGGCAATGTGCGCCTTACGGCGGACTCCATCATTGAGCTTGGCGGCAACTATGGATTTGCCGAAAACGCCTACGGCAGGGCGACTCTCGACCTAGGCGGAAACAGGCTGACGGTGAAATTGAACAGCTCAAGCGTGAATTTCCAGCTCTACAACACGCAAGTCCTCAACGGCAGCATCGAGAACACCTCTGGCGGCTACATTCACGTGTACAACACAAACGGGGATTCTGGTTCGAGCACATTCGACTTCAAGGCGGCAATCGCGTTGAATCTCGAGCGCGCACTTGTCGTGCGCGACTATGAGCCGAAGAACAAATGGGCTACCAGCAACGCAGGGACTGGCAACGTGAAAGTCCACCGCGTCTTCAAGCCGACTGCCGCCGCCGAGGGCTGTTACCACAGCTGCCAGATGCAGAACGGCTCGACGATGGACTTGACGGACTGGCCGAGCGACAAGGGCTGGCCCATGTACTCGCGCTTCACGAGCGGCGGAAAGCAGCTTTCGTTCGCAAACGGCACGGTGAACGTGAAACTGGATTCAACCCGTGCCGACGTGAAGGCGTTGGCAAAGACCAAATCTGACGGTGCATACGCAGGCTACTTGCTCAAATGGGGAACAACGACCGGGACGCTGGCAACTCGGAATACGAGCACTACGTTCGTGCTGGATGCGGATTCCGCCCTCAAATACAAGTTGAAGGACGACGGTACAGGGCTGCTCCTCCTGCCCAAGGGTGGCTTCTTACTCATCGTCAAGTAGCAACGGTGGCTACGGCGGCGCAGCGAAGTCGCCGCGCCCAGCGGCAGATTATGAAACCCACGAGAGGGACGTAACTTGTTGCGTCTCTCTTTGCTCTGCCTCTGCCACTTCGACGCCGAAATGTGGTCATAATACTTGCATGTGTGCTTTCTGACGAAGATGCTAGATGTACGGAAGCCGCGACAATTCTGTTTTGTTGTGGTATACTATTCCGCGAACGGAACTTCTCTATGGAACCGTTTGAACTTAGAGCAGAACAAGTAAAAGACAAATAACCATGAAAGAGAAAGCCACGTACGGAAATCAGAATACGGGAAAAATGCGTTGGGGCAAGGCGGTCGTGTGCGCCGTGGCCGGATGCCTCGCGTTCGGACTCTCTGCCGACGTCGGTACCGAGGCGCGCATCCCCATCGTCGGGTGGGCGGGGCTTCCGCAGGGCAAGGCTTCGGCGGAACGCTATGCGGAGGCGAAGGACGCGGGTTTCACGCATCTGACGCAGTGGTGCGAAACTCCGTCGGACGCCGGGCGGCTTCTCGCCGAGGCTGAAAAGGCGGGCGTGAAGCTGATAATCGGGTTCGGCGGTCGCAACATCAAGCGCATGACCGACGAGGCGGAGGCGTTCACCGCGGTCGCGAAAGGCTCTCCCGCGCTCGAATACTACTTCATCGCCGACGAACCGCATATCGGAAGGGCCGGGGCAGGGACGGAACCTTCGCCGATGCCGGCTCGTACGCGAACTTCTTCTGGCTTGAACCCGGGGATGTCGCCGTTTTCGCCGCGCCGTGACGATTTGAGTCGATTTTCATGCGTCGGCCCTGCGCTTCTTGGGGTTGTTTTCAAGCGGTACTTGAAAATAACGGCATTTAATGGTATGATACGTGGCGTTCTCACAACTGCAAGGAGGAAAGCCCATGGATATTGAACGCCAGATGAGCGGAACGCGGCTCTACAAGAATGTCATTGCATCGGGTGCGCTTGCGCTGGGGACGGTTTTCTGCGCGTGGGCGCAGCCGCAGCCCCTGGACCTGAACGGGAGCTGGGAGTTCGCGTTCGTGGAGGGCAAGACGCTGGAGACGGCGGGCGGAGCCGATTTCGTCGCGACGGACCGGATGTCCGTTCCCGGCTGCTGGGACATGCAGCCGAAGTGGCTCTGCAAGCGCGGGACGGGCCTCTACCGGCGCACGTTCACGCTCGCCGAGCCGGTGGAGAACGCCTGGATCGTGGTGGACGGCATGGGCCTGCGCGCGCAGTTCGCCGTGGACGGCAAGCCGGCGGGCGGCGTGCAGCCGTTCCCGTGGGGGCGGCTGGAGGTTCCGACCGGTCCGCTCGCCGCCGGCACGCATACGCTTTTCGCCGCGCTCGACAACGTGCTCGACTGGTCCACGCAGAAGCTCGCGTTGCCGTACTACGACTTCTACCTCTACGGCGGCTTCTACCACGGCGTAAGCCTCGTGTTCGACAACCGCAAGCTCTTCGTCCGCACGCGCGACTACAAGACCGGCACGGTGGAGATCGAGGCCGTGAACTTCGCACGGGGCGACTTCGACGCGACGCTTTTGTTCGACGGGAAGAACAAAGTCGCCGCCTCGTTCAAGAACGGACGCGCCACAGTCAAGGTGCCGGATTTCAAACTTTGGTCGCCCGCTTCACCCAACCTCCACACCGTCTCCATCAACCTTTCAACTTCTCAACCATTCCACCTTTCAACTCGCTTCGGCATCCGCGAGATCAAGGCGGAGAAGAAGCGCCTGTGGCTGAACGGCGAGATCCTGTTCCTGAAGGGCGCGAACCGCCACGAGGCGCATCCGCAGTTCGGCGCGGCCACGCCCGACGCGCTGATGGTGCAGGACATCCAGCTCCTGAAGTCGCTCAACGGCAACTTCTTCCGCGGCTGCCACTACCAGCAGAGCCAGCGGTTCCTCGACTACTGCGACGAGATGGGCGTCCTCGTGTGGGAGGAGTCGCTTGGATGGGGCAACACCGCCAAGCAGATGTCCGACCCCGCGTACTTCCGGCTCCAGGTGGAGCAGACGCGCGCGATGGTGCGCGCGAGCTTCAACCACCCGTCCGTGATCATCTTCGCCTTCCAGAACGAGAACGACTCGCAGACGAAGGCGGGCAAGAAGATGAACGACGCGCTCATCGAGGCGATCCGCGCGCAGGACTCCGGCCGTCTCGTCACGTTCGCCTGCAACCGCAATATGGACGACATCTCGAACGCGAACACGGACATCGTCTCGTTCAACACCTACCCCGGCTGGATCGGGACCAACGTCGGCACGTTCGAGAACCAGAAGAAGCTCATCGACAATGCCGTCACGAAGATCGTCGCGCGCTACCGCAAGCTCTATCCCGAGAAGCCGATCATCGTCTCGGAGATGGGCACCGTCGCAATCTACGGCTACCACGACCCGGCGGCGGGACAGGGCACGGAGGAGTTCCAGCTCTCCTACGACAAGGACGTGCTCGACCGTGTCTTCGCCGATCCCGAGATGGCCGGCCTCACGTTCTGGCACTTCGCCGACGCGCGCACGTATCACCGCGACGGCTCCAACATCCGGACCAAGCTGCTCGCCGAGAACATGGCCGGACTCTACGACGGCTACCGTCGCGCGAAGTCCGTGACGACGGCGGTGAGGGAAGGCTTCGCGCGCAAGGCCGCCGGGGAGCAACCGGCGAAGGGGGCGGGGATTCTTTTGGATCGGCCCTGATTTTTGAGGTGGCGGCGGAATTTGTGGTTTAATACCCGTAAGTGTGTATGTTTGACAAAGATGAAAGATACACGGAGGCATAGACGGCAAGGTTTTGTTGTGGTATAATATTGCGTGATGAGACCGATAGCCACAGACACGAACGACTTTCCCCGGCTCAGGAGAGAGAACTGCATATACGTCGACAAGACGGAATATGTCCATCGCCTTGTTTCCCAGCGGCAAGGAAGCAAGCACAACCGAAACAAAGAGAAGCAAGAATGAGCACAATTCGCAAAAGATCGCAGGGTGAAACCCCAAGTTCAAGCGTGTGCGCGGCAACGCCGAGGCGTGGGTCTCTACTCTACAAAAAAGCGGTGACTGTTGCGCTTGGCGCGATTTGCTCGACGGGTGTGATGGGCGAGGTGCTCTCCACCCAGGATCTGTCACTCAAGCCTGGCTGGAACGCGGTGTATGCCGAGGTCTCGCCGACGGGGACGCTTGATAGCGTTTTTGAATCATGGCCGACGGATTCTGTCGGCCTTTACGACCCTGGCGCGTTCCTCTCGACGGCGCAGTTCGCGGCAGAGGGCGAGACGCAAGGAATGACGGCACCGCCGTTCGCGACGTGGAAGAGGGGATATCCCGAGGCGAGCGACGCCAAGCGCCTTCCGGCGGGCACGGTACTTCTATACTTTGGCACGAACGCTAGTCCCGTGGCGACGACGCTCGTTGGCGTTCCCGCCGCGCCGCGCCTCAAGTGGCACGTGAGCGGCACGAACAACGTCTACAACTACGTGGGCTTTTCTCTCGCCCGGGGCGCGGGCGTGACGACAGCTCCATCGGACTACTTGGACGGTTTTGGAGGTGCCTATCTTTCCAATCGTACGTTCTACCGCATTTTCGGAACATCCAAGGCCGAAGCGCCGCGCATGATCAAGATGACGTCCGCGAAGGTTACCGACGGCGACGTCCTCATCATGCCGTCTGACATCGTCAGCGACTGGTCGGGCGTGTTGTGGGTTTCGCCGAGGAGCGGACTCGACTACGGCCGCGACGACGTGAAGCGAACCCTGACGATCCGCAACGACGGCACGAAGCCGCGAACGGTCTCGATCGATCTCGTGGACGATGCGGCGAACAGGCAGGATGTCACGCTCGCCTACACGTGGCTGCATGTGCGCGACGCGGGTGCGGCGCTCACCAACGCGCAGTGGACGGCCTGCACTGATGCGCATGTCGCCGCCAAGACGCTTGCCGCCGGCGAGACGTGGAACCTTCAGGTCGGTCTGGACCGAAAGGCCATGAACGGCTATCCGGCGGGCAAGTCGTTCGGACTGATCCTGAGGATAACGGAAACGGAAGGATACTCGAAGATGCGCGTCGACGTGCCGATCCAGGGCGAGACTTCCGGCGGCGCCGCTTCCGCGCGCGCGTGGCCCGGCGGGCTCTGGGTGGGCGACGTCGCCCTCGACAAGGTCAAGGGGCCTGGCGACGGTTCTGCGAGCGATGCCGGCAGCACGCTGAAGCTGCGCCTGCCGCTGCACATCGACGAGAATGGCGTCGTTCGCCTCTTGCAGCGCGTTGTGGCGGCGGGGACGGTGGGCGATGACGGCTACTGGGACTACATTCTCTATGCGGGAACGGCCACGCCGCCGGCGACCGCCCGCACGGTCATGCGCATCAGCGCCGTCTGCCTGCCCACCGAGACGCCGGTCGTCACGGCGAAGGAAAGCAATCTCGCGCGCGGCACGGCCACGTTCGAGTTTACCGTGGCCGGCGATGGCGCGACGAGCCTTCTGCGCCATCCCTACCACCCGCAGCACGACGGCCTGAAGTGGGACTTCAAGACAGCCGCGCCAAGCGGCGACGACTTCGCAAACTACAAGTACGACGTGAAGCCCGAGACGTTTTCCGTAAAGAGCGTCGTCGCGCTTTCGCTCGACTTTGACGGAGGCGAGGCGTCGTGGAACCCGACGGACGAAGTGCACGGCACGTGCACATGGACGCTTACCGGCCTTCGCCATGATGGCGCCGTGACGGTAAGCGGCCCGATGACGATCAAGCGCGTTTCGCCCAAGACGGAAATCGTGCTTGAATGAGGAATTGAAAACAAGTTTTCAGGAAAGGAAAGATGAAAATGAAGAAGGTCATGGCAGCAATGGCAATCGTGGCGGCGGTCGCGGCAAGCACGGTCCTCCCGGCAAACGCGGCGACGGCGGCGTTCGGATACCAGGGAGCGCTTATGAATGCGGAGGGCACGGCACCCCTGACCGGCAACCAGACTGTGGAGATACGCCTCTACGACATGGCGGAAGGGGGAGCGCCGCTTTGGGGACGGTCGTACGCGGTGCTGCTCGACGCAAACGGCCTTTTCAACGTAGAGGTGTCCGATGCCTCGGGTTCCGCGATTGGCGGCATGCCCAGGGACAGCCTGGAGACGGTCTTTAGGCGGAACGCCACGACGACGCTGTACATCGGGCTTAAGGTCAGCGGGACTTCCGGCGAGATATTGCCCCGGCAGAAGATGCTGGCCGTGCCGTACGCTACGTTCGCCTCGGACGTCTCTCGGGCGAGCGGCAACTTCACGGTGGCCGGGCTGCTGACCGCCAAGTCCCTGACGGTCACGAACGGGCTGACGACCAAGTCGATCAGCGCGTCGGGGAACATCGGCGCGGCGACGCTCACGACGTCCGGGAAGATGACGGTGAACGGCGATCTTGTCGTTTCCGGCTCGATCAACGGGACCGGAGCCGTGCCGATCGGCGGAATCATCATGTGGAGAGGCACCACGCCGCCAAGCGGCTGGCAGCTCTGCGACGGGTCGAATGGCACGCCAGACCTCAGGGGTCGCTTTGTGGTCTGCATCGGAGGCGACAACAACTACGCGGTCGGTGACACGGGCGGCGCGGACACGGTTGCGCTCACCCAGGAGCAGATGCCCAAGCACAGCCACACGGTGTACGGAAGGTCTAGCGGCTACGCCGGCAGGCACAACGACAGCCACGAGGTGATCACCTACTACAACAAGAGCTGGGGGTCAATGTCCGAGAAGATCAACGACACCACTGAAACAGGCAGCAGCCAGGCGCACGAGAACCGTCCGCCGTATTATGCGCTTGCGTTCATCATGAGAGTGGAATGAAGAGAGAGGAGGCAGGAATGACAAGGACAATCGCGCTGTTGTCGCTTCTCCCCCTCGTGGCGGCCGCGGAGACGGTGGAAATACGGTCCGCCGCCGACTGGGACAGCTTTACGACGCGGGTGAACGACGGCGAAGCGACGCTGAACGCCGTCTTGATGCGCGACGTGACGCTGGCCGGAAGTTCTCCGCGCTGCGGCTTCCCGGAGACGCGCCGCTTCAGGGGAGAGTTCGACGGCAACGGCAAGACCCTGACCGTCGGCATCAAGGTCACGAACGCCGGTGCCGGCAACCCCGCCGCGCCGTTCGCGTACGTTTCGGACGGGTGCCACATCCACGATCTGCGCACGGCCGGAACGATCGAAACCGACGGCAAGTTCGCGGCTGGCCTCATCGGCGTCGCGGAACAGCTGGACAACGGCCTCGTGATGTTGGAACGTTGCCGTTCGTCGGTTGCGATCGCGTGTACGGTGGACGGCGACGCCACGAGCGGCGGACTGCTTGGCTGCTCCCGCTCGAGCTATCCCATCATCGTCGTCGTGGACTGCCTTTTCGACGGTTCGATCGTCGGGGCCAACGCCAATTCCTGCGGCGGTCTCGTCGGATGGCGTCAGAGCGCCACTGTCGGCACGCGCAACTCCCTCTTCGCACCTTCGGAGCTCAGCCTCGACGAAACCGACGCGTTCACGCTTGTGAGAAACGGCTTCAAGTCCGCCGCCGACTGCTCCAACACCTGGTACACGCGCGTTTACGGCGAAGCGCAGGGGCTCGACGGACGCGGAAAGACGGCGGCGGAGCTCGTTGCCGCGCTTGGCGGCAACTGGGTGGCCGTCGAAGAGGACGGCGTCACGAAGGCCGTCCCGAGGTTCGTGGTTTCGCAGAACGACAACATCCCGGATCCCAACCGGGGCATCCTTGCGTTCACCTATCAGGGCACCTTGCGCGACGCGCAGGGGAACGCGCTCGCGCAGAAGTCGCACACGATCGCGTTCAGGATCTACGGGCAGGCGACGGGCGGTTCGCCTCACTGGGGGCGCAGGCATCGCGTGACCCTGGACGACGACGGCCTCTTCGCGCTGGAAATCTCCGACGTGGCGGGCGAGGAGATCGAGGGCGTGGCGGGCACGGGACTGGCGGACGTGCTGGCTGACAATGCGGGCACGACGCTCTACTTCGGCCTTGCGGTGGATGGCGGAGAGGCGGAGATATCGCCGCGCCAGAAGCTTCTCGCCTCGCCAGCTGCCACCTGCGCCGCCGACACCGCGAATGCGAGCGGCGACATGTCCGTCGCCGGCGACGCGGCGGCGGAAGGCGCGCATGTCGCCGAGGCTGTGCATGCGGACGCCGTCGTCGCGTCGGACGGGATATCGGCAGGCTCCGCCACGGCATTCAAAAGCGCGACCGTCGGCGGCGATCTCGAGACGGGAGGCGCCATGTCCGGAGGCGGCTCGATTCCCGTCGGCGGCATAATCCCGTGGTACGGCGCCGTGTCCGACATCCCGCCCAACTGGCGTCTTTGCGACGGCGCGGGAGGCACGCCGGATCTGCGCGGCCGGTTTGTCGTCGGCATCGGCGGCAGCGGCGACTATCGTGTCGATGCCAGAGGCGGCGCGGACACCGTCACGCTCACGATGGCGCAGATGCCCAAGCACAGCCACGTGCTCTGGGGCCGTTCGAGCGGCTACGCGCTCGCCCACAACGACAGCCACGAGGTGATCACCTACGCAACCAAGGACTGGGGGTCGTGGGCCGAGCGGATCAACGACACCACCGACGCGGGCGGCGGCAAGGCGCACGAGAACCGTCCGCCGTTCTATGCGCTGTGCTACATCATGCGGGTGAAGTGAGGGGAAGGGCTTCCATGAAGAACGGGCTTTTGACATTGAGTGCGGCGTCGCTCCTGCCGCTTGCCTTGTGCGCGGCAGACGCCGGTTTCACCCTGGGAGTTCCAGGCGTCGCAAAAATCCGCAACACGCCGTTTGCGGAGGCGAACGCATGGCTTTCCGCGAACGTCGCCTATTCGGCGATGACCGTGGTCGCGCCGGCGACGAACGGCGTTGTCGCCCAGTCGGCCGCGACCGTGGCCGGCGAACCCCGCGTGCGGCTCGCGACGAACGAGGCGGGCTTCTCGCTTGAGCGCACCAAGCCGGAATACTATCTTGGCGACGCCATCCAGCCGCCGGCGAACGTGGACTGGAGCGCCACCTACGACAGGTTCGTGGCGGACAATCCCCGGGGGCTGCTGTTCGATCCGGCCGGACAACGCGTGTTCGTCACGGAGGGCGGCACGATCTCGCTCACATGGGTGGCGAAGGACGGCGCCGAGACGCCGATGACGTACGTCGTCTCGGCCTCGTGCTCGGGCAGGCCGAGGCGTATCTACTGGACCGACCATCCCTACAATGCGCCAGGCATCGACCTTTCCGGCAAGTTCGTGAAGTTCTTCGGCTCGGCCGAGCTGCTGACGCCGAAGTACGGCGTGCACACCAACTCGTCGGCCGGCATCGAGCAGGTGATCTCCAACCGCGTCGTTTCGGGGCTTGTCGTCGACAGCTCCTCGAAGATGCTGTACGCGTACGGCCAGCTGCAGGGCCAGGTGGTGATGGCCTACTACGACACCGGCACGTACGAGCACATGCTGCACGTGCAGGCCGTGGAGGTATGCCGCCCCGTGGTGAACGTCCTTTCCGGCGAAATCGGCAAGGCGCTCAAGCCGGACGGGCGCGGATACGACACGGTCGGCCTCCGGGCGCGGCCGACCGTCGTTTCGCCCAGCGACGACCGCGGCGAATATCTCTACCAGCACAAGGGCAACCATTCGTATTCGCCGAAGAACGGCAACGTCTATCCGCTCCGTCCCACCAGGGACTGCCGCTGGAACGCCGAGGTCTACTGGATGGAGACCGACGAGATGGAGGTCCAGTGGCCGTTCGAGCTGGACCACTACGAGTGCGACTGGCCCGTAGACGCCACCGTGTTCGTGCGCGGCACGGAGAAGGGCGACTACGGGCGCAGCATCTACATCCCGAAAGAGTACACGCCCACGCTGATGGGCTACCAGGATCCCGACGGACATGCCCGGGCGCCGCTGGCGGACGGAACGTTCACGACGACGGCCAAGGGATATTCGCTTCTCATGCTCACGGCCAACGACAACGTCTGGTTCGTCCCGGTGCATTCCGTGATGCGCACCGACCCCGACTACTTCACGCTCGTCCCCGAGGAGATATCCGTCGGCAAGGAATTGCGGCTCAGGGGCGGAACCGTCGACGGCACGTCATCTCGATTCTCGCCCAAGTGCGACGCCAAAAGCCCCGGCTACATCTACGAGGCGACAAGCGCGCGCGTCTGGAACCCGAATCTCTACTCGGCGCCGCGCGCCGAAACAGACGCTGAAGGCGTCTCCACAAACGTCATGGCCGGCGTCGCGAACGGCGGCGACACGAACACCTACGACAGCGTCGTCTACGCCGTCACGGCGCTGGCCGGGAAGGGGGAAGGGGGAGCGGGGAACGGGAATCCGAGCATCGAGGTCTGGTGGAACACGACGATCCAGCAAGAGGGCATGCCCAAGCCGATCACGATCCCGACGCTTCCGCAGGTGTATTCCGTCCGGTGGCCGGCAGAGGGCGAATGCCCGCAGATCGCGATCGCCTCGCAGAAAGGCAGCGCCGGCTACAGCTGGTACTCGCACGACAACGCCATCTACCTCGCCGGCACGGACTCGTACGCCGAGCTGGCGACGCGCACGTACTTTGGCGAGGCCGGCGGGACGGTCGCGTTCTGGATGCGCGGCAACGAGGACGAGCCGCCGACTGCGGACGAGGCGGCAATCCTTGCCATGAAGGCCGGCACATCCAGTCTTGTCGTCGACTGGCGGCTGGAGGGCGGCGGCACGAACCTTGTGGTGAGCCTCGACGGCGAGCGGATCATGACGGCCGAGATGTCGGCCTCGGACTGGGGGTGGGGGCACGTTGCCATCTCGATATCGAACACGACGGCCACCCTCTGCGTCAACTCGTTCCCGGTCGCCTCGAGCACGGCCGCCGGGCTCGGCAGCTTCCTTGCCGCCTCCGTCGCGGCGCGGCTTGGCGCGTGGGACGGCGCGCGCGGACGTTCGGGCGTGGAAATCGGCGAACTCCTTTTCTGGAACAGGGAGCTGAGCCCGGACGAGATCTTCTCCATCGCCATGGCCAATGCGCACGATGGCAGCGAGGACGAAGGCCTCTCCGGCTGTTACGTCTTCAAGGAAGGGGTAGACCTTGCCGTGACGGGGAATGACTACCGCACGTTCACCGAGAAGATCATCGGCATCCCGTACACCGCCTACAACTGCCTTTCGGACGAGAACGGGCCGGTCTCGCTCGATTCGGCGACGATCGACGCCGATTCCGGCAAGACGCCGAAGGTGTACGTGCAGAACACGCCGGGGGTGGACGGCTACAACCCGAACGAAGAGCACGCCTTTGTGCAGGACAGCGGCGACGGCTACGTCGTCTGGGCGCTCCGCAGCGATCTGAACACGGCGGATTCCTCCGCGCCTGGCGTGCTCGTGGAATATGTCAAGGACGGCCGCAAGCGGATGCAGTGGTTCGATGTGGTCGTGACAAACGACACGTATGCCGCGCTCGCCGACAAATGCCTGGCCGGCAAGGCCGTCCCCGGACCGCATCCGCTCGACCTCTTCGACAATCCGTGGCGGCCCGAGACGTACTGGGATGAGATCAGCGCGATCTCGCCCGCGCACCGCGACCGCAAGGGCCAGCTCTGGGCCAAGGCCGCCGGCGCGCTGACGGTCCACATGTACTATCCGATGCAGGACGGCTTCGCGTTCCCGTCGCTTCCCGAGTCAAGCTGGCCGGCCGTGGGCGAATCCGTGCCGTGGCTTTCGCTCCTGGACGGGAAGGTGCCTGCCAGGAATGCGCTGACTGCCAAGCCTGCCGCCTGGAGATGGTCCGTCGAATGGCCGGAGGAAGTGCCGGAGATGGAAATCGGGCGTACGCTCACAACGGCGTCTTCCGGCCTGCCGGAAGTCTGGAACGCGAAGTCGGTTGGCGTCGTATGGCCGGCGACGGATGCGGAGCGTGACGCGACGGCCGTCCTCTTCGACCCGACGGTGGCGCAGTCCGCCGGATTCCCCGTCTCGACCTACGCGACGGTTGCGGCGGCCGTCGCCGACCTCGGCATCAAGCAAGGGGCGGGCGGCAACGCGACGCTCCGGAAGGGGAAGTGGTCGTTCGACGGCCTGCCTCCGTCCATCTCCAAGCGCTTCTACCTCGACACGACGGCGGAAGTGACTGACTGCCTCAAGCTCGAAGGCGAGCGCGAGGACAATCCGGGCGGCGTTTCGCTCCTCCACGTGAACGTCCTTTCCGACTCGGAACGCGAAACGCTCAAGACGATCGTGGACAAGACGGCGAGCGAAACGGGCAAGGCCGCGTGGCGCGCCGCCATCGACGCGCTTGCGAAGAGGCGGATCGAGCCGTCGCGGCACCGTGCCGTCTCCGCCGCCGAGGACGTCATCGACTACCAGCCGCGCGACCACTACGCGATCTTCACGATGGGCGCCACCAACTACGTGACGATCATCGAGAACGACGCGACGAACGGGCTGATGGGCGTCGCGGCAGGCGACCCGATCAACATGCACCTCTTCAGGGTCGTGCCCAAATACTACACGGGCAGGGTCGTCACGCGCGAGGATCCCCTCAACCTCCTTTCGCAGCAGCTCTCTGTCATCTACGCGGAAGCGTTCGCGGGCTCGCCGGAAGACTACGTCTTCGAGTGGCGCAAGTGCCGCCCGCGCTCCGACGGCGTGGTGCCCACCGACTTCGACAACGAATACACGCAGAAGTTCGCGCCGACCAACGGCCTTACGCGTTTCGTGATCGGCCAGCAGGGCGACACGCTCGCCGACATGGTCAACACCTACTACGCGATGCGCTACCGCGCGGCCTCCGACAGCTCTCCGGCCTTTCCGGTGATGGGCTACGAGTGGTCCGAGTGGACCGATCCGCCGGCGCTCGCCGAAGGGTGGGTGCAGCGCGTGCTGAACAACGTGACGCCGTTTGCGCAGCGCATGCGCGACCTCGCGGAAAACGAGGCCGAGACCGCGGTCACGATGATCCGCCAGGCAGGCGCGCCCTACGAGGGCGACGTGGCCCTCAACCAGGACAACCTGACGAGCGTCGGCCTCATACAGCTCTACGAGACCATCCTTTCCAAGGCCGAGTCCATGTCGCTTCAGCTCGGCATCAGCGATGCGGACGCGAACAAGCAGCTCCAGCTCGCCGTTGCCCGGCTGGCCGACCTCTACAACCTCCTCGGGGACGAGGCGTACACCGATGCCCTCAATCCGACGATCGGCTTCGGCGCCAACTTCGACACGGTGGAGATGACCGGCTTCGAGCTTGACTACGGCGCTTTGTCCTCCTCCCTGTTCTGCTTCGACAACCAGGTGCCGACGCTTCTCGACGAGGAGCTCGCGCTCTTCCGCGGGCGCTCCAACGAGAACGCGCCGTCGGTGCGCATCTCGCCATACTACAACCGCCTGGTGTGGAACTTCACGCGCGGGATGAACGCCGGCGAAGTGGCGTACGCCGTCAACTACGACATCAGCGGCAACAACAAGGGCGTGATCGACTATTCGCAGGCGGCCCAGATGTATCCGCAGGGCCACGGCGACGCCTACGGCCACTACCTCTCGGCGCTCTCGGGATACTATCGCCTGCTCAGGAACCCGTACTTCTCGTGGGGCGAGCCCGCGATGGGCGAGATGGTCGTCGCTGACGCCGTGCTGAACGTCGACTACTACGACGAGGCGCAGTTCGCCAAGGCGGCGGAGAACGTCGCCAAGACCGCCCTGGAGATCGTGGACCGCACGGCGCGCAAGGCATATCGCGACAACGGCGGCTCCGCGAGCGCGGGCTACATCGACACGAACAAGGAACGCAACTTCGGCTACGGCGAATGGGCGTCGCGCGGCGGCTTCGGCGCGCTCTGCAACTGGGCCGTAGGCACCTCGCTTCTCGATGCCGCGCCGGACGCCGGGCGCTACTACCGCTATGCCTTCACGGGCGGCGAGTCTTTGATCTCCGCGGACATCGACTCCGAAAAGTCCGCGCGGCTTGAGGCCAACGGCACATGGACCGTGGAGTTCCAGGTCAACCCCGGCGCGTCGCAGGTCGACGACGGCGCGATACTCGTCATGGCCATGGACGGGCAGAACGCGTTCGGCATCGGGCTTCGCGGCGACAACACGCTCGAATTCGCGAGCGGTTCGTGCAAGACGATCGTCTCGACGAACGCCCTCTACTACTATGCCTATACCAACACGACGGAGAACTCCGGGGATTACGCAAGCATTGCGATGACAAACGAAAGCAACGGGGCGATCTTCGAATGCGTGTTCTTTGGCGGCGGCAGCCCGACGTCGTTCCCGGCGGGATTCGCCCCCATGTCCGCCATCGCCGCCGGCGTAATCCCGCAGCCTCCTGACTGGAGCGCGGACGGCTGGTTCGTCGCCAACGAGCTCGACGAGGCCACGGGCCTCTACGTGCCGTACGAATACGAACAGGTCGACATGGAATTGGCGCTGGACGAAGCCACGGCGTTCGAGAAGGATGTCGTGCAGCTGCGGGCGGGGTCAACGTCGCTTGTCGCTCTCAGGTGCAGCGGAGGCGCGGCTACGATAACCGTATTCGACGCGACAGGCGCGAATGTCGCCGAGGAGACGGTCAACCTGGGCGGCACCGTCTCCGCGAATTTCATCGTCCTCGGCGCCGACTACACGGGAGAAATCGGCGAGGTGCGCTTCTGGGACGGCGTGTATCGCTCGAACAGCGACCTTCGCGCAAAGCGCGACTACGTGAGCCCGCTTTCCGACGGACTAGCCCTCTACCTCCGTCCAATCTCGCAGGTCGATAGCCCGGACGTGATCGCCGATACGGCCCAAAGCGACGTCTACTGGAACGTCGAAGGCGGAGAATGGATCACGGCTCGGGAAAGCGGCATGAGCGTCGGTTTCAGCGACGAGGGGCTGAAGCGCATTGACCGAAGCACGGTAGCGGAGCTCTCCTCGCTCGCCGGCATCGTTCCCCAGCTTCAGAAGAAGGTGGACCAGATGGATGCCGGATTGAATCCGGCGGGCCTCGCGACGGGCGCGATCCCGTTCGACCTCGATCCGCGTGGAGAGGACGACGTCAAGACGCACTTCGAGCAGGTCCGCGAGCGCGCCGGGACGGCGCTCTCGAACGCGCGCAAGGCGCTCGAGAAGGCCCAGGAGAGCGCAAACCACATGCGCCTGCTGCAGGAGTCGCAGTTCGCGCAGGAGAACATGCTCGAATCGGCGGAACTGGAGTTCAAGAGCAGGCTTATCGAATACTTCGGCTATCCCTACGCGGGCGACATCGGTCCCGGCGGCTCGTATCCCCAGGGCTACGACGGACCGGACATCTATCACTACGCATGGATGGATCCCACTCTCTATGGCGTCAGCAACATTTCGTCCACCGCGGCAATGACGATCACCATGAAGACCAAGCCGGACCTCGTCAACGTGTTCATTCCGTTCGTGCCATCGAGCGCGACGCAATCGACGAACACGTTGACGTTCGCCCTGAGCGCGAACGGATTCGTCCTCAAGCCGTCGAACATAACCGGCAAGCGTCGGGCGCAGGGCAAGATACAGGAGGCGCTCGCCACGTTCATCGTCGCCTATGCCTCTTTCGAGAGCAAGATGGCGACGTGCAGGAGCAGGCTTGAGGACTTCGAGGGTTCGGTCAACACCACGGCCAAGATCACGACCCCGATCCAGGAAGTCAAATACGCGGCAACCATAGCCGGCGCGATCGCCGACTATGCCGCCGCGGGGACGAAGGCCGCGCTCAACTGCTCGATCAACTCGTTGGAAGTGCTCTGCGAAACCAGCAAAGAGATGCAGGAGGCCCTTAAGGACGCGATCCCCGCCGTCCAAGGCGCCGGCATGACGGTGAACATCGATCCGAGGGCGCTGGCCTCCCCGGCGATGAACGCCGCCTACATTGCGGCAAGCAGCACGTTCCAGCAGACGCTGCTTGTCGCCAAGAACACCCTCGCCGTCCAGGAGGCGGGGCAGTCATGGACAACCCTCACCAAGGATATGCTCATGGCGACCGGCGACTTCGCCTTTAACCGCGTCGAGATGTACACCACGTTGCGGGATTTGTGGTACGAGTACAACTCCGCGAGATCGGAGATGGTCTCCGCCTACAACGAGCTCCTGGCGGCGCAGGCGGCGGTCGAGACCACCATCGCCGAGGCCGAGCGCATCATCGACGAACGCACGCTGAAGCGTACCCAGTCCGTCGATTCGCTCACGAAGACGCGCTACAACGAGATGTTCTTCCGCATCGCGCGCGACAACGCGCTCTCGCGCTACTCCTCCATGTTCGACCTCGCGCAGAAGTACGCCTACCTCGCGGCTCAGGCCTACGACTACGAGACGGGGCTGCTCTCCTCCGACGCCGCAGCCGGCGACCGGTTCATCGCGGAGATCGTCGGCGCGCGCGCGCTTGGGGAGTTCGATTCTGACGGCGATCCGATCGTCACATCTGGCAACGGCGACGGGGGGCTTGCGGACATCCTCGCCAGGCTCGACGCCAACTGGCTGGCCCTCAAGCCGCGACTGGGAATCAACAATCCGCAGAACTACGCGACGTGGTTCTCGCTGCGCCACGAGCTGTATCGCATCTACCCCGACGAACGCGGCGACAAGAATTGGCGGACGGCGCTTGAGAAGTGCGTCGTGGACGACTTGAACGCGGTGCCCGAGTTCCGGCACTTCTGCCAGCCGCTTTCGGGCAGCATGGCGGAGAAGGAGCCGGGCCTGGTGATCGAATTCCCGTCTGAAATCGTTTACGGCAACAACTTCTTCGGCAGGGAGTCTGTCGGCGGCGACAGTCCGCTCGACCCGACATGGTATGCGACGCACATCGCCGCCGCCGGCGTCCATTTCGAGGGCTATGACGATTCTTCGCTCACGAAGACTCCGACCGCGTACCTCGTGCCGGTTGGCGCGGACTGCATGAGGGCCGTCGGCGATCCCGAGACGGTCCTTTCGTGGAAGGTCGTGGACCAGACGATTCCCGCGCCCTACGCGATCGGCTCCACGCAGCTCGACGATCCGGACTGGACGCCGCTCTACGACGGAAACACGGGCGGCAACGACACGGGAACCCGGATTCGCCGCCATCCGTCCTTCCGCGCCTACTATGACGAGAAGGGCAAGGAGCCGAAAGACGACGAGCTCGACTGCACGCGGCTTGTGGGCCGTTCCGCATGGAACACGCGCTGGCTCCTCATCATCCCGGCCGGCGCGATGAACTCCAGCCGCGAGGACGCCATCGACGCGTTCATCGATTCGGTGTCCGACATCAAGCTTGGCCTCAAGACGTATTCGGCAAGCGGGAACTAATGAAGAACGAAAGGAGATGCGAGATGAAAAGTACGGCATTTGCCATTTTGGCTTTGGTCTGGGCAGTGGCGGCTTGGGCTGCCTCGCCCGTGATAAGCGTCACGCCCTACACCTTCCTTGGGCGTGTGATGGACGCCTCGCATGCCGCATACGACGCCGAGAAGTCGGCTGTCGTCGCGGTGTACGACGCAGATGGCGCAAAGCTTGCGGAGGCAACCACATTCCACCGTTCCGATTCGCGCAGGAACTACTCCGTGGACATCCCGATGTCGACTTCTGCGGTCGACGGTTATGCGGTGCAGAACGACCCGGTGGCGATCGTCGTCACCGACAGCGAAAAGAAGCAATGGGTCGGGGTCGTGCCGTCCGCCAAGAGCATCGTCGGCGTTCCGGGAGGTGTCGCGGAAATCGACATCGTCCTCAGCGAGCCGGGCGAGGACACGTTTGGCGTCGACGGCGACCTTTACTGGTCGCTCTACTCCGAGTGGCTGTACAGCGACTATTACGACGCGAGCCAGCCGTTTGACCCAAACCATGACCACGACGGCGACGGGATCTCCACGCTCAAGGAGGCTTTCGCCGGCACGGACCCGTTCGACCCGTCGTCGAAACTGGTGATCACCGCATACGCCCACAGCGAAACCGCGGGAGACGCCATCACCTTCACGGCCACAGGTTCGCGCGCATACGTCGTGGAGGGGGCTACCAGCCTGACCGCGAACGACTGGACTCCGCTTGCGTTTTCTGTCGGCGCCGGCAAAGGAGAGCAGACCGTGCTTTCCTGTCCGTCCTCGATGCGCGGCGAGACGCCTACGATCTACCTGAAGCCGCTCCCCGCAAGGCAGAAGTTCTTCCGCATTCGCCAAGAATAGACGCCCATTCTGGGTTCGCGTAGCATGCCGTCCAGCCGCGCCGCATTGGCGGGAGGGGGGTGCAACGAGACTTTTATGCAGAGTCAATGAGGTGACGTGCGAAATCATGCCGCGCAGTCGACCTGTGGAAGATCCTTGACGAGATGGTTGAAGAAC
>CADCCQ010000054.1 GCA_902799955.1 uncultured bacterium | reverse complement strand
ATGTATGCGGATGATCGTCTTGCCGCGATAGACGACGATTTCCGGATAGACAGCGATACGCGGCTCCCAGAGGTTGGGATCGTTCATCACATTGACGATCTGCCGCACCATGGAAGATGCAGCTTTCGGCGGCACTCCAACGACTTTCCCGTCATCAGTCACGCCCAGCAAGACATCCCCGCCCTGCCGGTTCAGGAATGCGCAAATAGACTCGTAAGTATCATGTTCAGGGCCGTTGCCAGCTCGCTTGAACTCTATGACGATGTTCTCTCCAATGGTCAAGAGCGTCTTGATGTCATGTTCGTAGTTCATTTCAGTGCCCCGCTTTCCTGACAATCCACCTGCCGCCTTTGTCGCCGCCTTCGCGGACAAGCAGCCCGACTTCTTTCATCGCACGAATGGCACGCCAGACACTGATTGCGGAAAAGCCCAGTCTCTTGGCGACGGAAGGAATATCAACTTCTGGGTCTTCAGCAAAGGCAGCAAGAACCTTTCTGGCTTTTTCGCGGAAGTCGTTTCTATATGCACCCATCAGAATATCAAACTCGCCTTTTTCACCTTCACTTCTTTGCTTTTCATCGTCACTTATCCGATTTACATCGTCACTTATGGCCTTTTTCATCGTCACTTCGGCGTTTTCATCTTCACTTACGCCAGTTTTCTCCCCCAGTTCCAAATCGTCGGACTCGAACTCAACCATCACCTTGGTACGGTCGGGTTCGTAGCTCTCAACGATGGACGGCGCGGCGAAATGCTCCTTTTCCCAGGTGCCGTAGAGGCTTGAAAGCCCCATGCCGGAACGTTCGCCGATGCGGACAAGCGAGAAAATGTTGAATATCTTTCCGTTTCGCGCGTCGCTCGTGCCGCCGGCGATGGCGACGGACTTGCTCATGCGCAGCGTTCCCGGATTCGACACCTCAAGGCGCTTGGGGTACTTGTCGATCACGATACCGCGCCGCCCGTGGTAGTCGGCATGGATGAGCGCGTTCGCCAGCACCTCGCGCAGGGCCTTGTGTACCAAAAATACAGCAATTTGCCAATGGGTAAAATGCCGTCAATCGCCAATTTTCCCCTCAAAATCCCCTCTGTGGCCTTTCCGTCATGTAACCCGCCAAAAAACTCCGCGAGATTTCAATGCGGAAAATTCTCAAACCGCAAACAATCCATTAGAGACACTCCCCGCAATGATTTTACACTTTACATTTTACACTTTACACTCCTCCAATCCCCCCTTCCGTGTATTCAGTGTATTCCGTGGTTCAAAGATACCTGCGGGGACACTCCCCGCAAAATACCTCCCGGACTCGCTACAATCGCCCTTCTCCCACTTCCGTCTTCCACATACCCATAAGGCAGACATCTACTACATCCCTGTCCCATCCTCTGGCATATGCCTCTTCCAAGAACGACCGTACTCGCGGCACCGTCCTGAACTTCTTCCTCTCCTCCACGTTTTCGTCAACCATGAAACTAGCATCAAATAGGTCAAACGACATCTTTATGAACTCTTCTTTGGTCATCTTTGTTTCCCTTCCCTGCTTCCCTGCTCTCGTTTTATTTCAATCTCCATGGCCGTCAACTCCATGTCCAACCTGTTCCGGCCTTCCTCAAGGCCAGGATCCATCACCTTGCCGAACAAGTCGTACGACATTTCCCACCGTTTTTTCAGTTCGGTAAAGTATGTGGCAAGGGACGCCTCCGCGCCCATGCTCTTCAACATCACCTTCCCCCGCCTGTAAAGCTCCCCGAAAGCGCGCTTGAGGAACCTTACCATGCGGCTCTTCTGGTTTGTCGACGCCCCGCCTTTCGCCATGCAGTCCAGGATGATGTCTATCCCGCCTATGATCGTCACGTTCCCGCTTACAGGGCACATCTCCGACATCGCAAGCGCATCGTCCACGCTGTTGCCGAGCGATCCGCACCTCCAGTCGAATCTGTCGATGTCGCAGAATGCCGCGTCTTCGGCACATGTGAACACGTCCTTCCATCCATTCAGCACACCCTTGGTCAGGACACGCCACGGGCCGGTGCCAAACGGCCCGTAGCATACGCCGTACCAGATCTCGTCCATCTTCGCAAGGGCAATATCCCAATCCGCGAAGATCTTGGCGGCTTCGCAGTTCAACGGATGCGACATGTTGCACGTAAAGAAATCCCCGTCGGACTTGACGATCCCCTCGGCCTCAGCCTCGTCGAAACCCATTCCGTTGTAGTAGTCAATGGCGTCGGCGATTTCGTCGCGCCATTCCCTTGCGTCCATCACGTATGGCGTCAGCCCCTCCTTGACAAGTTCGTCGGCCCTCTCCTGTATCCATCCACGCCCGTAGTCGCCGAACCTGGGGCCGCCCTTGCCGAAGAGCTGAGGCCCGAGGCAGTGGCGGCGTTCCTCCTCGGACATGTCCTCGGTCGGGTAGCGGTGCATGAGCAGGATTGTCCGCCACGCGCCGTCCACCATCCCGAGCGGACGGAACGGCCGCCAGTTCCCGGTCTTCACCCGCTTGATTTCATCTTCGCTGTCGTTGGCTTCCTCTGACATATCCTCTCCCACTCCTCATGACAAGCCCTGCCACAATGCCGCGTACTCGACATTATGGCATTTGCTTTTAGGCGGCGCGACCCTTGTTTGCGTGGTGTACCTTGACCCCGTCCACAAGAAGCTCTATCGTGTCCCCGGGACGGCACACATCGGGCGCGGTGTACATTATGTCCAGCATCGTCTTCTCGATTTCCGCACGAAGCCCTCTCGCGCCCGTCCCGCGCTCTATCGCGTTTTTCGCGAATCTGCGCAGGATGTCCTCGCTGAACCGCAGCCCTATCCCGTTCCTCGCCAACAGCTTGCGGTATTGCTTCGTTATCGCATTCGTCGGCTTCGTCAGCACGTCCAGCAGCTGCCGCTCAGTCAGCGCGGTCAGCTTTGACACAATCGGGAATCGTCCCACCAGTTCCGGTATCAGTCCATACTTCACAAGATCCTCCGGAAGTATCTCCTGAGCAATCTGGCGCTCGGCGTTCCCGCCATCGTCTTCTCCCGGGCCGAATCCTATCACGTTCCGCCCCTGCCGCCTCTTTATAATGTCGTCAAGTCCGACAAACGCGCCTCCGGCAATGAAAAGGATGTTCTCCGTATTCACCTCCACCATGGGCGCATTCGGATGCTTTCTGCCGCCTTCCGCCGGGAATCTGCAGGCCGTGCCCTCCACAATCTTCAGCAGCGCCTGCTGCACCCCTTCTCCACTCACATCTCGGGTAATGGACACATTCTGCGTCTTGGCAGCGATCTTGTCCAGTTCGTCTATCCAGACGATCCCCTTCTCTGTGCGAGCTATGTCCTGCCCGGAATTCATCCAGAGATAGCGCACGATGTTCTCGACATCCTCGCCCACATATCCCGCCTCCGTCAGCGTGGTGGCGTCCGCTATGGCAAACGGCACGTTCAGAATCTCCGCCAGCGTCTTCGCGAAGAGCGTCTTGCCGCACCCCGTCGGCCCGGCGAGAATAATGTTGCTCTTCTCGATCTTGACGTCCTTCAGGTCGCCCTCCTCCGCCATTTCATGTCCACGACCCAGCCGCCTGTAGTGGTTGTACGCCGCCACGGACAGTATCTTCTTCGTCTCTTCCTGCCCGATGATGCGCTTGTCGAGTTCTGCCTTTATCATGCTGGGCGTGATGTCATCGGCAAACGACTTGCGCCTGGACTTCGTCGGTTCAGGGGTTGTTTCGGCAGGCTCGGACATGCCCGCGAGGTTCTGCGCACAGGTACTGCATATCGCCATCCCGCCCTTCCCGACAATTAGAATATCGCCTGGCTTGCGCGGCTTGCCGCAAAACGAACAAATCCTATTACTCTCATCCATATCAACGTCCTCTTCCCCGTCTCCTTCACTGAATATGATGTCGGCAGATTCGACTACTCCCTGTTCCTCCAGCTCTGACTCAGATTCGATTACCTCACGCTCCTCCATCTCTGACTTCGTATGTTTCCTAGGATTCGCGCGCTTTGGAGAATTCGTATCCTTTTTCGAATTTTTCTTCATGCCTGTACCGTTCTGCCTTTCGTTTTTCGTTGTCTGTTCTTTTTAGAGTCGCAGCAACCTCGCCTAGATTTTGAAGGACTTTCAAGGCTTCCCCTTGGTCATCCTGATCTGCGCTCTATTAGCACCATTATACCACAATTTCCGCGGCTTGTGAACATGCTTTTTTCCCTCGCGCGTGCGCGTGCGTGAAGCAACTGCGAAAAAAATCTCCATTATCCTATATTTATCAAACAAAGCATCTTCACTAAAAATTCCTGGAAACATTCCACTCGCAAAATAAATTTTCTCAAAAACCCTCTTGACACGCCCCATTTCCACAATTCCATAATCCCTCTTCCGTGTATTCAGTGTATTCCGTGGTTCATAAGCCTGCGCCTTCCGCCCAGCCATTTGCGGAACGCGACATTCAAAAAACCCCGGGGACACTCCCCGCAAAGACCGTGGGGACACTCTCCCCACCTAGGAAAAATCTGGGGACACTCCCCGCAAAAGACCACCTAGGAGCAAAATGAGATTTCAATGCGGAAAATTCTCAAGAAAGAATAACCACACATAACATCAATCATTCTTGCCATTTGTGAGATATAGCAAAAATCCTTGCGGGGAGTGTCCCCGCAAGGGATTACGGGACGGGCGCTTATCCGCCAAGGGATGTTGCGTTACTCTACCACAACTTCGTACCAGAGCGTGCGGCACGCGGGCGAGAGGCGGATGCGGGCGCGGCGTCCATAGCCGACTGCCTCCGGCGCAATCTCCTTCATGCGCGAACCGTCGCCAGCAAGCGCCCAGCACTTCACGCGCGCGGGCGGTGCGGGCAACGTAATCTCGCACGGAATCCCCTCCGCGCACACGGGGGCGTGTCCGCGCTCGGGAAGACGCACGAGCTTCTCGGAGACGCGCTCGATCTTTGCGCCGGTGTTCGCGGCAATGCCGCTCGCCGCGACGAGGATGCTCGCCGCGCCCTCCGCGCCGAATCCCGTCGCGTTACGCGAGACAAGCGAGATAGTCGCCGCGCCAGTCTCCGTGGCGCCAACCTTGAGCGACACGTCGCCGAGCGTGATTTCACGGCCGTCCGCATAGCCGACGAAAAGCTTGCTGTTCTTCGTGTTGACGGCCACGTATTCCTTGCCGGGGCGGTCGCGGTTCCAGATGAACTCGCCGAGCTTCCGATCGCGGTCCGAGCGCAGGTCGCCGCGCACCATCATCGCCGCGCACACGGGGGAATGCACCCACACGGACGGCGTGGCGAGCGCGTCGAAGATGCACCACGGCATCCCTTCCGGTTCGAACGCCTCGGGGAAGTGGTTGTAGCTGTACTGGAAGACGCCGTCCCATCCCATCGTGCGTCCGTACGCGCACGCGAGGGGCTGTCCTTCGCCCGTGAACGGACTCGGATACGGATGGCTGTATTCACTCACCGTGAACGGCTTCGCCGGCGCGTGGGACTTGGTCTCGAGGTTCGTGAGCGTGCTGAGTCCGTGGACAAGCGATTCGCCGCCGGCGACCCATTCGTTCGTGGAGTTCTTGACGATCCATCCACGTCCCTTCCCGCTCGGATGGTGGAAGTAGGCGTGGGCGTCCACGTAGTCGAGCTGCGCCTGGATTTCGCGCGGGCTGTAGTGTGCGGCCTGCGTGCCGGAGACGGGCGACTTCGCCTTCAGCGTCTCGCGGATGTAGTCGCGCATCCCCTTCCAGTAGGCGAGTTCGTTGTCCCAGAGGAAGTCGTCGAAGTCCTTGCGGAACCGCGCCGACGCTTTCGGGAACTTGTTGAGCAGCGGCGCCTTGCCGTTTGCGTACTTGACCTCGTTTGCGGGATACTTCTTCTTCAGCCATTCGTTCCACTGCCGCTCCAACTCGTCTTGGAAAGGCTTCGCGAGCTTCTTGATGCCCATGTGGCGGCGCGTGACGACGAGGCCGCGGTCCTCGTTGCTGATTTCGATCATCGCGACGGCCGGCTCGTCCGTGTAGGCGTTGCCGGTGTACTTATTCACGTGCGTAAGCAGATCGCGCGCGTATTCTTTCTGCAGTTCGACACAACGCGGGTAGAACTGCCCGACGGTCTTGTTCGCCCACGGCGAACCCTTCGGAACGCCGTCGCGCGCGTCGAGGGTGCGCCCCACGTGGAGGTTCATGTTCACGTAGATACCGCGCTTCTTGAACGCGGCGATCAGGTAGTCGAGCTTGTCGAGCTGCGCGGGGGAGAGGTTGCGCTGGGTCTTGGAGTCGTCGTCGAGGATGCACTGGCGGCGCGTGTCCATGAAGTTCTTGTACCAGGTGTCCATGAAGTGCAGGCGCACGCAGTTGACGCCGAGGCGGGCGAAGCGCGCGGCAAGGCGGTCGGCGACGTCGTGCTCCGGGAAGTTCGCGGGGCCGGTGAGGTTAGTGCCGTTGAATCGGATGGGGCCGGCGTCCGTCACGAACTCGCCGCCCTCCACGCGCACGAAGCCATGCTTGCCGGCGGGCGCGTCGATGAGGTGTGCAACGCTGGTGGCGTTGTCCGCCCCGCCATACGAAACCACGAACGGGAAGCGGTCGTCGCACTTCGCCTGTGTGCCGATAAGCGTGGCCGCGATGGATGCGACTGCCATCATTTTCTTCATGATGTTCTTTCCTTTCTTTCCCTTATTCGTCATTCAACACACGTCACGTTACTTGGATAGCGCCCGCTCGCCGCCTGTGGCTTTCGCAGGGAGCGTGAAGTCGGCGGGCTTCCCCTTCACCTGGCGCGAAAGGAAGTCAAACCCGGCGGGATAGTTGCCGGAGTGTCCGCCCTCGAAAAGCGTCATGCGCACGTTCCTCGACGTCCCGCGGTAGTACACCTTCATCTTGGGCCCATAGAACGGATCGGCGGGTCCCTTGTAGGCGATGGAGTCAGGGACCTTGCGTTCCGCCTCGATCTTGGCGATGTCCGCCTCCGACACGCGGTCCTTCGCATCCGCGAGGATGTTGTAGGCCCGGAAGGCGTGGCCCACGGGGACGGACCCCTTCCAGCCGTCGTGGATGCCCGTGGCGATGTAGACGGGGACGCCCGCCTTCGCGGCGTTCTCCAGCCACGTCAGCGGAGAGCGACGGCGATATTCGTCCGGCTTGTCGGACGGGATCCCCCCGCACGCCCTCTCCATCATCTTCGCGTAGTTCCTGCCGCGCCCGGGGTGCTTGAGCAACGAGTCGGCGTGCCAGCGGGCGAGGTCGGTTATCGGGCAGAAGGCCACGCAACCGGCCCAGATCTCGGGATGGCGCCCCGCCATGAGAAGCGTCATGTGGCCGCCGCCCGACCCGCCTATGATGTAGACCCTCTTTTCGTCGATCTTCACGCGGCACTTTGCGTAGTTGACGGCGTCGACGATGTCCTGGACGGCCGGGTCGCCGCCGCACGCGGGCGGGGTGCTGTTCGGGCCGCGGAAGTGAGGGCCGACCATCGCCCAGCCATGGGCCTTCGCGTATTCAAGCACAGGCGCGTAGTTGCTCCTCATCGTGTATCCATAACTCCACGTGTGGAGTCCGACGACAAGCGGCACCGCCTCGCCCTTCGCCTTCTCCGGCGCCCAGAACCAGCACGGCTGCATCGTCCCGTCTAGCGTGGACTTCACATGGACGAGCATGTCGTCCGTTACCGGCCCCTGCTTCCTGGCACCCGTCTTCGCCTCGGCGCCTCCTGCGATCATCGCCGCGACGGCGACGGCCACCATTGCCTTCCTCATGCTGTTTTCCTTTCGTTTTCGCCGGGGCGCCTCCAGAGCTCCGGCTCTGTCGGACCCCGTTTGTTCGTTTCGCATTCGATTTCCTGCCTCCACGGCAAAAAAATATTATATCAAATTTTCCTCATTGAGGGAAATGCGTTTTTTTGATATACTTAACATTTAAAATATGCAAAAGGTAGACACAGCAATGGCGAAGGCCGCGGTACTGACCGAGGCGCTGCCGTACATACTCGACTTCAGGGGCTCCGTAGTGCTTGTGAAGGTGGGCGGTTCCGTGATGGAGGGCGAGGAGGCCCTCTCCTCCCTCATGGACGACATATCCTTCATGCGCGCGGTGGGTATGAAGATCGTCATAGTGCACGGCGGCGGCAAGGCGATATCGCGCGCCATCAAGGAATCGGGCCACGAGCCGCGCTTCGTGGACGGGCAGCGCGTGACGGACGAGCAGACGATGGAGATCGTGCGCCGCACCCTGAACAACGTCGTCAACCCCGACATCGTACGGCGGCTGACCGAGAGGGGCGTCAACGCGAAGCCCCTCCACGGAAACTGGATGTTCACGGCGCGGCGCATCACGTCACCGGACCGCGGCTACGTCGGCGACATCGTCGCCGTCGACACGCGCGCGGTCTCGGAGATGCTCGACGCCGGGATAATACCCGTCGTCACCCCCGTCGCGACAGGCGTGGACGACGCGCACCTCTACAACGTAAACGCCGACGTCGCCGCCGCCGCGCTCGCGAAGGAGCTGAAGGTCCGCAAGTTCGCGCTCGTCTCGGACGTCGCCGGGCTGATGAAGGACCCGAACGACCCGGGCACCCTCTTCTCGACCCTGCACGTAAGCGACATCGCGAGGCTGAGAGAGGACGGCACGATTTCCGGCGGGATGATCCCGAAGATGGACAGCTGTGTTGGGGCGATACGCGCAGGCGTAAGGAAGGTCCACCTGGTGGACGGACGCATGGCGCACTCGCTTCTTCTTGAGATATTCACGCGTGAAGGCGTGGGAACGGAGATAACAGAATGAGCACAAAATCAGAGGAGATACTTGAACAGTACAAGAGCGCCATGATGCCGACATACGCCCCGAGCGCGGTCCTGGCGAGCGGCAAGGGCGTCACCGTGCGCGATGTCGACGGGCTGTCGCTCTACGACTTCACGTCGGGCATAGGGGTCCACAACGTCGGACACTGCCATCCCAAGGTGGTGAAGGCCATCCAGAGCCAGGCTGGGAAGCTTACGCACAGCTCCAACCTGTTCGTGAACGAGCCCGCGACTAAGCTCGCCGCGAAGCTCGTCGAGCTTTCCGGCCTCGGCGGCAAGGTGTTCTTCTGCAACTCCGGCGCAGAGGCGAACGAGGCGGCGATCAAGCTCGCGCGCAAGTGGGGCTCCGCCAACGGCGGCCGCTACGAGGTCGTCACGATGCGCAGCGGCTTCCACGGGCGCACGCTCGCGACGCTCGCCGCGACCGCGCAGGCCTGGTGCCAGGAGGGATACGACCCGCTGCCCGTCGGCTTCGCGTACGCAGACTTCAACGACATCGAGAGCGTCCGCGCCGCCGTCAACGAGCGCACGGTCGCGATCATGCTCGAGCCCGTCCAGGGCGAGGGCGGCGTCACGCCGGCGACGGAGGAGTTCATGAAGGGAGTCCGCGCGCTCTGCGACGAGAAGAACCTACTCATGATCTGCGACGAGGTGCAGTGCGGCATGGGCCGCACCGGCACGTGGTTCGCCTGGCAGGGCTACGACGTGAAGCCTGACCTCTTCACGCTCGCGAAGGCAATTGCCGACGGCATCCCGATGGGCGCGCTCGTCTCCAACGCCAAGTTCGCGGACGTCTTCACCGTCTCGTCCCACGCCTCCACCTTCGGCGGCAACCCGGTGGCCGCGGCCGCCGCGCTCGCAGTCATCGACGTCATCGAGGGAGAGAAGCTCCTCGACCGCGCCGTGGAGATGGGCAACCTCCTCAAGGAGGCCCTCCAGGGATTCGTCGACAAGTACGACAAGCTCCTGGAGGTCCGCGGCAAGGGCCTCATGGTCGGGCTCGTCGTCGACGGCGACCCGAAGGAGATCGTCGAGGCGTTCCGCGCGCAGGGCCTCCTCGCGCTCACCGCCGGAGGCGGCGTCGTCAGGTTCCTCCCGCCGCTCGTTCTGCAGGAGGACGACCTGGAGGATGCCACGGACATGATGTCCGACGCGTTCGACTGCGTGTTCGGCGAATGATGAAGGCCTGTACGATGAGAATAGGCTTCTTCGGCGCCGGGAAGATGGCGGAGGGAATCCTCTCGGCGATGCCCGACAGGTCGTCCGTGATCGTCTCCGACGTCAACCCTGCGCGTCTGGCAGAGATCGCAAAGACATACGGAGTCGCCGCGACCGGCGACGTCCGCGAGGTCGCGAAGTCCGCGTCGCTGATCTTCCTCGCGGTGAGGCCGCAGGACGCGGCGACTGTCGCCGAGGCCGTCAAGCCTGTCCTGAAGGCCGGGCAGACGATCGTCTCGATCGTCGCCGGCAAGAGGCTCGCCGTCCTGCGCAGGCTCTTCGGCAGGAAGCCCGGGCTCGTGCGCGTGATGCCGAACCTGGCGCTCCGCGCAAAGGCCGGGATGTGCGCGATATGCGCGCCAAAGGGAACTCCGCCTAAGGCGGTCAAGGCCGTCCGCGACATACTGTCCGCGGCGGGCGAGGCCGTCGTGCTGCCGGAGAAGGACTTCGACGCGGTGACCGCGCTCAGCGGCTCCGGCCCCGCGTACTTCGCGTACATGGAGGAGGCGATGGCGGAGGCAGGCGTCGCGCTCGGTCTCAAGCCGGCCGCGGCGCGCCTCCTCGCGGAGCAGACGATGTACGGGACAGCCAAGTTCCTGCGCGAAAGCGGGATGCCACTGAGGCCGTTCATAGAGGGCGTGTGCACCAAGGGCGGGACGACCGCGGCGGGGATGGCCGTCATGGACGCCTCCGACTTCAAGCGCGTCGTCGCCGGCACACTCAAGGCCGCCGCCGAACGCTCGCGGGAACTCGCCTGATGCGCATCGGCATCCTAGGCGGAAGCTTCAACCCCGTCCACAACGGACACCTCGGGCTGGCGCGGCGGGCGATAGCCTCGCTCGCTCTCGACAGGCTTCTCGTCATCCCCGCGAACGTCAGCCCGTTCAAGGTCGCGCCGCCTTCGCAGGGCACGGACGCCTCCGTGACGTTCGACAGGCTCGCGCTCGTGCGCAGCGCGTTCGCGTCCATCCCAGAGGCGGTGGTGGACGACCGGGAGATGAAGCGGGGCGGCGTCTCGTACGCGATCGACACCGTGAGGGAGATCGCGGCGGAGAACCCGGGCGCGGAGCTCTTCTTCATCGTCGGCGAGGACGCCGCCGCAGGCCTCCCGCGCTGGAAGGACTACGAGGAGCTGAAGAGGCTGTGCCGATTCGTCCCCTTCCCGCGCACCTTCGAGTCTTCGACGGAAATCCGCCGAAGGCTGGCAGCCGGGGAGTCCGTCGAGGGACTTGTGCCGGAAGGGATGGAGAGTGTAAAGTGTAAAGTGTAAAGTGAAGAGTGTAAAGTGTAAAATGTAAAGTGTAAAGTGTAAAGTGAAGAGTGCAAAGTGTAGAGTGAAGAGTGTGAATATGTGCTATAATATTAGGACCCGCGTTGCGCGGCATTGCGGGGTGAAAGCAGGCAGAAGACTATGAACAAAAACGACAAGAGGTCCGGCGCAAGCGCGCTGGTTGAGTCGCTCGCGAAGGCGGGCACCGAAGTGCTGTTCGGGTATCCGGGCGGCGCGGTGCTTGACATATTCAACAAGCTGACGGACGCCAAGTTCCCGTTCGTCCTCGGCCGCCACGAGCAGGGATGCGTACACATGGCCGACGGCTATGCGCGCTCGACGGGGAAGCCCGGCGTGTGCCTCGTCACGTCCGGCCCCGGCGCGACGAACACCATAACGGGGCTCGCCACTGCCAACATCGACGGCATCCCGCTCGTCGTCATCACCGGGCAGGTCTCCCTCCCGCTCATCGGAACCGACGCGTTCCAGGAGGCGGACACCACCGGCATCGCGCGCGGCGTCTCGAAGCACTGCTTCCTCGTGCAGAGCGCGGACGAAATCCCGGAAACGGTTGCGCAGGCGTTCTACATCGCAACCCACGGCAAGCCCGGCCCGGTCGTCATCGACATACCCAAGAACTGCCAGCAGGCGCTCACCGACGCGCAGTACCCCGAGCGCGTGTCGCTTCGCGCATACCATCCGGAGAGCACCGCGACGACGACGCAGCTCAACCGCCTCGCGAAGCTCATCAACGACGCGAAGCGCCCCGTCATCTACGCGGGCGGCGGCGTGATAGCGTCCGGCGCCGCGAAGGACGTCTCGACGCTCGCTCACCGCGCAGGCATCCCCGTCGCCACCACGCTCATGGGCCTCGGCTCGTTCGACGAGCACGACCCGCTCTCGCTTATGATGGCGGGCATGCACGGGACGCCCGCCGCGAACTGGGCGATGAACGAGGCAGACCTCATCGTCGCCCTGGGCGTGCGATTCTCCGACCGCGTCACCGGCAAGATATCGAAGTACGCACCGAAGGCGAAGATCGTCCACGTCGACTGCGACCCCGCTTCCATCGGGAAGAACGTCCCCGTCTCGCTGGGGATCGTCGCGGACGTCAAGGACGTCCTGACGACCGTCCTCTCCCGCGTCAAGGCAGCCACGCACCCCGAGTGGATGGCGAAGATAGACGCATGGAAGAAGGAGCGCCCCGTGTCGTGGAAGCCCATGCACGAAAACGTGATCATGCCGCAGGCGGTCATCGAGGCGATCGACAAGGCGACCGCCGGCAGGGCCGTGATCGTGACGGACGTCGGGCAGCAGCAGATGTGGGCGGCGCAGCACTTCCGCCACTCCATCCCCCGCCACTTCCTCACTTCCGGCGGCATGGGCACGATGGGATTCGGCATCCCCGCCGCCATCGGCGCCGCGATCGCGAGGCCGGACCACAAGACCGTCGCCGTGTGCGGAGACGGCGGCGCGCAGATGACGTTCGAGGAGGTCGTCGTCGCCGTCGAGCACAAGCTCCCCGTCACGTTCGTCGTGATCAACAACGGCTGCCTCGGCATGGTCCGCCAGTGGCAGGAGCTTTTCTACGGGAAGAACTACTCCGGCTCCATCCTCACGGTCAGGGGCCGCGCGGCGAACGAGCGCCTAGAGCAGGACCTCAAGTATGACTACCTTCCCGACTTCGCGAAGCTCGCCGAGGCCCACGGCGCGGAGGCGTACCGCGTCATCGACCCGGCGAAGCTGGACGCGACGATCGCGAAGGCGATCAGGTCGAAGCGCACGACGCTCGTCGAGGTCATCGTCGAGCCGCGCGCCAACGTGTATCCCATGATCCCCGCCGGGAAGCCGGTGAGCGAGATGGTGTTTGACTGACGAGGGAACGGAGGGTTGAACATGTCCAGGAACGAAGAAGAGCAGACCCACAGGCTGAACTGCTACGTGGAAAACCGCCCGGGCGTCCTCGCGAGGATCGTCGGGCTCATTTCGGGGCGCGGCTACAACATCCAGACGCTGAACGTCGGGCCTACGGAGGACGGCACCGTCTCGCGCATGAAGATCGACGTGCTCGGATCCGACCGCGTCGTCGAGCAGATCATGCTGCAGCTCCGCAACCAGGTGAACGTGATCGAGGTGACGAGCCGAAAGATGTGACGCCGCCATGAACGCAGTCGTCATATTCGCGATCATATCCATCCTGCTCGTCGCGGGCAAGATCCTGCGCGTCCAGGTTCCCCTTCTCCAGCGCCTCTACCTGCCAAGCTCGATAGTCGGCGGGCTTCTCGGCCTCGCGCTGATGCCGTCCGTCGCAAAGTTCCTGCCGGCCAGCATCGAGGACGAAATGCGCATGATCCCCGGGTTTCTCATCAACGTCATATTCGCGACGCTGTTCCTGGGCCAGTCGGAGCGCAAGACGAAGAACCTCGCCTCCTACGTCGTGCCGCAGCTCACTCTCGCGCAGATCGTCGTGTGGGGGCAGTACGTCGTCGGCATCGGGCTCGCGGGCTTCCTGCTCGCGCCGGCATTCAACGTCCACCCGGCCTTCGGCAACCTGCTGGAACTCGGATTCGAGGGCGGACACGGCACCGTCGGCGGGATGTCCGAGGCGTTCATCGCGCGGAGCTGGGCGGACGGCATCGCGCTCGGCTACACCGTCGCGACCGCGGGCATGATATGCGGCATCGCCTTCGGCATGGGGCTCGTCAACTGGGCGTACAGGCTGGGGTACGTAAAGGCCGTGCGCCCCTTCTCGAAGCGCACCGCCGGCGAGCGCCGCGGAATCCACCCGAAGGACGCCCGGCCCTCCGCCGGCGCACAGACTGTCCTCTCCGACTCCATCGACTCCCTCGCCTGGCATGTCGCCATCGTCGGACTCGCCGTCCTCGTGGGCTTCCTGATACTCCAGGGGCTGAAGAACGCCGAGATCGCGCTCTTCCCGTCCGCCAAGACCCGCATCTTCACCGGATTCCCGATGTTCCCGCTCTGCATGCTGGGAGGCGCAATCCTCCAGAAGGCCGCAAGCATTGCGAAAATAGACCTCCTGATCGACAAGGGGCAGCTCTCGCGCATCTCCGGGACGTCCCTCGACATCCTGGCAGTCTGCGCAATCGCGACGATCCAGCTCTCCGTCGTCAAGGCGAACTGGATGCCGCTGACGATCATGGTCCTGGCGGGGCTCGGCTGGACCGCGTTCTCCGTCATGTTCTTCTCGCGCCGCATATTCAAGGAGGCGTGGTTCGAACGCGGAATAGCGGAGTTCGGACAGGCGACGGGCGTCACGGCGACGGGGCTCCTTCTGCTGCGCACGGTCGACCCTGACAACAAGACGGTGGCCGCCGCGTCGTTCGCCGGCAAGCAGCTCATCCACGAGCCGGCAATGAATTTATGGGTAGCCACCGCCTTCGCCCTCGTGATGACCATCGGCTGGCTGCCGGTCTTCCTCGTCTCAGCCGTCGCCCTCGCCATCTGGCTCGGCGTCGCCTTCTACCTCGCCAGGAAAGACGGCTGATCACTCCGTCTTGAACTCTATCTCAAGGGTGTTGCCGTCCTTGAACTCCTCGCGGCCGAGGTAGAACAGGTGAAGGTGTAATCGCCTGAACCCACGCGATGGTCGGGCTTGCCGGGGAGTCGCACGATGGCCGTGGTGTTCGGCGGAACCGTCACATCGAGCGTCACCTTTTCCCCGTCACGGCGCCACGCAGTGGCGATCGTTCCGTTGGGGCCATCCACCGACGCCTTCGCCCACGTGAGCGCTTCGATGAACTGCGGCGCAATCACGACTTCCCTGAGCGCCGTCGCAGAAACATCTGGAATTGCCGCGCAACTGCCATCCTTCTCCGGCAGCTGGATGCCGCCGATGAACTGGTACGCCCACGCCATGAAGTCGCCGAACATGATGTGGTTGCGGCTTGCGCCGTCGCCCCAGTCCTCCCACAGCGTTGTGCCGCCCTTCTGGATCCACTCGACCGGCGAGGGCCTCGTGGGGTTCGTGAGCATCTTGAACGCGAGGTCGGTGCGTCCAGCCCGACTCAGCGCGCGGAAGACGTGCTTGGAGCCAAGAAGACCGATGTCCACATGGCATCCCTCCTTCTCAACAGATTCCACGAGCTTCGCCGCAACGGCCGCGCGTTCGCTCTCCGGCACCACACCGAACGCGAGCGGGAACGCCTGCGCCGTCTGGCGGGCGTTGTCGTATACGCCGTTGCCCTTGTAGTATTTGGCGTTGATCGCGTTCTTGATGGCATCGGCGAGCTTCGCGTAGCGCGCCGCGTCGTCGGCAAGGCCCTTGATCGCGGCGATGCGCGAGAGAATCGCCGCCGCCTGACGGTAGTAGCAGCTGGAGGTGAGTTCCGTCGACGGCACGTGCCTGCGGTTCACGTGGTTCCAGTCGCCGATGCCGTGCCGCACGAGGTTCCCCCGCGCCTTCGTCGAGGTGAAATCGACATAGCGCTTGAGAGCAGGATACACGACGTCCAGTATGCGGCGGTCGCCGCGATAGCACCAGAGGTTCCATGCGACCACAGGCATCGCGCTGTCCCACGCAGGACCGTTGCCCCAGCGATAGCCCCAGCCGCTCGTGGGGACAATGCCGCAGATGTCGCCGTTACCGAGCTGTGAGTCCATGATGTCGCGCAGCCACTTCTCGTAGGCGGCCGTGTTCTCAAAGCAGTACTGCGCGAGCTCGGATGCGATGGAGGCGTCGCCCGTCCAGCCGTTCTTCTCGCGGTGCGGACAGTCCGTTGGATAGCCGTCCGCAAAGTTGGAGCGGTACGCGCGGTCGCCCATCAGCATGAGCGTGTTGAACGTCTCGTCGGAACATACGAACGAGCCGATCGTCGGGAAGTCGGTGTGGACAACGCAGCCCGTGATGTCCTCCTTGCGTGGCGCGGCGCGCAGTCCCTTGAGGACGACATACTGGAAGCCGTTGTACGTGAAGCGCGGCTCGTACCTCTCCACGTCCGCACCGGACGAGACGAAGCGGTCCGTCTGGAACTCCGCGCCCGTGGCGCAGACGGCTTGCGAGGCCGTGTAGCGGAAATGGCAGTCGATACGCCGCGTCGCACTCCCGACGTCAGGGCCGTGGGGGCTGCCCTTGAAGTTGTGGATGCCGTCGGGCGCGGAAGACCGCGCCGGCGAAAAATCCTTGTTCGCGCGCTCGTCGTAGCGCACCACGAGCACGTCACCCTTCTTCTGTCCGCGCACGTCCATCCGAATCCATCCCGCGAAATTCTCCGGGAACTCTACCACATACGTGCCATCGGGAAACGCGTGGATCGCCTTCGGCGCGATCGTGCGCACCACCTTCGCGCCCGGACAGTTCTCCGCGACGAGCGCGCCCTTCGGCGCGGGCACCTCGGCCACGCGTATCTCGCGTTTTGCGAAGTCGGGCTGTGCGTAATGGTGCGCGCCGATCACCTCGCCCTCGCGGATGCAGTCGTAGCCGACGGGGCTTTCCACCTGACGCCACGAGCCGTCCGAGACCACCGTTTCGCGCGTACCGTCCGCATACGTGATTTCAAGTTGCGCGATCATACGCGGAAAATCTCGCCATGGCGCGATGTCGAAGTTCCACACCGCAATGGAACGCACGTCGTACCAGCCGTGTCCCACCAGCACCTTCAACGTGTTCTCGCCCGCCTTCAGCGTACCGCCGAGATCGTAAGTGGAGTAGAGGACGTGCTTGTCGTAGGCCGTGGGCGAAGGGTCGAGCACCTTGTCGCCAATCTTGCGTCCATTCAGCGACGCCTCGTAGAAGCCGACGCCCGTGACGTGGAGAAACGCAGAGGCGACGGGCTTGGCGATGACGATCTTCTTCTCGAAGGCGGGCGACGCGATCTCCTCGCGCGTGACAAGAGCCTTACCGTACGGCGTATCGCGCAGGGCGCCGAGGTCTTTCCCAAGCGTTCCGTTCGTCACGATGCGGCGGCCGTCGGGGAAGCGCAACGCGCAGATAAACGCCTGCGGGGTTCCCCTTCCGCCTTTCTTCACCCGGACGGTCATCGTGTTCTTGCCGGGTTTGAGCCACGGCGTCATGTCACGGAAGCGCAGATGGTTCCAGCGGTCCACCTGTCCGAAATGGCGGTGGAACTCCTTTCCGTTCACGTCGATCTCGTGTCGCGTCGACGCGGCGTGCAGCAGCTCCACGTACTCGCCGGGCTTCGCGCCGGCGAAATCGAAGTCGAGGGAAATCACCACGTCGCCCTTGGCGTTGGGCTTGTCGGTCACCCAACGCGCCCCGGACAGATTGGCGTCGGGACGCGTCTCAGGGGCGGGACCGATCCACTTCGCCTTCCAGCCGTCAGGCGGCAGGATGCCAGTCACCCACGTAGCAGGTGCGCTCCAGGCGCTCTCCTTTCCCACGCCGTCCCACGTGCGCACCTTCCACCAGTAGCGACGCGATGAGGCAAGCGGCTTTCCGCCATACACCACGTCGATTGTGTCCGCGCTTGAAACTTTGCCTGAGTCCCACACGTCGCCCTCGTCCGCCGCAAGCTTCTCCTTCGAGCTTGCCACCAAGATGCGGTACGCGCTCTGCACGACGCAATTCTTACCCTTCTCCGCCACCGCAAGTTTCCAGCCGAAACGAGGCGACGATGCGTCCACGCCGCACGGGTTCTCGAGCCTCTCCACCGTAAGCGCGCGCGGCTCGCCGCAAGGCGCGCCAAGTGCGGACGACGCACAAAGCGCCGTAGCCAGGCCTACTGCCGCCATTAAGGCCAACGCACGCCTGCTAGTCTTTGCAACAGCATCCATCTTATTGTATCCCTTCATTCTCTGTTCCTTTGTATGTATTGTTTTTCTTTTTCAAGCAGCAGTAGCCCGCGTTTGATCGAACTACTTGTAGACGCGTATCCAGTCGATGTACATCCTTACGGGGAGTGTCGACTCTTCGACTTCCCCGACCCATTTACCGCCGAGTTGCATGTCTATAAGGAAATAGAACGGCTTGTCGAACGGCCACTGGTCCGGGTCGCCGCAGTCCGTCTTCGGATAGCGGAACGTCACCTTGCCGTTCACGCTCCAGATCAACTCCTTATCCGTAATCTCAAAGCCGTAGACGTTCCATCCTCCCTGCCGGATCGGCGCCTTCACGCCACCGTGCGGCGGGTCCTTTGTGTGCTTCTTGACAAAAGTCCAGCCGGAATGGACTGTATGGTAGACAAAGGGGTCACCGTTCAGACGCTCCACGATGTCGACCTCGCCGTTCCACGGCCAGTGGCGCCCCTGCGCGTCTGGCTGGTCGCCGCACATCCATAGCGCCGGCCATGCGCCCTTCTGGTGGTCCTCAAACTTGACGCGCATCTCGACCTTGCCAATCCCCATCAGGCCCTTGCCCTTGCTCTGCACGCCGCCAGTGAGATACGGGCGCGGATCGGACTTCCTGTCCTTATTCGCGACGCCCCACAAAACGAGCGCGCCGTTCTTCACCTCCACGAGGCCCTTTCGAGTGGACATGTGGCGGTTCCAGTCGCTTTTGCCCTGTTCACACAGGTTCCAACGGTTCGTATCAAGCGACGTACCGTTGAACTCGTCCTTCCATACCAGCTTACGCACCTCCGCAGACCACGACGACAAGGACGTCGTCGCCACGCAAAGGGCAATTGCAACAGCCGCAATTCTCATTTTCCTTTCCTCCTTTTGTGTTTACACTGCTTTCAAGTCCGTTTTCTTGTCCAGCCCGAAGCCCATCTTCTGGAGGTCGATGTCGACGATTCCCAGCGGCTTGTTCGTGCGCCACGCGCCACGCGTGAAGTCGGGGATGTCGCAGGCCATCGATCTGTTGGTGGACGACTTCTCCGTCAGCTCGCAAAGACAGCACGTCGCCGCCAGGTCGTACACGTCCATGTCGAGCCTCGATCTTTTTCGGCACGTTGTCGCAGATCGCCGTCACGACGATTCCCGGAATCAGCTGCGCGCGCTTGAGGAAGTGCTTGCCGCGTCCGCCCATGCCGACGACCCCGACGCGGATGGTCGGCAGCTTCGGCGCAGCGTAGCCGTGCATCGGCGCTCCGTCTGTGAAGTCGAAGAGCCTTCCCGCGCTACGGCATCCGCCGGCGGCGATGCCGAGCCCCGCAGCACCGATCAGAAAATCCCTTCTTGAAAAACCAGTCTGTTTATTCGTTTCCATAAAGTTCTTCTCAATTGCAGTAGGCGGAGAAATCGCGGATGAGCGGCTTCGCGGCAGAGGCAGCGACGGAGAGTCGCAGGCGCGAGGCGGCGACCTTGTCGAAGCGGACGATGTGCTTGTGCCCAATGCACGTGCCGGAGTAGAGCTTCTTCCACTCCGTGCCGACAAGCGCCTCCAGGTCGAACTTGCGGATGCGTTCGCCCTGTTCGATGCGCTCTGCGAGGATGACCTGGTTCACCGGGCCGGAATCCTTCGGAATCGCGAGTTCGAGTCGGTCGCCTTCTCCTTCGGCTGCGACGAGTCTGTTCGCGTAGCGCCCCTTGATGCGCCGACCGAACTCGGCGTAGGTCTTCATCTCGCTTTCGAGGATGAGACCGTCTGGCTGCGGCGCGGCGTTGAGGAGGAGGTTGCAGTTGCGCCCCACGGAGCGGTCATACATGTTCATGAGGTAGTCCATCGTCCAGTTCGGCCCCTTGTTGTAGCAGAACCACCTATTGCGTCCAAGCGGCACGTCGCACTCGCCGGGAATCCACCTTCCGCCGTCGGGATTGCCGTTGTACTGCATTTCCTTCATGCCGTCGTCCGCCGTGCCATCGCTTCCCGTGGCCCAACAGGGATACGGCGCGACACCGCGTTCATTGCCCACCCAGCGTATGAGGTTCTTCGCCTCGGGAGGTCCTTGGAAGAGAAGTGCGTTAGGCTGGTGCTTCTCGATGAGCGGCATGAGGTCGGGTCCTCCCTTCTCAGGCGCCAGCGCGCCGCCGTCGAACCAGATTTCGAAGAGTTCGCCGTAGCGGCTCCAGAGCTCCTCGGTCATCCTCTCGCATATCTTCGCGTACCGCTTCTTCGACTCGGGCGAGGGGTCGCCCAGCCAGCAGCCCTTCACAAAAACACGACCAAGATTGTCCACGCCAAGGAATCCGTTGCCGGAAACGCTTGCGTAAAGCCCAGGCTCAAGGCCGTACTTCCGCGCGCTCGTCACACGGATAGAGATCGCTCTGCCACTGGAGGAACCCGCTGCAGTGCTTCGCGACGAGCACGACGTACTTCGCACCGTAGGCCTTCGCCGCCTCCATCCACTGATCAGTGTCGAGCTTCGCGGGATTGTAGAGCTTTGGATCGGGGAAGTCCTTGAAGCTGCGCCAGTTCCAGTTTGGCTTGAATACCGGGATGTCGAAGTGGAAGAACATCCCGAGCTCCATGTCGGCCCAGCGCCTCTGCGCCGCGGTCGGAACCGGCAGCGCCCTTCCCGTCGCCGCATTCGCCGCGAAGGCGATTCCCCCCGGCGTATCCCCCGAGCCAAAGGCGAGCGCGAAGCGGCTCAATGCGGGGTGTGCGGCATACGCACCACCTGCGGCCATTGATCCGATGAATTTTCTTCTTGTTACATTCATGCTCATATTATACAACATCTTGCCGATCTGTCACAAGCATTGTCTTCGCGAACTTCTCGCCTTTCCCGTCCCGAAGGCCGTTTAGCAGCGTGGGATGGAGCAAACTGCGGCACCACGGAAAATGATAGCACGAGTCAAACGCCGTATTCAGGTATTCCGTGGGTCTGCCCTCGGCATTGCCTCGCACACGCTTGCGCGCAGACCTCTAGCGACTTCGCTCCGCGAAGCGCGAAGCGACCTGCGGTCGGGTCATAGCTTCGGGTTGCCTTCGGCAATGTACCCTCCGAAGCGAAGCTTCTGCGGTGCATGATGCGACTTCCCCCTCGCCAAAACGTATGTGCGGATTTCCCGCATCAGCCGATGTCATTTCCCATTTGCCTCCGTGGTGTCCACCCCGGAAATCTCGCGAAGCAGGGCGCGAAGAGCGCCGGCCTTCTCGCGGGCCTTGGCCGCGCGCTCCATCGCCGAGTTGTCGCCCGCGAACTTCGCGTAGGCGTTGATGACCACGGGCGCGGGCGTCTCCAGCTCCTTGATCGCGGCCTTCAACTCCGCGATGAGCGGTGCGCACTCCGCGCCGCGTCCGAGCTCGCGCAGCGCCTTCACGCGCCAGTAGTCCATCTCGCCCGCGTGGATCCAGCCCTTGAACGAGTTCTCAAGCTCCGCCTTGTAGCCGGCCTCGTCGCCGAGCGCCTTCTTGCACTGCGCCATGAAGTAACGGCTCTTCGGCTCCGTGCCCGCGTCGCCGGGACGCCCAGCCTGAAGGTTCGCGGGATACGTGGTCGATTCTTCAAAGTACTTGAGCGCGGTCTTGTAGTCGCCTTTCGCCATCGCCGCCTTGCCAAGGCCGATGCACGACTCCACGAACGGCGCGAGCAGTCCATCCGCGCCCTCCCACACGTGGAAGCGCCGCGTCGTGAGGATCTCGTGCGCCTCGGCGTAGCGTCCCACGGCGTTGTAGGTGTAGGCAAGGCGCAGCACGCACGCGTCGTACTTGTAAACAGTCGAGCGGTACTTTTCCATAAGAGCAAGACGCTTAGGCGCGGGGATGTTGAGCTTCTCCGCGAGCTTGCCCGCCTCGTCGAGCGTGCGGAAGTTCGTTGGATCGGCCTCGAGCGACTTGAGGTAGTATTCGTATGCCTCCTTGCTCGGAATCCCCGATGGTACGCCCGTGTTCGTGAAGTACGTGCCCGGGTGCGACAGCGCAAACCCGATGCACCGAAGCGCCAGCGCGTAGGAAGAAGTTGAAAGGTTGAAAGGTTGAAAAGTTGAAAGGTTGTGATTTGTCCGTGTAGAACGTGTAGATCGTGTAGAGTTTTCTGCTTCGCAAAGTTCAACGCAGCGTTTCCAGTCGACGAGGCCTGCGTCCTTGCGGTCGTGGTTCCATTCGCAGCAACCGAGATAGTACCAAGTATTCGCGAGTTCCGGCGCGGCCTTCGCCGCCATCTTCAGCACCTCTTCCTCTTCCAGTCGATTGGGGAAGCAGTAGTCGGTGGGCATTTCGGCAGCGGCTGATAATGTTGCCAATGTGGAAGTGTTGCCAATTCCAATGTTGCCAGTTCCCAATTCTTCATTGGCAACATTGGTATTGGTACTGGATATTTCCACATTGGCAACATTCTTCATCTTCAATTGCGCCGCGCCCTTGAAGTAGCCGAAGAGCGCGTTCTTGTAGCTGTCGCACGCGGCGATGGTGTCCTTGAGCGGAAGCGCGCCCTCGGTGCGGTAGGGTTTCTCCGCTGCGGCCTTGGCGAGCGCGGCGTCGCAGAGCGCAATTACCTCGTCGTAACAGCCAATGCCCCAGTAGTCGCTGATGCACTCCAAAAGCTGTTGCGCCTTGAGCCCGCGGTTCTTCTCGGCTGCTTCAAAGCCTTCTTTTTCCACCACCGCCCAGTATTCTAGCGGATCGCACTTGACCGCCCGCTCATAGCATTGTTTTGATTGTCCATGAAGAACATGTAAGTCATGTAGAACACTTTCTTTATTTAGATGTTTTACATGTTCTACATGGACATTTTTCTCGTTCAATTTCCTCAAGAAAATCCCTTTCATCGTCCAGAGCTTGGCCTCGTCCTGTCCGAGGGCGAGGGCGTCGTCGATGCGCGCGAGCGCCTCCTGCCAATCACCGCGCAGGGCGGCGATGCGGGCGATTTCGACGTATGCCTCCTTCTTGTGCGTGAGACGCCACGTACAGCGCCAGAAGAGGTCCTCGGCGCGTTTCAGGTTGCCGAGTCCACGCTCGACGAGCGCGAGGTAGTATTCCGGCGCGGCGTCAAGCGCGCGCGTATGGTTTTGCGTGGCGCGCGCAACAGCCCTTTCCAAATACGGCTTCGCCTCGGCGTAGCTTCCGTTTTTCGCAAGCCGCACGCCCATCGCAAGGTTGGCCTTCGTATAGTCGGGGTCGATCTCAAGCGCGCGCTTGTAGTAAGGCTCCGGGTCGAGGATGCCGTTCTTGGTCGAGGCGAAGCCCCACCTCGTAAACAAGCTCGGCGGAAGTGTATTCCTTCGGCTCCTTTGGATTTTCCACCTTAGGCGGAAGCTCAACTTTGCCCTGCGGCGGAACCGGCGTATAGGCGAGAAAAACCTTGCCGCTCGCGTCAGCGATTTCGGCGGTGAACGCCTGGTCGGCCACGCCCGGATCGACCTTGATGGTCTTACACCACGGCGTATTCGGATCGATGGCGATGTTGCTTTCGGTGAAGACTTCTCCGGTATTCCGCCGCACCCTCACCGTGCAGCCCTTGAGCACGCGCGTCGAATGGAAACCCACGAGCAACTCGTCGGGCTTCACGCGGTCCACGTTCACCGCGCCGTCGATTGTCACGTTCTTCACGCCGCCGATGCCCTTCACGGGGAACCAGTACTGCGAGACCTTGCGCGTCTCGTACGGGGCGATCCACGAGTAGTCGGGCTGGTTGTCGCTCCAGCAGCCGACCATCAGCTCGAGGTAGGGTCCGTCGTTATCGGTGAGCACCGTATCCCACACGTGCGCCTCGGGGAAGTTGCCCCAGAGGAAGAACTTCTTGCCCACGGTGATGTGGCGGTTCGAGACGTGGGCCGTTCCCATGTTCTTCTTGTGGTCGTATCCGGCCATGAAGGCGTTGTCGGGATCCATGCCGAAGATGGAGCGCGATTCGATGGTGAAATTCTTCCACCACGAGAGGTCCATCGTGCCGGAAATGTCGTTCGCGTACTTCGAGCGCTGCGAGGGGAGAAGCTCCAGCTCCTCCTTGCGCGGACCGATCGGATAGCTCGTCCAGTAGTTCTTGTGGTGGTCGAAGCCGAGGTGCATCGAGGGCGGGAACTGGATCTGGTAATCGTCGCCGCAATGCACCGACACGTTCGCCCAGTAGATCATCGACTCGATCCACGGCTGGCGGTTCATGAACACGTTGTCCGCCCGCAGCACGGCGCGGTCGGGGAGAAGCGAGAGGCCAATCGTCCACTTGAGGCGGCGGCGCAATTCCGTCTCGCCGAACCAGATCGTCTTCGTGCCATCCTTGTTCGCAGTGAAGCGCCAGTCGATCGGCATCGCGGTCGTCGCGCGGTGGTGGTGCGGGAAGTTCCATTCCACGCCGCCGGAGATCCACGCGCCGAGCATCCCGATGAGCGCGGGCTTGATGACGTGCTGACGGTAGAACGTCTCGAAGCCGGTCGCCTTGTCCGTGAAGTTGAGGAGGTGTCCGCCATGCTCCGGCAGCATCCCGACGTGGAACCAGTCGTTCTCCATCGTCAGGTACTTGTACGTCTCGTCGATCTTCTCGTCGTGCAGCACGTCCTGCATCGGATACGGATAGACGCGCCCCTGCGCACCCTGATAGACGCGCCCCGTGAAGAAGAGCGGCGTCTTGTCGTAGCCGCCCGGCGCGTACGTCGGGAGGACGATGGTGTCCTCCTTGATCTTGACCTCGCCGGCGTCCGCACGGAACACCGATCCCACCGTGGACGCAACCAACGCCACAGCCGCCCATTTACCAAACACAATCGTTTTGTTCATTTCGTTATCTCCTCTGAGCCTTTATTTTTCCGCCATCTTTTGCTGAAGCAACGGTCGCAAATACGCATAGCTGGCGAAATCGCGTTCACACAGGTCGCGTACGCCATAGACCTGAAAGGCGAGTTTCATGTTTGCCTTTACAGAAAAATCCATGCCAACTATGGCACCTCCCGCAAAAGCCGATGCCGTTTTCACAAACATCCTACGCGTCATCATCGTTTCCTTTCACACAGAGTAAATCAGCATCGACATCGCGTTCAATCCTTCTTTTCGCATGTTTTCATCACTCCGTAATATCGTACACTCTTACGTAGTCGACAATGAACTCGTCGCCAAGCGCCGATTCAAGTTCCGGCACGCCCTTGCCCGTCATGCGGTTGTTGCGGTACCACTTCGCCTCCGTCGTGAGAAGGATGAACTCCTCTGTCTCGCTGACCGCCTCGCCC
>CADCCQ010000053.1 GCA_902799955.1 uncultured bacterium | reverse complement strand
AAGTTCAAGGATGTTGCCTTGCTCCTTGCGGCTCGCCGTCGAATCAGCCGCCTTGTCTTTTCCCGACCAACGCGTGCAGAACAGGCGCGACTGGGGAATTGGACAGTCATCAGCCAGCAACGCCCCGGCGTTTGTGAGTATGCCGCCCTTCGTAATAAGGCCATACGAAACCAAATCCGCGTTCTTGACGTCCTTGTGGACACGCTGATCAAACCGGTACTTCAACCGTTTGAACGTGAACTTCCGCGAAGACAGGCGATTGACGGTCTCAGCTCCATCCCATGAGAGATGCATCTTGTGGAAAAGAAACTGCGTCAGCGCAATGCCCGTCAGCTGCTGCTTCGTGGATCCCGTGCGGTAATGATATTCGCCGCGATAGGCGACAGGAAAATCGCTCTCACGCACAACAATCTGAATGACATCCTTCTTCTGTCTCTTCACCAGAGAGACATCTGCGACTATTCCCATTGTATCGCGTATCTTGTTCGGGATGTCTTCGAGCAGTTTCTTTGCGTTTACCACACCGACGTACTTGCCCGCATCATCAACGCCAATCAGCAGCTTGCCACCTTTCGCGTTCGCGAAACCGCAAATCCATTTAAGGTACTCGTCGTGCCACGACAGCTTGAATTCTGTGTTTTGCGATTCTTTCATGACTTCGCTCTCCGATGCATACTCATATTATACCATTTCTCGATGCACAAATCCTTTGCGCTCAGCGATTCGTCCCAGTACGGGTTCGGCATCGCCCGGCAGTCGAATACGAAGCCGCCTCCGTTGCGGGCTGCGCTCTCCTTGTCGTCGTTGATGGTGTTCGCAATCATGGCACTCCTTTTTACTATAGCCTTACTTTATCCCCTTGCCTGTAAAGCGATATTTCTGGAGGCGACTTGAATGTTCATCTTTCAGGATCAGGTCTGGTGCTGCATGTCGCAGAGGCGGCGGTAGACGCCGTTCGCCTCGTACAGCTCCTCGTGGGTACCGCGCTCGACGATCTCGCCTTCGCGCATGACGAGGATGAGATCCGCGCCGCGGATCGTGGAGAGCCGGTGGGCGATGGCGAAAGTCGTGCGGTCCTTCATCAGGTTGTCGATGGCGTTCTGGACAAGCCGCTCGGTGACGGTGTCGAGGGCGCTCGTCGCCTCGTCGAGGATCAGTATCGGCGGGTTGCGGAGGATTGCGCGGGCGATGGCGACGCGCTGGCGCTCGCCGCCGGAAAGCGCGAACCCCTTCTCGCCGGCGAGGCGGGAATAGCCCTCGGGCTGGGACATTATGAAGTCGTGTGCGTTGGCCAGCTTCGCGGCGGCGACGACCTGCTCGTGGGTGGCGTCCGGGCTGCCGTAGCGGATGTTCGCCTCGATCGTGTCGTTGAAGAGGAGGGTCTCCTGCTGGACGGAGCCGACGAGGCGGCGGAGGTCGGATATCCGCAGTTCCCTGAGGTCCGTGCCGTCCATCGTGATGCGCCCGGATGTCGGGTCGAAGAACCTTGCGAGCAGCGCGCTCATGGTGGTCTTGCCGCTGCCGGTGCCGCCGACGACGGCAACGAGCTTCCCGCGCTCGATCTCGAAGGTGGCGTCGTGCACGGCGTCCCTGTCGGCGGTGTCGTAGCGGAACGAGACGTGGTCGAAGACCACCCTGTCCGTGAACGCCTTCTTCTCGGCCGCGCCGGGCTTCTCCTCCAGCTCCATGTCGACGTCCATTATCGACCAGATGCGCGCGAGCGCGGCCCTTCCCTGCTCGACCTGGACCTGAAGCTTGGAAAGCTGCTTAAGCGGGCGGTATATGAGCAGGAGCGGCGCGAGCATGGGGATTATCATGGAGAGCTTGACGCCCGTGAAGAAGCACCACACTATGAACGCGCAGATCAGGATTATGCCGACCGTCTCGACGGCGGGGCCGACGAGAAGCCCCCAGCGCAGGGACCGCAGCGTCGCCTTCAGCGTCTGGTCGTTCGCCTGGTCGTACTTGCGCGCCTCGAAATCCTCGGTGTTGTACGCCTTCACGACGCGGATGCACGTGAGTATCTCGTGGATGCGGCTGCCGACGACGGAGAAGCGCTCGAGCGCCTTCTTGCTCCACTTGCGGATCCGCTTGGAGAGGAACACGACGGGCACCATGAACATCGGGAACCCGATGACGATTATCCCGAGCGTGGGGAGCATGTTGTTCTTCGCGGCGGACCAGACGATGAAGCCTACGGAGACGGCGATCTCGAACGGCGCCTGCGCCAGCTCCTGCAGGACGTGCTGGATGACGAGCTGGACCTGGTGCGGGTCGGAGGTGCAGCGGGACATGAGCTGGCCTACGTCTATCCGCCCGTGGAACTGCATGGACTGGCTCTGGACGTGTCGCAGGATGTCGCACCGGATGTCCCTGACCGTCCTCATGCCGGCCCACGCCAGGCAGTAGTGGTTCAGGAACACGAGCGCACACCGAAGGAGCGCGACGAGAGGAACCACGATTATGATCGCGAGCAGGAGGGGCATCCCCAGGGCCTCGTCCTCGCTCTGCATCGGCACGCCCAGCTTCTCCGCCCACTTCCGGACCTTGCCGTATTCCCTCTCAATGCCCTTCGCCTTCTTCTTCGCGGCGGCGGACTCCGCGTCTGCGGCCGGGGCGGCCTGCGCCCGGGCGGGCGCCGCCTGTGCTGGCGTGGACTCGGCGGCGGACGCGGGCGCGTTCGCAGGCTCCTTCGCCCCGCCTCCGTCCGGCTTGGCGGCGACGCGGCTCTCGACCCTGGAGAGCGTCGGCTGTATCATCTGGAAGAACGGAAGAAGCGTGCCGGCGGTGAGCATTCCGCACACAATGCCGAGAACGACCCTTAGCTTGTACTTCCTGGCATACCCCCAAGCCCTGCCGTACGCCTCGCGGGCGGTGTACTCGCGGTCAAAGAACTCCCGCCTGTATGCTGTCTTCTTCGCCATCGCGCATTCGCTCCGTAGAAGTCAGGAAAGCGGCTTGCCGATCTTCGGGACCGACGCCATGAGGTACTTGGTGTACTCCTCCCTGGGATTCCCGAGCACCTGTTCGCAGGTGCCCTCCTCGACGATGCGCCCCTTGTTCATGACGATGATGCGGTCGGCCACGTGCTGGACGACGCCGATGTCGTGGGTGATGAAGATCATGCTGAGGCCGAGCTTCCTCTTCAGGTCGCCGAGGAGGTCGAGCACCTGCGCGCGGATCGTGAGGTCTAGCGCGGAGACCGCCTCGTCGCAGATGAGCAGCTCCGGCTTCAGCGCGATCGCGCGTGCGATACAGAGGCGCTGGCGCTGCCCGCCGGAGAACTCGTGCGGATAGCGGTCGAGGATGTCCGTCGGCATCCCGACCGCCTCAAGCAGCTCGACCGCCTTCTCGCGGCGCTCGTCCTTGCTGCAGAGCCCGTGGTAGACAATCCCCTCGGTAAGTATCTCCATAACGGTGTGGCGCGGGTTCAGCGACGCCTGCGGGTCCTGGAACACGACCTGCACCTTGCGGCGGTACTCCATGAGCATGCGCCCGGAAATGCGCGTGATGTCCACTCCGTCGATCGTTATCGACCCGCACCTGAGCTTGTTCAGGAGCAGGATGGCGCGGCTCGTCGTGGACTTCCCGCAGCCAGACTCGCCGACGACGCCGAGCGTCTCGCCCCTCTTCAGGTTGAAGCTGATGCCGTCAACCGCCTTTATGTATCCGGTGATGAACCCGAACACGCCCTTGCGCACGGGGAACCAGACCTTGAGGTCCTTCACCTCCAGAATGTTGTCCTCGACCTTCTTTTCAGGCTCCCCCATGTTGTCTCCCCCTCTACGGCGGTCAGTCCGCCTTGGCCATTACAGTAAGCGCCCTCGCGAGCATGTTCATGTCCGCCCTGCCCTCGTCGAAGTCCGCCTTCACGCGCTCGTAGCGCCTGACGCATTCCTCGCGGCTCGCGGCGCGGACGACCACGTCGTTCACGATTCCGCTCGCGATCCTGTTCACGCCCATGTCGGTCGGCGACCGGTACGGGCACTCCTCGCCCATCATCCGCTCCCATATCTCGCGGAGGATCGGGTACGCCTCGACGTCGCGGTTGTAGTTCACGCGGATCTCGCCGTAGGCAAGGAAGTGGTGCGGGTCGATCTGGTTCTCGTCCTTCAGCTCAAGCGTGGCCGCCTCGTACGCCACGTTCAGCGGGTGCATGAGCGGAAGGTTCCAGACGGGGAACGTCTCGAACTTCGCGTAGTCCGCCTTGCTGCCCCTCTTCACCTCGTGGTAGAGCATCGTGAGGCACGTCGCGAACTTGCCGGAGCCCGGGCCTGGGCCGGTGACGACGACGATCGGCTTCTCAGTCGGGATGTAGTCGTTCCTGCCGTAGCCGGAGTCGCTGACGATCGTGTCGAGGTCGTTCGGGTAGCCCTTGATCGGATAGTGGTAGAAGACAGGGCAGCCCGCGTCCTCGATCGTCTTCGCGAACTCGCGCGCAGCGGGGTGTCCGTCGAAGCGCGTCACCGCGACGCCTCGCACGGATATGCCGTGCTCCTTCATCGCGTTCACGAGCTTCAGCGTCTCCTCCTCGTACGTCGTGCCGTAGTCGGCGCGGCGCTTCTTCATCTCGATGTCTCCGGCGTAGATGCAGAGGACCAGCTCCGCCTGGTCGCCGAGGCTCTGGAGGAGCCGGAGCTTCACGTTCGGGTCGTAGCCGGGAAGGCACCTCGCAGCGTGGTTGTCGTTCATCAGCTTGCCGCCGAACTCGAGGTAGAGCTTGCCGTGGCGCTCCGCCCTGCGGCGGATCTCCGCCGACTGCTCCTTCAGGTACTTCTCGTTGTCGAATCCAAGCTTCATTTCCATGCCGCACCGCCCTTCAGCGCCTGATCTCGTCAAGGATCGCCTGTATCTTGCCCTTGCACTTCCCGCACCCGCCGCCGGCCTTCGTGAAGTTCGTGACCTCCTCGACGGACGTCAGCTGGTTCTCGACGATCACGCGGCGCACCTCGTTCTCCGAGACGTTGTAGCACGTGCACAGGACCGTGTCCTCGAGGTTGCGGTCGGAGTTCTCGCCCGTCTCGTAGTTTTTGATCGCCGCCTCCATCGCCTCGCGGCCCATCACGGAGCAGTGCATCTTCTGCGGGGGGAGCCCGCCAAGGTAGTCGGCGATCTCCTTGTTGGTGATCTTCTTCGCCTCGTCGAGCGTCTTGCCTATGACCATCTCGGTGAGCGCGGAGCTTGAGGCGATGGCGCTTGCGCAGCCGAACGTCTTGAACTTCGCCTCCGCGATCCTTCCGTCAGGGCCGAGCCTGAACTGGAACTGGAGCGCGTCGCCGCACGCGAGCGAGCCCACGGTGGCCGTGCCGTCTGGTTTTTCGATGGAGCCCATGTTCCTCGGGTTCCTGAAATGGTCCATCATCTTCTCTGAATAGTCCCACATGGTGGTTAGTCGTTAGTGGTTAGTCGCTAGTCGGTAGTGGTTAGTGGTTAGCGGTTAGTGGTTAGTCGTTAGCGGTTAGTCGTCAGTGGCTAGTGGCTGGCGGGGAGCGGTGTGGTCTTGATCTTGGTTGGGTGTCCGTTGAGCACGACCTCCTCGCCGTCGACCGGGGCGAGATCCATGGAGAGCGCGAGCGTCTCGCCCATGACATACGCCTCGTGCGCCTTCAGCGCCGCGGCGAGCTCGGCGTCCGCCTCGACGGAGAGCGCGATCCTCTGCGTAACCTCGTAGTCGGCCACCTTGCGCATCGCCTGGACGTGGCTCACGAACTCGCGCGCGAGGCCCTCGGCCACGAGCTCCGGCGTGAGGGCCGTCTCGAGCCCCACGACCGTCGCGCCCTCGGAGGCGACGACGAGGCCGGCCTTCGGCGTGCGAGTGACCAGCACGTCTTCGGGGGTGATTTCAATGCCTTCGATTTCGAACGACGGGGGCTCAGGCGCCCCCGAACCCTGCCCGAGGCTGCCGCATTGAGCGGCCTCTACGTTACCAGCCCCCGAACCCTGCCCGAGGTTGCCGCATTCAGCGGCCCCTGCGTTGCCAGATCCCGAACCCTGCCCGAGGCCGCCGCATTGAGCGGCCCTTGCGTTGCCAGATCCCGAACCCTGCCCGAGGTTCTTGGAGACGCCAAATCCGCTCATCTTCGCGATGGCGGCGGCGACGGCCTTCATCTTCGCCCCGCACTTCGGACCGAGCGTCTTGAAGTTGGCCTTGCACTTCACTTCGCAGAGCTCGGTCTCGTCGGCGACGTACTCCACCGCCTTGACGTTCAGTTCGTCGGTGATGAGGTCCTCGAGGCCCTTCACGTCAGCGCCCGAGATCTTGATCGCGGCAAGCGGCTGGCGAACCTTGAGATCGTTGTCGGCCCTCAGGCGCCGGCCGAGCTCGACGACGGTCTGCACCGCCGCCATACGTCTCTCGAGAGCAAGGTCGCGCGCCGACGCATTCGCAGTCGGGAAGTCGCACAGATGCACCGATTCGGGGTCGCCCTCGCCCTTCAGATTCCTGTATATCTCCTCGGCGATGAACGGCGTGAACGGCGCCGCCACCTTCGAGAGCTGCACGAGGACATACCGCAGCGTGCGGTACGCGCATAGCTTGTCGCCGTCGTTCGTAGACTTCCAGAAGCGGCGGCGTGAACGGCGGATGTACCAGTTGGTCAGGTCCTCGACGAACTTGACGAACGGCCTTACGGAGCGCTGGAGGTCGTATGCGTCCATCGCCGCCGTGACGTCGGCGATCAGTGTCTCCATCGAGGAGACGATCCAGCGGTCGAGCACGTTGTCCGAACGCAGTTCGGACACCTGGACTTCGCGCTCGTCGAAGCCATCCACGTTCGCGTAGGTGACGAAGAACGAATAGGCGTTCCACCACGGGATGAGCAGGTCGCGCATGATCTGCTTCACGCCGTTCTCGGAGAAGCGCAGGTTCTCGGCGCGCACCACGGGCGAGTAGATCATGTAGAGCCTGATCGCGTCCGCGCCGTAGGTGTCGAGCATCTTCGTCGGGTCTGGGTAGTTCTTCAGGCGCTTCGACATCTTCTTGCCGTCCTCCGCGAGGACGAGGCCGTTGACGACGACGTTGCGGTACGGCGACTTGTCGAAGAGGCAAGTTCCGAGCACCATGAGCGTGTAGAACCAGCCGCGGGTCTGGTCGAGGCCCTCGGCGATGAAGTCGGCCGGGAAGAAAGCCGATGCCCCGCCATCGCCCATGTAGTGCTGCTGGGCGTAGGGCATGGAGCCGCTCTCGAACCAGCAGTCGAGCACCTCGGGCGTGCGGTGGTAGGTCTTGCCGTCCCTCTTTATGACGATCTTGTCGATGAAGTGCTTGTGGAGGTCGGTCACCTTCTCGCCCGAGAGCTCCTCGAGTTCCCTGGCGGAGCCGACGCAGATCATGTCGGACGGGTCGTCGTCGTTGACCCACACCGGGATGCAGCTGCCCCAGAAGCGGTTACGCGAGATGTTCCAGTCGCGCGCCTCCTCCAGCCAGTTGCCGAAGCGCTTCTCGCCGACGTAGGCAGGCGTCCAGTGGACGGTCGCGTTGTTCCGCGCGAGGCGCTCGTGGAGGTCCTCCACGCGCACGTACCACGCGTCGATCGCGCGGTAGATGAGCGGGGTGTCGGTGCGGTCGCAGAACGGGTACGAGTGGACGATCGTCGCCTGGTGGACGAGCTTGCCCTCGGCCTTGAGGCGCTTGATGATGTCCTTGTCGCAGTCCTTGCAGAAGCGCCCCGCGTACTCCGGCAGCTCGTCAGTGAAGCTGCAGCTCGCGTCAAGCGGGTCCGCGAACGCGGAAATGCCGTTCTCCTTGCAGACGCGGAAGTCGTCCTCGCCGTAGGCGGGGGCGATGTGGACGAGCCCGGTGCCGTCGTCGGTCGTGACGTATCCGTCGTTCAGGACGACGAACGCGCCCTCGGCCGCCTTGTCGGCGAAGTACGGGAATATCGGCTCGTACCGCCAGCCCTTGAGTGTTGAGCCCTTGAACTCGGCGACGACCTCGTACTGCTCCTCCTTCTTGAAGATCGTGGAGAGCCGCGCCCTGGCCATGACGTAGACGGGCCTCGCGTCGTCGGTCAGGTCGCGCACCGCGACGTAGTCGATGTCCGCGCCCGCGCAGATCGCGAGGTTCTCAGGGAGGGTCCAGGGGGTCGTGGTCCAGATGAGGAGGTAGACATCCGCAGAAGGCGGCACCATGGGCAGGGGTCCGGGGCCGCCAGAGGCCCCGTCGGACGTCCCCCGAATCACCTTGACCCTCACCGTCACGGTCGGGTCCTGCACGTCCTTGTAGTTGGAGCCGGCCTCGAAGTTGGAGAGCGGCGTGGAGAGCTTCCAGGAATACGGCATGATGCGGTGCGACTTGTAGACGCGTCCCTGCTCCCACAGCTGCTTGAAGACCCACCAGACGGACTCCATGAAGCCGAAGTCCATCGTCTTGTAGTCGTTGTCGAAGTCGACCCAGCGGCCCATGCGCGTCACGGTGCGGCGCCATTCGCCGACGTACTTGAGCACCATCGAACGGCACTGCTCGTTGAACTTGTCGACGCCGAGCCTCTTGATCTCCGGCGCCCCGGCGACGCCCAGCGCCTCCTGTGCGAGCGCCTCGATGGGGAGGCCGTGGGTGTCCCACCCGAAGCGGCGCGCGACGTACTTGCCCCGCATCGTCTGGTAGCGCGGGACGATGTCCTTGATCGTCCCCGCCAGCAAATGCCCGTAGTGGGGCAGGCCCGTCGCAAACGGAGGGCCGTCGTAGAACGTGTAGCGCTCCGCGCCCTCGTTCCTCTTCAGCGACTTCGCAAACGTGCCGTCCTTCTCCCAGAACGCGAGGATCTCCTCCTCCATCGCCGGGAAGGCCACCTTGTTCGATACTGCCTTGAACATCTATTTATACTGCTCCTTGTGGAATTGACCGTCTATTATACCACATAATGCGGCAACATTGCAACTTCACAAGGAGCTTTCCCCTTCGAATCAGACCTTCTTCCAGACGTTGCCCTGCTCGGACGAGTCGCACACGGCGTTGATGAACTTCATGCCCCTCACGCCGTCTACGACGCCCGGGAAGTCGAGCTCCAGCGCCGTGGGCTTGCGCTTCGCGGCCTTCGCGCGGATGGTGTCGCAGAAGTTGCGGTAGTTGTTCGCGAACGCCTCGAAGAACGCCTCGGGGTGCCCTGTCGGAGTGCGGGTGCAGCGAGCGGCGGAGGCGGACTTCGCGGCGACGTAGCCGTTGCCGCGCTTCCAGACCTGCTCCGGCGCCTCCTGGTCGAACACGCGCAGGTAGTTGGGGTTCTCCTGGTACCACGCGAGCGCCTTCTTCTCCCCGTACACCCAGATGTGGAGGTCGTTCTCCTCGCCGGGCGAGATCTGCGACGCGGTTAGGACGCCCTTCGCGCCCTTCTCCATGTGGAAGAGGACGTTGCCGTCGTCGTCGAGCTTGCGGCCCTTCACGAATATGGTGAGGTCGGCGAGCACCTCGGTGATCCTGAGGCCGGTGATGAACTCGGCGAGGTTGGCCGCGTGCGTGCCGATGTCGCCCATGCACCCGGCGCGGCCGGAGCGCTTCGGGTCCGTGCGCCACGCGGCCTGCATGTTCTCCCTGCCCGTGAGCTTGTAGAGCCAGCCCTGCGGATACTGCACCACGACCTTGCGGATCTTCCCGAGGTCGCCCGCCTTGACCATGTCGCGCGCGAGCTTGACCATCGGGTAGCCGGTGTAGGTGTGCATGAGACCGAACGTGAGCTTCGTCTTCTTCACCAGCGCCTCTAGTTCCTCCGCCTGCTCGACGGTGAGCGTCATGGGCTTTTCGCACATCACGTTGAAACCAGCCTCCAAGAACGCCTTCGCGATGGGGAAGTGAGTGTGGTTGGGCGTGCAGACCGAGACGAAGTCTATGCGCTCGCCCTTCGGGAGCGCGAGCTCGCCCTTGATCATATCCTGGTACGTGCGGTAGACGCGCCTGGGGTCGAGCCCGAGGTTGCGCCCCTGCTCGAGCGACTTCTCCGGGTCCACGTCGAACGCGCCCGCGACGATGTCCGCGCCGCCGTCCATGCGCGCCGCCTTGCGGTGTACCTCGCCGATGAAGGCGCCGATTCCGCCGCCTACCATTCCCATCTTCAGCTTTGTCATTTTTCAGTCCTCCTGTTGCTTTCTAGGTTTTCTAGGCTTCTAGTATTCTAGGTTTCTAGTATTTTAGGTTTTCTGGGTTTCTAGATTCCTAGGCCTCTAGGCTTTAAACTCACTTCCCGAAGTTCCCGTCGAACGCAATCGCCGATGGCTTGAAGTCGAGCCTGCGCACGAACTCCAGGGCCTCTCTGGCGCCATGCAGGCGGTCCATGCGGGAGTCCTCCCACTCCACCGAGAGCGGGCCCTGGTAGCCGATGTCGTTGAGCGCGACCATGATCTCCTCGAAGTTGACGTCGCCCCTTCCGAGGGAGCGGAAGTCCCAGTAGCGGCGAGGATCGCCGAAGTCGACGTGTCCGCCGAACACGCCGACGGTCCCGTCGCCGTGCCCCCACCAGGCGTCCTTCATGTGGACGTGGAAGATGCGCTCGCGGAATATGCGCAGGAACTTGACGTAGTCGACGCCCTGGTAGCCGAGGTGCGACGGGTCGTAGTTGAAGCCGAACGCCGGATGACCGCCGATCTCCTCGAGGGCGCGCTGGGCGGACGCTATGTCGAACGCGATCTCGGTGGGGTGCACCTCGAGCGCGAACTTGACGCCGTTCTCCGCGAACACGTCGAGGATCGGCTTCCACGCCTTCGCGAACGCGCGGTAGCCCTCTGAGATCATCTCCCTCGTCACCGGCGGGAAGGAGTAGAGGTACTGCCATATCGGCGAGCCCGTGAAGCCGGTCACGACTTCGGCGCCGACGTTGTGCGCGGCCTTAGCGACGAGCTTCATCGTCTTCACCGCCCATGCGCGCATCGCCTTAGGGTCGCCGCGCAGCGCCTTCGGCGCGAACTGCGCGTGGCGGCGGTCGTACACGTCGCACACGAGCTGGCTCTGGAGATGCGTCGCCAGCGCCCAGCACCCGAGGCCGTGCTCCGCGAGGCGGCCCTTGAAATCGTCGCACCACGCCTTTGACTTCGCGGCCTTCTCCACGTCGAAGTGGTCTCCGACGAGGCCCAGCTCAAGGCCGTCGTACCCCATCTCCGACATCGTCTCGCACACCTTCTTCAGCGGCATGTCACTCCACTGGAGTGAGCAGATCGTCACTTTACGCGCCATTTCTTTTGACTCCTTTTTTTGTTTTGCCTACATCGTTATGACTATTATACCACAACAAAACATTGTTGTCACGGCTTCCGTGCATCTTTCCTCTTCGTCAGAACGTACGCATACGAGCATTATACCAGAAATCCGGCGATTTAGCACACAGCTTTAGCCAGCACCCTGCTTTCACAGTCCGCGAAACCCGTGACGACGAGCCTGCCGTCCGGCGAGATTTCGACGACCGCATAGCTGTTGTGCGGCGGATTCGCGCCGGTGATCATGCCCTTCATCGTCCAGTAGTGGATCCCCTTGCGGAAGCTGTAGTGCCCGCTGTGGTGGTGGCCTTGGATCGAGGCAATTACGTTGCCGCGCCCCTCTATTATCTCGACCGCCCTCTTCCAGTTCGCGACGAAGAGCCCCGAGAGGCCCTTGCGCTTTGAGAACCCGTCGAGCAGCTGGTGGCAGAAAACGACGACAGGCGTAGTGGACGCCGCGAGCTCGGCGTCGAACCACTCGAGCTCCCCGTCCGGGATGAACGCCTGCGTCCAGTCGAAGTTCCCGCGGCAGTATGGCGTGCGGTCCTTGTTGAAGCAGGCGTCAAGGACGACGAACTTCACGTCGCCCGCCATGAACGAGTAGTGCGCCATGCCCTTCGCCGCGCCGTGGTTCACTGTGTGTCCGAGGAAGTCCTCCTTGGAGATGCAGTCCATGTCGTGGTTGCCGAGCGCGTGGTAGCGAGGCCCGTTGAACCGGGCGAACTCGGCCTCTATCTCGTCGAGGAAGCCGATCGCCTCGGCCCTGAGTTCCTCCGGCGGACGCGGAACCGCCACGCCGTTCCTCTTCGCATTAAGCTCCCCCATGTCCTTCATGTCGCCGAGCTCGATCACGAAGTCGAGCCCCGCATCGTTGAACACGCCGACCGCCTGGCGCATCTTTGCGAGGGAGTCGCGGTAGTGGCGGTCGGCCCACCTCGCCCGCCTGGAGTAGTGCGTGTCGGTGACGACGCCGAACCTGACGGGGCGCTTCGCCGCGCCGGCGTTTATGCACCCCGACCCGAGCGCGCCGAGCGAGGCGACCATTCCCTTTATGAAGCCGGAACGTGACATTCCGGCGAAACAACAGCTTGATGTTTCGCTTTTCATTTTCATCTTGTACCCTGGTTGCCGTGGAATTGCTGTGGCGGGCGGAATTCGGACCGCCTCTCCACCGTCCTCGCCTCTGTCGTGCGCTCGTGGACGAGTATCGACCTGCTGTATCCGGCCCTGTTCAGGTAGTTGTGCTGGAACACCCACAGCGCCCGCGTGTTGTTGAAGTCTCGGTCGACGAGGATGTGTATCACGGCGTCCTTGGGGATGCGGTGCCTTTCAAGGAGCACCGGGACGTCCTTCGGCTCGACGAAGAACCCGTTGAAGAGGATGCCGTTGTTTGAGACCCTTATGAGGGGCTTCGCCGCGCTGTACTCAAGCGTCCCGGTTGGCGCGGAGGCGCATCCGGCGACAAGGACCATGTAGAGCGCGGTGCCGGAGAGTATGCTGACGAGTGGGTTGCGCCGCCAGAGGTGCACGGCGACGGTGAGCACGCCGGCAAGGTAGGGCCAGGGCGTCCGCCACCTCAGCCCCGTGTACGAGTAGACGACGAGCGCGGCGATTATCACCGGCGAGGCGACCGCGCCGAAACGTTCCACCCACGCGGGCAGCGGCCCCGTGCGCTTCGCGAAGACGAGGAACGGTATCGCCCTCGCGAGGTAGGTAAGCGACGCGCCGACGGCGACGACGCAGGCCATGTATGCGAATTCACTTTCCACGTCTGAACATCTCCCTTGCCTGGTCCGTTAGAATGACGATGAAGAGCGCGACCATCGCAAACTCCATGCCGTTCGTCCACTGGCGGAGCCTGTCGGGGTCGACCGCGCCCTTCAGCGCGACGACGGCAAGCGCGCCCGCGACGACGCCCGCGACCCAGTACGACATGTTCATCGCGGAGATCGCCAGGCAGTAGCGGGTGAACGCCTCGCGCCCCCTGTACCTGCACGACGCCTCAAGCGCGAAGTTCTCGTCCGCCAGCGTGTGCACGAGGAAGGCCTTCTTCAGAGGCGAGACACCCTGCCATCGCCCCAGCATCGCGAAACCGTAGAAGACGTACCTGAAGTTTATGCCGACGACCATGAGCGCGACGGACCACAGCGGCGCCCTCTCGGCGACGGGCTGGACGATCGCGAAGTTGAACGTCCCGGAGATGCACGACGCGCTTGTCAGCGCGGCCCACAGGACGGGGTGGTCCAGCGACGCCTTCGCTGCGAGGAGCACCCCGGCGACGAAGCCCATCGAGGTGTAGCCCATCAGGACCGGGAGCGAATCGAGGAACGCGCGCCTGACTACGGCGCGTCCCTCACGCCCCGTGGCGAGCTGCGAGAATCCGCCCAACACGTTCCGCGTCCTCCGGCGTGTCCACGCCGACGCCTTCGTCCATGGTCCTTACAACCGCTATCCTCGCCCCCATCCAGAGGGCGCGAAGCTGCTCCAGGCGCTCCGTCATCTCAAGCTCGCACGGAGGCTCGGCGATGTACCGTTTGAGAAAGGCGCCGCGGTAGGCGTAGATCCCGAGGTGGCGGACGTATAGGCCGGACGCGAGGTCCGGGGCCTTGTCGCGGTCGCACGGGATCGGCGCGCGGGAGAAGTAGAGCGCCGCGCCGTCGCGCGCCGTGACGACCTTGACGACGCTCTTCGCGACGAAGTCGTCGAGAGACTTCAGCGGCGTCACGGCCGTCGCCATGTCCCAGGAGGCGTCGCGCTTCAGGGTGTCCGCGAGTTCGCCGATCAGCGCGGGGTCCACGAGAGGCTCGTCTCCCTGGATGTTCACGAGGATGTCATCGTCGCCGAAGTCCGCGGACTCGTCGCCGGTCGCCTCGCGCGCCCTCGCCCTCGCGGCCGCCGCGATGCGGTCCGTGCCGCTCGGCAGCTCGGACGGCGTCATCACCGCGACGCCGCAGTTTTCGCGCACGACGGACGCTATCCTCTCGTCGTCCGTCGCCACCAGCACCTCGTCGAGGCCCGCGGCCCTCTTCGCCGCGTCGACGACCCACGCCACGAGCGGCCTGCCCGCGAGCACCGCCAGCGGCTTGCCGGGGAACCTGCTAGAGGCGTACCGGCTCGGTATTATCCCGTATGTCTTCATTGTCAACGACCTCCACTTTCTTCAAGAACATGCTGCGCAGCAGGCCCATGCGGCGCTCCTGGCGCTCGAGCGACCACATGGCGAAGCGCCATTTTGCGTCGAAGCCGTACGAGGCGGGCAGACCGGGATGGAACGACTCGAACCTGTCGCGCATCACGGAGAGCTGCCAGACCATGGACCGCGTCCTGTACTCGAAGCCGTCCATGAACCTGTCGGCCACCTCGGCCATCGTCACGGCGTGCCTCAGCTGGTACGCCTTGAGGGCGTGCGCGTAGTGCGCGAGGTAGAAGTTAAAGAGGCGCGAGAGGTTCTCGTCGTCGTAGTCGAGGCACGGCCACCCGAAACTCCCCCTGACGGAGCAGGTGGACACCTTCTTCGGCACCACGCGCCCGGCTGAGATGTCGTACTCGAACTCGTAGATCTCCTTGCCGACGCCGAAGAGAGGGGTCTTCGTGAGCGGGTCGAACTTCTTCATCGCCATGTTCTGGGCCGCCGCATCGCCCATCAGCGACGCCAGCGCCAGCACGACCTCCTTCTCCTCGACGGAAGAGTCGTCCGCGTTCCTGAAGTAGCTCTCCGGGATCGCGTCCATCGGCTCGCCTTCGCAGCGCCTCCTGATGTAGACGTCGACGAGGTGCTTCTTCATCTGGGCACGGCGCTTGAGGATGCGGTACTCGCTCAGGGTTATGCCGAGCGCCTTGAAGACCTGAATCCTCGAGAGCATGTAGCTCGAATAGCCCTTCTTCGCACGGGAGAGGAGCTTCTCCACGAGGCTCTGCTCGAGCGGCCCCCTGTTCGTCTTGAACACGACTTCGCGCGTGCGCCCCTTTCCGATGCCGACGCACTCGTCCTCCGCGCGCAGCTCGTAGACGTTAGCGTACTCGATCTTCTCGTCCTTTGATGTGAGCTGCCTGAGGTTGGAGAGCAGCACCTCGCTGCGGTCGTCGGCGCCGGCGTGGAACACGGGGCGGCCGTCGACGAACGTCGCGCCCGGCAGCGCCGTGCGCCTGTCGTCGAACGCGGGCGTGGAGCCCTCGCCGACGACGGAGTAAATTTCGCCCGTGATGTGGATGTAGAGAGTCTCCGCGAAGAGCCTGGAGTTCTCGTCGGCCAGCGCGGGCTTGGTGAGCAGCGACTCGAAGAGCGCGCACATCTCGTGCGCCTTCTGGATGATCCCCAGGTGCCCGATCCTCCCGAGGGCCACCGCCTCCATGAGCTTCTCCAGCTCGGGGACGAGCCTCTCGAGCGCGACGCCGCGCCGCAGGCCGAAGAACTCTATCTCGTGGTGCCCGCGGTGCTTGGGCATTCGCGCGAACGAGTTCTGGTTGCCCTCGTAGACGCCGACGAGTTCCTTCATTCCGCGGATAAACTCCTCGGGCTCCGTCTCGGCGAGCGCAGAGAACCGGCGGAAGTCGGGCAGCGCCAGGAAGTGCACGCCCTTCGCGGAGTGGTAGTACATCAACTTCGACGCGATCCTCTTGCGCGACGCGGCGAGCGCGACCTTCATCTCGGCCTCCGTCCACGCGAGCGGCTTCACGCGCCACTCCTGCCCGAGCCGCCGGTAGTGGTCGATCGCCTGCTCGGTGCGCTCCGCCATGACGACGTCGCCCATCGCGAACCCGGCGGCGGAGAGCAGCCAGCCGTCAGCCGCGAAGAGCGTCTTGGCCGGCACGTCGCGCTGCGATATCTCAATGCGCCCCCCGACGACGTTGGCGCAGAGGATGGAGTGCATCAGCACTTCCCCGCGGCGCGGTGCGGACACGCTAGAGAGCCCCCAGAAGCGCCCGTCGAGGAGCGGGAACGCGGCGACTGCGTGGTTGCCCGTCGTGACCGTCATCACCCGTCCCGCCGCGTTCCGCCTCAGGTCGCATTTCGACGCGATCAGCACGCTCGGGCGGCCGTCGAGATGCGCCCGTATGCCGTCCTCGAATATGTACGTGTCGTCGCCGACGTCCCAAGCCTCGAAGCTGCGCTCGCGCCCCATCGCGACGGTCCTCACCTTGTCGCGGCGCTTTACCCCGGTCTTCCTTATCCGGGAGAGGAACGAGCGCACGGCGTTCACAGCGCGCCTCCCTCCGGCGCGCCGCCGTGGCAGCCGCACGTGCATCCGTCGTGGTGGTGATGGCGTCCGCGGTCCGCCGCCTTCCGCCGCGCGCCCTCCTTCGCGATCAGGTCCTCGGCCAGCGCGCCAACGGCGTCAAGCCCGGCCTCGTCAGCCGCCGCCAAGAGGTTCTCGAGAGCCGGCATCACGAAACGCCCGAACTCCGGCTTGCCTACGGAAGCCAGCCTGCCGTACGCCCCCAGGCACTGCACAAGCCGTTCGACCGCCGCGTACGGGAGGATCTTCACGATGCCCTCCCTGCCGCATTTCTGCGCGTACACGCCCGCCAGCAGCCGTCTGTCTCCCTGCGACAGGCTTACGTAAGGATCGTAGAGAAGCGACGCCAGGTCGTAGACCGCCGGGCCAAGCCGCATCCCCTGGAAGTCTATGAACGAAAAGTCATCGCCCTTCCAGAGGACGTTCGTCGACTGGAAGTCGCGGTGGACGAGCGCCTTCGGCTCGCACTCCAGCAGCCTGGCCACCTTCTCAAGCTCCTCCATCGCCTTCGCCGGGCGCTCCATCGCGAACCGGCTTCCGAGGCAGTGCTCCGCGAAGAGGTTGCGCTCCCACTCCCAGAGCGCCGCGTCGAACGGCGGCTCAAGGGAGAGTCCGGACGCGTCCAGCGCGTTGAACCGGGCCAGCGCCTCGACCACGCGGACGTAGTCGTCCACCGACATCTTCCGCTCCGCGCCGACGTTAGACATCGCGAGCGTCTTCATCTCCGGCACGTCGGCCAGCACCTCCGGCACGGGCACTCCCATTTCGCGCAACCACCGCGCATGGGACGCGTAGCGCGCGTTCTCGCCGCGCCTCTCGTCGTCGTAGACGATGACTATGCGCCCGTCGGCGTTGAAGAAACACCTGTCGCTGCCGCGGGCGCAGAGGAACTTCACGTCTTTCGCGCCGACCGCCTTGAGCTGGGGGATGTCGGCGTATGCGTTCTCTCCGCCCGCCTCGTTGACGGACATGTACGAGTCGATCGTCCCCGCGTCGGTCCAGAGGACGCCGTCGGGGCTGACGGCCTTCATGAAGAGTCCGTCCTGCATCGCCTTCTCGTACGCCGAGACGATCGTCGAGAATCCCGTCGGCTCAACGTAGTCGAGGATCTTCGACTTCAGAAGCGAAACGCCACAGTACGTGTAAGTCCCGGGGAAGCCGGGGTCGGGGCTCTTCCAGCACGTGACGTAGCCCTGCGGGTCGGCCTCTATCGTGCGCGGCCCGTCCTCGGTCACGAGGCAGCAGCCGATTATGTCCCTGCCCAGCCCGATCTCGCCGAATCCCCCGAAGCCCTCAACGACGACGTCGCCGTTGACGAGATAGAAGTCGTCCCCGCCGAGCCACTCGCGAAGCGGGTTTAGGGCCCCGCCGGTGCCGAGTATCTCGCCCTCGACCGAGGCGCGGCATCCATTCCGCGCGCACCACTCCTCGATCTGTCCGTGGAGATAGTGGCAGTTGACGGCGATCTCCTCCACGCCCCATTCGCGCAGAAGCGCGACCATGCGCGCGAGCATCGGCTCGGACCACACCGGAAGGAGGGGCTTGGGGACGACGCACGTGAGCGGCCTGAGGCGGGTCCCGAAACCCGCCGCAAGAACTATGGCCTTCCTCGCCTTCACGCCTCTTCCCCCGCTACGCGGATGCCCCTACCTGTACACAGGACGCTGGCGCTGCGTCCTCATCTTCGGATCCTCCAGGAAGAGGGAGTACCACTGGTCCCCGATTCCGGAGTTCGAGAAATGCGTCGGACGGTTGTTCATGAGATGCTCGTGGTTCTGGCGGAGCGTCTCGTTGTCGCTGGACTTCAGGGCCTCGGTGAGGACCTTGAACGCGCCGTCAGTGTCGCCGCGCTTCAGGAGGATCCAGGAGTAGCAGGCGGCGATCAGGACGTTCTGGTTGTATTTGAGGCGCCTCACGCCGCGCTCGTAGACCTTGGCGATCTCCTCAATCGGAGCGTCGAGCATCTGCATCCGGGCGAGCTTCATCGCGGTGATCGTCGGGTCGGCGGCGATGACCTTCGGCATCAGCTCGTCGACGCGCTTGAAGTCCTTGATCATCCAGCTGAGCTGCATCTGCGCCGTCGCCTTCTGGCGGTCGATCATCGGCACCCAGAGGCGGAACTTGTCCAGCGCCTCCGTCGCGGCGATCGCCTCCTTGACGAACACGCGGGTGTCGTCGGCGATCTCCTTCTGCGCGGCCTGCATAGAGCCCGGCGGACGTATCTGCCAGCGCTGTATCTTCTCCTGGAGGCGCTTCTGCCCGTCCGTCATGATGCCCTGCACAGTGGTCATGATCTCCATGATGCGCTTGCGCACCCTCATGCCCAGGACTATCTGCACCGCGAAGAACGAGACGACTCCGAGCACAATGCTCCACACCCACGGCCAGTCAAGGCCGCAGCGCAACCCAGCTCCAACGGCGACAGCCGCGAGCACGCTAAGTATTAGTGTAATCATGCCTTATATTATACCATAAAATCAATGAATAAACACGGCGCGGCTGAAATTAAAATTCCCCCGACTTTGCCACTTGATTTTTTGAAAAGTGCGGCTTGAGCCAATGTTCACGCTGGTCGCGTGAAAAATCCACCATAATTTTTGGTGACTACATTTCAGTAAACCTTGACCGACGACTTCAGTTTTGCGATATCTCCTTTAGTGTACAGTACGTCTTCGTTGGAGACGCCGACAGCTGCGAGGACGCGGCTTATGTCCTCGCTGGAGGCATTCAACATCTGATAGTATTCGCCAGGCTGCCGCAGCACCTGCCAGTCCCGCAACGCCTTTGACAGCCGCTCGCCCGACATGCCGTATGACCATTCGAGGTCGCCTCCCGCGACGCTCTTCGGCTCCGCCGCCGCGATTCTGCGCTGCACGAGCCGCATCATCGTGAGCGCGATGAAGCAGACCAGGAGATGCGCGCGGATGTGCTCCGGGGTGTTCACGAACACAGGCCTTGCTTCCAGCGTCCCCTTCATCTCGCGGAACTGGTCCTCTATCTGCGTGAGGCCGTGGTACTTCTCTATTATCTCCTGGTCTGGCGTGTCCAGCTCCGACGTGGCGATCATGTAGTAGCCCATGAGCTCGTTGAACGCGTTGAGCTTCTCGTCGTCTATCATCGCCACAAGCTTCCTCCCGTCCACGATCTCGTTCGTCCTCTTGTTGAGGTACTCGTCCTTGAGGAACCTCCTCAGGCTCTTCGACTGCGACGCCGAGACCCTGAAGCCCGCCGGGTTGGCGCGGAGCCTTTCGACGAAGTCCAGGAACGACTTGTGCTCGTGCATCTCGCGCCTGTAGAACGCCTCGCTCCAGTACACGACCTCCTTTTCCGTGAACTTGCGCCTTTCGCGCGTCTCCTTCCCGTTCTTGTCCTTCTTGACGAGCGTGACCTCGCGCCGGACGATCCTGGACTTGCGCCGGAACTTGTCGCCGACGACCGCGTACCCCTCGGGCGAGACCGCCCACCTGCGCGTCGCCGCCGTGCTCTTCCTGAGGCTCTTCGAGACGATGTAGCCGTTGCCCGCGTCCGTGACGTGGCACATGTTGGGCGCGGAGTACATGCCCCTGTCCGCGACAAGGACGAACCTGCCGAGTCCGAAGCCGTCCACCGTCCGTTCCATGGCCGGCTTGAGCGTATGGTGGTCGAGGGTGTTGCCCGGGAACATCTCGAACGACACGGGGATGCCGTTGTCGTCCATGAAGAGGCCGATCTGGACGATGGGCTGTTTCCTGTTCTCCTTGCTCACGCCGAACTTCCGCAGGCCTTTCTCCACCACGCCGCCAGACTCGTCGAGGACGTCTTCGTCCGCCTCCGCGATCTCGAAGTAGAAGTTGGTCACGTCGTAGAACACCAGCGACGGGTTCCGCCCGATTCCGCGCTTGATGCACGTGTTCATCCTGCGGAATATCTTCTCCGCGTTCCCGTCGATTACCGTGAGCGCGTCGTACACGTTGCCGGGGTTCGCGCCGGAGACCAAGGGCTCGTAGTACTTTCCGTTCTGCTCCATCGTCGCCCATTTCGACGCGGGCTCGAGGATTCTGCCGTAGACGAGAAGCCGCACAAGCCCCTGGAGGTCGTATCTGATCCTCGAGGCGTGCTTGACGCTCGCTAAGAGCTGGTCGAGCCCCAGCGCGGAGAACACCGGATCGAGGACGCACGCGGCAAGACGCTTCGGCTCGGCCTTGCAATTCCCATCGTCCTTGCGGAATCTCAATGTCCACTCCTTCTTCGGCGCATCGCCGACATACGGCTTCAGTGCGTCGATCAGGGGGCGGCCTTCCCGGAAGGACTGGCGCAGACGCGCAAGGAAGTCCGGCAAGCCATCGTCGTGATGGTCGAACGCGCCCAAACTCGCGACAACTCGCTTCCCCACGATGTTGCGTCCTGCGCGGTTGCGCATCCGCTTGCCCTCGACCAGGCGGAGGTAGTCGATTCCGTTCGAGCGGTACTTCTCGATATGCATGGCAGATTCTCCGTAATTTGATTACAACAATATAATTATAGCATATCGGCAGCGGCTCCGCAAGGGGGAATGTTGATTTTATTGGAGATTTCTATCGCTAGCCGTCCCGCAACCCGCCATCAAAGTGGCAAAGTCGGGTTATACCATAAAATCAATGAATAAACACGGCGCGGCTGAAATTAAAATTCCTCCGTTCACTTAGCGGGGGCGGAGGGAACAAGGTCCGTCCAGTCGTAGTGGCGGTAGGCGCCGTGCACGACGTCGGCGAAGCGCGTGTAGAGGTTCTCGTCGTCGATCATCTGCTTCCACGACCAGGTGGGCTTCACCATCTTCAGCTCCGCAAAACGCCCTTCGCCAACGAAGCGCGCGTGCGCGGCGGGAATGCAGGCGCGGCCGGTCGCCTCGATGTCGAACGGCTCGGTGGAGCCAATGATCTTCTTCGCGGCGTCGGCGGCGGAGAGCATGTCCTCGGCGCGGTGCGCCACCATGTTCTCGCCG
>CADCCQ010000052.1 GCA_902799955.1 uncultured bacterium | reverse complement strand
AAGATTTAATGGAAGCAAAAAAGCAAATTTTGGGAGTGGGAGAGAACATGGGAACAGAGGAAAGTAAAAAAATCTGGGAGGAGAACGCACAATTTTGGGCGGCTATGATGGCGAGCGGGTTGTAGACAATGAAACACTTCCCGACGCAGAGCAACTTAAAGGGCTTCCCACATGGTTGAACCACAGGCCCATTTTGGCCTGCGATTATCAAGAGCTGAACAAGACCGTCGTTGACCGGGATTACGATGACGCGAAGTTCATCTCTGTCGGGCGGGCGCAGTACGACAACGACGATCTTTCAGTAAAGATGTTCCGATGGAGCGGGAAACGTTGGTCCCGTCAGAGTGAAGAAGTCCCGATCCAGCGGTTGCCGTTTATGATGGCAATGATGCTGAACGCGATCTATCGTGTCCAGCACAAGAATCAAAAGCGATTCAAGTCGGACATGGACGAGCGTCTTGTGATGCCGGAGGATCTGGACTTCATGGGCGATTGCTTTGACGCGTACAAGGAACTGATCAACCGAGGCCTTAAGGAGGTCAAAGACCTCATAAACCGCATCGACATTGATTGAAAGAGAAAACGTTGAGGAGTTCAATCATGGCGATGTCGCAGAGAGACAACACCATCGAAGAGCTGAAGCTCCTGGACGCACTTCTCGAATACGCCGTCGCGCACGGCGAGACGGACGAGGCTGAACGCATCCGCGCAGAGCTTCGCAGAATGGCGGATTGTGTATGAATAAGGCGGAGGGTTTAACCCCTCCGCCATAAGTGTCCAGCCGTCTTGCGTTAGAACGAGCTTGGTATCTTCGTCGACAGACCAAGGTCTGGGATGCTCACGCAATTCCCATCACAGGAGAAGCGATGAAGCCTTGGCGAACCTTTCTCCGCACCGCGAAGAATCCAGTCGTAGGCCATGTCATAATCGTCAAAGCAGTCCTTTGAGATCACGTGTCCGTTTGACGCGTCAGTCCAGTCCAAGAGAATTGGATCTACACTCTCCCCGCACCCCGATTCGGTGATCATGCGATTGGGACCGTGATCGTTGAGAAGACCGTTGAGGTAATTGTACACGCCCGTCATCCCCTTGTACTTCAGCCATCCGAAAAGAGAATAGTCGACGTACAGACGAATCGGTATGGAATTGTCGTGCATGAGGTTGACAATTCCTTTGAGCGCAAGCCCATTCGTGACCGCCGTCTCTTCGTCGCAGACCGTATTGGAAACATCGACGTGTACGCCATGCTTACGTGCATCTGCAAGGACTGCGTCCTGATTGACCATCTCCGGCGGCAAATGTTTGAGCGGATACTGCTCGATGTTCCAGCCACTTGCCACAAGGTCGTTCAATGGAATGTCGGTGCCATTGAGCGTGACACGTTTGCGTCCCCAGAAACGAGCCTTCTGCGTCGCGTCCATGCCATGTTCAACGCAAAGGTTGAACGTGTCATCAGCCATCGCGGCAATTGGTATGGGTTTGCCAGTTTGGACTGCGATGGACAACTCGTTGTCTTTAAGCCAGTGTTGCCCATCATGGACCTCCATCTTGACCGCCGTCTTATTATTGAAGTGGTCAAAATGATAGAACAACTTGAACGAGAACGAAGGTGTCATTTTTCACCTCCTATCACAATGGCCTCTTGAGTCACCCGACCTGTTTCAGGGTCGATCCTGTGAAGGACGGTGATAACACCGTCTGCATCTGCCGAAGGCATCTCTGCCTCTGACGAGTATGATTCTTGTTTCATGTGTTTCCTGTCTCCCGTCCCGCATTTACGTTTTGTCGCGGTGCAGCCGGGTTGTTTCCCTTGATGGGACGGGAGCCGAATCACGACTTGAAATTACAGATCACAGTAAAAGTATCAGAAGAGTTCAGTGGATGAACTCACAGGAATAGATCAGAAGATCAGAGATATGATCTTATCAGTAACAGTAGAACAGAAGATCAGAGATATGATCTAACAGTAGCAGCAATAACAGTATATTCACAATCGGGCGCGCTCAATACGGAGGACGGCAGTTCCGTCGCGGTTTCAGGCCTCGCAGTAGCCCAGGGTGCTGAAACGTCGTATATTATACCACAAGCAGCCGTTCGGATGCAATGGGGTCATGTCGCCACAAAAATATCGCCTCCTTTCGGTCCGTGCTCTACGCGCAAATCGCCGCGTGCGATGAGTGTTTCAAGGACTCGCTTGAGTTCTTCTTTCTCCATACTGACAAAGCGCAGAATGTTGCGATACGAAAGGCTACCGCCCTTGGCAGTGATCCTCTGCATGACACGCTTCATCTGCCGATCGAACTCGCCGTCGTAGGCGTAGAGCCCGGCCATAAAAAGCATTCGTCTCGTCGCGTGGAATACGAGCGTGTGCGCCCACACGATGTCATCCTCCTTGATGACCGGCGCATTTGCGTTCGCGGAGATTGCGCGAACGAGAGCGAACTTGGAAACTTTTTCAGCAGCACGCGCCCAGAGGGCGAGAGCGCACTCGTTCGCATTCGAGGACTGCTCGTACTTCGCGTACAATGCGTCCGCCTCCGTGCGCACGTCCTTAAGGAGAAGCTTGGCTTTCGCCTCCATCGGCACTGTGCGAGGTTGCGGGAACTCGGAGAAGAGCGCATTCTCGTGGCCAATCCTGATGAGGTCGGTGATATCCGATAGTACGCGCTCCGGGAACTCTTCGGCGACTGCGTTGTTGTTCGCCTCGCCGCGCTTGCCAGCTTCGAGCACGAGGCAGCGTGCGAGCAGTCCGTTCGCCATGACGCGCTCGGAGAGCGATGCGTAGAAGAACTTGGGGACCGCCGTCCCGAGGAAAGTCAGGTGCGGCTGAATGATGCAAGAGGAACTCGCCTGCTGCCCGCGCTGCAGGGCCTTCTTGCGCATGATGTGAACGCTGTTCGACTCGGAGTACATCCGCAGCAGCATTGAGTTGATCATCTCCGCCCGCGTGTCCTTCATCTTGACCGTGTTGAAGAGCGTGTCGGCCTCGTCGATCTGGTAGAACATGCACGGATTCGACAGGAAGGAATCCTCCAGGCCCTCGCCGGAGGCGAAGTAATCGCCCATCTCCGATGCAAACCCTTTGAGCGCTGCGAGCGAAACATTCACACCGCGAGGATGCTGCTTGCCCGTGCCGGAAGCCGCGAGCGAAAGGAAGTAAAGATTCGGGCGTGTGTCAAACTCGTCCTTGTACTTGCGTCCCGCGAGATGGCCGAGGAGAGCGAACGCCCCCGCGAAGGCCAATGCGCGGTTCGGGTATGGCGCGGTCCGGAGCGTGTAGCCCATCAGTTCAGAAACGAAGCCCGGCACGTCGAATAGCGCGTCGGGAATCGGTCCTGGGTCCGCAATCTCCTCCGTCCTGTCGTCCCGATCTTCTACCGTGTCAGGTCCGGATCGTGTGCTTTCCGCGCATATAGTGTCCGACAATATAGCCGATATATCGACGTCCGCAGTAGTGTCCTTAGCGCCGTAACCCATGTCGATCAGCGCAGCGGTCGCAGCCTTGAAGTCGTTTGCGTGTTCAAGGAGCGCGAACACCTGGTAGGCGTTGTACCCCCGGTTAGGCTCGAACGGCGCTGCGTTGCTGCTGAACACGAAGAACACGCCGTCCTTTAGAGTCGCCGAGTGGCCGAGGCGCGGGTCCTTTCCCGGCCTCGTCCAGAGCTCGTTGCCGTCGCTCTTTGTGCCGCACAGCGTCCAGCCGTGCGCCTGCAGATACGGGCGCGGATCGCCCCGCGAGGCGAAATCGTCGCCCGGTCTCGTGAGGAATCCCGCCGTGGGCGGCGCAGGTGCGGCCACAGCGGGGGCAGGTGCGCTTTCCCGCTCCTGGACGGCCGGATGCTCGTCCAGCTCTCGGGCCGCCGACAGGAGGGCTTCACGCGCCTCCTGTGGAATGGTCGGGATGTGTGCAAAGTCGCCATGTTCCAGCGTGTATCCGGGAGACGGGGCGCAGAGAAAGAGACCGGCCTCTCCGCGAGTCTCGACAAGGGTGGCGATCTTGCCGTTCCGGACTCCCTGCGCAAGTTTCTGGTTGCCCTCTACGGCCCCGGCGCAGCGGTAGACGACGTGCTTCCCGCCAGAGGGTGTGCACTCGACAACAAGCTCCGACAGCAGCGAACTGTCGATCTTTGCACACCATGCGGGGTACGCCTCGGCCTTCTGGTCGAAATCGATGCACTCGAGGTTGCCGGACACCGCGCCCGCGACCACGCACAGCGCCTCGTGCCCGTTTGAGAACCATGCCTCGACCTCGATCTCCGTCGGGAGACGCTGGCTCCAGGTCTTCCACGCGCCCACGGCGGGCCGTTTCCTCGCCTTGACGGCGGGGAGGACGGAAAGCCCCGCCTTGAGGTAGGCTGCGGCGGTCTCTGCTGGTATCGGCGTCATGGCTTTGTTTATTGCCCCTCCCGGCCGTTTTTAAGGTTTCGCCTCGCCGATTCGATTACGCACCCCCACTGGCTCGACGCAGACTTGTCGTCGATCCTTGCCGCAAACGAACATACGATCCACACCAGGACGCAGAGGACAAGTATTCCGACGACGTAGGGGATCGACCTCCACGCCATCATGATCGCCCGCTCCTTCAGGGTAGGCTCTGGTTCATATTCGTCATATTCCATAGTCATCCTCAAAAAGGCAGATCGTCAAAATCCTCCTGGTCGAACGCATCCTCACGGAACGGGCTGTTGTCGGGAAGATCGCCCGGTGTGCTTGCTACGACGTCTGGATACCTCTCGCCGATCACACGCCGCAAGGTGATGTCCTTCGTTTTCTTGACCATGCCCATGAACTCGAGCTCGAGGAAATCGTCCACTGTGGCCGGTACCTTCACATCGTCGGAGGCACGCCTGGCGAGAAACCACTTCTCAAACTTCATCCGGGCAAAGCCCGTGTGCTCCGGGCAAATCCACTCCGAGTATCTTTCGTTGAGTCCGCACCAGTACGTGACCCTGACGGTTCTCGGCGCACCGGGCGGAGCGTTGCGTTTTGTCCAGGGCTCGTACTCCACGTCTGTGACCTCAAGGGTCTCGGTAGTGACCTCGCCGGAGATCGGGCCAAGCGTCGAAGCCTCGCTCTCGATGCGGATGTGCTTTTCCGGCTGCGGGAACTGGTGTCCGCAGTTCGGGCATGTCATCACGTTGAGCGGCATCATCGTCTGGCACTCCGGACAGGACTTCGCCAGAGGGCCGCGTTTCTCGCCCGTGCGCTCGCCTGGAGGGCGCAGCTGGTCGAGACACCCGTGCCTTTCGATGTTGTGCGCGAAGTCGAGTATGAGGCAGTCCTGCTTGCCCGTGTCCGGCGAAAGACGCGTTCCCCGCCCGCACATCTGCAGGAGAAGCCCAGGACTCATGGTTGGGCGGAGAAGCGCGACGCAGTCGATGTTCGGCGCGTCGAATCCCGTCGTCAGGCACTCAACGTTGCACACGTACTTGAGCGGCCCCTTCGTCCCTCCGAAGAGGTCCGTCTGAATCGAGCCGCCCCTGAAGCGGTGGAGAATGTCCGCACGTTCCTGGGACGATGATTCGCTCGTCACGACCGCACACTCCTCGCCGGAGAATCGGGAGATGAGCTCCGCCGCCTTCCGGCAGTGCGCTATCGACGAGCAGAACACGATGACGCTCTTGCGCTCCTGCGTTCGCTCGACGATCTCGCGGCAGGCGCTCGCCACGACCCGGTCCTCCATCATCGCCGCCTCCACCTCCTCGGCCACGAATTCACCGGCGCGGACGTGGAGGTTGTCGAGGTTCGCAACGATCTTCCCGGACTTCGCCACGAGCTTCGAGAGGAATCCCTTGTCGATCAGCTCCTTCAAGCCGATGGAGTACGATATCTCGTTGAAGAGGTTTTGCGGCTGGCATATGAGTCCGCCCTTGAGGCGGTAAGGCGTCGCGGTCATTCCGATGAACCGGATCTTCGGGTTGATCTTCCGAAGCCCCTCGACGAACGTTCCGTACATGCCCTCGTCGTTCGGCTGGATCATGTGCGCCTCGTCGACAATGCAGATGTCGCGATGGCCGAATATCTCGGCTTTGGAATACACGGACTGGATGCCCGCAACTATCGCGGGCGCGTCGGTGTCGTACTTCCCGAAGCCTGCAGAGTACATCCCCGTCTTGACGTCGGGAGATAGGATGTTCAGCTTCTCCAGATCCTGCTCGAGGAGTTCCTTCACATGGCAGAGGAGGATCACGCGCCCGCCCCACGCCTTAACTGTGTCGGACATGATCTGCGCGGCGACCCACGACTTCCCTCCGCCGACCGTGATCTCGATGCAGGGATTGGTCTTCTTCTCCCGCAGATGCCTGTAGGTCGCAAGCACGGCGTCCCTCTGGTAGTACCGAAGCTCCGCCATTGCTCACACCTCTCTGAAGATTCTTGTGCTGCCTGTTTCCATTGCTGTTCCTTGTCGGGCCGTTCAAGGTGCGGCCTCGCACGCGTGCGTGCGCCTGTAGTCCTCTTTCTTCTCGATGACGATGTACACCTTGCCTCCTGGAATCGGATCGAGCATCTCGATGTGGAGTATCTTCACCTGCGAGTCGTCCCGCATCGCGCCTGCGTGTACAAGCGAGTCCTGAAGGCACTTCATGCAGTTGTCCGCATCGCGCCGCCGCCGGTCGGGAGGATAGAGGTGGACCGTGAGTGCGAGTTCGCCCTCGATTGGCTTGATCCCGCCCAGGCGCGAAACCGCCATCATCCGGTAACGTCGGCCCTCGCGGCTTATCAGCACACGCGGGCCTACGTGCCGGTAGTAGCGGTTCACGCTGGGCGGGTAGCCAAGCGTGAACTCGTGGCGCGTCACCACGGCTTCTCGCCTGCGCCGGTCGGGGCGTTGGACTGAGCGGGCTGCGCCTGCTCGGGCGCGGCGGGCTTGTCCTTCGCCTTCCACCCCTTGATCTCGTTCTTCATCTCGCCCCTGTTGTCAGCCACCTGGACGACATGCGCGATGATCGGGATGTTGTGCAGGTCTTCCTTGCACCTGGGGCGAAGAACGCCAGTGGCGTGGCAGATCGACGAGAGCTCGCGCTTCGCCATCTCTACCGCAGCCGTGCTGGGGTTCTTGAGGTTGAGCCTCGCCCAGAGCACGCGCTTGGCGTGTTCGCCGCTCACGACCTGGCACTGCAGCTCGAGGTACGAGCCAGTGCCGGACTTCGTCGGCTTGTTCTGTGACTTCACGATGGCGACCTCATAGTCGCCCTCCGGAATCGGCGCGAATCCGCTGTCGAGCGGATCGACCGTAGTTGCATCGAAGAAACACTCTTCCATGAGTTTATTCCTTTTCTTGTTGTTTTGTTGATCGGGGCTGTTGTACGCCCGTCGGGTTCGACCTTCCGCGCTTCCACGTCCTTCCTGGGCAGACGATGTGCGTGACAAACGTCTGCCTCGGATAGGTGCGCTGCACGGCGGTCTCCCCCGGCCGCATGATCCGCCCGCAGCGATCACACAGCATCGGGAAAGCTACTGTGAACTTACGACCCACCATTTGCGCCGTTCCCGGACTTGATGGCTGAGATGAGTGCGTCCCACGTGAACGGCATGGGGCCGGACGGGATGCCGTACCGGTTCTTGGCGAGCAGCCGCGTATCGCCTACGCAATAGAGCTCGCGCTCGCCGCCGTTCTTGCCGATCACGACCTTGCCGCCGGACGCGTCCTCCATCGTGCGGATCTTCGCGTAGGCGACGATGTCGTTCCATTCGACCACCCAATCGCGTATCGCCGCGATGAGACGCGGCGCGGTCCGGCGGTCGGTCGTGCCGTCAGTGTATTTCACCGTCTCGTCGTGCGAATGTGCGATCTGTATGATGCACATGTTCCGCTTGCGGCGGATCTCGTCGAGCAGGGAATAAACGTCCTTGCGGAACTGGACGAGCGCGGCGTCGTTGCCACGGTTGTAGCCGCCGTATGCAGCCGTGAGGAACTTCGCGCCAGCCGCAGCGCACACGCCGTCGGCGACGATGTTCTGGAGCGCGGAGAGGCTGTCGATCACAACGGTCTGGAAGTCGTGGGCCTCGTCGCGTATCTCCTTGAGGTAGGCGATGAACGTGGCGAAGTCCTTGATGTGCGGCGTCTTCGCGCAGTCGATCTGGTCCAGGCCATCCTCGAGTACGAGAATGACAGGTTTGGGCGCGGTCGCGGCAAACGAACTCTTGCCCACGCCAGCGTCTCCGTAAAGGAGTATTCTCGGAGGTGACGGTGTCTTGCCGACGGTTAGTTTTTGGAGTAGAGACATTGCATTGTCCTTTCGTTTTCGTGTAGTTTCAGATGCGGTCGATGAGCCTTGTCTCGCGGAAGCGGGTGTACCACTCGTTCTTCTCGCGGCACTGGATGAGCTCGGCGATTGCCTTTTCGTTCTCCGCCTCGGCAAGGTCGAGGACTTCGTCAGCGTACTTGAAGGTCGCCGCCCTGTATGGAGCGGTCTTCTCAGACGCGATCAAGTACACGGGAAACTTCCGTCCGCTGACCTTTTCGAGAACGGCGCGATACAGTGCGAGCTGGAATCCGTAGCCGAACTTCCGGGCTTCGGACTCAAAGCCGGGAAGATCACTGGTCGTCTTCAGATCTACAATCCCGAAATCGCCGTTGAACCAGTCGAGGCGAACCTGCACGGGAAGCCCGCAGAAGTCCTCGACGCGGATTGTGCATTCCGCCTCGCCGTGTTCAAGTAGCTGCTTCGCGTCAGGATGGTTCCACACCGATTGGGCCATCTGCTCGATCATCTCGAACTCTTTGCAGCTCACGACCTCCTTGCTCTGCTTCGCCATGAACTCCTGCCACTTTTGCGAGGTTCGCTGGTAGGCTTGGCCTGTGCGCTCGTTGATCGGGCCGTCGCTGACGAGGAAGTCCCTCTGCCATACGTCGTGACCCTCGAGCGTGTAGACATGGCACGCGCGGCCGAACGCCAGCGCGGGCGACTCGGGCCGCTTCAGCTTGCCGGTCATCATGAGTGAGTACGTTAGCGGACACGCCCTGAACTGGGCGAGGTTGTGGGACGAGAGATATCGTCCCGACGCTGCGTCGGCGTGGTACTGCTTCGCCGGAACGTCTATGAAGTATGGTTCTTTCATGTTCAGTTTCCTTTTGGGTTCCGCAGGCGGGGAGAACCGTTCTCGCCCGCCCACGGTGGATGGTTATTGCCGCAGCTGCAGAAAGTTCCGTAAACTTTTCAGCAACCGTGGTCGTAAATCCGACGTACCGCATCCTTCACGGCTGGCCAGAGTATGTCGTACAGCTCCCAGTCCGGGACTCCGATGATCTCGTGGATCTCCGCGAGTTTGTATCCCTCGCGCCGAAGGGAGAATATCCTCGCGTAGAGAGGATTCTGTTTTTCCAGCAGTTCCGTCACAACGTCGAAGTCGAACTTGAGGAGACCCTCCGCGAAATGGTCGCGGGGATCGGCAAATCCGTCGACAAAGGTCGGCGCGTCCTCGTCGTTACCGGCGATCTTGCAGTCACACGACACGGTCACGTTCTCCTTCTCAACCACGCAGGCGAGGTGCCGCAGGCAGTGACACAGCTCGCGGGAGATGAACACGTCTGCGAAACTCGGAAAGGAGCAGCGGTCGTTCGGCTTGAACTTCCTGTGTGCTTTCATGACCGCAGCCTTTAGACGGCTTGTGACCTCATGGCGGCGCGATTGCTTCTTTTCCTCGTTGGCGAGGACCTTGAACTTGGCCATCGCGACGTTGACCTTGGCCTCGATGTCGTCCATGACCTCTGCCGTGAACGGGTTATCGGGGCGAGTGAACCGATGTTTTTTCTTCATGCTTGCGTTTTCCTTGTTTCGCCCCGAAGCACCACGCTGGGGGGCAAAAAGGGCGCAAGCTCACCGGACACTCTGGACATTTTCGATGTCCAAAATGTAGTTTTTTTTGGAAGAATAAAATGACCCCTATATAATAGGGGTCATTTTATCCTTTTTTTACGCACTTTTACCGATTCTGACATCGCAGACAAGGACATTTAGGGGTGTTTTTATGTCTCTGGAGTCCAAAAGAGGTCAGACAAGGCATACAAGATGGGTTCACAGGGTAGTATTTAAGCAGTTGATACGGTTTTTACGAGCGAGATACAAACCTAACAAACGGCGTTGCGATACTTTTAATAAAATCTTTCGCTTACCCCCTTGTGCTGTGAACGGGGATTTGATATAATATGCGCCGTCAAAGGGACACCAGGCCCAAGACGCATTTCATACCAACGAGAGGAATCCGATTATGGCAACAAAAAGTTTTCTGTCACAGCTTACGCCGCTCGATGCACAGCGGCTCCAGAAGTCTGTCAAGGCGACCGTCCAGAACAGCGGCCGTCTGACGTTCGCTATGGACGCCGTGAACGACATGAAGCTCACGGAAGACAAGAGCATCATCATCCTCGCGGCCGGAAATGGAGACCTTGGAGCGGTCATCAGCGAAAAAGGCGACCCGGAGGCGTTCGCGCTGAAGAAGTGCGGTGCATACTTTTACGTGTCGTTCAAGAACTATCTCCAGCAGGCTGGCGTGGACTACAAGAGCCAGCGGATAATTTACGACATTACCGAACTCGATGAAAAGTACAAGGGCCGGACGCTGTACAAGTTCGAGCGTCGCATATTGCCCAAGGGAGACAAGGAGGAGAGCGATCCGACCGAAACGGCCGAGGAAAGGCAGGAAGCCTCGCCAGCCGCGCCAGAAACAGCCTCCACGCCCTCCGGCGGCGAAGCCCCTACATCGCCCGCCCCCGAGGCGGCGGACGCGCCTGTGCCCGTTTCAGCGCCGTCTGACGCGATACCGCCCCCGCCTCCGCCAATGCCCCCAGAGGAGCAGACGCCGGATGAGCTCCAGGAGGGAACTGCGCAGTAAGCGGGGAAAGGACAGCCGATGGAGCACCTGAAAGTCGCAAATATCGCGCAAAACCGGCATGACCGGACAATCCGACGGGGATCGGCCCTCCGCCGGATCGCTATTTTGCGGGAGGTTCCCGCAGAAGGAGAAGAAGAAACATGAACAAGACGATCAAGATCGACAGAGCCAAGTTCATAGAAAGGCTCGAGGCAATCAACGAGATTCTCGTTGATGCCTTCAAGAATGACAGGATGCACTACATAGTTGACGAAGGTTGGACCAACAAGGTAGAAGACACAGCCGCGTTCAAGAATGGAATGGTCGTGGCTGCTGGCCTCGATAATGATTGCCCATTGTGCGGAGGCTTGGTCGATATGCGCGACTGTGACCCGTGGGGGCCGGACACAGCCTATGTATGCGGCAAATGTGGCAAGCAGATGCCTGAAGAGCTGTATGCCCAGTACCCCTATGTGGTTTCGCCGGACGGCGTTGCGGAATTCGTCAGGAAGTCTCTGAAATGCAAGTATGTCCATCCATGTGGCGGCGGGAACTACCGTCTCGGCAAGCTCTATGGCAGGAAGGTGTATTTCTGCGTGTCGCCCGTGGAGGGGTTGTTCAACGAGCATAACGAAAACGTGATTCTCATCGTGTGCGACTACTCGTCGATTCCGAAGGGATGGCAGAACGACACGTGCAAGGCCATGCAGTTTACGGAGCTGTTCTACATGAAGGATGGAACCATCCGTCTGGGGGACGCGGTCGAGGAGCTGAAGCCGAAGGAGAAAGAGCCACGCTTCGGGAAAAGACGGCGCGTTGCGGACAGGCGCAACGAGTGGCTCGAGGTCTTGGCGAATATCCTCGACAATCCATACAACCCACGGGACTTCCGTAAGGACAAGAAGACCCACGAACGGAGGTTGACATCGACGGCAGCAGCAAGGTTCTTCTCCGAAGTGCATCCAGAAATCGAGGTCGGCGAAAAGACCTTCTCTCGCGACATTGATGCGTTCTGCACGTTCGATGCAAAGTCCGACGTGTACGACAAGCGCGAGCCTGTGATTGCTGCGCTCCTCAAAGCAGCAGCCAATCCGAAATACACGGATGCACAGCGGAAGAAGGCATCGCTGTTCGCAATGGACCAGCTCCTCAAAGCGCGGAAGCTGGCAGAAGAAAATGATGGGTTCCCTGTCAACCTTCCCGAAGTCAAGTTTGCAGTAGGAGCAGACGGAAGGAGCGAGGCGGTCATCGTAACACCGGGAGATTCGGTATATGAGCGCATAGCCATATAGCACACGCCGACCATGAACACAAAAAGGCCGCCGGGATCTCTCCCGACGGCCTTATTAATTCTGCGTTTTGCCGATCCTCACTCGATGCCGAGTTCCTTGTGCTGTTTCTCCCAGAGGGGGCTTGTAAGTGTCATGAGCTTCGTCACCGACACCTCGGGCAGCTCACCGTTGCGGATCTTCTCGACGATGACGGGCGAGAGGAACGGGAAGCGGAGCATTTTCCCGAAGTAGGAGCCGTTGAAGCCGAGCGCGTCGGCGAGCTGCTTCTTGTCCCGGTACGTGCCGGAGGCGAGAAGCTCCAGCCATCTGCGAGCCTGCCGCAGGGCCTTCGGAACCGCCAGCGCAGGCGTGTCTGGCGTCGGCTCCGGCTCGTCTACCACGAAGTGCTGGCGTCCAAGGTTCGTCTGGAGGCGGCATGGAATTTCGATGCGGCTGTCGTCTCCGTCAAGCGCGAGGACAATCACCACCTTATCCGGCCAGATGCGCACGTCGCGGACGAGAAGCCGCAGGAGGCGTTCGCGCTCCCCCGGATTCATTCGCGCCCAGAAGTCATCCATGTCCTTCGTCGCTTCCATGAAGTCTGCCCGCTTCACGGCGTCTCCGCCGGTCACAAGCCCAACCACGTCGTCGCGACGCAGAACCTTTCCCAGCTGCTCGTAGACGAACCTCTCCACCGTATCAGCAGATATATTCTTGATAGGGCAGTCGCCGGACGCCTTCTTCGCGTCCCTCGTGCACCTGTAGTACACATACCGCCGCCTGCCACCTCCCTTCGAGTAGTTCGAGAAAACGGGTGTCATAGCGCCGCCGCAGGTGCCGCAACGGAGGATTCCCTTGAGAGGCGCAAGCATGGCGTGACGCTTCGATTTGCCGTCCGTCCTGACATTCGCCGCGAGGGCCTTCTGCACGGTCTGGAAGAGCGCGTCGTCGATGATGGCCTCGTGAATGCCGTCGAACACCTCGCCCGTGCGCTTGACCTCCAGCTTGCCCGTGTAGACGCGGCACTTGAGAACGGCGAGAACCATGCGGGGATGCCACGGCTGGCCGTCCGGGCGTTTGTAGGACGATTCGTTCAGCTCCCTCGCCACCTGGAGCGACGACCCCGTGGCCACGTAGCGGCGGAACATCATCCGAACGGCCTCCGCCGCGTCGGAATCGACCTTGAGCTGCTTGTCGACGAGCTTGTAGCCGTATGGCGTTGGGCCGCCCGTCCACATCCCGCGCTTTCTCGAAGCGTAGATCTTGTCGCGGATGCGGTCAGCGGTCATCTCCCTCTCGAACTGCGCGAAGGACATGAGGATGTTGAGCATCATGCGCCCGGCGGCATTGGAGGTGTCTATCTGCTGGGTGACCGACACGAACGAGACTCCGTGTCGTTCAAAGAGCTTTGAGAGGTCGGTGAAGTCGCAGAGGGAGCGGGAGAGGCGGTCGATCTTGTACACGACCACGACGTTGATCTGCCCGGCCTCGATGTCCTTGAGGAGCTCGGTCAGCGCCGGGCGGTTCATCGTGCCGCCCGAGTAGCCTCCGTCATCGTACTTCTTCTCGACGAGCCGCCAGCCCATGCCGACCTGGCTCTTGACGTAGGCGGAGCAGGCGTCGTACTGCGCGTCGAGCGAGTTGAACGCCGAGTCAAGCCCCTCGTCTGTCGACTTGCGCGTGTAGACCGCACACCATTTCGTTTCCGTATTCTGCATCTACTTCACTCCGAAAAAGAGGCGGCCGTTCCAGTGCGTCCCGGTGATGGCCTTGGCCACGGCCGAGAGGGACGAGTATATTTCGCCGTTGTATTCGTACCGCCCGTCGTCCCTGACGGTCGTCTCGTACCGTTCGCCTTTCCAGAACCGGACGAACCTCGCGCCCGATCCGACCTTGCGTCCGTCCGGGAACATCCGCTTGTCGTCTGCGGCCTCGTCGAGCCATTCTGTCGTCTCCTTTGAGAGGGACTGGCCGTAGTGCCGCTCCTGCAGCCGGTAGGCTATGGTGGCTCGCAGGACGCTGCTCAGGGCGCACTTGGGCATGTCGGCGACAATGTCCGCATAGCGCCGCTTCAAGGCACGGGCATCGAGCGAATCGAGCGCTTCGATTTCCGCTTTCAGGGTCTCTGGCAGGTCTTCCATCGTTGAATAGTTCCTATTTGATGCATGCGGGGCATATATAGCCATAGTAACGCGAATATATCAACCCCAAAGATGAGGATTTATCCGTTCCATCACGCCCTTGAGGAGCAGGGCGAGCAAGGCAATGGTCTGTGTGGTCTTTTCAGTCATCTGCAGTCTCCTTTGGATTCTGCGTATGTTTATTGCCGCGCATCTTGTTTTCTCGGTGACTTTTACGCTTTTCATGTGTGTTGCCTTGCACACGACTCTCTATGATAAAACCCTACAACATACGCTTTTTCAAGGTACGGATTTCACGAAACCCCTGTAAAACAAGGGCGAAGCGTATCTTGTAGGGGCTACAACATACGCAGAGAGAGTTTCGCGGGAGGCGGAGAATCGGGGAGAGTTTTTGTATCTCTCCTCTTGAAAACCACGGAGGGGACTGCCCCCTGAAAAGCGAAAAACCCCAAATTACTTGGGGTTTTCTGGGGTTCGTATTACACGGTAATAAGGAGAGATTCTCTTAGTACCGTTTTTCTCTTAGTACCGTTTGAAGATGGTCGGGGCGAGAGGATTTGAACCTCCGACATTCTGCTCCCAAAGCAGACGCACTACCAGGCTGTGCAACGCCCCGATGAACAAGATTGGCGTATTATACCAAAAATGGCGGCCGATGTTGGCGGCAAGACGGAAAATCAGCTCAGGACGCGGACTTGGCGACGTAGATCTTCGCCATGTCGGTCTTGTAGGCCGACTCGCCGGAGATGCCCAACTCCTCGCGCAGTTTCTCGCCGGGGCGGATGCCGGTGAAGACGATCGGCACGTCCACGTAGGGCCTCAGCCCCGCCTGGCGGATCATCCCCTCGGCGAGGTCGAGGATTCTCACCGGCTCGCCCATGTCCAGGGTGTAGATCGCCTTCTCGGGCCTGCTCGCCGCCTGCAGCACCAGCCCCACCGCCTCGGAGACGGTCATGAAGTAGCGCTCCATCGCCGGGTCCGTCACCGTCACCGGCCGCCGGTTGAGGATCTGCTCGCGGAAGAGCTGCACCACCGAGCCCGAGGACCCGAACACGTTGCCGAACCTGACCGCGCAGAAGCTCGTCTGCGGCGCGAGCGACTCGGCGGCGCAGTCGCAGTTGAGCTCCATCACCGCCTGCTCCGCGGCGAGCTTGGTCTTACCCATCACCGAAACCGGGTTCACCGCCTTGTCGGTGGAGATGAGGACGAACCGCCTCACGCCGAACTCGCGGGCGAGCGACGCGAGCGAGCGCGTCGCCTCGGTGTTGTTGCGCCAGCCCTCCTCCGGGTTCGCCTCCACCATCGGCACGTGCTTGTAGGCGGCGGCGTGGACGACGATCTCGGGCCGGTGCTCGGCGAAGATCTCGCGCATCGCGGCGACGTCGTTCACGTCCTTCATCAGCGCGCGGACGTCCGCCGCCGGGAAAAGCGAGCGCACCTCGCGCTCGATCTGGTAGAGAGCGTTCTCGCCGCGCTCCACCATCAAAAGCCGCTTCGGCTTCGCCGCGAGCACCTGGCGCACGAGCTCCGAGCCGATCGACCCGCCGGCGCCAGTCACCATCACCGTGCGCCCGCAGATGAACCCGGTGGTGGGCGCGGCGTCCATCCTCGCCACGCTCCGCTCGATGAGCCGCTCGTCGCTTGCGCGCGACTGCCACAGCCAGCTCCAGGCGATGCGCCAGATGACCAGCGCAATCGACGCAAGCACGAAGCAGATTAGCGTCACCGAGTACGGCGGGCGCACGTGGGCGTAGCTCTCCACCGGCAGCACGAACCTCAGGCCGGTGAGCACCGCGCAGGCAGCCGCGGTCGCGACGAGGTAGCGCGAAAGGTCCTTCAGGCGCGTGCGCCGCCAGGCAAGGCGGTAGCAGCCGGAGAGGACGAGGGCGAGGACGTGGACGAGAGCGACGACCGAGAAGCTGGTCAGCACCGCCGTCCAGCCCCAGCGCGGGGCGCGCAGGTCGAACCTCAGGAGGATCGCCCCGTAGTACGCCGCCCCGACGGCGCAGACGTCCGCGGCGAGCCCGACTACGCGGGTCGCCGCGAACAGCGTCCATGCCCTGGCCGAGCGATTCACCTCGGAGAGGTCATTCCCATTCGATGGTGGCGGGCGGCTTCGGCGTGACGTCCCACACCACGCGGTTGACGCCCTTCACCTTCGTCGCGATCTTCTCGGCGACCGCCGTCACGAACTTGAACGGCAGCTCCACGACGCCGGCCTTGACGAACTGCTGCGTGGAGATCGCGCGGATCGCAATCACGTAGCCGTAGGTGCGCGCGCCGTTCTTGACGCCGACCGCCTTCACGTTCGAGTTGATCGCGAAGAACTGCTGCGCCTTACGGTCGAGCTTCGCCTTCTTCATCTCGTCGCGGAAGATGAAGTCCGCCTGCCTGAGGATGTCGAGCTTCTCCTTGGTGAGCTCGCCGATGCAGCGGACCGCGAGGCCCGGGCCCGTTGTGGTGGGCCTTCACCGCCTTGTTGCCGCCGACGCCCGACTCGATGATGTCGGGGTAGATCGTGCCCTGGCCGAGGAAGTCGATGTCGCCGAACTTCTTCTTGAGGTCGCGCGCGACGTCGGCGAAGACCTTGATGAACTCGCCGCCGATGCACTTGCGCTTGAGCTCGGGGTCGGTGATGCCCTTCGCCTTCTTGAGGAAGCGGGCCTCGGCGTCGATCTGGATGAGGTTGATGCCGAACTTGCCCTTGAAGACCTTCTTCACCGCCTTGGCCTCGTTGAGGCGCATGCAGCCGTGGTCAACGAACACGCAGACGAGCTGCTTGCCGATCGCCTTCTGCAGGAGCACCGCGCAGACGGACGAGTCGACGCCGCCCGACATCGCGAGCAGCACCTTCCGGTTGCCGACCTGCTTCCTGATGGCCTCGATCTCCTCGGCGATGTACTTCTTAGCGTTGAACGTCCTGCCGACTCGGGCGAGGCGCTCCTTCTCTGCCTGGTTCATGTCCTTTTGACCTTTCCTTATGTGGTTTAAGCCGTTGACGCGTATTATACCAAAAAATGGTATACTACGCGCAAATGGACCCGTCCCGCAGAGTAACCATCTTCGCCGGCCACTACGGCAGCGGCAAGACCAACATCGCGCTCAACTACGCGCGGGCGCTCGCCCGCGCCGGCCTGCGGACGTGCATCGCCGACCTCGACATCGTCAACCCCTACTTCCGCACCAAGGACAGCGCCGCGGCGCTCGCCGCGGATGGGATCGGGCTCGTCGTCTCGCCCTTCGCCAACTCGAACGTCGACTTCCCCGCGCTCCCGAAGGAGATCTACGCGCTCGTCGCCGACCGCTCGACGCACGTGGTGATGGACGTCGGCGGCGACGACCGCGGCGCGCTCGCGCTCGGCCGCTGGACCGGCGACATCCTCGCCGAAGGCGACTACGACATGCTCGCGGTCGTGAACGCGTCGCGCCCGCTCACCCGCACGCCAGCCGACGCCATCGCGACGCTGCGCGAGATCGAGGCCGCGGCCGGCATCCCCTTCACCGGCGTCGTCAACAACACCAACCTCGGCCAGCAGACGCGGCCGGATGACGTCGCCGCGTCCGTCCCCTACGCGCAGGCAGTCGCGGAAGCGCTCGGCGTCCAGGTGCGCTTCACCTGCTGCGACCGCCGCATTGCCGCCGCGCTCGAGGGCAAGGTTCCGGACCTCTTCCCGCTCGACATCCAGCGCCTCTACTACCAGCTCGACGGGCAGTAGGCGGCGAACTACCTGGTCTCGGGGAGGCGCTGCTCCTCGTGCTCGCGGATCAGGAGCGAGGGGTTCTCGCGCAGGCGCTCCATGAGGTCGCGCACCGCGGCGGCGGTGCCGGAAAGGTTGCCGATGATTCGCTCGGCATCGGAGCGGCTCGCCTCGAGCGTGGACTTCACGCCGTCCGAGAGGCGCGCGAGCGACTCGACCGACGCGCTCACGTTGCTCCAGACGCCGGCGATGTCCATGCGGTTGATCTGGTCCATCACCCTGGTGGCGGAGTCGGAGAAGTTGTCGATGAACGACGGCTTCGGCGGGATGTAGGCGTACTCCGGGGTCCAGCTCGGCTGGATCGCGGGGAAGTCCGGCGCGGCGTCCAGCTCGATGCGCGAGAGCCCGGTGACGCCGCTCGCGGATACGGTGGCGCGGATGCCGACGGACTCGACCATGTAGCCGAGCGCCTCGTCCGCGCCGACGCCCTCGTCCTCGTAGGCGGTCAGCCTGGAGCGCGGGAAGCCCATCTTGATGTAGACGCGCAGGTTGTCGTCGCCCCGGACGTTGTACTTGTTGCCGACGAACGAGATCTCCTTGACCTCGCCGATCTTGACGCCGCGGAAGTTGACCGCGCTGCCTACCGACAGCCCGCTCACCGAGCGGTCGAAGCACGTCTCGGCGTAGACGAGGTCGCCGTTGCCGCGGACGCCGCCGAAGTAGAACAGCGACCCGGCGACGGCGACGATGCCGGCGACTACGATGAAGCCGATCTTGGTATACGAGGTCTTGCCTTCACTTGCCATCTGACTCTCCCCTGTTGAAGAACCTGCGGACGAAAGGATCGTCCGACGAATCGCGCAGCTCCGCCGGGACGCCGAGGGCGACCATCGCCCGCCGGGACTTGTCGAACATCGCCGCACGGTCGGCGATCTTGAAGATCGATGCGAGCTCGTGGGACACCACCACGAAGGTCATGCCCTTCTCCTCGCGCAGCCTGAGGACCAGGTCGTCGAGCGACGACGAGGTGATCGGGTCGAGGCCGGCGCTCGGCTCGTCGAGGAACACCACCTCGGGGTCGAGCGCCATCGCCCGCGCGATCGCGACGCGCTTGCACATGCCGCCGGAGATCTCCGAGGGCATGAGGTTGGCGGCGTCCGCGAGCTCGACGTCGCGCAGCAGCCCCATCGCGCGCTCGCGCCGCTCGGCGCGGGAGAGGCGCGTGAACTCCTCGAGCGGCAGCATGACGTTCTCGAGGCAGGTCATGGACCCGAAGAGCGCGCCCGACTGGTACATGACGCCGATCCGCCGGCAGAGCCCCTCGCGCGTCGCGGCCGTCCACTCGAGCCCCGCCACGGTCAAGGTGCCGGCGAGCACTGGGTTGAGGCCGATAATGTGCTTGAGGATGGTGGACTTGCCACAGCCCGAGCCGCCGAGCAGGATGAAGATCTCGCCCGGAGCGATGTCGAAGCTCACGTCGGCGAGGATCGTCGCGCCCGGGTAGCCGGCGTCGACGTGCGAGAGCGAGACTATCGGACCTTCCGCCACCGTCACACCCCCCATATCCACGCCAGCACCGCGATGAGCCCGTCGCCGACCGCAATCGCCACGATCGACCACACCACCGCCGCGGTCGCCGCCGCGCCCACGCCGTCCGAAGTGGTCGGCGCGCGCATGCCCGCACAGCAGCCGATGAGGCCGACCACCAGGCCGAAGAGGACGCCCTTGGCGAGGCCGAAGACGATCATGAAGGCGGTGGAGGTGGCGGTGACGTGCTGCCAGAAGACCTGCGTCGGGATGCCCATCGTCGAAAGCACCAGCGCGCCGCCGACGAGTCCGGCGAGCTCGTGGAAGATGGTGAGCGGCGGCATCGCCAGCGCCGCGGCGACGATGCGCGGCATCACCAGGAAGCGCACCGGCGGCAGGCCCATCGTGGACAGCGCGTTCAGCTCCTCGTTCGCCTTCATCGTGCCGATCTCCGCGGCAAACGCGCTGCCGGTGCGGCCGGCGAGGATGATCGCGGTGACAACCGGACCGAGCTCCCGGAAGAGCGCGATCGCCAGCATGTCGGAGACGTAGATCTCCACCCCGAACATCTTGAGCGCCGCGGCGCACTGGAAGGCGAGGATCACCCCGAGCAGGAAGCCGACGCCGGAGACGACCGCGAGCCCGTCGTAAGCCGCGCGCTGGAAAGCCAGCAGCGAGTCGCCCAGGCGGAAGCGCCGCGGATGGAACACCATCCCCGCCGCGCACGCGCACGTCTCGCCGATGAAGTCCAGCGTGCCCATCGCCTACAGCGCCGCGAGCGCCTCCGCCATCGCCGCGTCGAAGGCGGACGAGAACGCCGCCGTGTATTTGCCGTCCGCCGCGTCGGCAACGCCGACGCCGGTCGCGCGCCCGACGATCTCCCGCGAGGCGTCGAGCAGCGTGAGCGATACCGACACCTCGGCGAAGCGGCGGTCCTTCTCGCGGCAGTCGAGCCGGAGGCGGTTCACCGTGACCTCGACGATGCCGTCCACCACCGTGGACGAGCTCGGCCCCACCACCGACTTGAAGCGGCCGGAAGCCGCAAGCGCGTCGAGCACCGGCCCCTTCAGGAGCTGCGGCGGCGACGCGGCGAAGGCGTTGAACGAGTCGAAGGCGAGCGAGCCGTCGGGACGGGCCACCACGAGGCGGCGCCCGTCGTAGGGCGAGCGCACCGCGACGTAGGAGATGCGGACGGAGCCGTACTTCGGATTGGCGGATTCGGACGCCTTCGCCGCGCTCTCGACCGTCCACTCGGTCACGTTCGGGAGGTGGGCGGTGAAGCAGCCGGCAAGCGCCAGCAAGGACGATGCTATCAGTAAATTCTTCATGGTGCGTATTATACCAGATTCTCGTTTGCTCCACCTCGACGAGCTTCGAATAGTTCCCGGGTTTTAGAAGTATCCGCCCTTGTCGATGATCTCCGAGATGGTGTCGCCCTGGCGCACCCACGAGAAGATGTCGACCTCGTTGCGCTCGATGCCCTCGGCGCGGAGCAGCACGTCGTAGGCGATCTCGCGCGGGATGCAGATGACGCCATCGATGTCGCCCATGATGATGTCGCCTGGACGCACCGTCACCTTGCCGATCCTGACCGGCACCTGGTAGTGGGTGATCATGCAGCGGCCGAGCGAGCCGTTCGAGACGCGGTACTTGTAGAAGACCGGGAAGTTCTGCTCGAGGATCTGCTTGGTGTCGCGGATGCCGCCCGAGATCACCGCGCCGCGGATGCCCTTGGTGATGGCGGTGGCGGTCATCACGCCGCCCCAGAGGCTGGCCTCGACGTCGTCGGAGGTGTCCCAGACGACCACGCCGTTCGGCTTGAACTCGTCGAGCATCTGCGCGCGGAAGGTCATCTCGCCCTCGATCATGCAGTTCGGCGCCGACTTCACCGTGAACGCCTCGCCGCAGACGACCATCTCGTCGCGGAGCGGCATGATGTCGTGGGGCAGGTTCTGGTCGAGGAGCGTGAGCTCGCGCATCACGTCGTTGACGCAGCCAGTGTAGAGCTTCTCGAACCGCTCGCAGAGCTCCTTCACCGGAATCGGGAACTCGTTCGTGGGGATGTGCTGCCGCTTGGCGATGAGCCGGTCGAGCTTCATGAGCCCCGCCTCCTTCGCCTTGGTCTTCATGTCTGCCAGTGATGCCATTTTGTTTCCTCCTTTGTGATGTTTTTAAGCCGCAAAGATCGCAAAGATCGCAAAGACTTTTAGGGTTTGCCTCGCGACAACGCCAACTTTCGGCACTGAAATTTCTCTGCCCCAAAGTTTATGACGAGTCCATACTCGATCTTCATAGCCTTCAGATAATTGAGGCATTGCGCCATATGCGCCGGCAGTAGCGTCGAAACCGCCTTGAGCTCAACAACTATTCCATCAACGATCATATCTGCAATATAATCCCCAAGCACAAACCCATCTTCATCCACAACCTGCACGGGAACCTGCCGTTTGACGTCGTGACCTGACTTCAGAAGCCGATGCGCCAGACCGTTTTCGTAAACTTTCTCCAAGTAGCCGATTCCAAGATAGACATGAAGATCGTAAGCCGTCTGCCGGATAATGTCGCAAAGTTGTCTTGACTCCTCTTCCGTCATTCCAACCTCCTTAGTATTCTTTGCGTCCTTTGCGTTCTTTGCGGCTAAAACAAATCACCCCGGAAGGCACAGGCCGCCGTCGACCATGATCGTCGCGCCGGTGATGTAGCGTCCAGCATCCGACGCGAGGAGCAGCGCCGTGCCGGCGGCGTCCTCGGGCATGGCGTAGTCGTGCATCGGAATCGCCGCGGTCACCTTCTTGCCGTAGACCGGATCGGCGAGCGCCTCGACGTTGCGGTCGGTGTAGAACACGCCCGGGCAGATGTTGTTCACGGTGATCCCCTCGGACGCGACCTGCCTGGCGATGCTGCGCACGAGATTCTCCTGCGCGCCCTTGGTGGCCGAGTAGCCGATCATCTCGGGATGCGGACGGCGCTCCTGCACCGAGCCGACGACGATCAGCCGCCCCCACCGCTGCGCTTTCATCTTCGGGTAGCAGCGCTGGAACATCCTGACGGTGGCGAAGAAGTTGACCTGCATCTCCTTCCGCGCCACGTCGAGCGGAAACTCCGACCAGGGGAACTTGTCCTGGATGGACGCGTTCGCGACGACGATGTCGGGCATCGAGCCCTCCGCCTCGAGCCGGTTGAAGAACGCCTCGATCGCCTCGGGGTCTGCAAGGTCGCACACCTTCGTGTTGTGGCGGATCACCTTCGCGCCGTATTCCTCGAACGCGTCGCCGATCGCCTTGCCGATGCCGCGCGTCGAGCCGGTGACGAGGGCGACCTTGCCCTCAAGACTGAACTTCTCCTTCAGCATTACGACCACCTCCTGTCGTTGGACCACTCCTTGTCCCATTCCTTGGTGGAATTCCACGGCGGCGGGAAGTCGGCGCACGCCTGCTTCCTGATCAGCCGCTCGTTGAGCTCGTCGATGCCGAGTCCCGGCTTTGTCGGCACCTTGATGAATCCGCCCTTGTAGGTAAGCGCCGGCTTCACGAGGTCGCCCCACCATGGCACGTCGACCGAGTGGAGCTCCAGCGCCATGAAGTTCCGCGTCGCCGCCGCCGTGTGCACCGCCGCGAGGCAGGCAATCGGCGACTCGGCCATGTGGATGTTCATCTGGACGCCGTAGTCCTCGGCCATGTCGCCGACCTTCTTCGTCTCCATGATGCCGCCGCAGGTGAGGAGGTCGGGATGGACGACCGCGAGCGCGTGCGACTCGAGGAGCGGCTTGAAGTCCTCCTTCAGGTAGATGTCCTCGCCGGTGCCGAGCGGAGTCGTCGTCGCGGCGTGGAGCTCGCGCCACTGCTCCACGTTGCGCCAGGGAAGGACGTCCTCCGCCCACGAAAGATGGTACTTCTCGAGGCGGCGGAGTAGCTGGACGCAGTCTTCATACGGGATGTGGCCAAGGTGGTCGATGGCGAGCGGCACTTCCCAGCCGATGACTTCGCGCACGTCCGCCATGTACTTCTCGAGGTAGTCGAGCCCGGTCTCGGTGATGTGGATGCCGGTGTGCCCGTGGGCGGTGGTGAAGAGCTCGAACGCCTCGCCGCGCATCGACCTGGGGTCGATGGAGCCGTGCGGCGTCTGGACCACGTGCTTCATCTTCCGCATGTAGTCGAGGTAGCCCAAGGGCGCGATCAAAGCGTTCTTGACGTTCGTAAGGAGCTCGATGCCGAGGTCCATCTTGAGGAAGGTGAAGCCCATCTTCATGCGCTCCTTCAGCGCCGCGCCCATGTCGCGCCCGCCGCCTTCGGAGTCGGTGTCGCAGTAGCAGCGGATTTCGTCGCGCCACTTGCCGCCGAGAAGCTGCCAGACCGGGACGCCCCACGCCTTGCCGCAGAGGTCCATGCACGCGAGCTCCACCGCGCAGACGCCGCCGGCCTGCCGCGAGTCGCCGCCGAACTGCTTGATGCGGCGGAATATCTTCTCGACGTTGCACGGGTTCTCGCCGAGGATGCGGCTCTTGAGCATCGCCGCGTAGGTGCGGGAGCTCGCGTCGCGCACCTCGCCGTAGCCGACGAGCCCCTGGTTGGTGTAGAGCTTCATCAGCGTGCAGCGCTTGGGCGCTCCGTCGATGTCGGCGAAGCGCATGTCGGTGATCTTGAGCGTCGCAGGGTTTACCTTGTTGATCTTCATTTTCGTGATTACCTCGTTAGAAGTGGGTAGTATAGCATATTTTTGCCGAAAATTGCCACAACCCCCTTGCGCATTTCCCGGAAAAAGAGTATAATACGCGCCGTTTTCGGTTCATTGGGGCTGTAGCTCAACTGGATAGAGCATCAGACTACGAATCTGAGGGTTGTGGGTTCGACTCCCGCCAGCCCCGCCAGGGATCGGAAGCCCAGATTGCGGGGTGGAGCAGCCTGGTAGCTCGTCAGGCTCATAACCTGAAGGTCGTTGGTTCAAATCCAGCCCCCGCTACCAATCAAGGAATCTGGTCGAAGTCCCAAATCGGACCGTAGCGCAGCCTGGTAGCGCGTTTGCTTGGGGTGCAAAAGGTCACGAGTTCAAATCTCGTCGGTCCGACCATTGAAGACGGCCGCCGGCTGCAGCTGGCGGTCAGTCGAGTACGCCCTTGGAGGGCGGCTCGGCATCGTCCCACCAGGAGCCCTTGGAGAACGCGAGGCGCGCGATGGGCTTGGTGGTGAGCTGCTTGCCCTTGGAGCCCGCCGAGCGCACCGGCACCACCTCCTGCTTCTCGGTCTTGCCGGTCTCGCGGTTGACGCGGTCGACGAGCTCGAGCGGATGGAAGTGCTGCTGGTGGATCTTCTGCCCCTTCGCCGGCTTGTACTTCACGTAGAGCGTCTCCTGGCAGCCCTCGCAGAAGAGCAGCACCTTCGACTTCGGCTTCTCCGGCGCGAGGCGATACTCCTTGTTGCGGATGAGCCCGCCGAAGGTGAAGCGCTTGATGTAGCTGAAGCCGTAGCCGCCCTCCTCGTAGACGCAGGTGAAGGTGCGCTCGTCGCGATCCTTCTCCTGGTCGTAGCGGAGCACCTGGATGAGATCCTTGTCGACGAAGGTCTTGTCCTCGGGCTGGATCTTCCGGAAGCGCCCGTCCTTCCAGACGAGGATCAGCTCGTCGAGCGAAGAGCACTTGAAGAGCTCGTCGCCGGTGCGCAGGCCGGAGCCGAGGTAGCAGTTCTCGCGGTCCCAGCGGATGGTGAGCTCGGTGGCGGTGATGGCGCGGACGTCGACCTCCTTGAAGGCGCTCTTCGCGACCTGGGTGCAGCGCGGGTAGAGCTTGCGGTACTCCTTGGCGATCCCCTTCAGGTAGGCGACGGTGAAGGCGCGGAGGTGGACGAGGTTGTCCTTGACCTGCGCCTCTTCGTCGCGGATGGCCTTCAGCTCCTCGCGGTTGCGGTCGATGTCGAACTGCGAGATGCGGCGGATCTGGAGCTTGAGCAGGCGCTCGATGTCGTCGTCGGTGATTTCCTTGCGGCGGAGCGCCTTCATGTGCGGCTTGAAGCCGGTGCGCACCGCCTCGCGCACGCCCTCCATCGTCTTCTCCGACTCGATGCGCTTGTAGATGCGCTCCTCGACGAAGATGCGGTCGAGCGTGCGGGCGTGGAAGAGGTCGTCGAGCTCGCCGAGGCGGATCTCCTGCTCGCGCTTGACGAGCGCCAGGAGGCGGTCGACGCTGGCGCGGAGGATCTCGGAGACCTTCATCAGCTTGGGGCGGCCGTCGACGAGCACCACCGGGCGCGAGGAGATCGAATTCTCGCAGTTGGTGAAGGCGTAGAGCGCGGTCATCGTCTTCTCCGGCGAGGCGCCGGCCGCGAGCTCGAGCTCGATGCGCACGGTCTCGCTGGTGAGGTCGTGGATCTTGCGGACGGCGACCTTCTTCTTCTTGACCGCGTCTTCGATCGACTCGGAAAGCGAGTCGGTGGTCTCGCCCCAGGGGAGCTCGGTGATGACGAGCTTCCCCTTCTCGGAGGCGTCGATGCGCGCACGCACCTTCACCTTGCCGAGGCCGTCCTGGTAGTCGGAGGCGTCCATGATTCCGCCGAGCTGGAAGTCGGGGAGGAGCTCAAACGGCTTCTTCTGGATGATCGCGACCTCGGCCTCGAGCAGCTCGATGAAGTTGTGGGGCAGGATGGCGGTGGAGAGGCCGACGGCGATGCCGTCGGCGCCAAGCATCAGCAGAAGCGGCAGCTTCGCGGGCAGGTAGACCGGCTCCTCCTTGCGGCCGTCGTAGTTGGGGATGTACTCGGTGGTCTTGGGGTTGAAGACGTGGTTGCGCGCGAGCGCGGTGAGGCGGCACTCGATGTAGCGCGTCGCGGCGTGCGGCATGCCGGTGTAGAGCGAGCCGTAGTTGCCCTGGCCGTCGATGAGGTAGCCGCGCCCTTCGCCCCAGAGCTTGTTCGCCAAGACGACGATCGCGTCGCCGATCGACGCGTCGCCGTGCGGATGGTACTGCATGGCGTGGCCGACGATGTTGGCGACCTTGGTGTAGCGGCCGTCATCCTTCTCCCAGAGCGAGTGGAGGATGCGGCGCTGCACCGGCTTGAGGCCGTCTTCGAGCGCGGGGATGGCGCGCGAGCAGATGACGTAGGCGGAGTACTGGCGGAAGTTGAAGTCGTAGAGGTCGCGCATGGGCCCGGAGCCGGTGAGCGAGGAAGGCGGCGGGGGCGGCGGAACGGCAGGGGAGGGAGCGGCCTTGGGTGCGGACTTGGCGGCAGAGGCAGACTTGGGAGCGGGCTTGGGGGCAGGGGCGGGAGATGGCGCAGGAGCCGTATTGAACAGCTCGAGGTTGTCGAACAGGCTGGGCGGCTCTGACGCGGAAGATGGTTTCTTCTTGGGCATGGATGGTGAATTGTGGTTTTGAATGGTGTATTATAGCAAAAATGAAGAGGGAAGAGGGAAGAGGGGGTCAGAGCTGGCGGGCGATGGACCAGGCGACGGGCGCGGCGGCGGTGAGGCCGACAATCGACTCGTCGCCGAAACGCCCCGCCGCATGACCGCACCAGACGGCGACGACGCGGCGCGAATCCCAAAGCACCGTCCAGGCATCGCCCCAGGCGGAGCTGGTGCCGGTCTTCCACGCGAAGCGCGGCAGCAGCGCATCGGCGACGTGCCCAAGCGCGGGCTGGCTGCGCTCGGGCCCCGAGAGCATTTCGTAGACGGCGTGGGCGGGCGAGCCGCGCTCCGCGCCCGCGAAACGACGATACGCGCGCGCGAGCTCCAGCGCCGACACCTCGACGTCGCCGACGGCAAGGCCAAGGCCGTAGTCCGCGTAAGGCTCCACGACGCCCGCGAAACCGAGGTCGACGAGCCGCCCCGCGAAGCGGTCGACGCCGATGCGCGAGAGGAGGTCGACGAACGGAATGTTGAGCGACATCACCAGCGCGTCGCGCATCGTCACTTCGCCACGGAAATAGCCGTCGAAATTCTGCGGCCGCCAGCCGGAGTAGTCGCGCGGCGAATCGTCCATCAAATCGCCCGGCTCGGCGTAGCCAAGTTCCATCGCGAGCTCGGCGAGGAACGGCTTGAGCGTGGAGCCGGCGCTACGGCGCGCGACGGCCGTGTTCACCTGGGCACAGTCGCCGCCGCCGAAGTAGTCGCCGCTCGAGGCCATCGCCTCCACCTCGCCGTCCGCCGCCCGCACCACCACCGCGGCGACGTCGTACCCGCCGCGCCGCGCGGCATCGGCGACGGCGCGCTCGCATATCTCCTGCGCCTCGGGGTCGAGCGCCGAGCCGTCGCAGCCGGCGGCAAGCGCCCAGTCGCAGTAGTGCGGCGCGCGGAACGGACGCCGCTCGGCGACGACCCGCGGGCGCACTGCCTTCGCCGCGGCGACCTGGTCGGCGTCGGCAAGGCCCAGCGCGAGCATCCGCGCGAGCACGTAGTCGCGGCGCGCGAGCGCACGGTCGAGCGCGCGGTCGGGGCGGAAGCGCGACGGCGCCTGGACGATCCCGGCGAGCAGCGCCGCCTCGCCGAGGCCAAGCGACTTCGCCGGATGGCCAAACCACCCTTCCGCCGCGGCTTCGATGCCGACGAGGTTGGCGCCGAACGGCGCGCGGTTGAGGTACTGCGAGACGATCCAGAGCTTGTCGCGCTCGCGCTCCATCTTAACCGCCATCACCGCCTCGCGCGCCTTCCAGAGGAAAGTCTTCGGGTGCGGGCGGATGAGCCTCACCGCCTGCATGGTGATCGTGGAGGCGCCGGAGACGCGGCGCCCCCCGCGCAGGTTCTGCCATGCCGCGCGGAGGACGCTGCCCGGGCGCACGCCGCGGTGGCGCCAGAACTCGCCGTCCTCGGCGGCGACGAGCGCCTTGACGATCCAGTCCTCCGGATCCGCCGCGTAGGTGGGGCGGCAGTCGCGGCCCTGTTCGTCCAGGGTGACGCGCAGGATGCGCCCCGAGGAGTCGCGCAGCACCTTCCCGCCGGGAAAGCGCGCGGACTCCTCGCGCGGCCAGTCAGCGGCGCACCACAACGCGGCCAGGGGCGCGGCGAGCGCGAACGGCAGGAGCGTACATAGCGTCCACCGCCACACCCGGAAGCGCGAACTCGCCGGCCGTAACCGCGCGCACGCGGTAGCGGAACTTGACTTCATTTTCCTTCTCCATCCAGAACTTCTTCGAAAAGACGAGCATGCGGTCGTCGCGCGGGTCGACGCGCATCACCCAGTTGGGCCGCGTCTCGTCCTCCTCGCCGGCGTACTCGAGCCCCGCGGCAAAGAGATCCTCGACCACAAGGTCGGAGAACCAGCGCGTTTCCGCCGCGGAGAGCGTGAGCTCCACCACGAGCAAATCGCCGCGCCGCAGGTTCGCGAGGTCGACGGGGGCGCCGTCGATGGTGCGGAACTCGCGGCGGACGTCGATCACGTTCGACTCGTCGCGCACCTCCTCGGGCCGCGGCAGTTCGAGCCGCCGCCACACCGCGAACGCGGCGCCAGGCTCGGCGGGGTGGCGGCGGTAGTATTCGCCGAGCGCGAGGAGCGCATGCGCGTTGTCGCCGGTGGTGCCCCAGGCATACTGGGCGCGGTCGCGCGACGACTCAAGATAGGTCGCAAGCCGGTCGGCGTCGCCCTCGCCGGCCTCGAGCGCGACGAGCAGCGCAAAGGCGGCCTCCTTCACCGAGGCGGGAGCGGAGGCGTTGCGCATCAGCTCGCGTGCACGCACCTTGTCGCCGACGAGCGCAAAGGCGCGGGCGAGGCGGGCGCGGGCGAGCGGGCCCAGGCCGGCGCGCTCGTCGTAGAGGCGGTTCTGCTGGTCGAGCTCGGGCGCGCCGGCAAGCGCGAGGGTGTGGCAGGCATAGGCGGCGTGGTCCTTGTTCGACGACGACGACCAGCTCTTCAGGAAGCCGAGCACGCGGTCATGCGCCCAGTCCGAGACCTTCGCGCCCGAGCGCCGCGCCTCGACGAGGAAATGCGCGGCGTAGATCGACACTTCGCGATCCCACGGCGGCTCGAAGCAGTCGGGCCACATCACGAAGTTGCCGACGCGGAGCATCGACTCGACGCGGCGGACGCCGGCGGCAACGAACTCCTCCTTGCCGGGCACGCCGAGGAGCGGCAGGATGCGCGAGCTTGTCTGCTCGAGGCAGCCGTGGGGATAGTCGGCGAGCCAGCGGTACGCCGCGGCGAGTTCGCCAGCGCGCGAGCCGACGATCTCGCAGGAAGTGACTGTGTTTTTGCCGCGAACGACGCCGGCCTTCGGCCGCTGCGCGCCGCAGCGCTCCACCCAGTTGGTCTCGCGCCAGGCGACGGCGGGGCGGACCGGCATCAGGATCTCGCGGCGGTGGACCTGGCCGCGGAAAGCGTACTCGAACGGCAGGCGCATTTCGCCCGGCTCGTCGGGCGCAATCACGAAGGCGAAGATGTTGGTCTCGATTCCGTCGGCGGAAACGAGGAGCGACGTCTCGAAACGGTCGCCGGGCGCGGCGAAGCGCGGAGCGTCGGGCTGCATCACCAGCGCCGGGCGCACCTTGCACGACGACGCCGCGCCGCCCGCCGCGCGCACGTTCCAGGCGAGCGCGGTCGCGCGCACCTCGCCCGCGAACTGGCCGACGTCGAAGACGGCGCGGAAGACTCCGTTGGTGGGCTTAAGGCCGTTCTGGAAGAGTGCAAGCGGACGGAACCGCCGCGTCGGCTGGGGGCTGATGCGGCCGAGCAGGTCGGTGTCGGCGCCGCCGCCGATCTTCGCGCCGCCGATCTTGCCGGTGATGGTCTTCAAAAGGCGGCCGTAGATGTCGTAGAGCGAGCGGTCGGCGGTGCGCGCGCGGTGGAACCAGCTGTCCGGGCTGGGCGGACGCTCGTAGGTGAGGAGGTGGATGCCTTCGTCGACAAGCGCCACCGACGCGTCGGTCGCGCCGGGCGCGGAGACCTCGACCGCGATGAATCCTTCGCGGCCGGCCACCGGCTCGCACTTCACGGATGCCTCCACTTTCTCGGGCGGGACGACGCGGACGGTGGCGACGGCGTTCGCGCGGGCGAGCGGGCGCACCACGCTCATGGTGACGTCCACGTTCGGCGCCCAGTCCGCCGCCACCGGACGAAGCGCGATTTCCGAGACAACGTTGGTAAGCGCAATCACCTCGGTGTAGACGGTGCGGTCGCGGTGGACGCCGAGCAGCGCAAAGCCGGTGAACGGCGACTTGACCGTGAGGAGCGGCGTCTCGCCGGCGCGGTAGGCGGCGCGGTCGAGGGCAAGCTCCAGCCTGGGGCGACGAGAAGCTACTTCTTCGTCGTCATCGTCGTCATAGTAGCTTGTGTACCAGAAATCGCGTTCGAAGCCGACCTCTGCCCACGGATCGCACACGGCCATGGTCCATTCGTCGCATTCGTCGATCGGCAGCTCCACCTCGGCTTCACCCTCGGGCGAAGTTTCGACGACTATGCTCTTGCGGGCGCGGCTGCTCCAGCGGCAGCTGAGCTCGACCTTGAGCTGGCGCCGGCCCGGAAAGCGGGCGCCGTCGGGCGCGACGCAGGCGATACGGACTTTCGGGCGCGAACCGTCGGGCGGAGCGTGGAGGGTGTCCGGCAACGTGGCGCCGATGTAGTAGGGGCGGACATGGCGGCGCTCGGTGCGCCGGACGGTGACGGGGCGGCCGCCGTCCTCGATGACCGTCGCCTCGACGACGACCTTGACCACCTGGCCGATGTCGCCGCACTTGCCCGGGGGCGTGATGGAAAAGGCGCAGATGCCGTCGTCGTCGGTGACGAGGGTTTTCAGGCGGGTGAAGTCGGAACGACCGGGATAGCGCGGATCGCTGAAGCGCCAGCCCTCCCATCCCTTCGGATTGAAGTACTCATGGTCGAAGACATAGGCGACTTCGCAGGCGAGCGAGCGCGCCGCGCCGCCGAAGAGGTGCTCCGCGGCGACTTCGTAGCGGTTCGACTCGGCGGCGGGGCGGAGCTTGACGCGGACCTGCGGCGGCACGAACTCCTCGACGCGGATGTCGCGCTCGCCCAGGGGCGCGCCGTTCTTGCCGGGCAGGCGCACTTGGATGGTCCAGGTGCCGCTGGGCTGCTGGGCGGGAACGGAAAGCGAAGAGCAGAAGACGGCGCCGGAGGCGTCGGGGCGCGCCTTGCAGGAGACATAGGGGCGGCCGCTGGGGCTGACGAGCGAGAACTCGACTTCGGGGAACGGCGGGGAAGCGCCGCGCAGCAGCGCCTGGGCGAAGATCGTCTCGTCATGGCGGTAGATGCCGCGCTCGCTCCAGACGAAGGCCTCGAAAGCGCCGGGGGCGAGATAACGGTCGCGGCCGACGCCGCGGTAGTTTTCGCTTGTCTCCATGCGCGGAACGAGCGCAAGATAGGAGCTGTCGGCGCCTTTTGCGGCATAAATGCCGCGAGCACTGGACCCGGGGCGAAGATGGAGGCGGCAGAGTCCGTTGGTTGCGGTCTCGGCGGAGCCGAGCAGTTCGTTGGCGGCGGAGTAGGCTTCGACGTGGACATCGGCGACGGGGGTCGCGTTGGTGAGCGAAGTCACCCAGACCAGGAGATCGCCGCCGTCTTTGCGGGCATGAAGGGCAAGGTCGGTGACGCAGACCACGCGGCGGCTGCTCCAGCCGGAGTCGACGTAGGAGGCGTGGTCGCCGGGAGGGGCGTAGGAGACATCGGCGGAGAAGCGGATGTCGGTGGGGGCGGAGACTGCGAGCAGCAGCGAGAGCGGGAGTATGTTCATTGAGGTTTCCTTTCTAACCCCTACTCGCAGGTAGAAAGGAAATCTTACACAAAGAATGGAGGCGCGGCTCAGCGGGGGGGGCGGGGTTCGGTCTCGTAGCCAGCAATCCTAGATTGCTAGACATCTAGGTTTCTAGGCATCTAGGCTGACAGCGCAAAGACAAAAAAAGCCGGCGCTATTCGAGCGCCGAAGGCGCGAAGAATCATCTGCTAGGCCGAAGGCCGACGCAGATAGCGGACGCCGCCGCTGCCGCGGACCCAGCCGTCGCGTCCGACCAGCAGGCTGTCTTCCAGAAGCGCCGAGGCCCCGTTGTCAAAAATCATACGGACTGATATGGCCGCCTGGGCGCCCTCTCCGCCTGCCCTCTCATATGTCACATATCCGTTTTCCGCTGTCCAGTCCTCCGCTACTTTGACCAGTGCCGTATTTTCGGAGGAACCGGAAGCCCGCCAGAGCGGGGGCGACTGGGTGACAGGATCCAGCATGGCGGCTGCCGTCACTTTCCATGTATCCGCGTCCGGATCCTCTTCCGGAGAAAGGTAGCTGCCGTCTTTGTACAGCATGAGACGGATGGGATTGTCCCGGCTGTCCCGGCCTTCCTCCAGTTCTATACTGTACTGCATGTAATGCCAGTCGTCCCGGTATTCTTCCATCTGTATACCGGCGCTCATATATGTGTAATCGTAATAAGTACCTTCCGCCTGGGGACAGAGGCTGCCGATCTGCATGCCGCCGCTGCCGCCCCGGCTGTGGTCCTCCAACATCTGTCCTGTGGTCAGATTGTAATGATCATGACGGTGGCCGTCAATAAAATCATCATGGGTACAGTCCGTCTCATACCAGCTGCCGCCCAGCCGTACGATGTTCCAGCCGTGCTTGACGCCGCCGGCGGTGCCGGGACATACAATGGCCTGGATCCCCGCCTTCTGCAGCAGATACTTATAAGCCAGCGAATAGCCGTCACAGACCGCGCCGCGGTCGACCAGGGCGCCGTAGGCATTATGGGCATTGGACGTACGTTCCGCTGTATCATCATAGCTGATCCGGTCGATCAGCTGATCATGGATCTCCAGCGCGATGACTGATTCCGGCGCGTCCAGATCGATATTGGAGAGCCAGCTCTCCGCGGCCTGTTCCAGAGCCGCCTTTCCCTCGGCCGCTTCTGAGACGGAAGCCGCGTTCCGGGACAGCTGGACGCCGCTGATGAAATGATCATCAAAGACGCCTTCCTCATTCCGCTGCCTGGAATAAGCAAAATTCAGGGTCATCCAGCAGCAGTCCGGGTGATCATAGAGGAAAGCCATATAGGCCGCTTCGACCTCTTCCTTGGGCAGCGTATAAGCGCTGCCTCCTCTGTCACGGAAATGATAGAGGATCAGTTCTCCGGGCTTGCGGGAACAGCATTCAAAGGCAGCGTAAACGCCCTGCTGTTTCTGGGACAGATGGCTGAAATACCAGCAGTTCTCCATATCCATGGCATCTACCCCGTCATAATCGGCATAGATGGTCTCCGCCGCCAGGAAGCGCCTGTTCTCCGGATCCAGGGGCGTACCGACAGGATCCGCCCTGCCGCCGGCCGTATAGGAATCACCTGCCGAGCCCAGGTCGACCGTGCCGTCCGCGGAGGTCTTTTCCCCGCCGGCTTCCGTTTCTTCCGGATCCCCGGGACCGTCCGGGTCTTCCGTTTCCTCTTCCCCGGTCTCTTCCGTAATATCAGGGTCTTCTTCCGGAATAATCTCTTCAGAAACGCTTTCGGACGCGGGCGCTTCCGCTTCCGGACTTTCTTCCCCGGCCTCATCTTCCCCGCCGGATCCCGCTTCCGGGTCCTCCGCTTCCGCTTCGGTATGTCCCTCCCGGTCTCCTGCCTCCGGGGAAGGTTCCGCTTCCGCGGAGGCCTCCGGGGAAGCCTGACCGCCTTCCGCTTCCGCCGCCAGGGATGTCATACCGGACATGGCCAGGCCGGCAGCGAGCACGCAGGCCAGCAGCCTGCCTTTCAGTTTCTTTTTCAATTGCTCCTCCGTACGTTGTATGTAACAATTCCGACTTCAGATGTAACTTTATTTTCCGATCTTTCCGCGGATCTTTCTGATCACGCCGCCCAGTATCCTTCCAAACACGAATTCCATCAGGAACCTGTCCCGCAAAAGGATCAGCAGAAGGATATAGAGCATGCCGCCCGCCGCGACTTCAATACAGAGGGCGGCGAAATTGGAGCTGATAAAACGATCCATAAAGAAGATGGCAGCCCACATGAGCACGCCGGCCAGCAGTTTTTTCCAGCCGTCCGTGACCAGGATCCTGACGGTCAGATAACCGTTGCAGAAGATCATATACAGGACTGTGATCAGGATCTCCGCGATCAGGGATCCCCAGATCGCGCCTATGCCCTTCATGCGGGGGATCAGCAGCAGGTTCATGCACAGGTTGAGGCAGGAACCCGCTACGATAAATCTGGCGGACAGGCCCCTTCTGCCGGAAGGCGTATAGTACTGAGAACCCAGACAGTTGCTGATACCGATGATCAGGGTCAGCGGGCTCATCATGATCAGCATATCCGCGACCCTGTCAAAGCCCGGCCCGTAGAACACAGGTACAAAGCGCCGGGCAACGCTGATCAGGCCGAAACAGATGCCGACGCCCATGAAAAGAATGTAATTGGCAGAGGTACGGATCCGGTCATGGATCTCCTCATACTTTTCCTCTTCGAATAAGTAGGCGATACGGGCGCCCAGGACCGAATTGAGGGAAGTGAAGGTCAGGGCCTTCATCATGTTGATCATCTTGGTGGCCTGTTCATAATAACCGTTCTCCAGCTCATCATGGGTGATGGCGCCGATCAGGATCTTGTCCAGGACCGTATAGACTGAGGTGGCAATGGAAGGCACGAAATAGATCAGGGTCTCCCGGAAATGCCGCCCGATCCGCAGACTGCGGAAATCGACCTTCTCCGTGAACCTGCCCACATACATCCACATGCTCAGGTTCCCGGCCATGGTGGACAGGGTCAGGATGAATACATATTTGAGCAGGTCGTCCTTTGAGTGGACGAAGGCGAACAGCAGGGCTACGCCGATCAGCTTGAAGGCCGCGTTCTTGGTGACCGTATATTTGAACTGCTCCAGGCCGTTGAAGAACCAGGAGATATCGAACATGGTCGCCAGGATGCCCATGCTCAGGACAATATAGTAGATCCGGTACTTGGTATTGAACAGGATCCAGCCGATCCATACAGCCATCCATACGGCAGACGTCACGACTGTCATCAGCTCGATCTCCCAGAACAGGACGCTTCGTTTGGTCACGTCATCCCGGAAACGGGCGATCTCCCGGGTGCCGTAGGACATGGTGCCCAGGGCAGCGAACATGGAGAAATAGGTCTGGTAAGACTGGGTATAGCTGTAAATACCGATCGGACCGGCCCCCAGGACCCTTGAAAAATAAGGGGTCGTGATAAAAGGCAGAATGATGATCAGGACCTGGTAGGCCGTGCTCATCAGGAAATTTTTCTTAACACTGGGACTGCTCATAGAAGGCCTCCAAAGTTCCTTCCCTCTTCTTCCTGCTGTAATCCCGCAGGATCCGGGCCGCGTACCAGATGCCCAGGAATGAGCAGTTGGAAAGCGGCGATGTCAGCAGGTTATTGAATACACTGTAAAGGGCAATGCAGAAGATCCAGATACAAAGGACCCGATCCCCGATCCGGATGGCTGCCCGGAAGATCAGCATGTAGACCAGTAGCAGCAGGGCGGTAAACAGGATCCCGTAGCTGAGCAGGGCTTTCATATATCCGCTGTCGATATAGAAGTATTTATCCATATCTGTCTGGTCCGAATTGACGACCACCTGCTGGCCCAGCAGATGGACGCCGTATTTGACGATGCCCTGGTGGTTGAGGCGGACCCTGGAATGAGAGAACTCATCGATCCTGACCCACATGGGGATATTGGCGTTATATCTGTCACTGATATACCAGACAAAGGCGCAGAGGACGGGCATGATCGCCGCTGCCATCAGGCGGATGGGAAAACAGTCATGGAACAGGTCCAGCCGGCACTTGACACAGAGGGCGTACAGGATCAGGAAGGCCAGGACGATGACCAGGATCAGATTGGTATCTGTCAGTTCATAGAGGACCAGGTTGACCGCGCAGGCAATGATGAGCACGGGCCAGGGGACCCCTCTGCTGCGGGTCTGGTCCCTCTCATAGGCGGAAGGATCCGTGTAGCCGTACAGGCCGCAGGCTGTGAGCCCGAAGAAACGGATGGGGCCGAAGGTAGGATAAATATATCCCAGATATTCCCGCATCCTGTCCGAGTCAAAGGACATGGGCTCCCGGTAGATCAGGCCGGACCAGCTGCCGGCTATGATCAGCAGAAAGCAGGCCAGGCCGGACCAGAACATGACCCGGCAGACCTTGCGGAAGGAAACGTTCCGGCAGGCCAGGACCATCAGAAAAAGCTGCAGAAGGTTAATGCCGTCTGCAGCCATATGTTCCAGCTCCAGCAGGAAAATGCCGCCCGCAGCCAGCAGGGCCAGAAGGCGGATCCGGTAGCTCTTCTCCGTCAGCATGATGGCTGTCAGGAAAAGGAGCATGACAAAATATCTGACGCAGGATAACATCAGACCTTCAATATAAACTGTATATAGGGAATCACTGATATTGCCCTGCAGGGTCCATAATACCAGTCCTGTAAAGACCAGCAGCTCCTCCAGGGTGGTATGCCCCAGATCCGGATCGTAATCCAGCGTGCTGTTCGAAAATGTTCTTATAATCATTCAACTTTACCCATGCGCGGGTCCGGGTACGCTACTTCTGCGCGATCCCCAGCGCCCTGCGTGTGTAGCTGCCGCTCCGCAGCCTCGCGGACATGCGGCCGGCGTTTTTGACCAGGAGCCTGTATTCCTCTTCCGGCATTTCCCGGAGGGTCTTTCCGATCTCATCCAGAGAGGCCACCGTAATGCCGCAGTGGTGGCGGCGTACAAAATCCGCCAGGGCCGCTTCCTCCCAGATGATGACAGGGATGCCGGAAGCCAGGTACATGGAGGTCTTATGGGGATTGTTGATCCTCAGATACTCTCCGTAGGTACCGCTGCAGGTACTGCGCGTGTCGCCGTCCCAGACCAGGCCGAAGCTCCCTTCCACTTCGAAGGGCAGATCATCCGGCGGGAAAGCCCCGTGATAGACCACGCCCGGGCGGTTCTCCTCCTCATAGCCGATTCCGTACAGGTTGAAGGCCTGATCTTCGGGCAGGTCATAGACATAGCCGGCTTTATGGCGCATCATGGAGCCCGCGATGATGACAGGCAGATCCCGGCCCAGCGGCTTCCTGCTGCCGATCCGGTCTTCAAATCCGGGAATCAGATAATCAAAGATGCCCAGATTGAGGATCTTTCTGCTGTCCAGACCGAAGGATACCAGCTTTTTCTTCATATATATATTGTGGGCGATGATATAATCCGCTTTCTCCAGAAGGGATTTTTCCTCCAGCCGGATACGGATCCTGGCAGGCAGGGAAACATCGCTGCGGAGCGCATGGCGGAACAGATCCAGGTCATGGATCAGCAGGATGATCCGGACGCCCCGTCTCTGGCAGGCCATAACTTCACCGGCGATCAGGACAGAATGGGAACTGACCGGAAACTGGACCAGCAGGATGTCTCCTGCCATCAGATTTTTTAATCCCGCGGCCCATTTCTGCCGGATCTCAAAATGGATGCCCAGCCGTTTCGGGAGCGAAGCCGCATTGCGGGCGTTCTGGTCCATCTCGATACGGACAGGCCTGTAGCCCTCCGCCAGCAGAATCCTGTCTATGTCATCCCTTGCCTTGATGCCGGCCGTCTTCTGCAGGCCCTTGTCATTGATTACTTCCTGTATAAAATATTTCATTCCGCAGGCTCCTCGATCCAGGCGGTCATTTCATGGGTGACCCGTTTGTCTTCAGGCGGCAGTTCCATATAGTTTTTGTAGAGGCCTGACAGATAGCTGTCCCAGCAGGACATGGCCGGGAATCTGTGGCCCTCAAAAGTAACGGTATCGGATTTCATGAATTCGTCCTTGACCATCCGCTCCCCGGGTCCGTAAAGGCCCCAGACAACACCGCCGCAATATCTGGAAACGGAAAAAGGATATCTGGCTGTCAGCCTGTCCATGGCCCGGCAGCATCTGTCGGGACCGATCTTCCTGGCGATGGGGGTCAGGACCGGTTTGACCAGTTTGCGGAAAAAGGTCTTTCCCTGACCGGATTTGGAGAAATTCAGGCCCAGGACCGTACGGATCATGGCCGCCTTTTTGCAGAGGCGGGCAAGTTCTTTGTCATCCTCCGGCATGCCGTCAAAAGGGAACACGTCGATCCAGAGATGCTCGGCGACGTTTCCTTCCAGATATTTCTGATCAACGGTGGTCCTGGTATCCACGATCTTGATAAAAGGATACTGGAAAGTGCCGTTCTCATGGCAGATCAGCTTCAGATGATCGGGCAGGATCTTTTTCTCCCGCTCCAGCCGGATCAGTTTATTGTAGGCGGGGCGGGGCATGCCCACGTCGATATCATCATCCCAGGGAATAAATCCCTT
>CADCCQ010000051.1 GCA_902799955.1 uncultured bacterium | reverse complement strand
CTCGCCGTTGACCCAGAGGTAGAAGAACGAATCGACGGCGTCGAACTTGAGGAAGATTTCCTGTCCGCTCCACTTCTCCGGCACGTCGAAGTCGCGGCGGTAGGAGCCGACGGGATTGCGCGCGGCGTAGGAGGTCCAGTCCTTCGGCGGCTCGCCCATCACATCCGGCTGGTCGCGTTTGAAGGGATACGTCTGGTTCACGTAGAGGGCCGTGCCCCAGCCGCCCTTGCCGTTCGCGCCGTACGCCTGCCATGAGCAGGGCACCTTGATTGTCTCCCAGCCCGAGACGTCGTAGGCCGGCTTCTCGAAGCCGACGGGACGCGACGCGGGATCGGGCGACCACTTGAACTTCCACGCCGTCTCGGAGTCGAGCGAGATCGTGCGCTCCGAGAACTCGGGGAGGATCTTCAGCGCGTTTTCAAGCGTGTCGAAGCTGGAGAACGCCGCGCGGCGCTCCTCGCGTCCGAACGACAGGTTCTCCGGCTCCTTCCATTCCGTGCCCGTGGGCGCGTTGCGTCCCTCGCAGCGCGGGGTGGCTGCGACTGCGCATGCTGTGACGGCGAAAGCTGCGGCAAGAGTGGTGTTCATCTGTTTTCCTCCATAGTCTAGAGACTAGTATACATAATATGTCTTTTGGTGTCAATATGTTGTGACAACAATGTCCTGTTATGGTATAATACTCTCATGAATACGCTTTTCATAATAGACATGATGCCGTTCCTCTACAAGGGCCACTTCGTGTTCCTGAAGAACCCGAGGATCACGGCGTCCGGAATAAACACGTCCGCGCTGATCGGGCTTGCGAACGGGCTGTCCTCGATACTGAAGAAGGGGCGTCCAACGCATGTGGTGTTCGCGATGGACCCTGGCTCGCCGACCTTCAGGCACGAGGCGTATCCTGCGTACAAGGCACAGCGCCAGAAGATGCCGGAGGACCTGGCCGCGTCGATTCCGCGTGCGTTCGAGCTGGCCGACGCGCTGGGCATCCCCGTGGTGCGCGTGGACGGCTTCGAGGCCGACGACGTCATGGGCACGCTTGCCGCGAAGGCGGCGGCCGCCGGATTCGACGTGTACCTCGCGACGCCCGACAAGGACGCCGCGCAGCTCGTCGGGCCGGGCGTGAGGCTCTACCGCCCCGGCCACGCCGGCGACGCGGCGGAGGTCTACGACGAGGCCGCCGTCAGGGAGCACTGGCATCTAGCGTCCCCGGGCCAGATGATAGACTACCTAGCGCTTGTCGGCGACGCGTCGGACAACATCCCAGGCATAAAGGGCGTCGGCGAGAAGACCGCGGCTGACCTCCTCTCGCGCTTTGGATCGCTTGAGGCCATCCTCGCGAATGCTTCCGCCTTGAAGGGGAAGCTCGCGGAGAAGGTCGCCGCCGGGCGCGCGGACGCCGAGATGTCGAAGTTCCTCGCGACGATCCGCACCGACGTGCCGATCACCCCCGTCTGGGACGACTACGCGGTCAAGGCCCCGGACCGCGAAAAGCTTTCGCGCTTCTGCGCCATGTTCGAGCTGAACCGATTCGCGAAGGACATGCTTGGAGAGGTGCCGAAGCCCGTCGACGCGACTGCGGCGCAGTTCCTCCCGGGATTCGACGCCCCCGCCGCGAAGGCGCTGAAGTCCATAGCCGACACACCTCACGACTACCGTCTCGTCAAGACGGAGGACGAGGCGAGGGCGCTCCTCGCGGAGCTCTCCAAGGCGGAGCGCATCGCGTTCGACACCGAGACCGCCCCATTCGAGGGGCACTCCTCCACGGAGGCGCATTTCTGCAAGATGGTTGGCTTCTCGTTTGCCGTCGCGCCGGGAAGGGCCTGGTACGTCACGGCGGACCAGATTGACGTGTTCAGGGGGCTCTTCGCCGACACGTCCAAGACGTTCGTCGGGCACAACGTCAAGTTCGACAGGTCCGTCCTCCTGCGCTACGGCATAGGCTTCGGCTCGACTCCGCGCGACACCATGCTGGAGCACTACTGCCTGGACGCGGCGGCCCGGCATGGCATGGACGCCCTCGCGGAGCAGTACCTCGGCTACAAGACCATCCCGATCGAGGCGCTGATCGGAGAGAAGGAACGCGGCAAGGAGCAGCTGCCGATGTCCGCCCTCACCCCCGAGCAGATCCTCGACTACGCGGCGGAGGACGCCGACGTAACGCTGCGTCTCGACGACGCCCTCAGGCCGCTCGTCAGGGACGCCGACTCCCTCCGTTCCCTGGAGGAGGCGGAGGAGCCCCTTGTCAAGGTGCTCATCGACATGGAACGGGAAGGGGTCAAGATAGACGTCGCCGCGCTGAAGGAGTACGGAAGGGAGCTCGACCGCGAGACTCTTTCCTACCTCAGGGACATACTCTCCTTCGCTGAGGCCGACTTCAACCCGGACAGCCCCAAGCAGCTTTCGCGACTCCTCTTCGAGCGGCTCGGCCTTCCGACGGACGGCATCAAGAAGAACGTCACGGGCAGCTACTCCACTGACGAGAAGTCGCTCTCCAAGCTGGTCGGGCTCCACCCCGTCGTGCAGAAGATCCTCGAGTACCGCGCCTGCGCGAAGCTGAAGTCGACGTACGTCGACAAGCTGCCGACGCTCATCGACGCGGACGACCGCGTACACACGACGTTCTCGCAGTCATTCACGGAGACCGGGCGGCTCAGCTCGTCCGACCCCAACCTCCAGAACATCCCGGTGCGCACGGAGCGCGGCAGGATGATCAGGCGCGCGTTTGTGGCCCGCGACGAGGAACACGCGATCGTCTCCGCCGACTACTCGCAGATAGAGCTGCGCCTCATGGCGGCGTTCTCGAAGGACGAGGCGATGCTCGAGGCTTTCAGGTCTGGACTGGACATCCACCGCGACACGGCGAGCCGCGTGTACGGCGTCATGCCGGAGCTGGTGACGCCCGAGCAGCGCTCGAGCTGCAAGATGGTGAACTTCGGGATCATCTACGGCATATCCGCGTTCGGGCTTTCGCAGCGCCTCAAGGTGCCGCGCAGGGAGGCGGCCGACCTGATCGAGACGTACTTCAGGCTCTACCCGGGCGTCAAGGCGTATATGGACAGGGCCATATCCGAGGCGCGCGAGCGCGGCTACGCGACGACGATCCTTGGTCGCCGACGTACCCTCAGGGACATCTCCTCGCGCAACGCCACGGCGCGCCAGGCCGCCGAGCGCGACGCGATCAACACCCCCATCCAGGGCTCCGCCGCGGATCTCGTGAAGGTCGCGATGGTCAATGTCGACAGGGCATTGAGGGCGGAGGGGCTGCGGACGAAGATGGTGCTGCAGATCCACGACGAACTTGTGTTCGACGCGCCTGTTGAGGAGGTGGAGCGGGTGAAGGAGATCGCGCGGAGGGAGATGACGTCCGCAATCGACTTCGGCGTCCCGCTGGAGGTCGGCATCGGCGTCGGATCGAACTGGCTCGACGCTCACTAGCGCCCGCGCCGCCTGAAAAATGTGGTATAATTAAACCTCAAAAGGTTCAACTGCAAACGAAGCGAAAGCGGAAAGGAACAACACAGTGAAATCATGCACCATGCCAAGCGCCAACGGGAAGGGCGCGGTTTTGATAGAGAAGATCCTCGACGAGGAGCTCGGCGACAAGTGCGGGCTCTACGCCAGGGTCACGATTCCCGCCGGTTCGGTTCTCGGCTACCACGAGCACCACGGCAACGGCGAAAGCTACTTCATCCTCAAGGGTACCGGCGTCTACGACGACAACGGCACGAAGCGCACCATCGGCCCCGGCGACATCACTTGGACGCCCGACGGATCCGGCCACGCGCTTGACAATTCGTCCGGCGCAGAGGACCTCGTCTTCATGGCGCTCATCGTAAACAGCTGACGGTTCGCGGCTTTTGGGTGTAGTACAGCAGATGGAGGGAGAACAAGGAAAGGGGCAGCTGCGCACGCTCGCCGTCGGTCATTTTCTGAATGCGCCGTTCGTCGATGCGTGTGCGCGGCACCTCGGGCGCATCCGCGAGGTCTTCTTCGCGTGGCCGGGGGTTCTCAGCTGCCGCCCCGCTCCAGACTTCACCCCGGAGGTCCGCGCGCGGATGGTCTCCGACCTCAAGTGGGCGCGCGATAACGGGATCCTCCTCGACACGCTCTTCAACTGCAACTGCTACGGAGACATCGCGATCTCCGACGAGCTTGCTGACTTCGCGGGGCGGATGCTCGGCGAGATGGACGCCGAGGGGCTCTTCCCGGACATCGTGACGACGACGTCTCCGTTCCTCGCGACGATCTTCCGCAGACGCTTCCCGTCGCTCAAGATCCGCCTCAGCGTCAACATGCGCGTGCACGGGACTGTCGGCTTCGAACCGATCATGGACCTCTTCGACTCGTTCTACGCGTCGCGCGAGCGGCACCGCGAGCTGGACTGGCTCGCCGCGCTCTCGAGGTGGGCGAAGGAGAACGGGAAGATCCTGGGCATGCAGGTGAACTCCGGCTGCATCAGGCAGTGTCCGTTCCAGCAGTTCCACGACAACATGCACGGGCACAACCGTATCGCGCAGTCGAAGGTCGGCGAGAAGTTCGACTTCTCCGTCTTCCTCTGCAGGACGAACTACGAGCGTGGTCGCTATGAGGACTTCCTCCGCTCGACGTGGATCAGGCCCGAGGACCTCCCAGAGTACGAACGCCACGTCGAAGTGGTGAAGCTCGCGACGCGCCGCCATCCGCACCCGGTCGAGGTGCTCGACGCATACGCTACGTATTCCTACGACGGCAACCTCGCCGACTTGATGGATGCGTGCCATTCGTTCCCGAAGAGCTTCGACAACAAGTCGTTCGACGCCGTGCCGGGGCTTTGGCGCGAAGTGCGCGGGTGCGCACGCGCGAACGACTGCGCGCATTGCGGGAAGTGCGCAGAGCTGATGAAGGCCGTGTTCTGGGAAGGGGCGCGAGCGACGGGGGCTCTGGTGCCCCCGAACCCCGCCCGAGGCGCGGCATTGCCTCATTCGGCGGCGCCGAACCCCGCCCGAGGCGCGGCATTGCCTCGCTCGGCGCCCCCGAACCCCGCCCGAGGCGCGGCATTGCCTCATTCGGCGCTGCCGGGGCAGGGCCCTTGTGGGCGAACGACGGGGGCTCTGGCGCCCCCGAACCCCGCCCAAGGCGCGGCATTGCCTCATTCGGCGCCCCCGAACCCCGCCCGAGGTTTTATTGATTGTTCGCGGGGGTTCGGGGGTGCAACCCCCGTCGTTCGCAACTAGCCATCCTCATGAACTTCCCCCTCATCCATACCGGGCGTCGCTTTTTCTTCTTCACCTTTGTGGTCGAAGGGCGTCGCCATGTGCTTTCGCGGCTCGTGCGCGGCGAAAGGCGCCCTGTGCTGCTGCCGCCCGGTGAGCTGGTGAAGACCGTGTGGTTGTCGCTCCACAAAATCAATGTGCATTACACGGCATCCGATTTCATCGTCATGCCCGACCATGTCCATTTGCTTCTCATCGTGAATTCGGCCGAGGAATTTCGCTTCAGCCCGCTTGTGTTCGCGCACTGGTTCATGGAGGCCACGGAGGGGCATTACGCATGGTCCCGCGACTACTGGATCGACATCTCCTTTGATTCGCGCCAGCTCGCCGCCATCCGCCGCTACATCAAGATGAACCCCGCCCGCTATTTCTGGAAGCTCGACAATCCTGATATGTTCCGTTTCCGCGCCAACCTGCGCCACCCGATTCTCGCCCCGTCGCTGTCGTGGTCCGCTGTTGGCGACATCACCATCCTCGCGTCGCCGTTCCTCTATCTTGTGCGGCTCACCATGAAGAAGACCGCCGCAGAACTCGAAGATGAAATTGCCGCGCACGTGGAGCGCGCCCGGCATGGCTGGACGCCGGTCTGCGGTTTCATTTCGCCTGGCGAGCGCGAGTTTGAGCGACGGCTCAAGGCATTGCCCAATTCCCGCTGGATAAAGACCGTGCCATACGGCCTGCCCGAACGCTACGACCCCTCGGTCGAGGATTCGCGCTGGCTTGCCGCGCACCGCCAGTTGGTGCTGAGCTCATTCGACAGGGATCAGATTCAGCCATTCAAGGTCACGCGCCATGGCTGCCTTGCCATGAATGAGCGCATTGCGGCGATGGTGGCTGCGAACGCCGGGTGTGGGCGAACGACGGGGGCTCTGGCGCCCCCGAACCCCGCCCGAGGCGCGGCTCTGCCTCACTCGGCGCCCCCGAACCCCGCCCGAGGCGCGGCTCTGCCTCACTCGGCGCCGCCGGGGCAGGGCTCTTGTGGGCGAACGACGGGGGCTCTGGCGCCCCCGAACCCCGCCCGAGGCGCGGCTCTGCCTCACTCGGCGCCCCCGAACCCCGCCCAAGGTTTTATTGATTGTTCGCGGGGGTTCGGGGGTGCAACCCCCGTCGTTCGCAAAACCAGTTTGAAAGGAGAAACGAAGAATGGCCAATGAAGCGAGGGAAATAGGCGGCATAGTCGATCTTGCGAGCGCGTACTACGGCAGCGCGGTGTTGTTCGCGGCGATTGACTGCGATGTGTTCGCGCGCGTCGAGCGCGGCGAGTTCGCGGGGGCGGCGCCCCCGCGCGGGATGCGGCTGCTCCTCGACGCGTGCGTCGCGGAAGGGCTGCTCGAGAAGCGCGACGGCGCGTACTCCAACACGCAGGCTGGGCGCCTGGCCCTCATCCCAGGCGCGCCCGCCGACCTCACGAAGGCGATAGCGTACAACCGCGACGTGTATCCCGCGTGGGGGCGGCTCGCCGAATTCGCGAAGACCGGCAAGCCGGTCGAGAGGCCCGAGACGCACCTCGGCGAGGACGCCGCGCGCACAAAGGCGTTCGCGGCGTCCATGTTCGGGCGCGCGATGGGCATAGGGCGCGGCGTCGTGCCGATGCTCGGGCCCCTGAAGGGGCGGATCCTCGACCTCGCCGGCGGCCCAGGGGCGTATGCGATACTGATGTGCCAGGCGAACCCCGAGGCGACATGCGTCACGGTGGACCTGCCGGCGATATCCGCGGAGGCGGCGGGGTATGTGGCGCGGGCCGGCCTCGCGGGGCGAATAGAGTGCCGCGCCGGCGACTACCACTGCGACGAATACGAGGCGGAGTCGTACGACGCCGTGACGATCTTCGGCGCGCTGCACCAGGAGTCGCCGGAGGACATCGTCGCGATCCTGAAAAGGGCGCGCGCCGCGCTGCGGAAGGGCGGGAGGGTTTTCGTCCTCGACATGATGACGGATGCGACGCACACCGCGCCGAAGTTCTCAGCGCTCTTCGCGGTGAACATGGCCCTCACGACGGCGAACGGCTGGGTGTTCTCCGACGAGGAACTGAAGGGCTGGATGCGAGAGGCGGGCTTCGCACCGGGCGAGACGAGGGCCGTCCCGCCGCCGATGCCGCACTGGATCGTGTCGGGGACGAGGGAAGAATGACGTAACTTGGCAGTTGATTTTATGGTATAATATACAATTAACTGTCATACGAAAGAAAAACGATGCTACACGTAAACGAGAACTACTCCAAGATACAGGCGAGCTATCTCTTCACCGAAATAGCCCACCGCGTCGCCGCGCACCAGGCGGCGAACCCCGACGCCAAGGTGATCAGGCTCGGAATCGGCGACGTCACCGAGCCGCTCGCCCCCGCCGTGGTCGAGGCGATGCACAGGGCGGTGGACGACGAGGCGGGCCGCGCCGCGTTCCACGGCTACGGCCCGGAGCAGGGCTACGCCTTTCTGCGCGAGGCCGCCGCGAAGGCCGACTTCCAGGATCGCGGCGTCGACGTCTCGGCGGACGAGATTTTCGTTTCCGACGGCGCGAAGTGCGACTGCGGCAACATACAGGAGCTCTTCGGCGGCGACGTGCGCATCGCGGTTGGCGACCCCGTCTATCCAGTGTACGTAGACACCAACGTCATGGCCGGGCGCACGGGCGCGAACGAGGGCGGGCGCTATTCCGGGCTTTCGTACCTCGTCTGCGACGCGTCCAACGGATTCGTCCCCGACCCCTCCGCAGCGGAGGGTTGCGACATCGTCTACCTCTGCTACCCGAACAACCCGACGGGCGCGGTGGCTACGCTCGCGCAGCTCCAGCGATGGGTCGACTGGGCGAACGCGTCGAAGTCGCTCATCCTCTTCGACGCGGCGTACGAGGCGTTCATCCGCACGCCCGGCATACCGCATTCGATCTACGAGTGCAGCGGCGCGAGGTCGTGCGCGATCGAGTTCCGCAGCTTCTCAAAGACCGCCGGCTTCACGGGCGTGCGCTGCGGCTACACCGTCGTGCCGAAGGGGCTCTGCGCATACGCCGCCGACGGCTCGGCGGTCGAGCTGCGCCCGATGTGGACGCGCCGCCAGACCACGAAGTTCAACGGAGCGAGCTACATATCCCAGCGCGGCGCCGAGGCCGTCTACTCCCCGGAGGGCCGCGAGCAGTGCCGCCGGACGATCGACTTCTACTTGGAGAACGGACGCATCATGAAGGAGGCGCTCGTCTCGATGGGCTACTCGGTCACGGGCGGCGGCGACTCGCCGTACCTGTGGGTGGACGTCAAGGGCGACAGCTGGGCTGCGTTCGACGCGATACTCAAGGGCGCGAACGTCGTCACCACCCCGGGCGCAGGCTTCGGCCGCGCAGGCGAGGGCTACATAAGGATATCCTCGTTCAATTCGCGCGAGAACGTCATGGAGGCCGTCGAGAGGCTGCGCACAATCCGCTTCTGACGCACTTGACATCTAGGGTGTCCAAGAGTTATAATCAACCAAACACAACCGGAGGATCAAGATGGCAGAGGACCTGCAGGGCTTGCTGGAGAGAATCAACCGCGACGGCGTCGAGAAGGCGCGCGCCGAGGCGGACGCGATCGTCGCCGACGCCAAGGCGAAGGCGGCGGACATCGTGCGCCGCGCCAACGAGGAGGCCGAGGCCGCCCGCGCGGCGGCGAAGGTCGATGCCGAGAACTATTCCAGGCGCGCCGCGGAGACCGTCCGCAACGCGGCAAGGGACGTCGTCCTCGGCGTGAAGGACGCCGTGACGGCGCTTTTCGAGAAGGCGCTCGCGGAGAACGTGGACAAGGCGCTTGCCGACGAAGGCGTTGTCGCGGACCTCGCGGCGGAGGCGGTGAAGGGGCTTGTCGGCCCGATGGACGTCGCCGTGCCGCCGAAGCTCCTCCCCGCGCTCAAGGCCAAGCTCGCCTCAAGGGGCGACGTGCGCGTCGTCCTCGACGAGGCACTCGACGCCGGCTTCTCCGTTACCCTTGAAGGCGGCAGAGTCGAGCATTCCTTCACAACTCCTCAAGTAATGTCCGTCGACTACATAGTCGCGAGCCTGCCCGCGCTTGTGTTCGGCGAACCGCCGGCGATAAGCTCGGCGGCTTTCGCGGAGCTCTGCGCTGGCGTGGGCGGCTTCGATCCCGGGGCGCCGGGCGGCGAGGCCTGGCGCGACCTCGAGACGCAGCTGAGGAATGCGATGGCGGCGGCGCGCGGCGGCGCGAAGTACGCCCGCCCCGCGCGCGGCTGCTCCATCCACTGGCGCGACCGCGTGGCGGCCTGCTTCCAGGAGGAAGACGTCGCGAAGCGCGACGAGATGCTCGACCGCGTGTGGTGGGACGCCGCAGGCGAGCTTACGTCCCCGTCGGACCCGCTGGGGAAGGGCGCGCTCGCGACATACGCCGTCCGCCTCCGAATCGCGGAGAGGCGCGCGAGGATCTCGCCTGAGGCAGGCGACGCCGCCTTCGACGCGCTTACGGCCGCGACAAAGCCGCAGGTCGCGGCATCTTCCGGACTTACCGAATAACAACAGCACAGACATCGGAGCAGAAATGACAACTACAGGAAAAATCGTCGCCGTAAACGGAAACATGATCACGGTCGCGTTCGAGGGCGCGGTCGCCCAGAACGAGGTCGGATACGCCGTCCTCGGCGACAAGCGCCTGATGGCCGAGATCGTCCGCGTGCGCGGATCGCGCTGCGACATGCAGGTGTTCGAGGCGACGACGGACCTGATGGTCGGCGACTCAGTCGAGTTCACCGGCGAGCTCCTGGCCGCAGAGCTCGGACCGGGGATGCTGGCCCAGGTCTACGACGGCCTCCAGAACCCGCTGCCGGAGCTCGCCGCCGAGGCCGCGAAGATATCGAAGGACGCGGAGTACTTCCTCCAGCGCGGCATGTACCTCCCCGGCCTCCCTCGCGACAGGAAGTGGGACTTCCATCCGACGGCTTCAGTGGGCGCCAGGGTGACCGCCGGCGAGCCGCTCGGCTGGGTGACCGAGGGCATATTCGACGGCAAGACGATGCCGGGCCACAAGATAATGGTCCCGTTTGCGCTCAGGGGCGTCTATACCGTCAAGTCGGTCGCGCCGGCCGGGGACTACACAGTCACCGACGACATCGCGACGCTGACCGGGCCCGATGGCGCCGACGTCAAGGTCCAGATGATGCAGCGCTGGCCTGTCAAGGTCCCGATCAAGTGCTTCGCCGAGAGGCTTGAGCCGACGGAGACGCTCGAGACGACGGTCCGCACGATAGACACCTTCTTCCCCGTCGCCGTCGGCGGCACGTACTGCATCCCCGGGCCGTTCGGCGCGGGCAAGACGGTCCTCCAGCAGACGACCGCGAGGTACGCGAAGGTCGACGTCGTCATATCGGCCGCCTGCGGCGAACGCGCCGGCGAGGTCGTCGAGACGCTCAAGGAGTTCCCGGAGATCGTTGACCCCAAGACCGGCAAGTCTCTGATGAACCGCACGATCATCATCTGCAACACGTCGTCGATGCCGGTCGCCTCGCGCGAGGCGTCCGTCTACACCGCCGTCACCCTCGCGGAGTACTTTCGCCAGATGGGGCTCAACGTCCTGGTGCTGGCCGACTCCACGTCGCGCTGGGCGCAGGCGATGCGCGAGCTCTCGGGCCGCCTTGAGGAGATCCCTGGCGAGGAGGCGTTCCCCGCCTACCTCGAGTCGAGGATCGCCGCGTTCTACGAGCGCGCCGGGCGCGTCAGGCTGAAGGACGGCGCCATCGGCTCCGTCACGATCGGCGGGACGGTCTCGCCCGCTGGCGGCAACTTCGACGAGCCCGTCACCCAGGCGACCCTGAAGGTCGTCGGCGGCTTCCACGGGCTCTCCCGCGCGCGCTCCGACGCCCGCCGCTACCCCGCCATCGACCCGCTCGACTCCTGGAGCCACTACAACTCCGTCATCGAGCAGGACCGCGTCGAGAAGGCACGCGCCATCCTGCGAAGGGGCAACGAAGTCGGGCAGATGATGAAGGTCGTCGGCGAGGAGGGCACCAGCCTCGAGGACTTCACGACCTACCTGAAGGCCGAGTTCCTCGACGCCGTGTACCTCCAGCAGAACGCCTTCTCGGAGACCGACGCCACGACGCCCGTGGAGCGCCAGAAAGTCATGTTCGACATGGTCGAGAAGGTGCTCGGCGCCAGCTACTCCTTCGAGACGAAGGACGAGACGCGCGGATTCTTCATGGACCTCAGGCAGACCTTCATCGACTGGAACGACAAGCCGTTCCGTTCGGAGGAGTTCAACGCGCTCGAGAAGTCCATGTCCTCGAAGGTCGAGGCGGCGGCCGTCAGCGAAGGTTGACGGCCGCGTGGCGGCGCTCCTTCCAGAACTTAAGGAAGTCCGCCGCCACGTCGCGCCCGTACACCAGTTTCCACGCGCCCTCCGTCGCCTCGGCGGGGGACGCCCCGGCGTCCATCAGCTCCAGGTACTTCGCGCATATCCCGCGGTACGGGGCGAACGCCTCGGACGTGTATGCGCCTTTCTCCAGGAAGTAGCACACCGCCCACGCGGTGACGTAGTTGTCGTTCACGTTTCCAGACATGAACTGCTCGCGTGAGAACGCCACCACGGTCTTGATCCTGTTTGCGTAGTACTCCGGGTTGCGCGCGACCCAGCCCGCCCTGGTGCCCTCGTCCACTGGCGTCAGCGTGTTCTTGGCGGTGTTGCGCTTCACGTTCTCGAAGAGCGTCGCGTGCCCCTCGTTGAACCAGAGCGCGTGGTCGCCGCGCCCCGTCGCGAAGTGGAGGTACTGGTGGAAGGACTCGTGGCGCATCGTCGACAACGCCTCCTTCGGGTCCTCCGCCGCCACGAGGAGCTCCTCGCGGCTCGGGTCCCAGAGCCCGCACGACGACTGGTCGTCATCGCCCGTCGAGCTCCTGTACTGCCTGTACTCGTCCAGCGTCTTGAACACCCGCACGATGCACAGGGGCGGCGTCTTCTTCGCCGGGACGTAGAACTCGAACTTCTTCCTGAGCGCCTCCATCATCGACTGCGACTGCTTGATGAACGTGGTGCCCTTGGCCTTGTCGAGGTTGGTGAGGAACTTGTAGTTCGCATCGGCCGCCTCCCACCACTTCATCGTGCGCCCGGCTCCGGACATCCCCCAGGTCCTGGCGGAGACGGACCTCTCGAACGTCGCCAGCAGCCTGTCGGCGTCCGCCTTCCTGACGTTCTCCGCGAAGCGGAACTCCACCCAGTACGTCTTGCCGCCTGCGGAGACGAACTTGCCCTCGCCGGTCGGTGCCCACAGCGCCTTCCACGCCGCAAGGCTCTCCTCGTCCGCCTTGAACGACTTCTCCATCTCCTCGAGTGCCTTGCCGACGGCCTCCTTCGTGCACTCCAGCTCGGGGATGTCGGGGACGAGCGACACGACGCGCGCGAGCTTCATCACGTTGCCGTTCCGGTCCTCCCACGTGCCGACCTCGGCTCGCGCGCGCCAGAGGTCGGCGGGATTGTAGACCTTGAAGTCCTTCCTGACTCCGCCGCTGATAGTGTAGCCGGTCTGCGCCGCAGGCGTCGGCATGGGCACGCCCTTCGAGTTGGCGAGGACCTTCGCCTTAAGCTCCCCGTCCACCAGCACCTCGGGCTGTGTCTTCAACTGCGGCGCCGCGAAGACAGACGCGGCGATAGTCACGGCGGCCACTGCCGCCATCATGTGTTTCTGTTCCATTTCTCTTCCTTCCGATTCTGCATTCCCCACATTCTGGAAATCTTGGTATTATATCACACGAAAGAGAATAAGTCTGCGAGTCTTCGGAAATTTCCAGAAATTTCCCGTTTGAATGAGAACTGTCGTCAGCGCGCGATCAACCTCTAAAGGGCCCTTTTTTCATTGTCGGCGCCTTATCGCCATTTGGAATGAAGGCGATGGATCATTTTGGGGTCAAGGCCTCTCTGTCGGACATCATCTTGTCAACGGCGATGTTTTTGACGATGCTGATGGTTTATCACCTCGTGCGCGGAAGCTCATTTCGTGGTTCAAGGGGAGAATGACATGTCAGAAATCACAGGAGAGTGGACACGTCGCCTGCATTGAGGATTGTGTGTCGCCAGGAGCGATTACAATTTGACCGCGATGGGCAAATTGTGATAGAATATCCGTCCGTTGGATGTACAAGGGGGAGTTGTGCGAAAATGGACAAGAACGAAAACCTGATCCTGACGGGCTGGGGCTACGCGGAATACGTGGCCTCGGCCGCCGTCGTGCTGAAGGCACTGCGCGGCGACGCGGATGTGAAGGGCATGAGCCGCAGGCGGCTGCCGGAGTTCCTCGCGGAGCTCGCGGCGGAACGCGGCGCGCCGCGCTGGAGGCGCATCTGCCTGCTCGGCGTGGCGCTGACCGGCGACCCGGACGTGCTTTCCGCGGCTCTCGCGAAGCTCAAGTCAAAGGGCGTCGCGGTGACGTGGATCAGCTCGCTCGAGATGCCCGCCGAGGTCTCGGCGTCGCTTGGCGGGCTTTTGGACGCGCGCGTCTACGACTCGTCCCTCCTCGAGGCGGTGGGCGCGGCGTTCGAGGTGGACGTCGCGGAGTTCATGCCGTTCCTGAAGGCGAGGAACAAGGTCCCGGCCGACGTTCGGGCCTTCTTCACGCTGATAGACGCCGCGCAGTTCTACTACCGCAACTACCAGGACGAGGCCCTGTACGCTACGGCGGCGCGGTATCTCGCGAACGGCGTCCGCCCCGCCGCGTGGGAGCCGGACATCAGAAGGGCGGTGGAGCACTACGACCGCTACGGCGGCAGGGAGCTCCTGGGCAAGAGCCGCGAGATGTCGCTGCTGCAGGAGCGCATCAACCGCGTCGCGGCGCACGAGCACGCGCGCGTCCTAATCCTCGGCGAGAGCGGGACCGGGAAGGAGACGGTCGCGCAGCAGATCCACACCAAGAGCCCGAGGCGAGACATGCCGTTCATCGCCTTCAACTGCGCGAGCGTGACGAAGGACCTGCTGGAGGACAGGTTCTTCGGGCACGAGCGCGGCGCGTTCACGAACGCCGTGGAGCGCACAGACGGCCTCTTCCGCCAGGCGGACGGCGGCACGCTCTTCCTCGACGAGATCGGCGAGATGTCCCTGGAGGTGCAGGCGCTCCTGCTGCGCGTCCTGGAGGGCGGGCGCTTCATGCGCATCGGCGGCAAGGAGGAGCTGAAGTGCGACGTGCGCCTCATCACCGCGACGAACCGCGACCTGCCGCGGCTCGTCGTCGATGGCAAGTTCCGCGAAGACCTCTACCAGCGCCTCAACGTTGTGCAGCTCAGGACGCCGTCCCTGCGCGAGCACAGGGACGACATCCCGATAATCGCCAACGCCTGGTGGCGCAAGTACCACGACAACCACGTGCTGACGGAAGCGCAGATCGCCGCGCTTATGGACTACGGCTATCCCGGGAACGTCCGCGAGCTGATCAACATCCTCGACCGCGCGACCGCGCTGGAGGACTACGACTTCGACGCGCTTATGCGCGAGCACAAGGAGATGAACGCAGGGCTCGCGGGCGGACTCGAGCTGAAGTCGGGCCGTGTGCCGGACAGGCTCGAGGACGCCATGCGCCTCCACGTCCGCCGCGTCTACGACAAGTACGGCCAGAACCTCACCCGTGCCGCCGAGGCGCTTGACGTAAGCCGGAATACGGTGAGGAAGTATCTGTGAAACGGGCAAATACTCTCTGGCGCGGAGCGGGGGATTGTGATAAAATATCATGCAAAGACCGTGAACATCAAAAAAGAAAGGATCAGTTGACATGAATTGCACAAGAAGGGGATTCCTTGCCGCGGCGGGGTTTGCCGGAATGGCCGCGCTCTGCGCGTTCGGGCCGTCCGCTGCAGGGGCGACGCACGCCGAGAAGCTTCGCGCGGTGCTTGACAGCGGCGACAGGGACTACGTCTTCGTCACCATGCACAGGGGCGACTGGCGCAGCTACCCCGAGAACTCCAGGGACGCCATCAAGGGCTCGATCGCCAAGGGCGCCGACATCGTCGAGCTTGACGTGTGCCGCACGAAGGACGGGCGGTTCGTGCTCCTCCACGACCGCAAGCTCGACCGCGTCACCAACGGCAAGGGTAAGGTCGCCGACCGCACGCTCGCCGAGATAAAGAAGCTCCGCCTCAAGGACGGCCAGGGCGGCAAGGACGCCAAGGTGACGGACTACGAGGTCCTCTCGCTGGAGGAGGCGTTCGAGATTGCGCGCGGCAAGATCCTCATCAACATCGACAAGTTCCGCTTCTGGCCAACCGAGATCCTGGAGTGCGTCAAGCGCTGCGGCATGGAGAAGTACGTGATTCTCAAGGGCGAGATGTCGCCTGAGCAGGTGAAGAAGACCTTCGGCGACAGCTGGAAGGACGTGATGGACGGCACGCTCTGCTTCATGCCCATCATCTGGATCAACAAGGACGGCGCGATGGACAAGTTCAACGAGTGGCAGTCCCAGGCCCGCAAGCCCCATGCCTACGAGCTGTGCTTCAAGGCCGAGAAGCCTATCGACGTCCTCGAGGCCCTCGCGAAGGACAAGGCGACCGGCCCGCGCATCTGGATAAACACGCTCTGGGACTCCCTGTGCGCCGGCCACACCGACGAGCGCGGCCATGGTGGCGACGCCGAGGGCTCCTGGGGCTGGTGCCTGCGCAAGGGCGCGACGATGATCCAGACCGACAGGCCAGTGGACTGCCTCAAGTACCTCAAGTCCGCCGGCCGCCGCAACCTCGACGCGGCGTACGAAAAGATCAAGTAGGGCGGGAGGCCTCAGGCCTGAACTCGCCCATCGTGTCGTCGGCGGAGGCGTTCACGCCTTTGCCGGAGAGCGCGAGCCGCACCGTCATCCAGAGGATCTTCAGGTCCAGGGCGACGGTGCGGTTGTCTACATACCATACGTCAAGCTCGAGCTTCCTCTCCCACGTGATGGCGTTGCGTCCGTTGACCTGCGCCCAGCCGGTCAGCCCGGGGCGCACCTCGTGGCGGCGCGCCTCCTCCGGCGTGTAGCGCGGCAGGTACTTCACGGGAAGGGGCCTCGGGCCGACCAGGGACATCTTGCCGGAGAGCACGTGCAGAAGCTGCGGGAGCTCGTCGATTGACGTACGTCGCAGAAAGCGCCCGAGCCTGGTTGTGCGCTCAAGGTCGGAGCCGGGGCCGTCGCGCATGGTCCGGAACTTGAGCAGCAGGAACGGACGCCCCCCGCGACCGGCCCTTTGCTGTCGGAAGAATACCGGCCGCCCGTCCGCGATGGCCACCGCGAGCGCGGCGACCGCCACGACCGGCAGCCACAGCGGCGCCGCGGCCACGACCGCGATTATGTCCAGGATTCGTTTCATCATGCTAGATTATATCATAATTCGCTAGACCTCTTGCCGTCTTTTTGGTAAAATATTCTTGTCTCTAAGAACAGAAAGGGAGAAACCATGAAGAGTCTCGAAGGCAAGGTCGCGGTCGTGACGGGCGCGGCGAGGGGAATTGGAGCGGCGATTGCGAAGACGCTCGCCGAAAGGGGCGCGGCGGTCGCGGTGTGCGACCTGAAGGCGGAGTGGTGCGACGAGACGGTCGCGGCGCTCACGGCGCTTGGCGCGAAGGCGAAGGGCTACGGCGTGAACGTCGCGGTCTCCGCCGAGGTGGACGCCTGCGTGAAGGCCGTGATCGCGGACTTCGGCAAGATCGACGTCATGGTCAACAACGCCGGCATCACCAAGGACGGGCTTCTCATGCGCATGAGCGACGAGGACTGGGACGCCGTCTTGAACGTCAACCTGAAGGGGACGTTCCTCTTCACGCGCGCGGTGTCGCGTCCGATGATGAAGAACAAGTCGCCGGAGGGCGCGCAGCTGGGCGGCTCCATAATCAACATCGCGTCCGTCGTCGGCATCATGGGCAACGCCGGCCAGGCGAACTACACCGCCTCGAAGGGCGGCGTCATCGCGCTCACCAAGACCACGGCGAAGGAGCTGGGCTCGCGCAACATCCGCTGCAACGCCGTCGCGCCCGGTTTCATCCAGTCGAAGATGACGGACGTCCTCCCCGACGACGTGAAGAAGGCGTACATGGACACGATCCCCCTCAAGCGCTTCGGCACCGTGGACGACATCGCGAAGGCCGTCGCCTGGCTCGCCGGCGACGAGTCCGCGTACGTGACGGGGCAGGTCATATCCGTGAACGGCGGCATGATCTAGTCCGGAGGCGGTGGACGCGCGGATGAACGCCGCTTTCTTCGACATGGACGGCACGCTGATCGACTCGAAGGCCGATCTCTGCGCGACCGTCAACCACACCAGGCGCGACCTCGGCCTGGAGGAGCGCTCCGTCGACGAGATAATCGCCCACGTCGGGCTTGGCGCGCGCTACCTTCTCGCTCACGCGATCCCCGAGCGCTCCGACGACGTAGAGCGGCTGTGGGAGATCTTCATGTCGCACTACGGCGAGCACATGCTTGAAAGCGTGACGCTCTACCCCGGCGTCGCCGAGACGCTGGAGGCGCTCGCCGCGCGCGGCTGGCGCCTTGGCGTGAACACGGCCAAGCCGTCGTTCGCGACGCACGCGATACTCGAGAGGCTAGGGATCGCGAATTTCTTCGGCGACGCCGTCATTGCCGGCGGAGACTGCGCGGAGATGAAGCCGAGCGCGATGCCGCTCGTCGAGTGCGCCAGGAGGATGGGCCACGTCCTGTCTCCGTCCGACTGGATGGTCGGCGACAACTGGACCGATATGAAGTGCGCGGCGAACGCCGGCGTGAAAGGGGCGTTCTGCGACTATGGATTCGGCATCATCTCGGATTCCCGCTGCACGGCGAGGATCGGCTCCATGAAGGAGCTTCTTCGCCTGCTGGGGAATGGGGAATGAAGAATGCAAGATGAAGAATGCAAGGATGAAAGGAGAGAAATGAAATTGAAGATGACAAGGTTCCTGGCCGCGGTGCTCGCGGCGATGTCGCTGTCGGCGATGGCCGAGCGCGAGAACGTATGGCCCGCGGGCAGGATGCCCGACGCCCAGCCGCACCTGATCGCGGCGATGACGAACGAAAAGGCGAAGGGGAAGGACCCGTACCTCGACTGGTGCCCCGCGCCTGCGAAGCCCAACGGATGCTGCATGATCCTCATATCGGGCGGCGGATACAACAACTGCTGCGACGTGGGGCTTGTGAAGATGTGGGAGCGCAAGTTCACCGATGCCGGGTTCCAGTGCGTCAACTTCGTGTACCGCACGCCGCGCCCGCAGGGTCTGCCGATCTACAAGACGGCGTGGGAGGACGGCCAGCGCGCCGTGAGGCTCGTGCGCTCGCAGGCGGCCAAGCGCGGGTACGACGCGGAGAAGATCGGAACGATCTCGATGTCCGCCGGCTCCCACCTCGCGGCGCTGCTCGCGACTAGCGCGCTCACGCCGGCGTACGAGAAGGTCGACGCCGTCGACGACATCCCGTGCCACCTGAACTGGGCGATCACGGGCGCGATCGCGTACGCGATGACGGACGGCATCGGCGTCCCGAACACGCGCAACGGGCAGGCCGTCGACGCCAGGCTCGACGACTGCTTCAAGTTCGACGCGAAGACCGCGCCGATGTGCATGTTCCACGGGAGCGCCGACGTGTACTCCCCGACGGCCTCTACGTTCATATACCGCGAGCTTCGCAAGCACAAGGTCCCCGCAGAGCTCCACCTCTTCGCCGACCGTTCGCACGGCTTCTGGGGCAGGGACGGCAGGGGCGACGCGGCGGAGGCGTACGACAACTGGTTCGACCGCGCGATGGAGTTCCTGACTCAGATGGGCTTTCTCGGGAAGCTCGCGCCGGAAGAGGATCTGCTGAAGCGTTACGCGAAGGACTTCCACGACCCCGCGAAGTACGAGAGGCAGGAGCTGTGGCCGAAGGGACAGATCCCCGACTTCCAGAAGCACCAGTGCATCCCGTACCTCGAGTGGTACATCCCGGCGGACCTCAAGACGAAGGCCATACAGATAATCTACTCCGGCGGGTCATATCAGGGCAACAGCCCCGACAGCTTCGAGGTCGCGCCGGCGCGGCGCTTCCTGAACGAGAAGGGCATGGCGGTCGTCACGATGAGGTACCGCACGCCGCGCCCGAAGGGGCTTGCCAAGCACACGACTGCGTGGCAGGATCTCCAGAGGTGCGTCCGCATCGTGCGTTCGCAGGCGGCCGCGAAGGGGCTCGACCCGAACCGCATCGGAATCATGGGTTCCTCGGCCGGTGGACACCTCACGCTGATGGGCGTCACCAGCTCCCGCAGCCGCTCGTACTGGGACGTCGACAAGATCGACAGGCTCCCGTGCAACGTGCAGTGGGGCGTCGGCATCTACCCCGCCTACGCGCTAACCGATGGCGCCGAAAAGAACAACGCGACCGGCGGCAACGACGACGCCGCGCGGCTCGTCCCGGAGTTCACGTTCGACCCCGACACGTGCCCGATGGTGTTCATCCACGGCGACGCGGACGGCTGGGCGGCGATGAACTCCGTGAAGACGTGGGAGCAGATGCGCCGCATGGGGATCGCGAGCGACCTGCACACGCTCTGCCTGAGGCCGCACTGCTTCCAGAGGAAGGCGTCGCCCGGCACGGGCAGCTACACCTGGCTCGGGCGCATCTGGGAGTTCATGAACCACAGGGGAATAAACAAGTGACGGCGCGGCGGCGACGCCGCGCGGGGGGTGGCTGATGATCGAGTTTCTGAAGAAGTTGCTGTCGGACGACGGGAAGTCCGTGCCGCTCGACTGCGCAAGCGCCAGCGAGACGGGGCTTGTGCGGGCCGAGAACCAGGACTCCGTCCTCGTGCGCGAGGATGCCGACGTGTACTGCGTCGCGGACGGCATGGGCGGCGGCGACGGCGGCGCCGTCGCAAGCGCGCTGATGTGCCGCGCCGTGGACAAGGAGGTCGTCAGCAGCCTCGACCTCCAGGGCAGGATGAAGGCCATGGCGGCGGCGGTCCACGAGGCCAACGCCGAGATACAGGACTATGCGCTGAAGGCGGGCTACAGGCAGATGGCTACGACGGTCGCGATGATGGCGCTGCGGCTCGACGACGAGCCGACGGCCGTGATCGGCCACGTCGGCGACAGCCGCGTATACCGCTGCCGCGCCGGGAAGCTTTCCGCGCTCACCGCCGACCACACCGTCGCGGCGGAGATCAACCGCAGGTCCGCCGCCGCCGGGAAGGACGAGGTCGTGACGGGGCGGCTCACCCACGTGCTCACGCGCGCCGTGGGCATCGGGGACGTCGAGGCGGAATGGAAGAAGGTCGACGTGGAGCCGGGCGACGTCTTCATGCTCTGCTCCGATGGAGTGTATGACATGGTGCCGGACGGCAGGATCGAGGAGGTCCTCGCCACCGCGTCGTCCGCGAAGGCCGCCGTCGACCGGCTTTCGGAGTTGATCGTCGCGGCGGGCGCGGAGGACAACTACACGTTTGTCGTAATCCGCGTCGGCACAGTCGCCGCGCAGAACGGAAAGGACGCAAAAGATGCCCAGGCTTCTTGACGACGAATACCTCAGGCCGTACGAGACGGCGATACGCGGACGCGCCAAGAGGGCGTTCGACCGCGCGGACGACCTTACGCAGGGGCGTCCGCTCTCCGAGTGGGCGAGCGCGCACGAGTTCTACGGGCTCCACCGCACCAGGGACGGATGGGTGTTCCGCGAATGGGCGCCCAACGCCACCTCGATGTGGCTCGTCGGCGACTTCAGCAAGTGGCGCACAGACCAGGCGTTCGAGCTGTTCCGCATCCCCGGCACCGACACCTGGGGCAGGGAGTTCCCGCCGGACGCCATCAAGGACGGCGACAACTACCGCCTCGAGATGCGCTGGGACGGCGGTCGCGGCGAGCGGATCCCCGCCTACGCCAGGTACGTCATGCAGGACCCGGACACCAAGCTCTACGCGGCGAAGGTCTGGCAGCCGAAGAGGCCGTACCGCTGGCGGCACGCGACGCCCGCCAAACCCGCCGGTTTCACCCCGTACATCTACGAGGCGCACGTCGGCATGGCGTCCGAGGAGGGCAGGGTCGCCACGTACGCGGAGTTCCGCGACAACATCCTCCCTCGCATCAAGGCCGCCGGATACAACACCGTCCAGCTCATGGCGATCATGGAGCACCCGTACTACGGCAGCTTCGGCTACCACGTCAGCTCCTTCTTCGCCGCGTCTTCGAGGTTCGGGACGCCGGACGACCTGAAGAGCCTCGTGGACGCCGCGCACGGCATGGGGCTGCGCGTGATCATGGACCTCGTCCACTCCCACGCCGTCAAGAACGAGCGCGACGGGCTGGGCCTCTTCGACGGCACCGACTACCAGTACTTCCACTCCGGCCCCAAGGGCTGGCACAGCGCGTGGGACAGCCGCTGCTTCGACTACGGCAAGACGAACGTCCTGCACTTCCTCCTCTCCAACTGCCGCTTCTGGCTCGACGAGTACCACTTCGACGGCTACCGCTTCGACGGCGTCACGTCGATGCTCTTCTGGGACCACGGGCTCGGCAGCGCGTTCACCGACTACTCGATGTACTTCAACGGCTCGATGGACGACGACGCCTGGGTGTACCTCCAGCTGGCGAACCGCGTGATCCACGAGACGCGGCCCGACGCGATCACGATCGCCGAGGACGTCTCCGGGATGCCGGGCTGCGCCGCGCCCGTCGAGGACTGCGGCATCGGCTTCGACTACCGCATGGCGATGGGCGAACCGGACTTCTGGTTCAGGCTCGCCGAGAAGGTCCGCGACGACGACTGGCCCATGGGCGGCATCTTCTACGAGCTGACGAACAAGCGCGCCGAGGAGAAGGTCGTCAGCTACGTCGAGAGCCACGACCAGGCGCTCGTCGGCGGCAAGACGTTCTTCTTCCAGCTCGCCGACGCCGCGATATACTTTGGCATGGGGCGCGACCAGCACGGGCAGGAGACCGACCGTGCAGTTGCCCTGCACAAGATGGCCAGGCTCGCCACGGCAGCCCTCAACGGCGGCGCGTACCTCAACTTCATGGGCAACGAGTTCGGCCACCCCGAGTGGATCGACTTCCCGCGGGCGGAGAACGGCTGGGACTATTCCCACGCCCGCAGGCAGTGGTCCCTGAGGGACGACCCGGACCTCCGCTTCAAGCCGCTCGGCGACTTCGACGCCGCGATGCTCGAGACGCTGAAGGCGGGCGGCATCGGCCCCGACTCACGGCCCGTGCGGCTTCTCGCGAATGAACCGGACAAGACGCTTGCCTTCACAAGGGGCGACCTGCTCTTCGTGTTCAACTTCAACCCGACGACGTCGTTCACCGGATATGGCGTGATCGTCCCGCCGGCGACTCAATGGAGGCATGTCCTCGACACCGACGAGGTCCGCTTCGGCGGACAGGGCCACGTATCGGGCGGAATGCTCTACGACCCCGTTCTCGTGGAGCACGGAGGCGAGCTTGTCCAGCAAATACGCCTCTATCTCCCGGCGCGCTCGGCTGTTGTCCTGAAGAGGGCGAAAGGGGACGCGAAATGAACTTCATTGGCGCGGACCGTTCCTTCGACGAGGCGCGTACGGTGCTCTTCGGCGCACCCTACGACTCAACCACCAGCTTCAGGCCCGGGACGCGTTTCGGGCCTTCCGCCATGCGCTCGGAGTCCTTCGGAATCGAGACGTACTCGCCGTACCAGGACAGGGACCTGGAGTCGGATGCGCTTGTCCACGACGCCGGCGACCTTGAGCTGCCGTTCGGCGCGCCTGACCGCGCCCTCGACATGATCGAGGCGAAGGCGGCCGAAATCCTCGACGCCGGGAAGACGCCGTTCCTGCTTGGCGGCGAGCATCTTGTCACGCTCGGCGCCGTCCGCGCCGCCGCGAAGCGCCATCCCGACCTGAGGATAATCCACTTCGACGCGCACGCCGACCTGCGTGAGGACTACCTTGGCGTGAGCCTCTCCCACGCATGCGTCATGCGCCGTTGCCACGACATCCTCGGGAACGGCAGGATATGGCAGTTCGGAATACGCTCCGGCACGAAGGACGAGTTTGACTTCATGAAGGCGGGCCATGTCGTCACCGAGCCATTCACAGCCAAGACGCTTCACTCGCTGTCCTTCCCGGAGGGGACGCACGGCTACCTTACGGTCGACATGGACGTCCTCGACCCATCGGAGTTCCCCGGCACGGGGACGCAGGAGGCGGGCGGGCTCAGGTTTGGCGAGCTTCTTTCCGCGGTGGTGGACATCCTCTCTAGGTTCAACGTAGTCGCCATGGACAACGTGGAGCTCTCGCCCTCGCTCGACCCCTCGGGGCGTTCCACCGCCCTTGCCTGCAAGTTCCTCCGCGAGGAGCTCCTGGCGCATCAATAATCCCTCATGTCAGCCAAGGAAAGACTTTGTAGAGCCACACGGCCGCGAGCGCGCCCGTTATCGGCCCCGCCACGGGGACCCAGGAATAGCGCCAGTTGGCGTGCGCCTTGCCAGCCATCGGAAGTAGGGCGTACATTATCCTTGGGCCGAGGTCGCGCGCGGGGTTTATCGCGTATCCGGTGAGTCCGCCAAGCGACATGCCGATGGAGACGATGATCCCGAACACGAGGAGGTAACCGACTCCGCCCGCGATTCCGGGCACCTGCGCGATTCCCTTGATCGCGAACACGAGCACGAACGTCCCGACGGCTTCGGAGAGGAAGTTGCACGGCAGATACGGCACGCTCGGCGCGGTGCAGAAGCAGGCGCGCTTGACCGCGCCGTCGGGCGTCGCGGCAAAATGCTTGTAGAAGAGCGCCCACACGAGCGTCGCGCCTAGCATCGCGCCCAGCATCTGCCCAGAGATGTACCAGCCGACGAGCCTTGGCGCGATGGTGCCGTCCGCCGCGAGCGCGATTGTGAGCGCTGGGTTGAAGTGCGCCCCGGACGCCGCGCCGAATATGAACGCGGGCAGCAGCACGGCGAGGCCCCAGCCGAATGTGATCTGCACCGTGCCGCCGCCTTTCATTCCGGACTTCTCCAGCAGTACGTTTGCCACCACTCCGTTGCCGAGCAGTATTAGCATCGCGGTCCCAACCAGCTCTGCGAGAAAGCATGTCGTTGCGTTCATCGTCGTTCTTCTCCTCTTTGTTCGTTCCCTTTGGTGAAGATTATACCAAATCCCCGCCCACGGTGCAACAGGTCAGTTCAGCCAGTTCGGAATCGAGTGCGTGCGGGTGCACCGAGTAATTTATGCGGGGAGAAAGCTCACCGCAACAGCGCGATGCGGAGTTCGCGCAGACTGCGGGCGATCTTGACGACGCCCCACTTGCGCGACCACTCCGGACGGTCCCGCCAGTATGCGACAAGTTCCTTTATGCGCCCCAGCACCGGACGCTCTGAGCCCAGCTCCGCAAGCGACTCGTCGATGTAGCGCGAAAGAAGCGGACTTATGTCTGTATGGACCGCGAGGCTTCTCACGAACGACCTTCCGACCATGACGTCGGCGCATCCCAGTTCCTCGCAGGGCACGCCTCCGGGTGCGCGTCCGTCCAGCGATGCGTCTCCGTTGTAGACGACTGGGACGCGCAGCGCGGACGCGGCGGCGCGGAATGCGGCGAGGTCGCAATCGCCTTCGTACATCTGCCGGGCGGTTCTCGCGTGGATGGTGACGCGGCGGAGCGGGAAGGCGTTGAAGACTTCGGCGACGGAGAGTAGTTCATCGGCTGCGTCAAGTCCGAGACGCGTCTTTGCTGAGAACTTTCCGGGGCCCATGACATCGCATCCGGCCTCCAGCATTTGCGCGAGGACGCCGGGCGTCTTCAGAATTCCGCTTCCGCGGCCTTTCTTCCTGATCATCGGGAAGGGACAGCCGCAGTTCAGGTCCGCGAACTTCCATCCTGCGTCTTTTATCCTCTTCAGGCATTCACGCAGCGCGGCGGGGTCCTTGCCTATGAACTGAGGGGTGGCGCATTCGTTTCCGGGGCCGCCTGAAAGCTCCCGATCCTTGAGCGGGTCGAGGCCTTTCATCGCGGGGACGAACGGCTGGACAGACTCCGTGAGCCTGGCCTCCGCCATGGGCGCGGCGAACACTCGCCTGAACGTCCTTATGGTCACGCCTCTGAGCGGTGCGAGGATCATGCGCCGCGCCTCGTTGCGGCCGGCGTTTCGCCGAAGATTGAAATGGCGTTGGCGGTTGTGACGCGCACAAGGGCGGACGGCTCCACGCCGCGGAACGTCGCGAGGAAGTTCGCGGTGTGGGCGACGAACGCCGGCTCGTTCGTGCGTCCGCGCATTGGAACGGGCGCGAGGAAAGGGGAGTCGGTCTCGACGAGGAGCCGGTCGTCCGGGACGAGCGCGGCGACCTCGCGGACGTTGTCCGCCGCGCGGAACGTGACGATGCCGGAGAACGAGATGTAGAATCCGAGGTCGAGAAGGGCCCTGCAGAAGTCTGGCCCGCCGGTGAACGAGTGGATTATGCCGCGCGACGGGATCTCGCGCAGGAGCCCGAGCGTGTCGTCGTCCGCCTCCCTTGTGTGGATCACGACGGGGAGGCCGAGGGTGCGGGCGCGCTCAAGCTCGCGCGCCATGAGGGACATCTGCGCGGCGCGGGTCTCCGGAGAGTAGTGGTAGTCGAGGCCTATCTCCCCGACGGCGTCGGCTAGCGACGAGTCGATTTCCGGGAGGTCCGCCGTGAGCGCGTTGCCGCGGTCCCAGCCGAGCGCGAGATAGACGAGAGGCCCGCCGGTGCGGCGGGCCGTCTCGGAGGCCGCGGCGGCCCCTGCGTTCAGGGCCATGTCGCCGCCGACGGCCGTGATGCGCGTCACGCCCGCGGCGGCGGCTCTTTCGAGGACGGCGCGGGTCTCGTCCGGCGTCCCCTCGAAATGCGCGTGGGTGTCGAAGAGCTCCACGCTACTTGATGACGCGCGCGCGGATGACCGCGTCGCTGTTCTCCAGGGACTTGACGACCTCCTCGGGGATCCGGGAGTCGGTGTCGATGAGCGTGTAGGCCACGTCGCCGCGGCTCTTGTTCTGGATCGCGTCGATGTTGACCCCGGCCTGGCCGAGGATCGACGTGAACTGTCCGATCATGTTCGCGACGTTCTTGTGGCAGATCGCGATGCGGCCGGCCTTGGTGGCGAGCCCGAGCGAGCACGTGGGGTAGTTGACGGAGTTGACGATGTTCCCATTCTCAAGGTAGTCGCGTATCTCCTTGACCGCCATGACCGCGCAGTTGTCCTCGGACTCCTCGGTGGATGCGCCCAGGTGCGGGATCACGATGCATCCGGGCTTGCCCGCCGTCGTCGAGTTGGGGAAGTCGGAGACGTACTTGCGCACCTTGCCGGACTCCAGCGCGGCGATCATGTCGGCCTCGTTCACGAGCGCGTCGCGCGCGGCGTTGACCACGATGACGCCGCGCTTCATCATCGCGATGGCGTCGGCGTTGATCATGCCCTTCGTCTGCTCGAGGGCGGGGACGTGGATCGTTATGAAGTCGCATTCGCGGTAGATCGTCTCGACGTTCTTGCAGTGGCGCACGCCCCTGTCGAGCTGCCACGCGGCGTCGACGGAGAGGTATGGGTCGTAGCCGTAGACCTCCATGCCAAGCTCGATCGCGGCGTTGGCGACCTTCTGCCCGATCGCGCCAAGGCCGATGACGCCGAGCTTCTTGCCCTGGATCTCGGTTCCGGCGAAGGACTTCTTCGCCTTCTCCGCGCTCTTCGCGATGGAGGGGTCGGCGGCGTTCGCCTTGACCCACTCGATGCCGCCCACTATGTCGCGGCTCGCCATGAGCATCGCCGCGATGACGAGCTCCTTGACGCCGTTCGCGTTGGCGCCCGGTGTGTTGAACACCACGATGCCATGCTTGGCGTATTCAGCGTGCGGGATGTTGTTGACGCCCGCGCCCGCCCTCGCGACCGCGAGGAGCCTCGGCCCGGGGACCAGCTCGTCCATCTTCGCGGAGCGGACGAACACGGCGTCGGCCTCTGCGAAGTTCTCTGTGCGCTCATAGTCGTCGGGAAGGTTCCCGAGCCCGCAATCCGCGATCGGATTGAGGCAGTTGTACTTGTACTTCATCTTTCCTTCTTTCCTTTTCTTCCGTAGAGTTTATCCTGGAATTTGCCTTCACGCATGAAGACGCTTAATATTATATCACAACAAAACATTGTTGTCTCTGCCTCCGTGTATCATTCCTCTTCGTCATGATACGCACATACGGGTATTATACCACAACAAAACATTGTTGTCTCTGCCTCCGTGTATCATTCCTCTTCGTCAGGACGTGCACATACGGGTATTATGCCACAAATTAGCTTGGAGCTTTTGGCTTTTAGCTCCAAGCTCCAAGCTCTAAGCTCTAAGCTCTAAGCTCCAAGCTTTAGTGCGCCCAGGCGGGCCACTGCGTGCGGATCTCGACGGGGTCGCCGGACGTCGGGTGCGCGAACGACGCGGCCAGGGCGTGCAGACAGTGCCCGACCTGGTTCTCCACCGCGAAGGCGCCGTAGAGCCTGTCGTTTATGATGTGCATCCCCGCGATTGCGAGCTGCGCGCGGATCTGGTGCGTGACGCCGGTGAATATCTCGACCTCCAGGAGCGTACGCTCCTCGCAGCCCGCTGTGAAGTGGTCGATTGGGGTGTAGCGCGTCGCGGCGTGTAGGGGCCTCATGGCCTTGCGCGCGTCGGCGTCCGCGCGCACGCGCCTGAAGTCGACCATTTTGCAGTAGGGGAGCGACGGGTCGTGGACGAGGTCGTTCTCGAGGAATCCGCCGACGGCCACGGAGCCCTCGACGAGGGCGAGATAGGTCTTGCGGACGGTCTGCGCCGCGAACTGCCTTCGCATCGACTCAAACGCCGCCTCGGTGCGCGCCACGAGGACGAGCCCCGACGTCCCCGCGTCGATCCTGTGGATCGCGCCCGCCATGAGGGGCCTGTCGCCGAGGGGCGCGCACTCCGGGTGGGCGGCGACGACGCCGTTCATGAGGGTGTCCGTCTCGTCGCATGTGAGGGGCTGCACGGGCATTCCGGCCGGCTTGTCGAACGCCAGCAGGGCGTCGTCCTCGAATACCGCCGCGACGGAAATCGACCTGTTCGGCCTGACGACGTTGTCCGAGGCCTCCCTGAGCGCCGCGACGGAGACCGTCTCGCCGCCGGAGAGCTTCACGCCCTTGGGGGCGCGGCGTCCGTTCACGAGGACGCCGCCGGATGCGATGGCGTCGCGCACGAACGCGCGGGTGGAGGACGGGAAGCGTGCGAGAAGGGCGGCGTCCAGTCTGACGCCGCCCCGCTCAACCTTGAACTGGATGTCCGCTATCAAGGCCTGTCGTGCTATTCGTAGCGGTCCAGGACGGACGGCGCTATCGGCGCGAGCCCCTCCCACGAGCGCCGCGACGACCACGGGAGGTTGGTGTCCTCCGCGTTGTCTGCTATGCAGCCTGCGAGAAGCAGGGCCGCGAGTGCCGCGAGGAGCAGCTTAGTTGGCGAAAACGACGTCATTGGGGAGAAGGGGCGTCTGCTGCCAGTCGGAGAGGATGTCGCAGATGAGGTAGTTCTTGCCCGAGACTTCCTGGCGGATGCGGACGGAGCCGATGATCTCGCCGGCCTGTCCGTTGTATCCCGGACGGCGGACGGAGAAGGTCATGAGCGGAAGGGGACGGCTGAGGTCGGGTCCCTTGAGCTCCTTCATGGCGGCTTCGGTGAACTCTATGATCGCGAACATGTTCTCGTTGTCGGCCACGATGATCTTGCCCTTGTCGCCGAACGGCACGGACGTGACGGCCTTGCTGAGTTCGGTCTGGGCGCCGCCGCCGGCGGTCTGGTTCTGGAGCTCGGAGGCGAGCTTCTTCAGCTGGGTGGTCAGCTCCTTCTCCTTCGCGAGGGCCTCCTTCACCTGCTCGGTCTCGTCCTTCGCGGCGGTCACCTCGTCCTTTGCGGAGGCGAGTTCGGCGTTGAGCTCCTCGATCTGGGCCTGCTTCTTCTTGTTCTCGTTGTCGAGCTTCTGGTTGTTCTCTTCGAGCTGGGCGATCTGCTTCTCCTTCTCTATGATGGTCGCCTTGTCCTTGCGGATGACGGGCTTGAGGGAGTTGACCTCCTTCGCGACGCGCTCGAGCTGCTCGCGCAGGACGGGCAGGGCCTCGCGCGTCTTGAGGAGCTGCGTCTTCTGGGAGTCGAGCGACTTGTAGAGATCCTCGAGGAGCTTGTCCTCCTCGGAGCCGCGCGTCATCTTGTCGGTGCCGTCGAGCATCGGCTTGCCGGTCGCCTCGTCCATGACGTAAATCTGGCGCAGTCCGTTGCGCTGTGCCTCGCCCCACTTGAGGAAGTTGTGGGTCGTCTTCTCGAGGGCGAAGTCATAGCCCTTGACGTCGAGGAGGTTCTCCATGGAGTCCTCGTCGATCTCCTTGCCGTCCTCCTCTGCCGTGACCGGCTGGGTGTCCAGCAGGATCTTGGGCTGCGAGTCCGATTTGTAGTCGTCTCCCTTCTCCGTTATGCTGGCGACCCTCATTATGAAGTCCTCCTGCATTCGGTTGCGGTCCTTCATTTCGGTCCGCTTTTCGTTTAGCTGGAACTCGAACCAGAGCGCGGCTCCAGTCAGTGCCAGGAACAGATATATGAAGACGTGTAGTGCTTTATTCATTTTTGTTTGCCTGATGAGACTTTAGACATCTAAAATGATACACGATTTTCCTTAATAAGGCAACTGTTTTTTTTCGGAATTTTTCGGGCGGATAAATTAACCTCGCCTAACTGCTTCACAAGAGAGGCATTTTTTGGTATACTCTTTTAACAGTCCTTTCACTAGGTACAACAACGAAGGAAAAGCAAATGGCAAAGAAGATAATGGTGGACGGCAACACCGCCGCCGCACAAATAGCGTTCGCGTGCTCCGAAGTGGCCGCGATCTATCCCATCACACCGTCATCGCCCATGGCAGAGACGTGCGACGAGCTCGCCTCCATGCGCAAGACGAACATCTGGGGGTCGGTTCCCTCGATCGTCGAGATGGAGTCCGAGGGCGGCGCCGCCGGCGCCGTGCACGGCTCGCTCACGACGGGTTCGCTGACGACGACCTTCACGGCGTCGCAGGGGCTCCTCCTGATGATCCCGAACATGTACAAGATCGCGGGCGAGCTCGCCCCGACCGTGTTCCACGTCTCCGCTCGCTCGCTCGCGTCGAACTCGCTGTGCATCTTCGGCGACCAGGGCGACGTGATGGCGTGCCGCCAGACCGGCTTCGCGATGCTCGCCTCGAACAGCGTGCAGGAAGCGCACGACATGGCGATGGTCGCGCACGCGGCGACGCTCAAGAGCAAGGTTCCGTTCCTCCACTTCTTCGACGGCTTCCGCACCTCCCACGAGGTCCAGAAGATCGAGGAGATCCCGCAGGACGTCATCCGCCAGATGATCGACGAGGAATACGTCGAGGACTTCCGCAGGCGCGCTCTCGACCCCGAGCATCCGACGATGCGCGGCACGGCGTCCAACCCCGACGTCACGTTCCAGCTCCGCGAAGTCTGCAACAAGTACTATGAAGCGACGCCCGCGATCGTCCAGGAGTACATGGACCGCCTCGCCAAGCTCACGGGCCGCGCGTACAAGCTCTACGACTACGTCGGCGCCGCGGACGCGGAGTACGTCGTCGTCGCGATGGGCTCGGGCTGCGACACGCTCCACGAGACCGTCGACGCGCTCGTCAAGGAAGGCAAGAAGGTCGGCCTCCTCAAGGTGCACCTCTACCGTCCGTTCTCGATGGTCGATTTCGTCAAGGCGCTTCCCGCCACGGTCAAGGTCGTGACCGTCCTCGACCGCGTCAAGGAGCCTGGCGCACTGGGCGACCCTCTCTATCTCGACGTAGCCGCCGCGATCGGCCAGGGCCTGCAGGACGGCGTCGTTGCGTTCAAGTATCCGAAGATCCTCGCCGGCCGCTACGGCATCGGCTCGAAGGACTTCACGCCGCAGATGTGCAAGGCGGTCTACGACAACATGGCCGCCGAGAAGCCCATGGACCACTACTCCGTCGGCATCGTCGACGACGTCACGGGCCGCTACATCCTCGGCGACGACTCGTTCGTCGTCCCGAAGGGCGACCGCAAGGAGTGCATGTTCTGGGGTCTTGGCGCGGACGGCACGGTCGGCGCGAACAAGAACTCCATCAAGAT
>CADCCQ010000050.1 GCA_902799955.1 uncultured bacterium | reverse complement strand
AACAGGCCGCCTCTTGACGATGCAGGTTCCCGTGGAGGACAACACCAACAACCCTCCAACTCCAACTACCAACTCCAACTCTTTCACATGGTCTTATCTTCCCGGAAGCGACCTGAAATCCTCTCTCGCCTATCCAAATGGTCTCGCCGCATCGTGGCAGTACGACGCCAACGACCAGCTGTTGCAGGTCTGCAACGCCACACCGACCAATGTAATCTCGCAGTACGACTACACTTACGATGCCGCTGGCCGTCGCACGGAGATCGCCCGTTCCGGCTCGGCGATGTCCGAGTCGCGTACCGACGCCTACGGCTACAACGCCCGCAACGAATTGATCTCTGCTTCCAGGCAGGGAGGGCCGGCCTCGACCGAATACGCCTACCAGTACGACGACATCGGCAACCGCATAACTTCAACCGATCTCGGAACGAATCGAACATACATTGCGAATAGCCTCAACCAGTACATGCTCATATCGAATCTCTGCGACTCTGCGTCTCTGCGCGAGGAATTCACCCCACAGTTCGACGACGATGGAAACCAGAACCTGATTAAGACCTCCACCGGCATCTGGTCCGTCACCTATAACGGCGAAAACCGCCCGGTCCTCTGGCAGTGCGTTTCTACAAACTCACCCACTCCCAACTCCTCCACTCCCAACTCCTCCACTCCCACATTAATCTCAATGTCCTTTGACCGCATGGGGCGCAGGGTGCAGTATCTCGAAACCTGCGGTTCACTGACAAACTCCAATAAGGCATTTACCTACGACGGGTATCTTCAGATTGCCAACTTCGACGCTGCGACTCAAAATGCACAGCGTTTCATTTGGGATCCTACGGAACCCGTCGCCACCAGGCCCCTCGTATGGAACTTTTCAACTTTTCAACCATTCAACTTTTCAACTTCCTACTACACCCACGACGGAAATAAGAATGTGTCAGACCTCGTGGCCTCTTCCAACCTGTCCGTCGCCGCCCACTACGAATACGCGCCGTTTGGAGATGTTGTTGAATCAGACAGTAATGAAAGCACTTGCGCACAAGGACAATCAAGTTGTAATCCATTCTGTTTCTCTTCTGAGTACAACGATAGTACTCTTGATTTGGTTTATTACAACTATCGTTGCTATAACCTTCTTGATGGCAGATGGAATGGAAGAGATTTATTACAATGCGTTAACCTTTTCATCTTTTTGGATAACCATGGCCCTAACGGCGTAGATGATTTAGGGCTTATAGAATACAGATTTAACAGATTGAATTGTCTTTTGAATGTTACACTGAAGTGGAATGTTGGTTTTGATGAGACTACACCAAAGATTCTTTCTTTAGGTCCTCCTGTTTCCATGGTTCTTCCTGTCAAATGGACTGAATTAGAGAAAGTGATATGGATGATGGAGGCTAAGGCTGTTGTAGAAAAGTATTTTCGTGATATTCCAAATCGGTGTATGCCGCCGTGTGGTAAATGTCCGGAATGCAAAGATGGAGTTTCTGTAGCTGTTCATATTGAATACGATAAATTCAAATATGACTATAAGGTTGTCGTCGTAGGATATCAGGGGCACAGTTTTAGGAGTAATGTTGTGAGGGGAAACCAGAGACAAGCATCGTTAGATAGAAGTGCAATTTACTGGACAGGGACAAAAGATAAGAGGAAGAGTCCTAAAAACCCAGGAGAAATACAACAGGCCATTATTCATGAAGTTGGACATATGTTAGGGCTTGAACACCCTGGGCAAACGCTTCCGTTGGAAACATTGCCTAATAAGCGACGTCCTGAGCCTGATTCACCTTCTGATTATGAAGTTGATTATCAATCCGTTATGGGGCGTGGCATGGAGATGCGGGATTATGACTTTAAAACAGCTTTCTGTGATAAAATTCCCTGGAATCAACCATGGTGGAAGTTGTGGTAAACAATAATGCGTGAATGTGGAATGGAATAAAGGAAATGCTATGAATAAAATATTGTTTACATTTTTATTACTTGTAATGATCGTTGGTTGTGATAGACAAGAATCGGGACGGTCAGATGGTGACAACATGCAAATACTGATGATTCGCGAGAATAAATTTGTTGGTATTAATCAAGCATATGCTGAATATTTGTTTGGCGAGCTGGACTTTGGCTGCGAAACCAATGGAGTCGATACGTTTAGTGTCAGGTGTGAAGTGAATGGAACTGTTTTTTTACTTGACTTTAAAAGGGACAATGGGGAATTGTATATATGCCATGATGTTCAATATCCCCTAGATATGCAATTGTGATCTGCTGAAATGAGATACAAAAATGTGTGTACATCATATTAAACGTTACTGCAAATATTCAAGAAAGGTATTTTCGCTAGTAGCCTTAATCCTAGCGTGCACAATGCTTTTTGGAGGTGTCTTGTGTGTCAGATTCATACACACTAAAAAGATTGAGAAACAACAGCATTTTTATTTGCCAGAAGAAACATTGTTTTGCGCTTCTGATGTAAAGCATCCCTTCTGTATTGTAATTGGCGCGGATAAGTATGTAGTATTGTCTGTTCAAGACATAGCTAAATCACGTATAAAAGGATATCTAGTGCGGCGCAGGGGAGAGGAAAGAAGTGTCATTGCAGAATCTGAAAATAGTAATGTTCTTATTGATATAGAACAACTTTATTTGGAGAACGGTGCATGTTCCCTGATGACAATGCGATTGCGTGATACAAACAGGGCAAACGAGTTACGCAAATGCAGAATTAGACTAAAGGATGGTTTGTCGGGAAAACTAGTGTGTGAGATTATGCTTTTACATTACAAAAAAGACAGGGATTTTTTACGCAAAGGCATATTGAAAGAAATACTGACAGAGAAGGAGAATGAACAAGCAATGGGAGCAAGGGAATGAAGAATCACGCCAAAGCAAGCACGGTGACTGTCTCCTGCGTGGTGGCTGCGCTGGTGGTCGTGTCGGCGGCGGCTTTGCTCCTCTTGCGGCGCAGGAACGAGCCAAAGTTGCCGGAGCCAGGGCCATCGGCCGTGCCTGGCAAAGTGGCAGTGAAGCCCATCGTTCGGGAAAATGTCGCACATGCGCCGATGGTTGCGGCGTCGACCTCTCGCGCCGTTGCCGTCGTCTGCGGCGCGGACGAGGCGACCGCCTGCCGCTACGAGGCGCGGAACGATGCGCTGCGGTTGATTGCGCGTCGGCGCGACCTGCCGAAGGAGGATGTCGCCGCGCTGTTGGCCTATCTGCGTGCGGCGGACAGCGCGATGCGCGTGGAGCGCGTCGCGGCGTTGAAGAACGACGTGATGAATCTTCTGCGAGTTCAGAGGCCTCCAGTGGAGGGGCTTGCCGAAACGTTGATCTCCATGTTCGATGGCGGCAGACATCCCCCCGCCGTCCTCGACTACTGCATCCAGCACCTCGGCGCGATGCAGAACGGGATTGCCGACGACGCCCTGCGCCGTCGCGTCCGCGAGGTGTTCGTCCGCGCCGCCCGCCAGACGAAACAGCCATACGCCGGGACCGCGCTGTACTCCCTGGTGGACGACAGGCGCGCCACGCCCGCGCAGAAGTCGGAGCTGAGGCGCCTGACCATTGCCCTTTGTCGCGCAGACGCCACTGCATCCGCCCGCGTGGCGGCGATCCAGCTTGCGGGCGAGCGGGGCTGGCGGGAGGTGCTACCGCATCTCCGCGAGACGCTTTCCGCGCCGGCCCGCGACGCAGTCCTCGACATCGTCAGCATCGGTTCCATCGGGCTTGTCGGCGGCAAGGACGACATCGCTCTTCTCTCGCGCTTCTCGACTGACAGCCGCCGCGCAGCTGCGGTTGAGGAGGCGATTAGACGGATAAGGGGAAGGAGCGGACTGCGATGATTCTCATTCGCCGGGTTGCGCCATACGTTGTGATTTCAGCGGCCTGCACGGCGCTTTCCGCGACGCGTCTCGCCGTGCCGCCGGAGGGCGTCGAGTTCGGAGAGGTCGTCGCCGGGGAGGGCGCGACCCGTTCCGTCGAGGTTCGCAACGTCTCATCCTACCCCGTCTCCGTTTCGCGGGTGAAGGGCTGCTGCGGAGCCGACGCCTCGCTTTCGGCGATGCGCATGGCGCCGGCTTCGTCCGCCACGCTCTCCGTCTCCCTGAGGCCAATGGTCCCCGGCGAGTTCTCCAAGCACGTGCGGATCTTCTGCGACGACCCGGAATGCCCGGTCGTCGTCGTCCCCGTGACAGGTGTCTCCGTGGAGGGCCGGAGGGACGTGGACTCTGTCTCGCGCTTCACACTGCCCGCCGTCGTCGTCGCGGGAATCGTGGACGGATTCAACCCGTGCGCGTTCTCCATCGTCATCGCCCTCGCGGGGATTCTCGCGGTCGGAGGGCGCCGTCGCCGGGCCAGGATGCTCGGCGGCTGGGCGTTCTGCCTCGGCTCGTTCCTCACATACATGGCGATGGGGCTTGGCCTGATGAAGGCGCTGAGGTCGCTGGCGGGGCTGCGGACGGCGCACGACGTCGTGATGTCGCTCCTCGCGCTCTCGCTGTTCGTCCTTTCCGCGTTAAGCGTACGGGACGCGTTCCGCTACCGCAGGGCGAAGGTGCCGTCCGTCATCACGCTTCAGCTTCCGGACCGCGTGAAGCGCATGATCCGCGCCATAGCCGAGGCGAGCTGGGGCGGCCCTGCGGTTGTGGTCGCCGGTCTGGGGTGCGGGTTTCTTGTGACGCTCCTCGACTCCCTCTGCACGGGGCAGGTCTACGTGCCGGTCCTCGCGCTCATATCGCGGGAGCCCGGCGCGTGGCGTTCGCTCGGGTATCTTGCACTCTACAACGCCGCCTTCATCGCGCCTCTTGTCGCCGTGTTCATGCTGGCGGCGAAGGGCGCGGACTCCGAGAGGATGTCCCGCTGGTCGAAGCGCAACGTGTTCCCGTCGAAAATCGCGCTGGGGGTCGTGTTCGCCCTCCTCGGCGCACTCGTGCTGTCCGGCGTTTTCATGGGGATTGACTGATTTGGGCGGATTTGGTTAGTATAAAGGGTCAGCAACTGTATATGTTTTTTAGATGAAAGATACACGGAAGCCGTGACAATATGGTTTTGTTGTGGCATAATACTCGTATGTGTGTATCCTGACGAAGAGGAAAGATACACGGAAGTCCTTGGCCCCTTGACTAGACAGCCGCTTCTGTGATATAATATGCAGCGTTTAAGGGAAAAACTATGCGCCCAGGCGCAGTTCGTGACCCTATAAAAAGCAATATGCAAGTAAAGCGCGACATATTCTTGAAGAGGTTGATTGCCCGCCGAAAAAACGGAATGGTCAAGGTAATCACTGGCCTTAGGAGATGCGGCAAGTCGTATCTCCTTGGGGTTCTTTACAAAGACTACCTTCTTGCTGCTGGGGTCGGGCAAGACCACATCATTGAGGTTGCCTTGGACGAGCCGGGCAACTACAAATACCATAATCCACTGAAGCTCGAAAAATATCTAAAGCGCCAGATCAAAGACAATGGTGATTACTACGTTTTTATTGACGAAGTACAGTTTGTCAAGAAGGTCAAGGTGCGCGATCCAGAGCTCAAGGAAAAGGACGAGATCACTTTCTACTCGGTGATAAATTCCCTCATGCGGAAAGAGAATGTGGATGTCTATGTCACGGGCTCCAACTCAAAGATGCTTTCAAGCGACATTCGGACGGAGTTCCGCGGACGTGGTGACGAGATTCGCCTGACGCCATTCACCTTTTCGGAATTCATGCAGGTTTTCCCCGGCGATGCGAGAGACGGATGGGACGAGTATGTCGTTTATGGCGGACTTCCTCTCTCTGTGCTGGCAAACGACCACGAGGCAAAAAGCCGGTATTTGAAGAACCTCTTCGAGGAGACATATCTCAAGGATGTTGTTGAACGCGGCAAGATTCGCAAGCCGGAGCTTCTTGCCGACGTCGTTGATGTGCTGGCATCCAATATCGGCTCGCTGACGAATCCGCTAAACCTTGAAAACACCTTCAAGACTGTAAGGCGCGAGATCCTGAAATCAAAGACCATAGCGTCGTATATTGCCCAATTGAGAAACGCCTATCTGATTGAGCAGGCCAAGCGCTACGACATCAAAGGCCGCAAGTACATATCAGCCCAGATGAAGTACTACTTTGCCGACCCAGGGCTCCGAAATGCGCGGCTTGACTTCCGTCAGATCGAGGAAACGCATTTGATGGAGAACATCATCTTCAACGAACTCAAGGTGCAGGGTTTTGACGTTGATGTCGGCGTGGTCGAGGCCTTTGAGAAGAACAAGGCGGGGAACGGGCTCCGCAAGCATCTTGAAATCGACTTCATGGCGAACAGGGGCCGGGAGCGGTATTATGTGCAGTCGACGTTGAACATTGATGATCCAGACAAGGCGGCACAGGAAAAGCGGCCGTTCACGAAACTTGGCGATTCGTTCCGAAAGATCATAATCGTCAAGGGGAAAATGCCGCCACGGATGGATGAAAAAGGGTATGTCATCGTCGGCCTCATCGACTTCCTGTTGAACCCTTCGGCGATTCTTGTATAGAAACGAACATGATGGTGAAAGATACACGGAAGCCGTGACAATATGGTTTTGTTGTGGTGGAATACTCGTATGCGTACGCTCTGACGAAGAGGAAAGATGCACGGAAGTAGTGACATCGTTGTTTTGTTGTGGCATAATACTCGTATGTGTGTATCCTGACGAAGAGGAAAGATACACGGAAGCCGTGACAATATGGTTTTGTTGTGGTATAATACACTGCATGAAGATAACATTCTACGGCGCGGCGCAGACCACCACTGGGTCGATGCATCTTGTCGAGGCAAACGGCAAGCGCATCCTGCTTGACTGCGGGCTCTACCAGGGGCACCGCAAGGAGGCGTTCGAGAAGAACAGGAACCTGCCGATCGACCCGGCGTCAATCGACTTCGTGATCCTCTCGCACGCGCACATCGACCATTCCGGCAACCTGCCGCAGCTCGTCCGCCAGGGCTTCCGCGGCAAGGTGTTCGCGCGGCAGTCCACGACGGACCTCTGCGACGTGATGCTCCGCGACTCGTGCTTCCTCCAGAAGCGCGACCTGGAGTACGTCAACAAGAAGCGCCGCCGCGACGGCAAGCGCCTATTCGAGCCGCTCTACGAGGAGAGCGACGTGGACGCCCTCATGCCGATGTTCGTGCCCACCCACCTCCACGAGCCGCGCGAGATCGCGCGCGGCATAACGCTGGAGTTCTTCAACGCCGGGCACATCCTGGGCTCCGCGCTCACGCAGCTCGACATAAAGTCCGACCGCGGGCACAACCACCGCATCCTGTTCTCCGGCGACCTCGGGCAGCCCGACCAGCCGATCCTCCGACACTACGAGTACCCCGCGGGCGCGGACATCCTGATCATGGAGTCCACGTACGCCGACAGGCTCCACCCGAGCGCTGACGACGTGGAGGGGCGCCTTGAGGAGTACCTCAAGTACATCGACCGCCGCAACTCGAAGCTTCTCATCCCCGCGTTCTCCGTGGGGCGCACGCAGCAGATCATCTGGTACCTGAACCGCCTGCTGGAGAAGGGGAAGGTGCCGCGCGAGGTGAAGCTCTACATAGACTCGCCGCTGTCGCAGAAGGCGACGCGCATCTACGCGAGCCACCGCGAGGTGTACAACGACGAGGCGCGGCGCATGATTGCGTCCGGCAAGGACCCGCTGTCGTTCCCCGGCATGACGTTCGTCGGCACCCCGCAGGAGTCGATGGCGCTCAACGGCGCGCCGGGCCCGATGATCATAATCGCCGCGAGCGGGATGTGCGAGGGCGGGCGCGTCCTCCACCACCTCAAGCAGATCGCGGGCGACCCGGACAGCATGGTCCTCATCGTCGGGTTCCAGGCCGAGAACACGCTGGGCCGGCGCATCGTCGAGCGCCGCGAGACGCTGAAGGTCCTCGGCGAGGAGGTCCCGCTGAAGGCGCGCGTGGAGGTGATAAACGCGCTCTCCGCGCACGCGGACCGCGCGGGGCTCATGGAGTGGCTCGACGAGATCAAGGACAACGTACGCCACGCGTTCGCGGTCCACGGCGAGCCGGAGAAGGTCGCCGAGATGGCGCGGCTCATGGAGGAACACGGCATCCCCAGCGCGACCGCGCCCTCGCCGGGCCAGACGTACAAGTTCGACTGATAAAACAGATTTAGAAAGACATAGAAAGACTAAGGAGCAGAAGAAATGAACGGAGCGGCATTGCTGGCCATCGCATCGGCCTTTTTCCTGGCGGGGTATTTCATCTACGCCAGGTTCATTGAGAAGAAACTGGGCGCGGACCCGTCGCGGCCCACGCCGGCGCACACGCGCAGGGACGGCGTCGACTTCGTCCCGGCGCACCCGACGGTCCTGTTCGGGCACCACTTCGCCGCCATCGCCGGCGCCGGGCCGATCATCGGGCCGGTCCTCGCCGCCGAGTTCGGCTGGGCGTCCGTCGCGCTCTGGATAGTCCTGGGCTGCGTGTTCATCGGCGCCGCGCACGACATGATCTCGCTCTTCCTCTCCGTACGCCACGGCGGCGAGTCGATAGGCACGGTGATCGGCACGATCCTCGGACGCCCCGGCAAGGTGCTGTTCCTGCTCTTCAGCTGGTCCGCCCTCGTACTCGTCGTCGCTGAGTTCACGCGCCAGATCGCCGGCACGTTCGTCGCGGACCCCGCGATCGCCACGGCTTCGCTTCTCTTCATCGGCGAGGCGATCCTCTTCGGCCTCTGCGTGAACAGGTGGAAGATGTCCGTCCTCGTGGCATCGCTCGTCTTCGTGCCCCTCATGTTCGCGTTCGTCTGGATAGGCAACCTCTTCCCGCTAGACCTCGTGAAGCTCTTCGGGCTGTCGCCGGAGGCGACGCGCACCGTCTGGACGCTTGTCCTGCTCGTGTACTGCTTCTTCGCGTCTACCTGCCCGGTGTGGATACTCCTGCAGCCACGCGACTACCTGAACGCATACCTCCTCTACGCCATGATGGGCCTCGGGTTCCTTGGCGTGTTTGTGGCGCATCCCGCGCTGACGACGGACGCGTTCGCGGGCTTCTCTGCGGTCGGTAAGAGCGGCGCGACGGATCTCCTGTTCCCGTTCCTCTTCGTCACCGTCGCGTGCGGCGCGTGCTCGGGCTTCCACGCGCTTGTCGCGTCTGGCACGAGCGCGAAGCAGCTCGACAACGAGCGCGGCATCCGGCCGATCGCCTATGGCGGAATGCTCCTTGAGGGCGTCCTCGCGATCATCGCCCTCATCGGCGTCGCGGGCACCTACGCCTCGCAGAAGGACTACGTCTCGGCGATTCAGGGCATGGAGCCTGTGCAGATGTTCGCGTCCACCATCGCCGGGTTCTGCGTCAAGTTCTTCACGTCCATCGGCCTCACTGCGGAGACGGGGAAGAGAATCGCCGAGTCGTTCATGCTGCTCTCCGTCTCGGCGTTCCTGATGACGACCGTCGACGCCGGCACGCGCCTCGCGCGGTTCAGCTGGCAGGAGCTCTCTGACTCACTGCCTGGCGACGGCGCGTTGAAGAAGGGCGTCCGCAACATGTACTTCGGGACGCTCGTCGTCGTCCTCCTCGCCGCCGGGCTTCTCCTCGGCGCGAGCAGCACGTCGAAGCAGCTCTGGACGATATTCGCGTCGGCGAACCAGCTGCTCGCCGCGCTTACGCTGCTTGCCGCGACGCTGTGGTTCGTCAAGACCAGGCGCCCGGCGTGGATGACGGCCGTCCCGATGACGTTCATGCTGGCGGTCTCCTCCACCGCGCTCGGGATGCTTTTCTGGAAGAGCTTCACCGCCGAGAAGATCGACTGGGTGAAGGGCTCCGCGACTGGCTTCCTCCTGATCCTCGCGGCGATCCTCGTCATCTTCGCGGTACGCAAAGGAAAGCCCGCCCCCGAAGAGGGCGGGCAGTCGTGATTATTGTGTATTTGTGTAATTATGTAATTGTGGAATAGCGGAATTGTTCATTGGTTGCGGTGTTCCGTAACCCCCGATTCCACATTGGGTAATGGCTATTTCCGCATTTCCACAATTCCACAATACTACCTGTTGAGCGCCGCGTCGAGCGCGCGGACGTCCGCCGCGTGAACGCCGGCCTCGCCGCCGCGCTTCACGGTGAACACCTTGAGCTCGGGGATGTTGTCCGCGCCAAGTATCTGCGCCTTCTCGAACGCCTCGATGCCGTCGCGCAGAAGGAGCGCGCGCAGAGAGAGGCGCGGGCCGGGATAGACGAGCGACGTGTCGCCCGAGGGCCACGCAGTGAAGTCCTGGCTGTCGAACGGATTCTCCACCCAGCTGCACCACGCCCAGCGGAGGAGGCCGTCAAAGCCCATCGCCGCCGAAAGCGGCGCAAGCCACGCGGATTCCGCCGGGTCGCTGAAGATGAATGTGTTCGGACGAGCCGGGCTGCAGCAAACGTAGTACGTGGTGAACTTGCCCTGCGCGCGGCGCTCCGCCGCGTACTTCGCCAGCCCGTCGCCGTGACGGTAGCAGTAGGAGACATCGAACGCCGAAGCGTTCAACTCTGACGGGCGGTTGCACGCCATCACCATTTCCATGCCGGGCGCGTACTTGTGCAGTACCGCGAGCGCGGGGCGGATCAGCTTGTCGGGGCGCTCGTCGAGCGCGATCTTCGTGCGCTCGAACCAGCCCTTCGCCTTCGTGTGGCGGCAGAGGTCAGCGAGGAGATGCCCCCAGAAGTCCTCGTACTCGGCGCTCCCCGGCTCCATGCGCGGCGCGACGCTGCGACCGGACTTCTCGTCGAAGTAGCGGAACTTTAGCGACCACGGGAGCATCGAGTAGCAGTCGATCTGGCCCTTCACTCCGGCCGCCTCCATGCTCTCCACGAGCTTGTCGAAGAGCGTGTAGTCGTAGGCCCACGAGCCATCCGCGCGCTTCGTCGCCTGCACGCAGGAACGGAACCGGTCGTACGTCTGCTGGTTCCACGCCTCGTCGATGAGCGTGGCCGTGATCGTCTTCTGGCCGAGGTCGGCGAGAATCTTGTTGTAGGGGAGGAGCAGACGCAGGTGCTCGTCGCTACCAAACGGGACGTCATGCCAGCGCGCGATGGCGTCCGGGTGCTGCCAGAGGTCGAGGTGGAACTTCCAGTCCTTGACGGGCGGGAGCGTGCGCGGCACAACCGTGATTTCCACGGGCAGGTCGTGCTTCTCACCGTTGATGAACGCGGTCACCACGTCGCGGATCACGCCCGATGCGTCGCGCGAAATATCGAAGGTGTAGATGACCGGACGCGTCACTCCCTTGAAGGAGGTCTCCGTTGTACCGTCGAGGATGTCGCCGTAGAGCGTACCATTGCCAAGCGTGTAGCGCAACACGTCGAGGTGCGCGAAGTGGGCTGAAGAAAGGCGCAGCTCCTGGAAGCCGCTCTGCGACGATGCAACGAGCATCGCGCTCACGCGCTCGCCGCGCCAGCCGCGCAGCTTCGCGACGGGGGAGAGCTTCTTCGTGTCGACCATCACGTCGCGGTCGTAGCGCGCGAAGATGTCGCCCGCGAGGAACTCCGCCTTGGCGGCCTTGGCGCCGCCCGCACGGGCGTAGCCCTCGATTTCCACGATGTGCGCACCGGGCTTCGAGCCGCGCGAGTTGGATACGACCGTGGCGCGCACGTAGCGGACCTCCACCGGGTCGAAGTCGAGCGTGAAGCCCGCCGAGCCCGCGCAGATGGAGTTCGCCGTCTGGTCGGCGAGCATCTTCCACGACTTGCCGTCCACACTGCCCTCGATCTTGAACCCGTAGATGCGCCCGTCATTCCAGTAAGGGACGAACACGATCTCGGAGAGCGTCTTCGCCGCGCCCATGTCGACAGTCAGCGCCTGGGGCAGGTTCTCCGCGCCCCAGTACACCGTGCCGTCGTCGCGCTTCCCGTCCACGGCGAACTTCGGCGCGAATTTGTCGAACTGCCCCGTGGCCGTGGCCTTCGCGTTGAGGAACATGTTCGCCGCCCGCGCGGCCGTGCCGGAAACGGGCTTCCCGTCTGGCTCGTACGAGGGATGCCTCTTCGGGCCAGCCATAACAGTAGCGCACGCCGCCGCGCACGCGACAAGAAGTAGTCTCTTCATTTTCTGTTTTCTCCTTTTGCAAAACATTATATCACATCCGCGCCGTCTTCGCCACTTTCACGCAAAGATTTTTAGGCACTTGCGCCAAACGGAAATATGGTGTATAATATATGCATTCAAGTCAAACTTGAAAACAACGAAAGGAAAACAGAAAATGAAGAAACTCATGATCGTCGCTGCGATCGCCGCCGCCGCCGTTGGCTGCGTCTCGGTCCGTCCCAGCAATGCAGTATCCGCGTTGACGCTTGATGTCACCAGCCCTGACACGAGCTTCATCGACAACAGCGTCAAGCCTGCCAAGTGCGGCACGGCCACGGCTACCGGCATCATCTGCTTCACCGAGGGTGACGCATCGATCAAGGCCGCCATGGACAACGGCAACATCAAGAAGATCCACCACGTCGACTACAAGGTGAAGAACATTCTTGGTATCGTCGGTTCCACGACCACCATCGTCTGGGGCGAGTAATCGACAGGACGAAATGAGGCGGACGCACCTCCCGGGACATCCCGGCGGGTGCGTTCGTTTTTAATTCGACTCAGCCGTCTCTCCGTTTTTGTGGTATAATATTCGGCTATGGACAGCAAACAGAAAACGGTATACCTGGACAACAACGCGACGACGATGGTCGCGCCGGAGGTGAGGGACGTCATGACGCCCTTCCTCTGCGAGCTGTACGGCAACCCGAGCTCGATGCACGCCTTCGGCGGGCAGGTGGCGAAGTTCGTCGCCCGCGCCCGAGAGGAGGTCGCCAGGTTCGTCAACTGCAGCCCCGAGGAGATCGTATTCACCTCCTGCGCCACGGAGTCGGACAACACCGCGATCCGCGGGGCGGTGGAGGCCCTCGGCGAGGGGACGAAGATCATCACCACCGCGGTGGAACACCCCGCCGTGCTGCAGCCGTGCCGCCGCCTAAAGGCGCAGGGGTTCGAGGAGGTGGAGCTCCCGGTTGACTCGGTCGGGCAGATCGACCTGGGCAGGCTCGAGGACGAGGTCAAGTCCGCGAAGAAGGCAGTGGTCTCGGTCATGTGGGCGAACAACGAGACGGGCACGGTGTTCCCCGTCGAGAAGGTCGCCGAGATATGCAAGGCGTACGGCGCGACGTTTCACACTGACGCGGTACAGGTCGCCGGGAAGCTCCCGGTGGACGTCAAGAAGGTACCAGTCGACATGCTGGCGATGTCCGGGCACAAGTTCCACGCCCCGAAGGGGATTGGCATACTCTACATCCGCAAGGGCGCGAAGGTGCGCCCGTTCATGCTCGGCGGGCACCAGGAGGCCGGCCGCCGCGCGGGGACCGAGAACGTCCCGTACATAATCGGCCTCGCCAAGGCGTGCGAACTCGCCCGCCTCGGCATGGACCGCGAGAACGAGAGGCTTGTCCGCCTCAGGGACGAGCTGGAGGCCGGCATCCTCGCTACGTGTCCTAACGTGCGCGTCAACGGCGACCGCGCCCATCGCCTCTCCAACACGCTGAACGTCAGCTTCGAGTACATCGAGGGCGAGGCGATCGCGTACCACCTCTCGGACCTCGGCATCTGCATATCCACCGGATCGGCGTGCGCCTCCGGTTCGCTCGACCCCAGCCACGTCATCCGCGCGATGGGCGTCCCGTTCACCGCCGTGCACGGCTCGGTGAGGTTTTCGCTTTCACGCTACACTACCGAGGAGGACATCCGCTACACCCTCGACAACCTGCCGAAGGTGGTCAGGCACCTTCGCGAAATGTCGCCGTTCGGCCCCGATTCAGACGTGACGACGTTCAAGTAGGGAAGAGGGAATAGGGAAAAAACAAGACAAGGAGGACGAATGATGAAGAAGACGATTTGCATTGGGATTGCCGCCGCGCTGGTGATGGTGGTCGCGGGATGCCGCAGGACCGACTTCCGCGAGGTCACGATAGACGTGCCCGGGATGACGGAGACAAACCAGCAGGCGATCTGCGAGGCGCTGTTCTTCTATGACGGCGTCGTGCGCGATTCGCTGAAGTTCGACATGGCGAAGAAGCAGCTCACGCTGCGGTTCGACTCGCTGAAGGTGGCCCAGACGAATCTCCGTATGGCGATTGAGCAGAAGGGGATAGCGGTCAAGTACCCGCCGAACACGACGGGCGTCGCGGGCTACATCAACAAGCGCGAGCGCGAGGTCCCGGAGCGTGACGCGCCGCCCAAGCGGCCAAGATAGGCCTAGGGCCGCGGCGGAAGCCGCCCGTTCTCCATGAGGTCGCGGACGATCGCCTTCACCTCGGTGTCGAAGTCGCCCTTGACGATCCACCTCAGGTAGTTCGGCTCGTTTAGCATGAGCTTCCTCAGGCTCTCGCCTTTCTTCTTCCCGAAGTTGATGGTCAGCTCTCCGTCCTTCCAGCGAAGCATTCCGTAGCGGTCGGCGTTCAACGGGTCGTGCGGCACGAGGTACTCGTCCATCTCCCTGACGGTCTGCGGCAGCTCGGGGTACTTTTCCATCTGCGCCTTCAGCACCTCCAGCGTCGCCCTGGCGTCGGCCTCCGCGCCGTGCGCGCCCGTGTGGTCGCGCCCCAGGTAGAACCTGACGGCTGCGGAGAGGTCCCGCGGCTCCATGCGGTGGTATATCCTCTGCACGTCGACGTGGCGGCGCGAGGACGGCGCGAAGTTCTTCCCGACGCGGGCGAACTCCTCCTCGAGGCACGGGATGTCGAAGCGGTCGGCGTTGAAGCCCGAGAGGTCGCATCCCTCGAAGAACGCGAATATCTCGTCCGCCTTGTCGGCGAACGTCGGGCAGTCCTTGACGATTTCGTCGGTGATCCCGTGGATTTTTGTCGTCTCCGGCGGGATCTTCACGCCGGGGTTCATCAGCCAGCACTTCGAGATCTCGGTGCCGTCGGGCATGAGCTTCACGGCGGCCAGCTCGATTATGCGGTCCTTCCTGGGCGTGGTGCCGGTGGACTCTATGTCGAACACGACGAGCGGTCTGTCGAGCCTAAGCATGGATAACCTCCAGAAGGTCGTTGCGGTAGAGCGCGCGGACGGCGTCGCAGTCGAGCGTGTGCCCGGCCCTGTAGCTGACGACGGTCCCCGCGAAGCGATGCTCCCCGGTGAGCGCGAGCGCGGCCATTAGGTCGAGCGTCGCCCGGTGCCAGACCGGCTCCAGGAACTTGCCGTCCACGGGGAAGCGAGGCTCGGTGTAGTAGCCCCTTGGCCCGTGGATGAGGATGTTCTTCTTGTTGTAGCCGAGGTTGCGCGTCGCGGCGAAGAGCCTGCCGATCGTCTTCGCGAGGATGTACTGCCGGTGAGTCGCGTTGGTCCTGGCCAGGCTCGCGTAGCGGAATGTCTCGGGCGTGGAGTCGAAGAGGATTCGCTGGTTGCCGATCACCGTGTTCCAGGAGATCGCGCAGTCTATGCGGAGGTTCAGCTCGCCTTTCTCGGCGGGGAGCATGAGGAGGAAGTCGCCGCGCCTTCCGCCGAACGCCACCGGCTCCTTGACGGTGACGTACGTCGCCGGGGCGTCGGTCTCGACGATCCCCGCGGCGCCCTCAATCGCCTCGACGAGGGGCATGGACGACCTGTCGAAGAGCGGCGGGTCGCCGCTCTTCACCTTGATGAGCACGTCGTCGACGCCGAGCCCGAGCTTGAGCGCGATGATGTGCTCGACCATGCGCAGGTAGTTGTGCGGGGATCCGGAGCGCAGCACGAGGTTCTGCGCGCTCGTCCAGAGGTTCGCTATGTCCACCTTGGTGTCGAGCTGCTCGGGGTGGTCCATGCGGCGTATCCACCACCCGGGGCGGTCGCTGGGCGCGAACGTTATGGTCTGGCGCTCGCTGCCCTTGAAAGTCCCGACACCGGTGACGGGGGCCTCGCCCCCGAGTCCGCGGCGCCGCCCCGGGAAGGGGCACGACCTGTCCGCGGCGAGCCTGGTCTCGTCGATCTTCTGTTCGCGGAACCTCTCGTACGCCGCCGCTATCGCCTTCGCGTCGCCGATCACTGTCCGCCCTATCTTGTATTCCGGCATGTCTGTCATTGGATGATATTATACCACAACAAAACATGGCTGTCTATGCCTCCGTGAAACCAGCATCTTCGTCTGTATGTACACTTACAGATATTGCACCACAACAAAACTTTGTTGTCTTGACTTCCGTTCATCTTTCATCTTCGTCAGGACGCGCACATGCGGGTATTATACCACAACAAAACCTTGTTGTCTTGACTTCCGTTCATCTTTCATCTTCGTCAGAACGTTCGCATACGAGTATTGTACCACAAAAAGAAGTCCGCCGCGCCGAAAATCGATGGCGGATGGCGCAAATTGTGATATAATATTATGCAAATGACAATTGACTTCCATTCGCATGACTTCCCGGATGCGATCGCGACGAGGGCGCTCGCGGGACTGTGCGGCCGAACCGACGGGACGCTCTGGCCCGTCGGGGACGGCACGCTTGCAAACCACCTCGACCACATGGACTGCGCCGGCGTCGACATGGCGGTGCTTTGCCCCGTGGCGACGAAGCCCGGGCAGTTTGACGTGATCCTCCGCACGGCCGTCGCGATCAGGGACGGCGAGCTGGGCGAACGCGCCGCGCGCAAAATCGTGCCGTTCGCCTCCGTGCACCCGGCGGATCCCCGCCTCTTCGAGCATCTCGACGCCGTCGCCAAGGCCGGCATAAAGGGCGTGAAGCTGCATCCCTACTACCAGGACTTCAGCCTCGCCGACCCGTCCGTCTGGCCTATGTTCTCTAAGATCGCCGACCTGGGGCTCGTCGTCCAGTGCCACGCCGGATTCGACATCGGGTACCCGACGCGCGCCGACGCGTGCATGCCGGCGGACATCGCCGCGCTTCTGCGCAACGTGCGCGGGCTCAAGTTCGTCGCCGCGCACCTCGGCGGCTGCGCCGGCGCCCGTCCGCACGCGACAGACGAGATCCTCGAGCTTGGCGCGTACATCGACACTTCGGCGCTCCACCGCGACTGGCACCGGGACGAGCAGATGAGGCTGCTTCGGTCCTGGCCCAAGGACAGGATTCTCTTCGGCACGGACTTCCCGTGGGTGCACTATCCCGAGGCCCTGAGGTGGGTGAGGTCGGTGAGGGCCCCGGAGGACCTTCCCGCGCTTCTCGGCGGCAACGCGGCCCGTCTGCTGGGCCTTGGCGGGGATGCGCGCTGGTGACGGCTTGTGATGGCTACCATGAAAGGCGGTGAAACATGACAAACGGAATGGGAATGAGGACGGCGATGGCGCTTGCGGCGGCGTTTCTGCTCGCGGGATGCGGCGGGGACGGCGGCGCGCAGGGCGGCGGAGAGGCCGCGCGGCAGGGCGAGGAGGACGGCGCGAGGGACCTTCGCCGCCTGGCGAAGCGCGGACACGCCGGCGCGCAGTGCTCGCTCGCGCTGTGCATCCTCGACGGCAAGGTCGAGGCGACGAACGACCGCGAGGCGTACGAGCTCATGTACAAGGCGGCCTCGCAGGGCTACGCCGAGGCCGCGTACAACCTCGGCATCATGTACATGACAGGGAAGGGCGTCGAGAAGGACCCCTCGCGCGCCGTCACGTGGCTCAACAAGGCGGCCGACGGCGGCTTCGACCGCGCTCAGATGGACCTCGGCGCGATATACTCCGAGGGCGTCGGCGGGATCAAGAAGGACTACAAGGCCGCCGCGAGGATGTACGCGAAGGCTGCGGCGCGCGGCAACCACCAGGCTGAGACGAACCTCGGCTTCGCGTATCTGAAGGGCCTCGGCGTGCGAAAGGACGTGGCCGAGGCGATCCGGCTCTTCCGCCTCGCCGCCAAGAGCGGCGACCCGATCGCCGCCGCGCACCTCGGCGACGCGTACTACGTCGGGCGCGGCGTCGAGAAGGACAGGCAGGCCGCGATCGAATGGTACCTGAAGGCGGCGGACGGCGGCGACGCGCGCGCGGCCGCCATCCTCAGGGAGCAGGGCGTCTCCCGCGACCCCAAGGAGTGACGCCGCGCCGCAGGATTCACCAAGATTCACCAAGACCACAACAAGGAGAAGAACAGAAATGGACAATTCAATCCCCTACAAGACATATCTGGCCGAGGACGAGCTGCCGGACTCCTGGTACAACGTCCGCGCGGACATGAAGAAGAAGCCCGCGCCGCTCGTCAACCCCGCGACGCTCAAGCCGTGCACGGCGACCGACCTCGAGGCTGTCTTCTGCGCCGACCTGGTGAAGCAGGAGCTCGACGACCAGAACCCGCTCTTCCCGATCCCGGGCGACATCCGCGACTTCTACAGGATGTTCAGGCCCTCGCCGCTCATCCGCGCATACTTTCTCGAGAAGGCGCTCGGCACGCCCGCGAGGATATTCTACAAGTTCGAGGGCAACAACACGTCCGGCTCCCACAAGCTCAACAGCGCCGTGGCGCAGGCATACTACGCGAAGGCGCAGGGGCTGAAGGGCGTGACGACGGAGACGGGCGCGGGCCAGTGGGGCACGGCGCTCTCGATGGCGTGCGCCTTCTTCGGCCTCGACTGCAGGGTGTACATGGTCAAGTGCTCCTACGAGCAGAAGCCGTTCCGCCGCGAGGTCATGCGCACATACGGCGCGACCGTGACGCCGTCCCCGTCCATGACGACGCGCATAGGCGAGAAGATAAACCGCGAGCATCCCGGGACGACGGGGTCGCTCGGCTGCGCGATCTCCGAGGCCGTCGAGGCGGCAGTCTCCAACCCCGGCTACAGGTACGTGCTCGGGTCGGTCCTGAACCAGGTCCTCCTGCACCAGTCGATAATCGGCCTCGAGGCGCACACGGCGTTCAGGAAGCTTGGGATCATGCCCGACGTCGTCATCGGCTGCGCCGGCGGCGGCTCCAACCTCGGCGGGCTCATCGCGCCGTTCATGGGCGAGAAGCTGCGCGGCGAGCGCGACTGCCGCTTCGTCGCCGTCGAGCCGGAGAGCTGCCCGTCGCTCACGCGCGGCAGGTACGCGTACGACTACTGCGACACCGGGCGCATCTGCCCGCTCGCGAAGATGTACACCCTGGGCGCCGACTTCATACCGTCCGCCAACCACGCCGGCGGACTCAGGTACCACGGCATGAGCCCGGTGCTCTCCGAGCTCTACGACCAGGGGATGATGGAGGCCGTCAGCGTCAAGCAGACCGACGTCTTCGCCGCGGCGCAGTACTTCGCCCGCACGGAGGGCATCCTCCCGGCCCCGGAGTCGAGCCACGCGATCCGCGCCGCGATCGACGAGGCTGTGAAGTGCCGCGAGGAGGGACGCGCCGAGACGATCCTCTTCGGCCTCACCGGGACCGGCTACTTCGACATGACCGCCTACCAGGCGTACAACGACCACTCGATGAGCGACTACATCCCGACCGACGACGAGCTGGAGCAGTCCTTCGCGAAGCTTCCCAAGGCCTAGTCCACGACATTAGGAGAGACGCCGCAATGAACAAGACCTTCCTTTGCGCGGCGGCCGCCATGGCGTCCGCGCTGTGCGCTCCCGCCGCCGCGCCCGCCGAGGCGGAGATCGCCAGGTTCGCCAAGATCCTCCGCGAGCCGGTCCTCCCCGCGTCCGACAGGTTCCTCGCGCACGACCTCGTCCTGCGCGAGCTTTCCGCCGCGGACAAGGCGGCGGACGACGCCTGGCGCGCGCTGAAGAGCCGGTCCGAGTACGACGAGTACCGCGCCGCGATGCACAGGAAGTACGTCGAGGCCGTCGGAGGCCTGGCGTTCGAGCGCACGCCCCTCAACGCGAAGGTGACGGGGAAGGTCGCGCGCGACGGATACAGAATCGAGAAGGTCCTCTTCGAGAGCCGCCCGGGCGTCTACGTCACCGGGCTCCTGTTCCTGCCGGACGAGGCCAAGTTCAAGCCGCCGTACCACGGGATCATCCTCGCGTGCGGACACTCCGCCGACGGGAAGGGGAGCGCGACCTACCAGCGCGGCGGCGTGCAGGGCGCGCTCGCGGGGTTTGCCGTCCTCGTGTACGACCCGATATCCCAGGGCGAGCGCGAGCAGACGCCCGGAGGGCTGTGCTGCGGCCCGCACAACCGCTACGGCGCGCTCGCCGCGCTCCTCGGGCAGAGCACCGCGCAGCAGCGCATCTGGGACGGCATGAGGGCCATCGACTACCTCTACTCCAGGGCGGACGTCAGGAAGGACGGCGTCGGCTGCATGGGAAACTCCGGCGGCGGTACGATGACCGCCCTGCTGGAGTCCGTCGACCCGCGCATAGTCGCCGCATGCCCGTCGTGCTACATCTCGTCCCTCCGCGAGGTGTGCCTCCACTGCGGCCCGCAGGACGCGGAGCAGAACATCTTCGGGCAACTAACGTTCGGGCTGAACCACGCTGGCTACATCCTCCTCGGCGGAAACGCGGTGAGGATGCACTGCTGCTTCAAGGACTTCTTCCCGTTCGCGGGGTCGCGCGAGACGTATTCCGTCGTGGCGGACACGGCGAGGAACTGCTCCCTCGGCACCGCGCGCTATGGGATCACCGACGTGCCCGGCCCGCACGGCTGGAAGGAGTCGACGCGCACGTCGTCCGTGCAGTGGATGCGCCGCTGGCTCGCGCTCGACGCGTCGACGCCCGCGGTCGACGTGGAGGCGTGCCGCAGGCTCGACCCAGGCTTCGACGACAAGAAGGCCGAGCATGGGCTTGACGGCGCGGAGAGGTATGTGACGCCGAACGGGAAGGTGAAGCTGCTCCCCGGCTACAGAAGCATCTACGACTTGCTGAAGGACGACCTTGCCGCGGCGGAAAAGGCCAGGCCCGCGAGGAAGCCCGCCGAGCTCGCCGAGCTGGCCGTGCGCCGCTCCGGGATGCGTCCGCTGGAATCGCTTGGTGTCAAGCCCTCCGCCGCCGGCTCGCCGCGCTCCGTCGACGGCGTCACCGTCATCCGCGAGGTGTACGAATTCGGCGACGGCCGCAAGGTCCCCGCAGTCACGTTCCTTCCGAAGGACAAGCCCAGGGGCGCGATCCTCGTCGTGGACGACAGGGCCGACCGCGGCATACACAGGGCGCGAGTGGCGGAGGCGCTGGCCGCCGGGAACGCCATCACGGTCGCCGACCTCTCGTTCGTCGGGGAGACCGGCGGGATGCGCTACGCGTTCTACGGCGTCAAGAACGCGGACGAGGGCCCGGCGGTTATGCTGTACATGCTCGGTCGCTCCATGGTGGGCGCGCGCGCCGAGGAGGTCGTCGCGCTTGCCGACGCGCTGAAGCGGCGCACGGGCTGCAAGGTCGCCGCCGTCCCGCACGGCAGGCCGTGCATCTCCGCGGCGCACGCTTTCGCGGCGCGGCGCGATCTGTTCGCGCAGGTGCAGTGCGTGAGGTCGCCCGAGGGCTGGGCGCAGTCCGTGAGGAACAGCACGTATATTCCGTTCGCCAACGTCGTGAACGGGGCGCTCCTCGACTACGACTGGCTCGACCTGCTGAAGTGATGTGACAGCCGAGGATCCGTACCAGTACTTCGGCGGGATGCTTCCGTTTGCGCGCGTCTACCAGTTCGATCCGCTCGCGGGCGTCGAGGCGTCGGCGCGTCCGCATGTCGTCGGCGGACAGTGCTGCAACTGGACGTCGCACACATTGAACCGCTTCGACCTCGAATGGAAACTCTGGCCGCGCGGCTTCGCGCTCGCGGAGATTCTCTGGACGTATCCCGACCCGGCCAAGCGCGACTTCGCGGAGTTCTCCGCCCGAGCCGCCGAATACCGTCGCCGCCTCATCGGCGCACATGTCAACTGCGCCCCGCTGAAGTAAGAATGTGTTTTTGTCCGCCCTCTCCTTGACAGGGGGAAAAGGATGGTGTAAAATATGAGTTGCTTGGTGGCGATGTTCCATCAGGCGGATGAAATGAAAGCAACATGGCGAGAACAATGGTATTCTGGCAAACGGGAAGCGTCCGCGCCTCGTCCGTTGTCAGAGGTCCGATGTCTTTTGTCAACACTCTAAAACCAGTCGCCGGCAAGGGCAACAACAGAAAAGGGAAACAGCAGCCAACAGCCCAAGAAAGGAAGAAAGCCATGACAACAGCTATGACCCGACCGCAGGTCGCTTCGCGGAGCGAAGTCGCTAGAGGTCTGCGCGCAAGCGTGTGCGCGGCAACGCCGAGGCGTGGGTCTCTACTCTACAGCATGAGAAAACTGACTGGGGAAGCCGCCATCTTGGCGGCGGGGATATGTGTAGCGGCGGCGATGCCGTCGTGGGCGGCAGACGGCCGACTTGTCTCGCCGGTGTATTCGATGGGGTTGTTCGATCCATCCACGCCGACTTCTTCCACTCCCATACTCCAGACTCCACGACTCGCCTTCAAGGGCATCACGCTTGATGAGCTAAAGGCAATGGTCGATGAGGGGTACTCTCTTTTTGGCTGCATGATTGGGAGTTATGTAACTGCCAGGGGTACTCTTGGCGGATTCTACAACCTCCAGTCTTATCCTCAGAGCGGCCCGATCGAAAAGATCGTCGGCGATTTCGCCGCGATCCCTCGTTCTGGAACGAGCGGTGCTGAACAGGCGGTCTGCGTGGAATTCACAAACGGAGAAGGCGGCGTATATGTGGTATCCACGAAGCGTTTGTACAAGAACTCGCGGACGAGCGCCGGTTTTGCCTTTGTCACGTTGAACGCCAGCGGGGTTGCGACGTATGCCGGAGAACTGCGAAACGGGAAATTGCACGAAGTGGATCTCGCAACGTCTAATGACGCTGCTGGCTACGGCGTGTGCGGTGTGCAGTGCGGCAAGTTCGTCCCCGCTGCCGCGCCGTCCCTCGTGTGGCCTGGTGCCACGCTCAACAGCCTGAAGAGCGCCGCTTTTTCCGGCTTCTTCGGCGGCGCCGCCGTGCCGCGAGGGCTGGCGACCACGGGGTACAACACGAAGGTGACCGCCGACGGTTCGGGGAATGTCACGGAGGTCCAGACGGAGTACCAGGTGTTGGATGGCGACAAGATACGGTGCGTCGTGGTGAAGTTCACCGACGGCACGGGCGGCATCTACGCGCAGGCGGTCGCGTCGCTCTACGACGATTCTTCGGTGGGGTTGGGTTACGCCTTCACGAACGCGGACGGCACGTATAACGGCACCGCTGCCGACATTGCGACAGACTACACGCAGGACAGCACGACGAGCACGCGGCAGGGCGTTTACGGACTGACAGCTTTGCGAAGCGGATGTACGTCGACGGGTTTCCTGACAACCACAAGCAAACTCATCTGGCCCGGCGTGACGCTCGATGACATCAAGGACTGTTATTTCGGGGGCACCACCGACGGAAGGTATGTCGGGTTTGTCGATGAATGTATTGGGTGTAACAAGAGCGTCGTTGTTGACGGCGAGGGGGCGGCCACCTCCATTACGGTCGAATTCCAGGTCAATGACGGTGGCAGCCCAGTAAACTGCTTGAAATGCGTGAGGGCGGAGTTCACGAATCGCGCCGACGGCGTATATGGGCGAGCGACACGGGCGTGCTTTTCCTGGAACAACGATGTGGGGTTCGTGTTCGGCACCAGCGCAGGCATTAACAATACAAACACGACGGTTGCAACTTCGTCTTCGGGCAATGGCTATGGCGTGAAAGACGTCTTTGTCGCGCCATGCACTAGGCTTGAGCGCGATGAGGACTGGTCCGCCATATCTGGTACTGGCACCATCAACCTTGGCGATACGGTGGTTGACTTGAATGGACACAACCTTGTCGTGCGCGGTCTCACCGCAAATGGAGGACACGTCGCCATCGTGAACGGCAAGGCAAAAGACACGGCGACGCTGGAGTTCGCCATCGCCACCGGATCTGCCGCGAACATGGGCGTCTCCGTCGGCAAGCAGTATATCCAGTCCGGCAACGTGAAGGTCGTGAAGAGCGGCTCCGGCACGCTGACCGCTTCGGCTGTGAAATGGAACACCGGGGGCTTTGAGGTCGCGGCGGGCTCGCTGGCGATGGGGGTGAGCAAAGCGTTGGGCGCGAAAGGCGGGCAGGTCGTGGTTAGAAGCGGCGCCACGCTGGACGCGAAGGCAATGTGTGACCCGTCGTACGATTTTGTACTTGATGGCGGTACGTTTCAGAATGTCGACAGCGACGTTGCCGACAACATGGCGCAGCTCGCGTCCGTTCGCCTTACGAAGGATTCGTCGTTTAACTTCCAGAGGGCTTATGGCCTGATAGGTTCCAACTTTGCGCCTACCACGCTCGATCTTGGTGGAAACAAGCTGTCCGTGGCGATCGGCAGCGTCAACTTCTACCTCTTCAACGCGACGGTCGTGAACGGCACGGTTGACATCACGTCCGGAGGTACGTTGAAGCTGGACAAGACCGGCGTGGTCGCGACGAACGTGGACTTCAAGTTGAAGTGCGCCTTGAACGTCGTCGTGCCGTTCAAGGTGCGCAACTACGAATCGGCATACGTGAACAACTACAACTGGGGTAGCTACCCCGTCAGCGTCCTCGGCACGTTCAAGCCCACGACGCAGTACTACCACGGATGCGAGATGCAGGACGGTTCGACGATGAATCTCACGGCGTGGCCGAGCGACCTTGGCTGGCCGATGTATTCGCGCTTCAATGACGCCAACAAGACGATGTCGTTTGCTGACGGCACGGTAAACGTGTGGCTCGACATGTCGCGATCCGACATGGTGACGCTCGCGAAGACGCGGATAGACGGCAACTATGCGGGATACCTGCTCAAATGGGGAACGGAGGCGGGGACGCTCGCGACGCGGAACGCCAACACGAGGTTTGCGCTTGACGCGGAATCCGCGCGGAAATACCAGCTTGTCGCAAATGGAACGGGGTTGCTGCTCCGCCCGAAGCGCGGCCTCATGGTCATGGTGCGGTAGGTGCGTTGTAAGTTCGGCTTATACAAACTTTTCGTCTCGTCGGCGAAAACAAAGGGAATTATTATGAAACTTAATTGTAAAATTGCTGTTGCGGTCGTGTTGGCCGCAGGTGCCGCGTTTGGCGCGATCCGCGCCGTAACTCCGGCCGACAGGAACGGCCCCCGCCATGTCGCGAAGATGGCCGAGGTCGCCAAGGGAGGTGCGAAGGTCGTATTCATCGGCGACTCCATCACGCACGGCTGGGAGGGCCGTGGCAAGGAGCAGCTGAAGAAGTACTTCTCCGAGGGCGACTGGAAGATGCTCAACCTCGGAACGGGCGGCGACCGCACGGAACATGTGCTGTGGCGCCTCGACCACGGCGAGCTGGACGGCTACGAGGCGAAGTGCGTACTTCTCATGATCGGCACCAACAACACCGGGCACTTCAAGAAGTTCTCCGACGAGCCGCCGATGGACACCATCCTCGGCATCCGCGAGATACTGAAGAAGATTCGCGCGAAACAACCAAAGGCCGTTGTCGTGCTGACGGCGATCTTCCCGCGCGGCGCAAACGAGAACGACCCGTTCCGCGTCCGCAACGACGTGGTGAACAGGGAGATACAGAAGTACTGCGACGGCAAGACCGTGTTCTGGTGCGACTTCTCCGACAGGTTCCTCGACGAAAAGGGCGACACGAAGTGGATCATGCCCGACCGGCTGCATCCCGGCGCACAGGGGTACGAGATCTGGTACGAGGAGGTGAAGCCGTACATCGAGTACGCGCTCTCCGACGGCAGGAAGGAGCGGCCGAAGAATCGCCTTTCAAAGGTGAAGACAGCATTCGAGAAGGCAAACGCAGCGTACCTCGCCACCGAGATTCCCGCTACGCCCATTGAAATGAAACACAACAGGGGTGATTGGTGGTCTGAGCGCATGCTCCAGAAACGCAACCAGATCGTCGATTCCAAAGGGGAGATTGACCTTGTGTTTTTCGGCGACTCCATCACGCACGGCTGGGAGGGCAGTGGCAAGGCGTGGCTTGCAGAGCTTTCCAAGACCTACTCCATTCTCAACATCGGCTACGGAGGCGACCACACAGAGAACCTCGTGTGGCGCGGGCTCAACGGCGAACTGGACGGCTACAAGGCAAAGTGCATCATGCTGATGATCGGCACGAACAACTGTGGACGGGAGACGGCTTACGACAAGCCGGAGGATGTCGTGAAGGGCATTCGCCGCATACTTGACGTCATAGCGGAGAAACAGCCGCAGGCGAAAACGCTTCTGCTGCCGATATTCGTGCGCGGCAACGGGCCTGACCATCCCGGGCGTAAGCGCAATGATGCAGCAAACGCGGCGATTAAGGCGTTCGCGGACGGCGACAAGGTGATCTGGGTTGATTTCAACGCCAAGTACCTTGACAAGAAGGGCGATACAAAGTGGATCATGCCCGACCGACTGCACCCGAACGCGGCGGGGTACAAGATCTGGACGGAGGCCGTGTTGCCGTACTTTAAAGCCATCTGCGGGAAGTGAGAAATAGACGAGGTATAACATATGGTGTAAGGACTGGAACCTATGAAGTCAACTAGAAGCAAGAGGGTCGGGCCCTTCTGTATATGTTTTAATGTATATGCTTGACTGTGCCACGGCAGCAAGTTTCCACATCAGGCCTACGTATGCCGACGACGAGGACGTCGTCGCTACGCAGAGATGGTTGTTAGTGGCTAGTCTCTAGCCGCTAATCATTAGTGTCTAGTCGGCAACATTTTACACTTTACATTTTACACTTTACACTCTTCCCGTTCCCACCCCTGCTAGGGCATCGCCTTCGGCGACTCGCTTCGCTCGGGGGATACGTTCCCTCTGCATTTCCTCCACTTCTCCACGGCCAAATTTCCCCTACTTGTGATATAATAACTTGAAAATGGAATACCTAAAATGAAGACGAGCAAAATAATATCGGCCGCGTCGGTCGCGGCATGTGTGCTTGCGCCGTTCTTTGCAACGGCGCGGGAGTATTTCGTGGCAACGAATGGCGACGACGCGGCGGAGGGTTCTGCCGCGAAGCCGTGGCGCACGATCCAGCGCGCGGCGGACGTCGCGGCCGCCGGTGATGTCGTGACCATACGCGGGGGCGTATACCGCGAATGGGTGAAGCCCGTGAACGCGGGACGCGAGGGCGCGCCCGTCGTCTATCGCGCGGCGCCCGGCGAGAAGGTCGTCGTGACCGGAGCCGATCCCGTGCGCGGATGGAAGAAACGAGCTGACGGCCTCTGGGAGGCGCATGTGGCGTACGATACGTTCGGCGGGCTCAATCCGTTCACGGATTTCATCGTCGGCAGGTGGTTCGAGCCAAGGGGGAAAAAGCATTTCCGCACAAGGCTTTTGCAGGACGGCAAGCCGTTGAAGCTGCTGGGCGAAGAGGTCTTCGCCGGCGCGAAAGGCGTCCCGAAACTGGCTCCCGGCAGCGCGGCCCTCGTTCCCGGCAGGGGCGCGTGGGGAACGATCGTGGCGGCGTTCAAGCGCGCCCCCGAAGTCTCCGTGCCGGAATTGGTCGTCCGCCCGGCATGCTTTTATCCGCTTGAACCGCGGCGCGACTACATCACGCTGAAGGGCATCACATTCACGAACGCCGGACCCGACTGGGCCCATCCGCGCGGCGAACAGGTGGGCGTGGTGGGCACGCATTGGAGCCGCGGGTGGACGATCGAAGACTGCACGATCTCCGGGTCGAGCTGCGCGGGTCTCACGCTGGGAAAGTGCGCCAACGACTTCGATGCGTTCTGGCTCGACAGAAAGCAGCTTTTCTCGCTCTGGGCGCTGCGTCTCCACAAACGCGACTGGAGCGAAACGGGCCACCATGCCGTGCGCCGCTGCCGGATCGACGACTGCGGGCAGGCTGGTATCTGCGGCGCGTTCGGCTGCGCGTTCTCCACGATCGAAGACTGCGAGATATCCCGCTGCTTCTGGGAAAAGCCCTTCGGCGGCGCGGAAATGGGCGGCATCAAGCTGCACGCGGCCATCGACGTGACAATCGCCCGCTGCCGCATCCATCACTGCGGAGGCCCCTCGGCGTGCGCCGGCATCTGGTTCGACTGGATGGGACAGGGCTCGCGCATAACGGGCAACACACTGTGGGCCAACGCCTTCGATCTGTTCTTCGAGGTGGATCACGGACCAATTCTCGTCGAGGGCAACGACCTGCTCTCCGACAAGGTGCTGAGATCGTGTTCCCAAGGAGTGGCGTTCGTGGCCAATCGAATGCGGGGCGGCTGCAACTATTGGAACGACGACCGTCGCACGCCGGTCATGAAGCCCCACTCCACCGAACCCGATTCGCTCGACAAATACGCGAGCGGACAAGGCGGATACGTGTTCGTGAACAATATCTTCGGCTCGGATTTACAGTTCAAGGACGAGGTGCATCCCAGCCGCTACGAGGACAACTGGTACATTCCCGCGAAGTTCTGG
>CADCCQ010000049.1 GCA_902799955.1 uncultured bacterium | reverse complement strand
GTCCCTTGGGATGGAACTGCGTATGACCCGGCGTGGTGTTGTAGGCCGGGACGGCGTCCAACTTGATTCCCTTCGCAAGCACGCGACTTTCGCCGTTCGAGAACGCCGTTCCGAAGCCCAGCATCTTCTGGACCGCCGGGTTGGCGACTATCTCAGTGCCGTCTTTCCGGAGCGTGGCAATCGTATCGCGGTCGAAGTGGTCGAAATGCTCGTGCGTGACGAGGATAACGTCTGCTTTCGGAAACTTCGAGTAGTCCGTTTCGGGTGCGTACTTTGCCACGGGATCGACCTGGATTTCAAGCCCGTCGTACTGGATGCGCAGGCTGGCATGCTTGATCGCCGTGATCGTAACGGCCTTGCCTTCCTTGGTCTTGAACGTGTCCGTCTGGAAGTCCAGCGCGTCTCCCGTTGTCGCGGAAGCGGCCGTCGCGGCGAAAACCGCGTTGAGCCAGTTGACGACGTCGTCTTCCGTATGATGTACTGTCACGCCCGTGCCCAGGCGGCGCTCGATCTGGTTCGAGCCGCGAATCGTGAGGCCTTCCTTGACCGTCGCGGCAGGACAAGCCTTGCGCACGTCCGCGAAGTAGCGGCCCGCACCACCGCCGCCATGCGTGCAGAACGGAACGACCGTCTTGCCAGCAAACGAATGCGTCTTGAAGAATTCCGCGACCGGAGGCGCATACGTTCCGTACCAGATCGGCGAGCCGATGAACACCACGTCGAAGCCGTCGAGCGGGGGGACGGACTTTATCGCACGCGTTCCGCCGTTCTCCATGTCCCTCTTCGCAGCCTTGAGCGTGTCGCCGTAGGAGTCGGGATACGCCTCGACGGCTTCAATCTGGACAAGTTCGCCTCCCGTGTGCTTGGCGATCCACTTCGCGACAGTCGCCGTGTTGCCGACCTTCGACTGGGAGTAGTAGACAACCGCGATCTTGCCCGGCAACTTTGCCGTCAACCCCACCGTCGCCGCCGTCGAGCGGCTTGCCATTATTCGGCATCCCGCCACCACTGCGATCGCGGCAACCAAGACAATGCCAAATATGATAAAGAGGACTTTCATTTTATATCCTCCTGCCGAGATCGAAGGCCGCCTTCATGAACTTCGTCTTCTTCACGGCACCAGGCTCATAGACGCCTCCGGCCTTGAGGAAGCCCTTGATCTTCGCGCCCTCGAAACAGTCGACAAAGCCCTGGAGCGGCGCCTTCACGAGATCCCAATCCATATTCTCCGCCATCGTCGCGACGAGATAGTATGGCTTGCCGTTCGGCTCCGGCCACTTCGCGACGCAGCGGTCGAAGAGCGCCTTGAGCTGTCCGGCAATCGAGAAGTAGTAGACGGGCGTGCCAAACACGACGGCGTCCGCCCTGCATATCTTCTCGACGATCGCGTTGGCGTCATCCTGGATCACGCACTTCCCGAGTTTCTGGCAGGCGTAGCAACCGGTGCAGAACCCGATCTTCTTGTCCTTGAGACGGATGACCTCGGCCTTGTTGCCCGCGGCCTTCACGCCCTTCGCGACCTCCTGGCAGAGCGCGTGGGAGTTGGAGTTCGGGCGGAACGACGCCGATATGATCAGCACGTTCTTTGTCTTCTTCGCTGTTTTCTTTGTAGACATAATTATACCTCCGTTGGGCTTTGGAATCGATTGAAATACAAGCTGACTACTTTGTCGCCTCGGCGTACGCGGCGTCATCCACTGGTTCGCACCATTCGTTCGACTGCTCGGTACCGGGCACTTCAAGCGCGATGTGCTGGAACCACGAATCCGGCGCGGCTCCGTGCCAGTGCTTGACATTCGCAGGAATGTTCACCGTGTCCCCTTTCTTGAGACGACGCGCCGGCTTGCCCCATTCCTGGTAGAAGCCCTCGCCCGCCGTGACAATTAGCATCTGCCCTCCGCCCGTCTTCGCGTGGTGGATGTGCCAGTTGTTCCGGCAGCCCGGCTCGAACGCGACGCCGAACGCCGGCACCTGGTCGAGCGTGAGCTTGTGGAGATAGCTGTTGCCGATAAAGTACTTGGCGTACGCGGTATTGGGCTCGCCTACGGGGATCGGAGACCAGTCGGCTGGGAGATCGGCGGGATTGCGCGGCAGCTGCACGCGCCGCACAATCGCTTTCGCCTGCGCATCGGTTACGCCGTTCACCTTGCCAATCGCGATATGCGCCTTCATCTGCGGCGCCGTCTCGGGGCGCGCCGCGAGCGCGGCAATCGTGACGATCTCGCGCGTCCGCCAGTCGAGAACGCCGCGCGCGAAGATGTCGCCGAAGAGATGCGTCTTCAGGTATTCGTCGAGCTGCGGATGGAAGTCGAAGAGCGCGCCCTTCACCGGCCCGCCGCAAAGCTTCGTCTGGTTCGCTGTCCCGACCGGCAGGGCCCGCTCACCGAGCGAGCCGCGCGGCATGTTCGCCGCAGGACCTTCGCCCCATTTCCTATTCCCCGTTCCCAATTCCCCGTTCCCCTCATTCCACACCTTCATCAGCGTCGCCGCCGCATTGAGCGCGCGCGGGAAGCCGCAGTATGCGTAGAGCTGCCCGACGAGTTCCTTCGCCTCGTTGAGCGTAAGCCCCGCGTCGAACCCAGCCTTGAACGCCGCGCCGAGCTTCTCCTGCTCCCCCCGCGCCGTCCACGCGCCGATTTCGACGATTGCCGTCTCCTTTGCCGTCAGTTCGGCGGCGCTTGCCATGATCGCACTGGCCATTGCCATTCCTCCTATTATCAGTTTTTTCATAATCTCCATTTTTTAACTCCTTGCCTACAGGCACATGCGGTAGATGGCTTCGACATCATTCGGCTGGATGACGGTGAAGCTGTCAAGCTTCCCGCCTGTGAAGCTGCACGCCTTCTTCGCCATCACGGCGAACTTGCTGTCGTCGATGCCGAGGTCGGAAAGACGGCTCTTGAGCCCAAGCGTCTCGAAGAAGAACTTCTCCAGCGCGGCGATTGCCGCCTTCGCGCCTTCCATCAGCGGCAGGGAAGGATCAATGCCCAGCACGTTCTCGCCGAAGCGCTTGATGCGCGGCGCGGTGTTTTCGTCGAGGACATACGAGAGCCAGCGAGGGGTGAGGATGGCGAGTCCGTGCCCGTGGGTTATGTTGTAGAAGGCCGAAAGCTCGTGTTCCATCGAGTGGCAGACCGTGTCCTGGATGAAACCCTCGTACAGGAAGCCGTTAAGCGCCCAGCTGGAGGCCCACATGAGGTTGGCGCGCGCCTCGTAGTTGGAGCCGTCCTTCACGGCGACAGGCGCATACTTGACCACGGTCTTCAGCACCTCTTCCTGGACGCGCAGAAGCATATCCATCTGGTCCTTGCGCGAGAAGTAGGCGACGTCAAAGATGTGCGACATGATGTCAGCCGAGCCGGAGGCCGTCTGGTATGCGCTTACCGTGAACGTGTTTTGCGGATCGAGAAAGGACGCGCGCGGATTGGCGTCCGGCGGGAAATAGCCGTTCTTCTCGTTCGTCTCGACATTGCTGATCACGCATCCGCCGTCCATCTCGCTCCCGGTCGCCGCAAGCGTGAGAATCGCCACAAGCGGCAAGGACTCCGAGACGGACGCCTTACCGCTGACGAGATCCCAGCTGTCGTCGCCGTCGTACTTTGCGGTCGCGGCGATGGCCTTGCACGCGTCAATAGTCGAGCCGCCGCCAACTGCGAGGACGACATCGACCCCCTCCTTCTTGCAAATCGCCGCACCCTTGTTGACGGTGGTGTGGCGCGGATTCGGCTCGACGCCAGGCAACTCAAAGACGGTCATCCCGGCCTTGGCCAGTTCAGCCATGACTTTGTCGTAGAGTCCGATTCTCTTGATTGAACCGCCGCCGTATGCGAGAAGGACATTTCTGCCGAACCTGGACAGCTCTTCTCCAAGGTGCCCGAGCTGGTTCTTGCCGAAATAGACCTTCGTGGTGTTCTGAAACACAAAGTCGTTCATTGATTTTTTCTTTCTGCTGGTTATCGCACAAAATTTGTCAGGATTTCCGTCTCGTTTGCCGGCGCATTGATTCCGGCGTCTCGCCCTGCCTTGAGGCACTTCATCACATAGACCATGTTGCGGGCGAGGTTGCGGAGTGTCTGCAATCCTTCCGGATCGCCCGGAACATCATCCTTCGTCAGCGCATGAAACTCATTCCAATAAGTGGAGCCGACAGTTATCATCTGCGAAATGCCTGCATATTTGTTCAGGACGTCGAAGCTGGCGCTTGTGCCGGCCCGTCGCGCCACGACTATCGAGGCGACAGGCTTGTGCCGGAACGCCGCATAGCGGTTCCCCATCATGGCGGAGAAGAACACGCGGTCAAGGAAGCTGATGACACGTCCCGACGGATGTGCGTAGTAGACAGGCGTCCCGAACACGAAGCCGTCCGCTTCCTTTGCTTTCGCCGCAAATTCGTTGACGCCGTCGTTCGCGAAGACGCACCGCTTGAGCTCCGCGCACTTGCCGCACGCTATGCAGTCGGCGATCGGCTTGCCGCCGATCGTGACGATCTCCGTCTCCACGCCTTCGGCGGAGAACGTCCTAGCCATTTCGTCGAGGCCCGCCTTTGTCGATCCATCTCCATTCCACGAACCATTTAGCATCAGAACTTTCATCGTGATTTCCTCCTTGTAACGTCAGAACGCTCCTGTTTTGACATGCGGGACGTAGGGCGCTTCGAGCGCGGCGATTTCCTCGGGGTCAAGTTTGATGTCGAGCGCGGAGACCGCCTCTTCGATGTGACGAACTGCTGTCGAGCCGACGATGGGGGCGGTGATTCCAGGCTTCGAGAGCATCCACGCAAGCGACTCCTGCGCCATCGTGCGCCCGTGCGCGGCGGCGATTTTTTCGAGATTGTCCACCACCACCTTGTCCTGCGCGTCCGTTGCGCCCCATACCATCGGCGAGACTTCGTCGACCGCGTTGCGCGCGGTCTTAGTCCCCCACGGATGGGCGCACCTGCCGCCCGCGAGCGGACTCCACGGCACGACGGCCATCTTGCGGTCGCGGCAGAGCGGAAGGATCTCGCGCTCCTCCTCGCGGTAGATGAGGTTGTACTGCGGCTGGAGCGAGACGAACTTTGTCCAGCCGTGGCGCTCGGCAATCTGCTGCATCCGCTCCAGCTGCCACGCGAAAATGGTGGACGCTCCGATGTAGCGCGCCTTGCCGCTCTTCACCACGTCGTGTAGCGCCTCCATGATCTCCTCCATCGGCGTGCTCGCGTCAAGGCGGTGGATCTGGTAGAGGTCCACGTAGTCCATGTTGAGGCGCTTGAGCGAATGATCAATCTCGGCCATGATGTTCTTGCGGGATGAGCCGCCGCCGTTGGGCTTGCCCGGACGCATGTCGAAATGCACCTTCGTTGCGACGACGATCTCGTCGCGGTCGAGCCCGAATTCGCGCACGAGCCGTCCTGTGATCTCCTCGCTCGAACCCATCTGATAGACGTTCGCCGTGTCGAAGTAGTTGATGCCGAGGTCGATGGCCTTCTTGAAGAGCGGCTTCGCGTCGTCGTAGTCCCGCGCCCACGGGAACACGCCGTTCTCCTTGCCGGGCTTGCCAAAGCTCATCATGCCGAGGCAGATGCGCGAGACATCCATCCCCGTGTTGCCGAATTTTATGTATTGCATTGTTGTGTCCTTTACTTTGAGATTCCGCGATCCTTTAGCCACTTGGCCACGGCGGACTTTACGGCGTCCGGTTCCTTCTGCGCAACGTGTCCGTAGAGCGCAAGTCCCTTGGGTTCGACCTTTGCCTTGGGGTAAGCCTTGGCGAGCGAACGCGCCGTGGATCCGAGGCCCGAACCTTCGTGCGTGCAGAACGGAAGGATGGTCTTGCCGTCTATCTTCGCTTTGTCGAGGAATGTATAGACGACCATCGGCGCGTCAGCCCACCAGTTGGGATAACCAAGGAAGATCGTGTCGTACTGCGAGAGGTCTGGCGCTTCGCCGACGAATGCCGGACGCGCGTTCTGCTGCTTTTCCTTTTTTGCGCGAGAGACGCAGTCATTGTAGCTTGTCTTTGGGTATTCGTCCGCCTCCTTGATCTCCCATGTCGGCGCGCCCGTCTGCGCCGCAATCTCCTTGGCGACCTTGGCTGTGTTCCCGACGGTGATGTTCCCGACGGAGTAGTTCTCGCCCGTATGCGAGAAGTAGACGACGATGCTCTTGTTCATTTTCTTTGCTCCTTCCTCGGCGAAGCCGATGTTGTCGAGCGCCGCTGCAGTTGCGACCGCGCCCATTATCTTGATGAATTCTTTCCTGTTCATATTCGTTTTCCTTTCTTGGTGTTTCCGTAAAGAACTAAAGCTTCAGCATTTCCGGATGACCTTTGCCGGGACGCCAGCAACGACCGTGCGAGGGGGCACGTCCTTCGTCACGACCGCCCCCGCGCCGACGATCGCGCCTTCGCCGATCGTCACGCCCGGACAGACCGTCACGCGCGCGCCCAGCCAGACCTTGTCGCAAATTTTTACCGACTTGGGAATCATCCCGCCGCGCTTCTCCGGGTCGGGATCGTGGTTCAATGTCGCGATGATCGTCTGCGGCCCGACAAGAACATCGTCGCCAATCGTGATGCCGCCCTGGTCCTGGAACTGGCAGCCGGCGTTGATGAAGACGCGCTTCCCGATCTTCGTGTTCTTGCCGCAGTCGGTATGGAACGGCGGGAAGAGACCGAACGACTCGTCGATCTCGCTCGCCGTCAGCTGCGAGATGAGCGCACGCACTTCCTCGGGCGTATGGTACGCGCCGTTCAGCTCCGCCGTGATCTTCAGCGCCTCCTGGGAAAACGCATGAAACGCCTGATGAAGCGCACTCCCAGCGGGAATGTACTCCGTCTCCGCCATCGCACGTCTAAACTCTTCAATCTTCATTTTCCCCCTGCCTATAAGTTTTTTTGGAAACAACCAGAACAACTTGTATAAACAAATCGGCGGGCAGTTGCCCGCCGCGAAATGAAGTTGTTTTAATAGTTGTCAATGTTGTTTTCGCCAAACCGATCCTCATGACACCCAAAATACTGGTGTTACGGCCTATTTCAGGTTATTTCTGTAGAACGCCTCGATGCGGTCGAAAGGAATCGCGCCCTTGCTACCTCCGTCGTAGAGGTCGCAATGCGACGCGCCGGGAACGATGACGATCTCCTTATTCCCGCCCTTGAGCATCTTGAATGCGGTCTCGCCGAAATAACGGCTGTGCGCCTTCTCGCCGTGGACGACCATCACCGCGCTCTCGATCTCGCCCGCGTAGGCGAGGAGCTTCGCGTTGATGAACGAGAGCGCGGACGTCTTGTTCCAGCCGCCGTTCGAGTTGAGCGAGCGCGCATGGTAGCCGCGCGGCGTCTTGTAGTAGGCGTAGTAATCCTTCACGAACTGCGGAGCGTCGGCAGGGAGCGGATCGACCACGCCGCCGCCAAGCTCGTATGTTCCGGACTTGAAGTCCTTGATGCGCTGGGCGTTCATCGCCTCCTTCTTCGCCTTGCGCGCCGCCGCGCTGTCCTCCTTGTCGAAGTAGCCGTTCGCCGTCACCCGCGTCATGTCGTACATCGTCGAGGCGACCGTCGCCTTGACGCGCGTATCGACCGCCGCCGCGTTGATGGCGAGACCACCCCACCCGCAGATGCCGAGAATGCCAATCTTGTCGGCGTCAACGTCATCGCGCGAGATGAGATAGTCCACCGCCGCCTGGAAGTCTTCCGTGTTGATGTCAGGCGAAGCGACATAGCGAGGCGTACCCCCCGACTCACCCGTGAAGGACGGATCGAACGCGATCGTCAGGAATCCGCGTTCCGCAAGCGTCTGTGCATAGAGGCCGCTCGACTGCTCCTTGACCGCGCCGAACGGCCCCGAGACCGCAATCGTCGCAAACTTTCCGTTCCCCTTTCCCCATTCCCCGTTCCCCGCCTTAGGCTTATAAACGTCGGCGGCCAGCGTGATGCCGAAGCGGTTCCTGAACGTCACCTTTGTATGCTCCACCTTGTCGGACTTCAGGAACGTCTTGTCCCATACCTGAACGAGTTCAACACCGCCTGCCGTTGCCGCGATTGTCATTGCCAACCCTCCTATTATTGATTTGTTCATTCTTGCTCCTTGTTGATAGATTTAGCGTATGAAGTGCATCGGCTGCCATGGTTCATCGGCGGATCGGGGGATTGCGTCGCCACGCTTGAGGTTCTTGAGGAGCCAGGCCATGTTGCGCCCAAGCGTGCGCATCGTCTGCATGCCCTCTGCGTCGCGTTCGCACTCGCCCTCTTCGCGCCCGAACGTCACGTTCCAGTACTGCGAAGTGACGACAGGGCAGCTCAGCATCTCGAACGGCATGTTCATGCACTGGTACGCCGCAGTCGATCCCCCGCGACGGCACACCGCTACGGACGCGGCGGGCTTCGCCTTGACGAATTCCGTGCCTGCAAAGCAGATGCGCTGCCAGAGCGCGAGGAACGCGCCTGCCGGCTGTCCGTAATAGACCGGAGAGCCAATGACGATGCCGTCCGCCTCCTTAAGCTTCTCGATGATGACGTTGGCCGCATCGTCGCCGAACACGCACTTGCCGAGGTTCTTCGCCTTGCACTGGTAGCAGGCGACGCATCCGCGGACGGGCTTGTTGCCGACCCAGACCGTCTCGACGTCGACGCCTTCCGCCGCAAGCGTGTCGGCGACTTCCTTCAGCGCGCGGGCTGTGTTGCCGTTCGCGCGCGGACTTCCATTGATGAGCAGCACTTTCATATTGTTTCTTTCTTGGTGTGATGACTCACGCAGAGGCGCTGAGAGGCCGAGAGCGCAGAGGTCTTTCAGGATGATGAGTTTTACTTGCCTGATATCCTCTCGCTGGCGAACGCCTCCAGCGCGGCGACGCTGGACTTGATTGACGAGCCGCTGAACGCCTTGGGCGGCAGGACTTTCGCCGTGTCGCCGAAGATCTCCGCGAACTCCTTGCCAACGCGCTGCATTCCGCCGCCGCCGTGCGTCTGGAAGAGGCAAACCTTCTTGCCCTTGAGCGCATCCTTGCTCTGCGTCGCCCATGTACGAACGGGCGGAGCCATCGTACCCCACCAGTTCGGCGTGCCGACGAACACAACGTCGTACTTTGCGAGGTCAAGTCCCTCGATGGTCTTGATCGGACGCAGCGTTTTTCCATAGCACTCGGACTTCGCCTCGTCGCAGCATTTGTGGAAGTCGCTGTTGTACGGCTTCACGGCCTTGATCTCGAAGAGGTCGGCGCCTGCCTTCTTCGCGATCGTCTCGGCAGCAAAGCGCGTGTTCCCGCTCCATGAATAATATACGACTGCGTATTTCATTTTCTTCTCTCCTTTGTTTTCTGATGATTGAGGGGTGGAGGAGCCTTCTTTTGCCGTTGTCTCCTTCGAGCAGCCCAGCCCGATTGCCGCCGCGCCCGCAAGCGCCAGCGAATCTTTTACGAATTCTCTTCTGTTCATTGTTGTTTTCCTTTCTTGTTGGATTTCAATCTTGCTGAAACGTATGTTTCTCGACTTCTGACTTATGACTTCAGACCTCAGTTTCAGATGTCCGACGTCTGAAGTCAGAAGTCCTAACCATTCCTTTCTGCGTGACACGCGCACTCAAACGGCTTCAAAATAGCGGGCAACTGGAGCTTAGCAAACCGCCCGACCCACTCCCCGGGATCGAACTTCGTGTCGCTCATGCACCAGCACGTCATCATGCCGTAGAGTTCGCTCATGAAAAGATGCACGAGCGTCTCGACGGGCGTGTTCCTCTTCAGCGCGCCGTCCTTCACCGCGTCATTTAGGAAATCCGTCAGGTGCCTGTAGTCGTATGCGTACTTGCCGCCGCACATCTCGCCAGGCGAATCGGACGGGTTTATCACCTCACGCACCCACTGGCGGCACAGCTCCACGCCACCGCAAGTAACACCCTCCATGAACCCCTTGAAGTAGAACGCAAGCTTCTCGACGATCGTGCCCTTGTGCTCGCGCGCCTTGCGGTCCACGTCGCCGAACCACTCCTTGCAGCACTCGAAGACGATCTCCTCCTTGCGCTTGAAATAGACGTAGAATGTCCCCTTCGCCACGCCGCAGGCGCGCGTGATGTCCTCGACGGACACGTTGGCAAACCCGTTCCTCTCGATGAGGGAACAAGCCGTCGCGTATATCCTCTGGCGCGTTTCCTGCGCTATCTCCTGCCTCTTTGTCACTCGTGGGCTCCTATGTGGATGAAAGACGGCAGACATTATAGCACATTACTGACCGAAAGTCAATGACCTTTAGTCATAATCTTGTCAAGTTTTCGACTGCCTGACGTTCCCGCATAGGGACCGCGGAGTCTTCTTGTCGTAGATGGTTCCCAGCCTGCAGCGAAGAAGCGCAACAGCAATCTCGCTTCCCGCCGGCAAGGGCGCCCCTTTGTGTTTGCTGTTATTTTGCCGGGTACCCGACGGGATGGTTAAGATGCAGAACCGTCGTGTCGGGGAGCTTTAGCGCCTTCCTGAGCGCATCGTTGTCCATTGAGCGCCTGCAGACAGTCGCAAGTCCGTTTGCCGCGCAGTAGAGGTAGATGTTCCCGGAGACAATCCCAGCGTCATAGTTCGAGAGCGTGCTTCGCGCACCCGCGTAGATCGGGTCGCCGACATCCGCCACGATGAGAAGCGAGACAGGCGCGGTCGCCGCGAAGGACTGCTGTGCGGCGATGGCCGGACGCAGATCGGCGTCGCACACCTTGACGAGCGAGTTCCCCTTCGCATCATAACGATACGCGCCGGTCTTCATGATCACATAGACCGATATCTCCTGCTTGTTGAGCCCCGTCGCGTTGGTACGCCTGTCAGGACGGTTGAATCCGTTCGCCGCCCACAGAACACCCGAAAGCAGTTCAAGGGAAAGCTCCTTGTCCGAGAACGCCCGCTCCGAACGGCGCGCCTTCAGCGCCTGCATGACCGTAACGCCAGAATCATTGTTTGGTGCAGGAAGCTTTATCGTCTCTGCGCCAATAACTCCTGTGGCGGCCAACCCAATGACAATTGATAGCATAGACTTCATTTTTCAGTTCTCCTTTTTTTACTTTCCAACAACACTAGACGCAGTGATTCTCTCTTTCACTGTTCAAGTCGCATCTCCTGTCCATTCTCACCATGTCACCTTGACGCGGAAGAAGCGGTTGGTGGCGCCAGGCTCCTCAAACGTGACATCCTGCCAACCGTTGGTGAGCATCGGCTTGCCCTGGAGGATATACTCGATCGCGCCGCTCGCCTTCAGGACTTCGTTCGTCGGGAAATACTCGACTATCGGCTTCTGCCCTTCCATGCGGATCGTCGTCGTGAGCTTGCTGAGCGCATTGGTTGGTTCAAGCCCCAGTACATAGCTTTCCCAATAGGCATAGTCATTGTCGCCAGACGACTTCGCCACCGTTTCGTACATCGCGTCGGGATAGCCCACGATGCCAGGAACATACGTCTCAATCCACGAGTACGGCACGGGGAAGTCTGTCGTCGTCGTTGTCTTTTCGCCGCCCGCCGCCTTCGTCCAGATCTCGATGGTCTTGACCGAATAGGCGGAGGGAGCCATCTTCGCGAGAGTTCCGCCGACTCCGGTCCAGTCGGCTGAATGATGGCTATTGTCGCAGTTGAAGTGCTGGGCAAAGTTGCCGATACCGAAATCGGCAGGGTTGCTGTTCGCCGACTGGAAGTTGTTGAACGCAAACATCAGCTGAGGACGCTCGTACAGATTCCTCGACGAAGGATTCATGACGCGGAAAACCTGCATGCAGCCGTAGGAGCCGCTCTGCGAAAGCGTGTCGTTCCAGTCGAAGGGATCGCCGTAGTTCGCCGGCGCCGCGGAGTTGGAGGCCGGCCTCGTGTAGTCGTACGGCGAGAACTCGATCCAGCCGGTGACGGAGTCGTCATCCGCCGCAACATTGTCGATTGCGCCATGGTTGGAGCAGACGTGCATCTTCGTCACCGCCTGCTGGTAGTTGCGCTGCGGCAGGCCGACGGACGCCAAATCCGCGTCGCCAAACGCATCCATGTCAACCCACACCCACTTGTGCGCGTGGTTGTCGTCGCGGACGAATTCGACGAAGTAACCGACCTTCTCGAGGTTGTTCGATGCGGCGGCGCCGTTCATCTCGTCATACACGACATTGCCGACGTCCTGTCCCTTCTCGACGCGGATGTTGCAGAGCTTCGTGAAGCCAGCGCGATAGGCGGCGAGTTCCGGCTTGTTCGCCGCGCCAAGCTGGTTCGCCGTCGGGGCGGCCGGGATCGGGTTCTGGGACGGGAAGTCCGTCGCGTCAGGATTAGGATAGCACTCGACGATCTTCTCAAGGTAACCGTCTGCCATCTGGTCGTAGCCCCACCAATCGGGATGGAGGTGATCGGAATAGATGATGCCGGGCTGTCCGCTCTTCACGATGGAGTTGAGGTCGGCGAGAACAACGTGTCCCTGCCATGCCGCGGGCAAGGAGGCCATCAGCGGCTTGATGTAGTTGTTGTTGATATTCGTGATCTTGGGATCGATATCCGTCCTCGTACCGTCGCTGTAGAGGATCGTCGAGACGATGATCTTCGTGTTTGGCAGATTGTTGACGAGGCGGTTGACGACATTCGTCCAGGCCGCAAACACCGGCTCGACAGTAGTGAACTGCGGCAGGTCGTTGACGCCGATGAGGAGCAGCGCGACGTCCGGCGTTCCCGCCTGTATCGCGAGCGTATCGACGTTCTCGGAAAGGTTGCTGCGATGGGCGAGCGACGACGGGCCTGCCGTCGCGCCGTGCTTCGCGGAATGCCACTTGTATTGGTCTGTAAGCGCGGTGCCGCTGGGATCAACGGAGTTGTAGCCGTTGCTGAGTCCGTAAACGCCTGTTGACCTCACATTGTAGCCTAGCATTTCCAGCTTCTGGTAGAGGAGGATGCGGTAGTTCGCGCCGGTCGCCTGTGCGTTGAAGCCCTCGGTTATCGAGTCGCCGTAGCACCAGACCACGAGCGGCTTGCGCGCCGCCTGTTTGGCAGTGTCGTCAACGCGCAGGTAGAGTGCCCTCGCGCCATAGACGAGACGCGCCGAAAGCCCTGCTGCGAGTCCATCCGTCACAAGCGTACCGACCTTTCCGTATCCCGCGCATTGGGTCGTGTACTGCTGCGGCGTTGTCCACTCGGCGAGCTTGTACGTGCCTTCCACGAGCGTCGCCGCGTTCGTGATTGCGATTGCGCCACCCTCGCTGAGCGTTCCGATGTTCGTGTAGGTCCTGGTCTCGCCCGCCGCGAACCTCCACGTCGCACCAGATGCGATGGACAACGTGGCACCGTCTTCGGGATTCGGTACATAGCGAATCTGCTCCGGCGTGTAGTAGCCGTTGAACACGACGACCTTCTCGACGATGAAGCCCGTGAATGGCACCATGTCATTGGCGCTTGCCGCCATGCCGGAATTGCCGCCAATGCCCAACTTCGTGAGCGGCACATTCGAGAATTGAATGCTGCCATCGGTGACCTCACCGCCGGTCATGTCGTCAAGCGAATCTCCGACATAAGCCATACACGACTTGAAGTTATTCCTTGCGCACAACACATATCCGCCGTTCGCCGAAAGTGTTGGGGCCGTAGCAAAATCGTAAGGCTTGCCGTTGTCGTTGCTGAAGTTCCTGTAGACGGCCAGCGTCTTGTCCGACTTTGTGTAAACGCCGACATCAAGCCCGACAGCAGCCATGCCACCGAATGCAACAACAGGAGCAGTTGTTACGCTCGACGCGGCCCTGTACTTGATGAGCACAGTCATATTGGCGCTGTTTGCCGCTGTTGTGTCAATCACCGCCGCCGCGTCGCCGATGGTGAGCGTGCCGCCGAAGGTGTCGTCCTTCGCGGCGGTCGTGCCGCTGACAGAGAGCGTGTAGTCGCCCTTCTCGGCCGTCTTGAAGTCGTTGATCCAGGAGGCGACGGGCTCGATCGCATAGCGGTCGGGATCGACCGGACGCACCGCTCCCTGCGCGGGGAACCTGTAGTTGGCGAGATCGCTCGGGGTAACCCATTCGTCGAAGAGAGCAACGCTCTTGACGACCATGCCTGCCCACGGCACCGCGCCCGCGACGGTTGGCCCGCCGATGCCGACGGATGTCACGCGGTTGTCCGCACTTGTGAATCTCAATCCGGAAGCCTCACCGCCGGACACCGACCCAACGCTTTCTCCAACATACACGGCCGTATAATGATTTCCAGGATTCTGATTCGAATTTGCAGGAGCGGATATAAGGATATATCCTTCTTGCGGAATTGACGGCGCGGGTGAAGAAAGCGCATAGCCAGACTTAACCTGCGTGTTATTCCAGAAGTATCCGTCAAGAACGGACGCGCCACTGTTGGCATACGCACCCATGTCATAATTCACAAACATAGTTGCAGGAACTGAATTTGCCGCCGGTGCTCCGCCAGACGGGATTTCATACTTAACGAGCATCGTCGCATTGTTGAATCCGTCAGGAATCGCAATCGTCGCGCCGAGCGTGGTGGCGCTGCCAATGACGATCTGCCCCAGAGAGTTTGTCGTGTTGCCATTCAGCGAAACTTCCAGTCCGCCATGCGCGCTCCTGTCGTCGCCAAACTCGCCCGCGACCCACACGGCAACCGGCGCGGGACCATCATATTCCGGATCTGTATCGTCGTACAGTGCCACTTCGGCATCAATCATCGCCTGGCCGACGGCAAAGTCGTAGAACTTCATGTTGTCGATGAGCGCATTTGCATCATCGCAAGGATCGTACGCGGTATTGTTGCCGTTCTTGACCGATCCAATCTGGAATTCCTTGGACACGGACACCGTCGCGGATTCGTCAACTTTCAACACCCCATCGACATAGAGGCGAACCCTGTTTGCCGTCTTGACAATCGTATAGACATGCTGCTTGGATGTCGCATCGCTTACCTGAACAGCCTCGCCAATCAGGCCATCCTTGCTAGCAAGCGCGACGGTGTTTTCGCCGGTGCCTGCGACCAATCCGAAAACGTTTCCGCCGTTCTTTCCGAACATAAGCATCATCGTGGGCGTCGCGCTGTTAGCGGCGGGCAAGGTGCACCGCATGAACACCGACCACTCGTCATCCGGCATTGCAAAGGTCTTGTTGATATACGGTTTGCACCTCATGTAGATCTTCTCGGACTGAGAATCGTAGGACGCCGTCCCATTCCAAATGTTGAGTCCGGTCGTGTCGGTTCCAACAGAAATCATATTGCCGTTGAATTCGTAGTCAAGCAGACATTCCGCCGTGACATTCGGGTCAGGCGCAAGAACATACTTGCCGTCCACCGCATCCACTGCCGCGAAGGTCACAAGCTCTTTCCCCGTCTTGTCCTTAAGCACCATCGTTGCGCCATCGTTCAACGTGACGCTGCCAATTTCTAGGCCCTCAATCAGATCAGCCTTCGTGACGGTTACCTCAAGAGTCGCGCCGAGGCCGATGGTGAGGTTGCCGATGTCGCCCGAACTGCGCGAAAGGATTACATCGGAAACATTTATATTGCAGTTGGTCGCCTTGGAGAGGTCGCCAAACGACGCTTCACACGAAATATCGCAGTAGATCGTGCCGGTGTAGGCGGCGGAGATGCCTTCAATTACGACCTTCCCGCCAGCCTTGGACGACGTGAGATACACGTCGCCAGAACCGGAGAGCACGTTGGGGCCGAGCGTAAGCGTAGAGCCGTTAGCATCGACTACCGTGCGCTTGCCGCTTGCCGCGCAGAAGTTGACGGCAGCAGTCTCCCTGAACGAATCCGAGCCCTCCTTGACACGGAAAGTACCAGCCTTGAAATTGAGCGTCGGCGTAGAATCGCTTACCGATGCCGCAGACACCTGAAGAACGGCATTGTCCTCAAGCACAACCGACGCGCCCGCGCCGTATGTCGTGACATTCTTTGCTTCAACCGCGCCATTTATCGTAAGTGCGCCGCCAGCCCCGAGATACAAACCGCCAGCTGCCTTCCAAGTGGCGCCAACCGCAACCGTCGCCGCCTGACAGACATGGAGTCTGCCATCATTTCCAGTATAAGATGATGGAACAGATTGACCTATCGCAACCGTCTTGGAAGCCAAGTCAAACGATCCGGTCCAGCCAGATATGTCTTTGAGAAGTATGTTCAGAGAAGAGGCGCTCCCCGAGGTCTTAAACATGCCGTTGCTGACAACAGATCCGATTATCACAGCGTATTGGCTGCTGCCAGAATTCAGATTGAATGCGGGCGCGCCCTCATAGTCAACCAGTTCCAGAATGCCATCAAATGTCTTTCCGCCCATCAACGAACCGGTTACGCCATTGAGCCTGATCTTGGATTGCGCATTGCCGTAATTGGGAAGTTCCAAATTATTCACGCTCTTGTTGCAGAACACGACCGTGCCCTGCCAGTAATTGGCATCTGGCAAGGCACTTCCGCCGGTCTCATGCTTTTTCAGGTTGTCGGCGTAGGCGGAATCCAATTCGCATGTCAGGATGAAGCCTGACGAAGTGGACAACTTCTTATGCGGTATGACGGCCTTTGGCTGGAAGTATGTGGTGGTAATGTGCGTCTCGACCTCGTTTTCAAGGACGTCCGCCGTAAGCAAGGCTGATGTATCCGTATTGTATTTGCCAATCTCCAATTTGCTCGCGCCCTTCACTAGCACGTATCCGAGATTCCTCGCCGACGACAAATCAAGTCTCATCATCGTTCCGTCGGTGTCGTCAAGGGCTGAATTGAAGATCACATAATCGTCCTCGCCTGGCAAGCCGTTAGACCACTTCGCGGAATATTTGTCGCCAAACAAAGCATAATTCTCCCCTGTCCAGACATTGGCCTCAGATTCAAGCGCTATCCTTATGCCCGGATTCGCCGCTGTCGTTGTCGCATTGACTTCGGTACCATCATAAAGCACAAACTTGACGGAGCCCGAAGTATAAAGAGGAAGCCACCAATCATAACCCAATATGGACTGTGCCTTGGAGAGCTGTATTTTCAGCGTTCCGCCACCAACCGACACGGTCGAGTAGTCTCCCGTTCCGGCAGGGATGGTCAACTCTCCACCATAGAGCTTTACTGACGACGTGACGGTGCCAGACAACACGCTGGATCCAGAGGTGATGTTTATGGAACCTGTGCCAGTGATCGTGGACGCGACATTGGCATTGACAAGGTTGACGTTTACGCCATCGGCTACGGTGACGGTCGCGGTAGCAGGCAAGTTATTGGAAATCGCGTAAGTTCCAGAAGTTATGTTTAAGGCCCCCGCAAATCCCGACATGTCGCTTGGCAGGGTTACGCCTACATCGCCCGCGAACACAAGCGTCCCCTTGAAGTTGTCGAGACCGGCAAACGTGAAGGAACCGTTGCCGACAGAGTCGATCAGCGTCACCTTGCCAGTGCCCTGGAAGGCGTTGGCGCCGAACGACACCGCCCTTCCCTTGGCATCAATCGTGGTATCGCCGCAGAACCAGACCGGCGAATTGCCGTCACCATCCGCAGCAGCAAACGTGCCGTTAATCACCTGGCGCATGGAGTTGAAACGAAGCATCATGTTTTTGTATGCTTCCGTGCCGTCGCCATTCTTCGCGACAAGGGTCAAGACAAGCATTTCGCCGTCCCACTTCGCATCCATCGCCGTGGCATCGACATTGACGGTAAAGACATTGCCGACTTTCGTCACGCTCAACTTGTTGTCTGGCAAGATCGTCAAGTGGCTGGAATACGGTACGACTTCCGTCGTTGACTCAGAGCAGGTCAAATCAATCTTGTTGACGCTTCCACGTGCGCATTCGACGAAGATGTCCTGCTGGAGAAGTTCGATGCCGCAAGCTACGGAAGAGACCGAGATGATTTCCGGCGCGGCCTTGGGCACGCCGATTGTCGTTGTCACCGAGTTGGGGCGGCCAGTTCCTTCGCCTTCATTCATTAACGGCGTGACTGTGAAGGTATATTCGCTGCCCGCTGCAAGGTCAGTTACAGTGTAGGTGTATCTCTCAGTCGTATCGCCAAGAGACGGAATCATGCCGGCACCAACGTTATTGCCGTCCTTCAATGTCTGAAGCAGGAAGCCGCTGATTCTGTTCGTGTAGCAAGGCGGTAGATGCCAGGCAAGCGTAAGCGAAGTGCCGCTCACTTTGGGAACAGGCTCGAACTGCACGATCTTCTGCGGCCGAAAACCTGTCTGGAAGGAAGCAAGCGTTCCTGAGTATGTGCCTTCCGTGACGGCGATCTTGAAATTGTCCCAGTATGTCGCGTTGCCATAACCGAGATTGAGGTTGATCCAATCGACCTCGTCCGCCGTACCGTAGTTCTCCACGGCATAGCCATCAATGACCATCTGGTGGGCGGCCGTGTTGATCTGGATCGGCGAACCCCAGTCGAGGTCGGCCTTTATCGCGTTCCAGAGATTCGTGTAACCGTCCTTCCAGTAGGTATAGCCTGTGCCTTTTTCGTACCAGTACTCTTCGGCCGTGCTCGCGAGCTGCCTTGTGCCGCCGGATCCGCCGGGCTTGTAGCCCATGCCTGTCAAAGACTGCATCCAGAGAGAGAGCCATGCCGCGTTGTACGTTGCCTGCTTGTCATTCGCCCAAGGCGTGGAGGCGTTTGACTCGTCGGTGTAGTTGGCCTTAACCTTGTCCCAGTCAAACGGCACAAGCCCGTTCGGACGGATGACGAAATCGCTGTAGTTGAATTGCGCGTCCCTGACGCCGTGAGTCGACTGGCGGAACTTCTCATACCTGTAGGGCCAGCGCCAGTAGCGGATTTCCTGTCCCGCCGCCGTCGCCATGCAACCGCAGAAATAGTTGTAGGGCGAAAGGTCGTTGTACGGGGCGGTCTGGTGCCATGTCGCGCCCAGCATCGGCGCGACGTAGGGCGTGTAGCCAGTACCGTCAGTTCCCGTCGGTTTTGCGGCGAGCCTTGCGCGCTTCATGGCAACCGGCGCGGTGAGCTTCGCCCAGTTGGCATGGTCGGCGGCGGATTCGCCCGCCTCCTTCTCCGCGACCATCTGGCTGTCGGCTGCCAGCTTGGCCGCGAACGGCGAGCCGACTTCCGGCTCGACGAAGTCTTTCGCCGAGAACGAGAGTATCGGCGCGCACTTGGTCGAGCCTGCGACCTCGATGTAGCCGGACGGCGCGAGGCGGACAATCCACAGATTGTCCCGCGTCTCGGCGGAGACGACTTCGCGCCCGGGAAGGAGCAGTGGCCCGACGCCGGTCCTTGACAGGAATCCCGCCGCAGCAGCCTGCGACATCTCCGCCGACACCGGCGCGGCCTGTACGGACGCGGCAATGCCCAATGCCGCCGCGGCGGCCCAGATTGCATATCTCTTCGATTTCATATCCACCATCCTTCCTGACATTATGGCTTGTCCTTAGTTGTGCATAAACTTCATTACTGCTTTTTCGCGCCCTTGACCCCGAGGTCGGAGAGGCGCATCGAGATGATCCTCGAGACGCCCTTCTCCTGCTGCGACACGCCGTACACCAGGTCGGAGCCGGCGATCGTATGCTGGTTGTGCGTTATGATGAGGAACTGGGACTTCACGAGGAACTCCTTGAGCTGCTCCACGAACCTGCCGATGTTCGCGTCATCGAGCGCGGCGTCCAGCTCGTCGAGCATGCAGAACGGAGCCGGCTTGATCATGAAGATCGAGAAGAGCAGCGCGACGGCGGTCATGGTGCGCTCTCCGCCGGAGAGCAGCGTCACGGACTGCGGGCGCTTCCCGGGGGGGCGAGCGATGATGTCGATGCCGCACTCCAGCGGGTCCTCCTCGTTCTCCAGCAGGACGAGCCTCGCCTCGCCGCCGCCGAACAGCTTCGTGAACATCGCCTGGAAGTTGGCGTTGGCCTGCTCGAACGTCTTCTTGAAGAGGTCGGACGAAGTCGTGTTCAGGTTGGTGATGAGCTCCAGGATCTGCGCCTTGGCCGCGAGGAGGTCCTCCTCCTGCGCCTTCTCCCTGGCGTAGCGCTCCTCCAGCTCGCGGCATTCGTCGATGGCGACCATGTTGACCGGGCCGAGCGCGGCGATGCCGGCCTGCAGGGACGAGACCTTCTCCTCGAGCTCCGCGATCGGCGGCACGACGCCGCCCTTCCACTTCGGGTCGGGCTCGCGCAGCACGGCGTCGGCGAAAAGCCCGTACTCGTCCTGGAGGTGGTCGTAGATGTTCTGGCGGCGCATGGTCGCCTCCGCGGCCTGGACCTCCAGCTTGCCCTTGAAGTCGCGCGCCTGGTCGAGTCCGCTGCGCTTGGATGACGCGGCGTGGTCGGCCTCTGATATCCTGGCCATCATTTCGGAGCGCCGGGCCTTCTCGTCATCCATCCTGGCGCCGCAGTCCTCAACCCTGGCCTTGAGGGTGTCGAGCCCGTCTATGAGCTCGGTGCTTTCCTCCTCCAGGCGGCGCATGGACTCCTCGTAGCCCTTGATGCCGCTCTCGCGGCCCTCGATGGAGCGCTCCAGCTCCTCGCGCCGCTTCGCCGCGCCTTCGAACTGCTGTCCGACGAAGGAAAGCTCCTGCTCCATCTGGCTTGCGGCGATGCGCCGCTCCGTGAGAAGCTGCGAGCGCGACGAGTTCTCCGTCTCCAGCCCGCGGAGGTCGTCCTGCATTGTGGCCACTGAGTCCAGGAGCGCGTCGCGCCTTGCGACGGCCTTCTCAAGCTCGTCGGCGAGCGCCACGCGCCTCTCGGCGTCGCCTCCGCTCGCCTTCACCACTGCGGCTAGCTCCTCCGTGACCTGGTCCAGGCTCCTCTTGAGCGCCGCGGCGTCCCTGGCGACGGACGTCTCCTCGCCCTCGATCTGCGCGGCCGCGCGCCGCGCCTCGGCGAGCCGAGCCTCGGCCCCGGACAGCTCCTGCGTGAGAGCTGAGACCCGCTCCGCGCCCGTCTCGAGTATCTCCTTCGCCGACTCGATCTTCTCCTTCAGCGCGGCGAGCGTCTCCTCCGCCTCGGTGATCGGCGACTTGTGCCCGGAACGCGGCGCCATCGAGGTGGACGGACGCCACACGCCGCCCTCGCCGCCTACCAGCACCATGTCGCCCAGCAGCTGCTCGGCTGTCTCAGTCTCCCCCTCGGCGAGCGCGAGGTGCTCCACGAGCCTGTCGCCCTCGGCGACCGCCGCGCCTTCGCGGCCGGTCTCGACGGCGGCGATCCTGACGTCTCCGTCGCCCCTCTCGAAAATCCCCTCGAGAATGCGCTTCGCCGCCGCCTCGTCCTTGAGCATGGCGAGCTGCGCCTCCTTTGCCGCGGCCTCACGCTGCATCTCGCCCAGGTGGTCGCGCGCGTCCTGGATGTCGGCGCGGAGCTTCTCGAGCGCGGACCTGACGCCCTCGTGGCGCTCGGCGGCCTCCGCCTCCGCGGCGCGCGCGGCCTCCGCCTTCCCGCGGATCTCCGCGAGGGCGCGCTCCGCCTCGTCATGCGACGCCTTCACGCGGCTCTCGTCGGCGACGAGCCTCTCGCGCTTGATGATCGCCTCGCGGGCGGCGGACTCCAGCGCGGCGATCTCGTCGCGTATCGCCGCCGCGCGCCTGTCGCATTGCGCGGACTCCGCGCGCGAATTCTGTATGTCCGTGCGCATCGCGTCGATGCGCCCCTGAAGCTCGGAGAACGACGCCTCCGCCTCGTCTAGCGACTCCTTCGCCGCCGCGAGGGAGTCCGCCAGGAGCCGCGACTTCTGCTCCAGCGACTCCGACTGCATCTTTATGTCCTCCAGCTGCCGGCGGGTGTCGGCGATCTCGCGCCCGTCGCGCTCCGCGAAGCGCCGGTACTCCTCGATGCGCTGCGCGTTGACGCCGATGACCTCCGTCGCGCGGCGGTACGCGCCGTCCGCCGACGCCTGCTCCTGCGCGAGGGTCTGTAGGCGCTCCTCAAGCTCGTGGAGCTCGCCGTGGAGCCGCTGCTGCTCCGCCTCGGCCGCCGCCACGGCCTCGCTCGCCTCCGCGATCGCCTTCTCGATCTCGTTCCTGTTCGCGGCGTTCTCCTCTAGCGCGACGTCGAAGTCGTGGATCTTCTGCTTGGATACGTAGATGTCCAGGCCGCGCAGCTCGTCGCGCAGCTCCTTGTAGCGCTGCGCCTTGCCGACCTGGCGCTGGAGCGAGCCGATCTGGCGCTTCATCTCGCGGAGGATGTCAGCCTCGCGCAGCAGATTCTGCTCGGTCTGGTCGATCTTGCGCAGGGCCTCCTTGCGGTCCGCCTTGAACTTGGTTATGCCGGCAGCCTCCTCGAAGACCGCGCGGCGGTCCTCCGGCTTAGACGAGAGGATCGCGTCGATCTGGCCCTGCGCCATCACGGAGTAGGACGACGTGCCGATGCCCGTGCCCATGAAGAGGTGCTGGACGTCCTTCAGGCGGCTCGGCTGCTTGTTGATGAAATACTCGCCCGAGCCGTCGCGGTACACGCGGCGGGTGATCGTCACCTCGTGGTAGTCCGTCCCCAGCTCGCTCTCGCATTCCGCGAAGGTGATGGACACCTCCGCGAGGCCGAGCGGCTTGCGCGTGTCGGTTCCGTTGAACACCACGTCGACGAGCTTCGAGCAGCGCAGGGCCGTCGGGCGCTGCTCGCCAAGGACCCAGCGGATCGCGTCGGACACGTTTGACTTGCCGCACCCGTTGGGGCCGACGATGGCTATCAGTCCGGGGTCGAACGTGAGCCTCGTCTTGTCCGCAAAGCTCTTGAACCCCACTATGTCTAGTTGCTTCAGATACATTACATATATTTTACCAAAAATCCGGCAAATATGGAATGGATTTCATCGCGCAAAGACAAGCAGCGCAAACGGGAATGTGCTATAATATAACGCATGAAAGACTCTAGAGAAGAATGGTTCGACAAGGAAAGGAAAGTCGCGGTGACGATCGCGGACGTCACCGGCGCCGCGCAGGAGCTGGCGCGCGGGCACCTCTGCGGCCCGACGAGCGCGTATTTCCTGTCGAAGGCGCTCGCGGCCGCCGCCCTCCTCGGCGCGGAGACGTCCGAGCCGGACGAGACGCTCATACTGCAGATGAAGTGCAAGGGCCCCCTCGGCGGCTTCAACGTCGAGTGCACGGCCGAGGGCACGCTCCGCGGCTACACGGAGAAGAAGATCCTCGAGGACTTCGACGGGATGGGAGCGCCCGATCCGCGCAAGGTCGTGGGCGAGCGGCAGATCCAGGTGACGAGGTCCGTCCCAGGGCGCATTCTCTCGCAGGGGATATCCAACTCCATCGACGGCTATCTCGCGGGCTCCCTCCAGCGCAAGGCGGCGATATTCCTCGAGGCGGCCGTCAGCGACGACGTCGAGATACTCGAGGCGCGCGGCGTGCTTGTGGAGGAGATGCCCGACGCGCCGGGGTCGACGGGAGTACTCTCCGTGGACCTCCTCGGCAAGTCCCGCGCCGGAGCGCTCGCGGTCGCCTCGCGCACGATCCTGAAGAAGCTCGGGCTCGACCGCGCCGAGCTGCGCAAGACGACCCCGCTCTCGTTCGCGTGCCGCTGCTCTGCCGAGCGCGCCGCCGCGACTCTCGCGGCGCTCTCGCCCGACGCGAGGGCAGGCCTTCCGGAGACGGTGGACGTCACCTGCCACATGTGCGGCAGGACGTTTTCGGTGAAAGTCAACGACAAGTAAATGGTGTTTTTTGGGGGTGGAGTTTGTGGGTTTGTGGGTTTGAGTTGATGGAGAGTGAATGACGAATGAGGAATCTGGCTTGTCGCGTGTCGCATGTCGCATGAAGAATGAAAACGAAAATGAAGAATAAAGAGGGGAAAATGAAACCAGGGATGAACAGCAATCTCAGACGCCGCGTGGTGGTCGAGATCGACCTCGACGCGCTTGTCCGCAACTACAGGCGAATCGTGTCGCACGTAAAGCCGATGGACGTTCTGTGCGTCCTGAAGGCCAACGCATACGGCCTCGGCGTCGGCGCATACGCAAAGGCGCTGATCGGCGCGGGGTGCAGATCGTTCGGCGTCGCCGAGCCATACGAGGCGCTGGAGCTGCTGAAGATCGTAAAGGCGTCGAAGTCAAAGGATCGGGTCGACGTGCAGATTCTCTCCAGCGTGCTGCCTGATGAAATAGGCCCGATGGTCCGCGCAGGCGTGATCCTGCCCGTGACTGACCTTGACGAGGCCAAGCTCATTAGCGCGGCCGCGGCAAGGGCGAAGACGACGGCCAGGGTCCACCTCAAGCTCGACACGGGCATGGGGCGCCTCGGCATACTCGCGAAGGACGCCGTGGAGACCGCGCTCCAGGTCAAGGCGCTCCCGAACCTCGACTGCGAGGGTATTTTCTCGCACTGCCCGATGGCATACGAGCCTAAGGACCCCTTCACCCGCCGGCAGATCGCCCTGTTCAAGTCGATTGTCGCAGAGCTCGCCCGCCGCGGCATGACGTTCCGGCGGGTCCACATCGCCGCGAGCGACGCGATCAACAACTTCCCCGAGACGGCGAAAGCCCCCTTCACGACTGTCAGGACGGGCATCAACCTGCACGGCAGCTTCGACCCCAACGGACGCCGCGCGCTCAAGGTGGAGAGCGTGCTGACGCTCAAGACGCGGATCGCGCAGGTGCGCACGCTCCCCGCCGGCACTACGCTCGGCTACGGGCGCACGTGGTGCCTATCCGCCCCGACGCGCGTCGCCACCATCTCCGCCGGATACGCCGACGGGCTCCCGCTCGCGCTCACCAACAGGGGGTTCGTGTTCATCGGCGGGAAGCGGTGCAAGATCATCGGGCGCATCTCCATGGACTACACGACTGTTGACGTCTCGGACGTGCCGGACGCCAAGGCTGGCGACGATGTGATCTGCTTCGGGCGGTGCGGGCGCGACTCAATCACGCCCGACGACTGGGCCGCCGTCAAGGGCACCCACGCCTACGACATAATCTGCACCCTCGGCAGCAGAGTGGAGCGCGTGCCTACCTCGCGCCCTTGACCTCGGACCTCCCGAGGACGAACGCGTTGACGAAGTTCGCGAGGTAGACGACGACGAGCAGCGCGACGACGGCGACATAGCCGTGCCCGCCCTCGCCGTATCCGCCGAACGCCTTCGCGACGGCCATCGCCGCCTGGTTGCCGGCAAGTCCCGCGAAGCCCCACGCGGAGAGGACCGCGCCGTGGATCTTCGATATGTTCGTCATGCCGAAGTGGTCCGCGAGGATCGCGGGGATGACGGAGAACCCGGCGCCGTAGCAGGCGTTGATCACGAGAAGCGCAAGGCCGATCACTGGCGGCCAGAAGCTGAGCGTCATTATGCCGGCGGAGATGGAGAGGATCAGGAGCAGTATGTTGATGCGCCGCGCAAGGCGGTCCGACCACCAGGCGAAGAGGAAGCGCCCGCCGCCGTTCATCAGCCCACAGAGCGCGATGACAGCCGTTATCAATCCCTCTGAGTAGCCGACGGTCGGCGACTTCATCATCTGCTTCGCGAGCGGTATCAGGCACAGACCTGCGGAGATGTTCAGGAACATGAAGAGCCACGACTGCCAGAAGAAGCGGTTGCGGAAGAGGTCCATGTAGCTGAACTCAAGCGAGGGTATGCCGTGCCCGAAGCTCTGCACCTGGATCTTCGGTTTCTTGAGCATGAACGTGGCGATGACCATCGGCACGGCGTAGAACACGGCGAAGGCGTAGAACACCTTCGCGATGCCAAGCCCGCCCTCGCCGACCTTGAAGTAGTCGAAGAAACCGAGGAACCTCATCACGAAGAGGGAGTCCGGGCCGCCGAAGCCGAACCCCTTGTAGACGATCGTCGAAAGCGTCGAGCCGAGGCCGAAGGAGATGATGGGCAGAGCGGCGGCTATCGCCTTGTGCTCCGGGAACCAAAGCATCATCGTCTTCACCGGCGAGATATAGATGATCCCGGTGCCGAGCCCGACGAGAAGCCCGTAGCCCACGTAGACGAGCGCAAGCGACTTGGCGGTTATGCCGAGGCCTGTCACGCAGAGCCCAGAGAGGAAGAGCGCCGTGCCGATCGTCGTCGAGAGCCTGATGTTCCGCTCGACGATCTTCCCGAAGAACGCCGCGCCCATGCCTAGGAAGAATATCCCGAGCGAGAACGCGAACTGGACGTTCTTCTGGGTCTCGCCAATGTAGGCGGCGATCTCCGAGGAGAAGTTCGTGAACGCGTATATCTGGCCGACGGACACAGCCAGGAGGAATGCCGGCAGAACCGACCTGATGAACCTTTTCATTTTTCCGCACCATCCTTTTTCCTTGCGAATGATGCCCAGACGACCGGCTATTCCAGGGTCTGCAGTCCACGTGGTGAACTCCACTCGGGGCACGCGCCCCTTTCGTCAGTTCTGCAGACGAATTAAAGTATATCACATTTGAAGGGAAAAAAGTGGTATAATTTTAAGAAACTTCAAAGACTATGTATACAGACATTCCATTGTGGCTCGCGGTGGTGTTCGTCGTGGGCGGGTTGGCGGCACTCGCCTGGTCGAGCGACGTCTTCGTTGACGGCGCGGCCACGGCCGCGCGCATGCTCGGCATATCCCCGTTCATCGTGGGAATGGTCATCATAGGCTTCGGCACAAGCGCGCCGGAGCTGTGCGTGAGCGTACTTTCCGGCGCCTCCGGGCACTCGTCGCTTTCGCTAGGCAACGCCTACGGCAGCTGCACATTCAACATCGCCGCCATCCTCGGGCTCGTCGCGCTCATCCTGCCGCTCAAAGTGAAGCCGGCGACGGCGTTCGTCGCGAGCCCAAGCCTCGTGCTGATCTCGCTGGCGTCGTACGCGCTGCTGTCGGACCGCACCTGTTCGCGCGGCGAGGCGTTCGCCCTCCTCGGCGCGTTCCTCGTGCTGCTCCCCCTCTACTGCTGGTTCGACCAGAAGACGAGCGGCAGGAAGGAAGACGACGCGCAGGCCCCCGCGGCGCCGCCGCACGGAGGCGCCGCGACGGCCGCGCTCAAGGTCCTTGTTGGCCTCGCGCTCCTCGTCGGCTCGTCGCACATACTCGTCTGGGGCGCTGTCGACCTCGCGAAAGTGATGGGCGTGAGCGATCTGATGATAGGCCTCACGATAATCGCCATGGGCACTTCGCTTCCCGAGCTGGCGAGCGCCGTGGCTTCCGCCAGGCGCGGCGAGAACGAGTTCGTCCTTGGCAACATAGTCGGATCCAACTTCTTCAACACGCTCGCCGTCGTCGGCCTCGCCTGCGCCATCTCGCCCGCAAGGGACGTCCCCGGGGAGATCCTCACGCGCGACATCCCGACCATGGTGGCGCTGTCGCTTTCGATACTCCTGTTCGGAGCAAACTGGCGCAGGCCGCGCGAAGGCGGCACGGCCGGGCGGATAAGCGGACTCGTCTGGATCGCCGCCTTCGTCGCCTACAACGCCGTCGTGATCTCATCCAGGCTGCGCGGGCAATGAAGGTCGACCGTTCCATTCTTCCTTCTGGACGCATAGGCATCGCCGTCTCCGGCGGGTCGGATTCCGTGGCCCTGGCCTTTCTGCTCACCAGGGGCGGGAAGAAGAAAAACGCCGCCAAGCGGTTTGTGGTGCTTCACGTGGACCATGGGCTCCGCCGCGAGTCGAAGGAGGAGTACGCATTCGTCAAGGCTCTGGCCAAGCGCCTCGGGCTCCCGTTCAGGGGATGCCACGCGAAGGTCGCGCAGGCGAAGGGCGAGTCTCTGGAGATGGCCGCACGGCGCGTGAGGCTCGCGTTCTTCGAGCGCCAGACGCGGCTCCTGTCGCTCGACGCGATCGCTACCGGGCACCACATGGACGACGTGGCGGAGACATTTCTCATGCGAATCCGCCGCGCATCGGGGCCGGAGGGCCTGGCCGGGATAAAGGAGACGTCGCAGGTCGGCGGAATACGATTCGTGCGCCCGCTCCTCGGGTGCCGCGACGCGGAGCTGAAGGCGTACCTGCGCAGGTACGGCGAGGAGTGGAGGGAGGACGCCACGAACGACGACACCTCCATAGAACGCAACAAGGTGCGCCACGAAATCGTGCCCTTCCTGGAGCGGACGCTTGATCCGCTCCTGGTCGAGCACATCTACCGAATCACCAGGAACCTTCAAAGGCCAAGGACCGCCGCCGGCGTGTAATGCGCCGCCTAGCCGTTCTTGCGCTGGAGCGACAGGCGGACGATCGTCTCGACGTCCTTGACGTCCGGCGAGGACGCAAGCACCTCGGCGACCATCTTGTTGGCCGCCTCGTCGCCAAAGCCGAGCGCGGAAAGCGCGAGGATGGCATCGTGCACGATCGGACCCTTGTCGTCCTTCCCGCCGCGACGCGACGTCGCGGCAAGTGCGCTTATGGCGTTGACCTTGTCCTTGAGCTCTATGCAGATCTTCTCGGCCGTCTTCTTGCCTACGCCCTTGATGGAGGAAATCCTCTTCGCGTTGCCGCTCGCGATGGCGAGCGACAGCTCGCCGATCGAGGAGCCGGAGAGGATCGCAAGGGCGATCTTAGGACCAACGCCGCTGACCTGTGTGAGCTTCATGAACATCTCGCGCTCGGACTCTGCGGAGAAGCCGTAGAGCGCCTCGTCGTCCTCCCTGACGCAGTGCCATGCGAGGAGCTTCACCTCCTCGCCCTTGCGCGGAAGAGCGTCGAACGTGTTTAGTGAAATCAGCATTTCATATCCGACGCCCGCCGCCTCGACGATGACGCGCCCCGGATCCTTTTCGGCAAGCACACCTCTTATATACGCTATCATAGAGTATATTATATCATAGTTTGCGTATCAGGTGTTGGGTTTTTAGCGGCGGCTAGTCGGCCAGTCGCTAGTGGTTAGCGGCTAGTGGCCAGTCGTTAGTCGCTAGTGGCTAGTTGTTAGTTGTTAGTCGCTAGTGGTTAGTCGCTAGTCGGTAGTCGTTAGTGGATAGTAGTAAGTGGCTAGTCGTTAGTCGCTAGTGGATAGTGGTAAGTGGCTAGTTGTTAGTCGCTAGTGGTTAGCTTCTGACTTCAGACTTCTGACTTCTGCTTGCCGGGACGGGTGGCGGCATTCTGGCTGGCTAGGTTTCTAGATGACTAGGGTTCTAGGTCTCTAGAAAGGCTAGGCTAGACATCTAGACTTCTAGGCATCTAGGTTTCTAGACTTCTATAGAAAGTCTAGATTTCTAGGCTTCTAGAAAGGCTAGGCATCTAGGTTTCTAGACTTCTAGAATTCTAGAAAGTCTAGACATCTAGAATTCTAGACATCTAGACATCTAGAATCCTAGGTTTACT
>CADCCQ010000048.1 GCA_902799955.1 uncultured bacterium | reverse complement strand
CTCCTTGATCGCGTCGGCGAAGAGACGCCCCTCGCGGATCGTAAGGGAGGCGGGCTTCTGCATGTAGACGTGCTTGCCGGCGAACGCGGCCTCGATCGCGATCTGCGCGTGCCAGTGGTCGGGCGTGGAGATCGAGACGATGTCGATGTCCGAACGCGAGATGAGGTCGTGGAAGTCGCGCGCGCCGACGATGGAGTCGGCGGAGGTCTTGTAGTGACGGGCCACGAGCTGCTGCATCCCCGCGAGACGGCGGGAGTCGAGGTCGCACGCGGCGACGATCCGCGCGCCCTTCGCCTTCATGAACCCGGGCGCGTCCATCGTGCACCCGATGCGTCCGCAGCCGATTTGCGCCACGTTGAGCGTGTTGCTCGGCGCGTTCGCGCCAAGGACATTGGCTGGAATTATCGCCGGGAACGCCATTGCCGCGCCCGTTGCCGAGGCCGCATGGAGAAAGTCGCGTCTGTTGCACTTGAGCATTGTGTTATTCCTCTCTTTCGGTTTTATGCAGTTTGGAACATTATACCATTTTCGTTGTTTCTCTTCAACCGCCGCGTCGCGTTCTGCGACTGGCGGGCGTCACTCGATCGGTGCGCAGTTCACGCCGCTTGCCAGCAGGCGGCGGCGGTGCTGGGCCATGCGGGCCTTGAAGTCCGCGAACCCGGGCTTTTTGTCGCCGGTCCACACTGCCTCTGCGATGGCGCACGTCCGCGGCCACATCTTCCATTCAAGGTCGTATTCGTTCCATGTGTACTCCGACCAGTTGTTGCCCTGTCCGCCGAGGATGTGGGCGCGGAGCTCCTGCGGGATGCCCTCGCACGGGTCGAACGAATACGCCTTCTCGAGGGTGACGCGCCCGCCGATGTACTGGTAGGGATCGTCCGCGAGGCCCTGTCCGTAGTCGAGGTAGCAGTGGGTGCGCGGAGTCATCACGAGGTCGTGTCCGCGCTTCACGCATTCGAGGGGCGTGAGGAACTTGTGCCCCGCGCCGCCGCCGCCCGCGCGCCAGCTCATGCCGATCGCGCTCTGCGGGACGTCGCCGAGGAGGTACTCGTCCCAGCCGACGGCGCGGCGCCCGCGCGCGGCGAGGAACTGGAGGAAGTGCCGGGTGAGCCACGGCTGGAGGTCCTGCTCACTCCTGAGGCCAGCTGCCTTGACGCGCGCCTGGCATTTCGGACAATCCTTCCAGCGCACCTGCGGGCACTCGTCGCCGCCGATGTGGATCGTGTCTCCGGGGAAGAGGCGGCAGACGTAGTCGAGGACGTCCTCCATGAACTTGACCGCCTTGTCGTTGCCGACGCAGAGGACGTCCTTCTCGATGCCCCACGCGCAGAGCGGCCCCTTGCCCTTCAGGCGCTCGGGGAAGCACGCGAGCTCCGGATACGCCGATAGCGCGGCGTAGACGTGCCCGGGGAGCTCGATCTCGGGGACGATGGTGATATGTCGCTCCGCCGCGTAGGCGACCATCTCCCTGATGTCGGCCTCGGTGTAGAAGTATGGCCCGTACTTCTCCCAGTTCAGAAGCGAGGAGTAGTCCTTCATGTTAACATGCGGACGCGTCCCGTGCTTCGCGGACGCGGCGCGGACGGACGAGTGGCGCGCGAGCTCCGGGTAGCCGGGGATATCAAGCCTCCATCCCTGGTCGTCTGTGAGGTGCCAGTGGAGGCGGTTCAGCTTGTGCCGGGCCATGAGGTCCATGACGCGCTTCACCTTCTCCTTGCCGAAGAAGTGGCGGCAGTCGTCGATAAGGACGCCGCGCCACTTGTACTGCGGGGCGTCCCTGATCTCGAGGCACGGGTAGACCTTCGCCTTCGTCTTCGCGTCCCTTTGCTCGATCTGCGCAAGCGTCATGCGGGCGTAGAACGCGCCGGCGGCGTCGGAGCTGCGGATCGTGACGCCGTCCTTCGTGACGGAAAGCTCGTAGCCCTCAGGCGGGATTCCCGCGACAGTCTCCACCTTCGGCTCGCCCGACATCCGGCACTCCCCGCCGGTCACGGACATCTCGCGCGGCGCGGGAACGATCACCGGCGCCGCCCCCGCTATCGACGCGGCGATCGCCGCGCAGGCGAACGACGCGACGCCGCATCTTGCCTTGTTGCTCTCTTTCATCGTGTTTCCTCCTTTGGTATTGTTTACTGTTCAGTTGTCGACCTACATTTTCCGTGCCACGGCGCCCCCATGCCGCTAGGCATACGAGTGCAGCCCCGTGAAGAACTTCGAGAAGTTGACCCACGTGAGCGTGAGGATTATGGAGACTCCGCCTGCATAGCGCAGCACAACCTCCGGGACGCGGAAGCGACGGAGGGCAAAATACGCGGCATAGACGGACCACGTCGCAAGCGACCACATCTCCTTGGGGTCGTACTGCCAGAAGTCGCCCCAGCATATCTTGCCCCAGAGCGCGCCGAGGACAAGCCCGAGCGTCATCAAGAACCATCCGAAAGGCATCCACCGCTTGCCGACGCCGAACGTCGCGAACAGCAGAACCACGTAGCTGGCGGCGTAGCTCGCGACGTGGGGGGCCATTAGCGGGGATCTCAACGCCGGCATCGGGTCGGGCCGCAGCATAGAACGCCCGATTATGAATATCGGAACGGACACCGCGAGCAAACCGCAGATGATCCCCGGAATTGGACTTCTCTCCTCCAAGGCCGTCTGCTCTTCAAATGGGGATTCTGCCGACAAGGCTGACGGCCGCGGGAAGAACGACGTCAGGCCGAACAACAGCGAACCGAGGACGAGAAACACCCCGCCTGCCGCGGCGAGCGGCAGCCACTGGTCGCGCACCGCCATGAGAATCGTGCGCTTCTCGACGCTTGGATCGTACGACATCTGGTAAATCCACCAGTCCCGCCAGATCAGCGGATGGTTCACGCTGATCGAGGCGTTGTGCATTGCGTTGGTGAACGGCGAGAATATCTGGACCTCGCTTACGTACTGGCTTATCTTGCCGGACGGGTAGTTCTCGATGCGGAAATCCTTCAGCGCAAGATAGTCGGCGTTCAACGGCTCGTTCACCATTTCCCCGGGCGCGTACATCGACGGCTCGCGGGCGCCTGCATTGAAGAGTATGTTCACATATTCCCCGTGCATAAGCGGGGGAACTCCCTTGCCTGTCTCCACAAGCGGGACATACTGCCCGGGCGTAAGCGGAATGTCCTGCTTCGTCGGGGGGTACTTCGCCTTCAGCGCCAGCGAACCTGCCACCTCGATGAAGCCGACAGCGATGAACACCGCGCCGCAGATCCCAAGCAGCGACTTGGGGCGTCCCGTCATTCCGCGTCCCCCCAGGCGGCGAGGTGCTTCGTCAGTTCCGCGAACCTCCTCGCGCCCGCGCGGTACTCCGCGACCGCGACGGGGTCGGGACGCGCCACTGCGCCGGATGCGCCGGAGGCGCAAGCGTCGACAGGCGAGAAGTCCCGCCAGAGACCGGTGCCGACGGCCGCGAGCGCCGCCGCGCCGAGGGCGGCGCACTGGCGTCCGATGGGGCTCGCCGCGACGGACATCCCGAACACGTCTGCGTATATCTGCCGCCAGAGCGCGCTCTTGGCCCCGCCGCCCGTCAGGGTCAGCGGCTCGGCAACCGGGACCTGCGCGCGAAGAGCGTCGAGCGCGACGCCGAGTCCGTACGAGACGCCCTCGAGGACCGCCCGCACGAGGTCGCCGCGCGTGTGCCGGAGTTCGAGCCCCGCAAATCCGCCGCGAAGCAAAGGCGAGGGATCGAGCGAGCTTCCGCCGGCGAGCGACGGATTGAAGAAGAGCCCGTGGGCGCCGCGCCCCGCCTCTTCCGCGAGGCGGTCGGCCTCCGCGTAGTCAAGACCTAGGAGGTCGACGAGCCACGTGTGCGAAGTGCCGGCGGAGAAGATCGCGAGAGCGCTCGCGTACTGTCCAGGAACGACGTGGTCGAACACGTACGGGCGTGTCTTTCCATCGAGAACCGGACGCGCCCCGGAGACTGCGACCCATGCGCTGGATCCAAGCGACGCATACGCGCGCCCTTCCCTGTATGCGCCCGCGCCGAGCGCCATGCAGCTGTTGTCCACTCCGCCCGCGACTACCTTGACGCCGGGCGGGAGGCCCAGCTCGTCCGCCACTGACGGCAGTACCTCGCCGAGGACCTCCGTGGACGCCGCGATGCGCGGGAAGATGGAAGGCGGCAGGCCGCTGCGGGCGATGAGCCCCTGGTCGTACTCGCGCTTCAGGAGGTCGTAGACACCCGTGCCAGAGGCGTATGAGCCGTCCGTCGCGCGCACTCCGCAAAGGCGGAAGTTCACCCAGTCCTTCGTGCCGAGGATCGTGTCGACGTGAGAGAACCACTCCGGCTCGTGGCGCCTGAACCACATAAGCTTGAAGACGGAGTAGAGCCCTGGGGGGAATCCGCAGCCGGTCTTCATGTACCACGCCTCGTCTGCGCCGAACTCCTCCGCCTCGGCGGCCGCGCGCGAATCGCTCCAGATCGGCACCTGGCTGCGCAGGAGGTTGCCGGCGATGTCGACCGGAACAACGCCGAGGGAGTGCCCTGAGATTCCTATCGCCGTCACGTCCGAGACGTCGCCGAGGGCGCGGGTCGACTCGACGACGGCGCGCCACCAGTCTTCGGGCCGCTGTTCGTGGAACCCCTGCGCGGGGTAGTACGTGTCGTATGCGGAGAACGCGTCGCGGACGCATTTCCCCTCAACGTCGAAAAGCGCGGCCTTTATCCCGCCCGTCCCGAAGTCGTATGACAGTATGTTCATGGTTTTCATCGCTTGTTGTCAAGTTTCCTATTCGTTTTTTACCGCACCCTCCATTCATCTTCCCTTCACCTCGCCCTCCGTCCGTATTCCGCCATTTCCTCTTGCGAAGCTATCGGGGCGGGCATAATCTGCCATGAGTATCTGCATCCATCGTCCGAGACATATTTCACCCGCCCATTTGTTGAGAGTTCAGTTCGTAAATCTCTGTGATAGTTGGCAAGAACCATCACCCGCTCCATCGTTTCTGCGATTGCCTCTTCCTCCGTCGGATAAACATCCGCAATCGTCTCGTCGGCGAAATCTGACATCGCACCCTCAAAACTGTCGATGAGCAGATATCCGGCATCTGGAGCACGACGCTTTCTCTGTATCATTTCCGCCATGATTTTACTTCACCTGCATTTCCTCGATGTCGTACTGAAAAGTATGAGTGCACCCATCGACCTTTACAAACCAATCGTCTACATCATGTTCCCTGTCAAGTTTGTATTCAGCAACAAGTCGATCTATCTCTCCATCAATCCACTTCACCGCCTTTTTCTCGTCAGAGAAAACTTCAACATGAAAATCGTGTCCATGAACTGGGAGCAGTTCCGAGATCGTGACAACAAAAACTTTATTGTTCATTTCTTGACCTTCTTGAACAGAACTTTTGACGGACTCCACCCCACAGCAATTTCATCGGCTTTTTCAAGCCATTTGCGAATGCGGTCTTTTGGCTTTACACTTTCACCCCAGTACTCTACGAAGAGTGCGTCTTCCATTTCTACAGCGGCCTTTGCCATGTCGTGTTCCAACAGTTTCACCGCTCGTTCTATATACAGCCCACCGTTGTCATCATTTTCGGGGTTTGCCACGCTGCCAGCGGAAAACAAATCTCTTGCCTGATGACATAGAACACCATGATAAGAAAGCAAAAACATGACTGCGTCATCGTATTTCTTCCTTGCCCGACCAGATTTCAGAATTTTCGGGCAAAGTAGTAACGCTTCAGCTCGATAGCGAATCTTCTCCGCGTCCGTAAGATTGGTGTACAATCGGATGTTCAACGGCAATGTATGCGTACCCTCTTCTTCATCTCCCATCCACCAGAGACGTTCGTTTGGATGAATCTTCTTTGCGTAGGCACGGACATACTTCATTTTCTCGTTGATGTTCATCTTGGAGAAATCCGAGTATGACACCCCCATCAACTCGAAAAGGGACTTTCGACCCGTCTCTCCCTTGGGGGGCAACTCCACTTCAAATCGCGGCACATGCGAAGTTCTAACATGCACAACACTCTTCTCATAGTCGCCCCACCTAACCTCCGGCTTGCCGCCCATCTTGCCAAATACAATGTAGATGTACTTTACGCTTTGAACACGTTGTGATTCCTGTATGCTGTTGGCTATGCTTTTCCAAGTGTCGGCTAGCGTGAACTTCACCTCCACACCGTATTCGCCAAGAGCTATGTCTGGGAACGCCTGCGGCGGCGAATCAAAGTCAACGCGCATTCCACTTTCATCTTGAAGAAGATCGTCCAACACTTCACGGACGCGATTCTCGAATTGCATTGAAGTCTTGAACCCTGACTTACGCGCCTCATGCGTCAACGTGCCACAACAGACATCCAACAGTCTTTCAAATTCTTCTTTCTTCATCTTGCGGCCTCCAATATTTTCTGAACCTTACGAGCAATGTGCCAAGCAAGGACAGGCGGGACGGCATTGCCAATCTGTCGTTCCGTTTCCCTTATCCCACACGGGAATACATATGAATCAGGGAAAGACTGTATCCTTGCCGCCTCACGCATGGAGAGGCGACGAGGCAATTTGTAGTGGAACTGTATGTTCCCATGACATTCCGCTCTTATCGTATAGCCAGGACGATCCTCGACCATTTTGCGGCTTCCCTGCTCGCCGGATGGTGCGGCAGCACTCCAAATGTGCGAAAACCCCTTGTCGGCAGGCCTGTCCTCAAGGTCACGCAAAGCTTCGCCACACGTTATTGGGTCTCCGAAAACAGGCTCGGGCGGCTTAAACACCGGAAGGTCTTTTCGCGTTCCTACGAAGATTATTCGTTCACGTGTCTGAGGAACGCCATACTGTTCTGCATGGTACACCTTGTAGGTGACATTGTAGTCAAGAGCCTCGAAATCTGCAAGAATCGTCTTGAAGGATTGTTCATGCTGCTTTAGCATAAGGCTTCCAACATTCTCCGCAAGAAACACTTTCGGACGACACCTTTTCACCGCCTCCACTATGTATGAATAGAGACTACTCCTTTTGCCTTTTATACCTTGCATCTTTCCGTTGATGGAGATGTCTTGACATGGAAATCCACCCATGACAACATCAACATCGGACGGTATCGACTTGATATGATCCTTGATGTCGCCACATACTATATGCGTCCCGAGATTCCGTTCGTAGGTTTTACAGGCGTTTGGATTCAGTTCGTTGGCCCACACAACATCAAATTTGTTACGCTTAAATGTGGCGCCTAGGAAGTCAAACCCTCCAATAAAACCCACGTCAAGGCCTCCACAACCGGCAAATAAAGAGGCGATCCTAAAAGAGTTTTTCCTAGGTGTCGCGTATTGCATGGTTTTCTCCGGCGTGATGATGTTAAAGAAATCCGTCTGCACGGGGTTGAAGGCGCGGGCGGAGTGGAGCTTTGGGAAGAACGGGCGGATGCGCTCAAAGATGTTTGGCACGGACTTCCCGCCGCACTGCGGGAGAGGACGCGTAAAGAAGTCCGCGTCGATCTTGCCAGTCCAGCGCGTAGAGCAGACGAACACATCCGTATCGGCCTTTCCGTAGAGCGACGCCTCGGCGACTGCGCGGCCAAGCTCGAAAAGCGCGTACTTCTCGCCGTGCGGTTTCGGCGAAACTTTGTAGCCGTTGGCGGCAAGCCACGCGCCGTCCACCTCGCGAACATACTTTGCGGTGTAGGCAAGCACCGGAAGGTCGAGCGCATACACGGCGATGTGCGTGACGGGCGCATAGCTCTCGCCCTTGCCGTCCTTCGGCAAGGGGAGATTGTAGAGCCTGCGATCCCTTATCCAGCCGTAGTTCTCCGGCCGGCATGTGCATGCGATGATCGTCTGCGCTTTGTTATCCTTCTTTTTCGCCATCTTGTCACTTCAGCTCTTCGAGGATGGCGCGGGCGGACTTGACGCCAAGCCCGAAGCGGCGCACGCCGACGGCGTACATCTCCTCGAGCGTGGCGAGCGTGCGGACGCCTCCGGCGGCCTTGACGCCGCAGCGGTCCCCGACGGTCTCCTTCATCAGGCGGCAGCGCTCGACGGTCGCGCCGGTCGGGGCCCAGCCCGTGCCGGTCTTGACCCACGCCGCGCCGGCGTCGGCGCACCAGTTGCAGGCGCGGACGATCTCCTCTTCGGTCAGCCAGTGGCACTCGATGATCACCTTGACGGGACGCCCCTGCGCGGCGGCGACCACGGACGCGACGTCGTTCTTGTACTCACTCTCGCACCCGGCCTTGAGCCAAGCGATGTTGTTGACCATGTCGACCTCGTCGCAGCCGAGGTCGACCAGGCGGCGGGCGGTGTCGGCCTTCGTCTCCGTCAGCTCCGCGCCGCCCGGGAACCCGCTCACAGAGGCGATCTTGACGCCAGGCGCGTCGCCGAGGTGAGACTTCATGTACGCGACGTGCGCGGGGAGGCAGAACACCGCCGCCGCGCCGAACTCGCGAGCCATCGCGCAGCACTCGTCGATGTCGGCGAGCGTCGACTGCGACTGCACCGCGCTGATGTCCATCAGCCTCGCCACTTCCTTTGCCGTGAGCATCAGAGCGCCCTCCTGAGGACTTCGTAGACGTCCGCCTCGGTGACGGGCGGGATGCACGACATGACGCCGTCGGCGTTGAACGAGACGTCCTTGACGCCCTGGACGATGCCGGGGATGTCCGCCTCGGTGACGCCCTTCTCGGAGAGCGTCGTCGGGAGTCCGCAGCGCTTGATGAACGCCTTGAACTCGGGAATCGGCATGATCTCGCGCTCGAAGCGCTCGTAGGGCGCGGGCCTCTTGGCCTTGAAGTACTCCATCCACGGCGGCATCATGATCGCGAGCGATGATCCGTGGTTGATGCCGTGGTGGGATGTGAGGACGTGCCCGATCTGGTGGATCGGGGTCCACGCGTCGCCCGGCGAGGCCCAGCCGTTGATGCCGCACGTCGCCGCCCACATTATCTCGGCGCGCGCGTCGGCGTCCGTCGGGTTGGCGAGGACGACGGGGAGGTCCTTGATGATCGTCTTGATGACTCCGAGCTGGAACTCGTGGAGGAGGTCGCTCTTCTCCTGTCCGTTGACGAATATCTCGAGGACGTGGCTGATCGCGTCGACTCCGCCGCACGCCGTCTGGAACGGCGGGAGCGAGTAGGTGAGCTCAGGGTCGAGGATCGCGGTCTTGGCGAAGAGGCAGTCCGCCCAGATGTAGCTCTTCTGCTTGCGCGCGAGCGAGCTGACGACGGAGCACATGTTCATCTCGCTTCCGGTCGCCGGGAGCGTCGGGATCTGCATAAGCGGCAGGGCCTTCTCCGGCGGCTGCGTCGTCACGTTGGAGTGGCACGCGTAGACCATGTTCCACAGGTCGCCGTGTTCGTACAGGACGCCCGCGGCGATCGCCTTCGCGGCGTCCATCGCGCTTCCGCCGCCGACGCCGACGACGAGGTCCGCGCCGAACGCGCGCGCCTTCTCGACGCCGACCGCGACCATCTCGATGGGCGGGTTCGGCACGACCTCGAGGAACTCCTCGTGGGCGACGCCGGCCGCGTCGAAGAGCTCGCCAAGCCTGGCGAGCGTCCCCTTCACGCTGTTGTCGGAGTACGACACGACGAACGCGCGTCTGCCGAGCTTCGCGGCCTCGGCCCCGGCCTCGGCGAGCCTGCCGGCCCCGAACACCACCTTTACCGGATTGCAGTATGTGAACGGATTCATTCTCTCTTCTCTCCTTGTTTGTTTTGCCTTGGTTGTCTTACTTTCTTTCGCTGTCAAGAATCTCCCGCCCTTCGCGGATCGCCTTGTACACGCGCTCTTCCCACTCGGAATTCCTCGCGTACCTGGCGTTGCGCGCGGCGTCTGTGCCGCACGGCTTGAACCCGGGCATGTCGGCGCGCGGCCTCTTCGCAAGGCGCTCCCCGCCGGCCTCGATTATCTTCATTATCTCGTCGCGGTTCTTCTTCGCCTTGGGCGCAGAAAGTATCCGCGAGTTCGCCGGCCTGTCGAAGTCGATCTGCTCGCGCTGGCGGCGCCCGAAGTCTAGGCTGATCCTGCAGCCGGCGAGGGCCTCGAGCTTCCTGACCTCGTCGCGGGTGAGCGGGCCGCGCCCGGCGACGCCCTCCGGATACGCGCTGTCGTACGTCGGGTAGTACGGGGCGTTTATGTCCATCCACGTGATGACGGCGTCGCGCTCGTCGGCGGACATCTTTGTGCGACCGTGCCCGTAGAGCGTCCCGGTGAGCAGCGAGGCGTGGGCGCCCCAGGAGTACGCTGGCAGGATCTCCGCCGGGCCGCCGCCTGCGCACGTCACGAACTTCTGGGACCAGAGGTCCGTGTAGGCGGTGTTGAAGACGAGCCCCCTGTCGCCGGAGAGGTTGACCTTGTCGCCGCCCTTCGTGCCGTAGTCGTGGCACCTGACGCAGTGGCGGTCGAAGACGGGCTGGACGTCCTCCGTGAACGAGAAGAGCTTCGTCTTGCCGTGCCAGCCGTTCATCTTCGACGGCGCGCGGCGCATCGCGGACTGCGTCTCCTGCGAGAGAAGGCGCGCGGACTCCAGGCGGTTCTCGTGGCATCCCACGCACCCCTGCCTCTCGCCGGGCTGGACGTACGTGCCGGAGCGCATGGACTGCACCATCTTCCCCTCGGCGTCAAGCGCCTGGAAGAAGACGAACTTGTTGGCGGGGACCTCGAAGTACGCGCTGCCGTCCGGCTCGACGGGGACCGTGCCGAGGATGCGCTTGTTCTCGAAGCTGTGCCAGTTCATCGCCGGCGCCTGCTGTCCGTCGCCGCCCCACGCGCCGTCGGTCCAGTTGCGCTTCGGCGGGCTCTCGACGATGCGGAGCTGCTTGATGCTCCCGCGCGCGACGCCCTTCATGTGCGTGCCGATGTAGACGTCCTGGAGGTAGAAGTAGCCGGGAGCGTTGGGGCCGTCGAAGTTGCGGCGAGTGGAGATCACCGGAGGCTTCGCCCTGGGCGCGAGCGCGACGGGGTTGTGTATGCCGGGCGCGTCGCGCAGGAGGACCGCCTCCGTGCCGTCGCGCCCGACGAGGCAGAGGGCGGTCTCGTCCTTGCCGCCGCCCAGCGTGCGCGTGCAGAGGAAGTGGGCGTCGTCGACGGGATAGGGGCTGGAGTACTTGAACTTTAGGCCCTTGGTCGAGTCGAAGTCGCGTCCGTCGGTGTGGATCCTCCTTCTGAACGAGGCGGGCCACGTCCAGACGACGGGCTCGCGCCCGTCTACGCCCTTCGAGCGGTCGATGATCCCGAGCGCGCCCCACGGGCGGTCGTGGCAGCTGCCGAGGACGGCGACGCAGAGCGACGGGTCGGAGAGCGCGCGGGCGTCGATCACGCCGCCGGGGCTGGTCGTGTTGTTGCCCCAGTAGATTGCGTGGTTCGTGCCGTCGGGGTTGCAGGTCCAGAGGCCCTGCGCGTCGCCGAAGTTGCGGTCGACGTACTCCCAGCGGTCGTAGAGGATGCGCCCGTCCGGCATCACGCGGGGATGCCCCTCGAAGAGCGTCGACTTGCCGATCTGGTGGATGTTCGCGCCGTTCGGCTTCATGCGGAACAGGTTGCCCATGATGTGCCGGTTGCACATGCAGTACTTCGACTCGCGCGTCGAGACGAACAGGATGTCGCCGTCCGGGAGCCAGATCGGGTCGATGTCGGAGACGCCCGGGGCGAAGGTGACCTGCTTCAGGTTGGAGCCGTCCGCGCCGACGGTGTATATGTGGTAGCCGTCCTTGACGCCGTCGCGCATGGAGAACACGACCGTCCTGCCGTCGTAGGAGACGTCGGGGTTGCGGAGGGTGCGCCCAGGCTTCTCGGAGACTATCACGCGCGTCTTGCCGGTGGCCGGGTCCCAGGCCTTCATCGCGCCCTGAGTCGAGTACTTCCTCTCGTTGATCTCGCCGCACTGGAAGAGCGTCGCGGTGTTGTGGTGGTCGCTGGCGTACTGCGCGTGGGTGACGTACAACACCTCCTTCACGCGCGGGGCGAGGAAGCTCCTGGCCGCCTCCTCGTCCTTCCGGCGCCTCGCCTCCACAGCGGCGGCGCGCTCCGCCGCGCGCGCCTCGAAGTCAGCCGCGCCGACCACGCCTTCGAAGGATATCGCGTCGACTGTTATGTGCCCCCAGCCCCCGGTCTGGTCGTCCGTCACGCGGAAGAACACGTCGCGCCCGACGGCCTCCGGGACGCTCCACTTCCTCTCGAACATCGTCTCTATGTCCTCGCCGTGGGCGGATGCGTAGACCTTCCCGGTCCTGCGGTCGACGAGCTCGAACGAGCACGACCGCCCCCCTCCGACGCGGAACGAGACCTCCGGGCCGGAGAGGCGCACGAGCGGGGACTCGATGACGCCCGTCTGGCGGTCGGTCCTGACGCCCTTCGTCTCGAGTGTTGTGAGGAACCAGCGCCCCTCCTTCGTGTACGGCTTGCCCGTGTTGTGCTCCTTCGCGAGGTCGCTCACGGGCCTGTCGAACGCACCCGACACGACTCGCCAGCCCTGCAGGTCGCCAGACTCGAAGCCGAACGACGCCCTCCCGTCGGCGGCGCCCCCGGACGCGACGGCGGAGAACGTCGCCACGAGCGCGGCAACCGCAGCCGCCGAACACAGCTTCGAAGTTGAACCTGTTTGCTTTAAAGTCATTTTATCCATATCTGAAATTATACCACAAAACCACGCGTCCGCGCAAGTGGCAGATGAGGTCGAAAGTCGTCGCCGACGCCGCGATTGACAGCGGAAACCGAATGTTGTATAATACCCCCCGACCAATCCCGAAAGGAGAAAAATGAAACTCACAAAGGTCCACCACATCGCCGTCATCTGCTCCGACTACAGACGCAGCCTCGACTTCTACACCAAGACGCTCGGCCTGCGCGTTCTCGCCGAGCACTACAGGGCCGCGAGGGACTCCTACAAGACCGACCTCGCCCTCGGCGACGACTACATCGTTGAGCTCTTCTCCTTCCCGAATCCGCCGGCGCGGACGACGAATCCCGAGGCGGCGGGCCTCAGGCATCTCGCATTCGCAACGGACGACATCGAATCCGCGGCTTCGGAGCTTGACAAGGCCGGGATTCGGCGCGAAGAGCTGCGCGTCGACGAATTCACCGGCAGGCGGTTCTTCTTCCTGCGCGACCCGGACGACCTTCCCATCGAGATATACGAGGGATAGCGCGGCGGCAAGGCCGCCGCTACACCGGCATGAATCCAGCTTCCCGGGGATGAGGCGCTTCGGCTGCGGCGGACGGGCTTTCTGCGACGATCCGACTCCAGGCGGCAGCAGCTTGAGCGCCTGCACGACAAGGCAGCGGAAGGAGTTGACGAGCACGGTGTGCTGCTGCTGGTCGTTGACGGCATTCAGGCCCTTGCAGCGCCGGCCGCGGGTTGCGTCGAGCTCGGAGAGGTCGCGCATCGTAAGGAGGCTCATCGCGTCCGTAACGCCGTACTTGACGCCGTCGCTGCCCTTGGCGCCGTGGGCGCCCATCAATGTTTCCGTCGCTTCAAATCCGGGCACATCTGCATTTTCATCCGTGCGTATTTGGTCTTGGAAACAACAGAAACAACTTGCAAAGACAACTTTTCCCCTCGCTTACGGTAGGCGCGCGGCGGCGGGGGCGAGGCCGTCGGAGGACGCCGATAGAACCAGTTCGCCAGGCCCGTCGCGGCGGACGACTGCCATTGCCTTTCCGTAGAAGAGCGGATGCGATTCTGTCTTCGTGAACGGCTCGAACGCATGGGGATTGCCGTTGCCAACCCCAAGAATCCTGCCTGGGCCCGCGAGGCTGAACTTCACACGGTTCATCGCAAGCGGATTCTTCACGCCCTTCGAGTCCAGCGCGTCGACATGTACCCACATGAGGTCGTCCGGGTCGCCCGTCAGCTTCGGCTCGACCGTCAACTTGACGGCAACAGGTTCTCCCGCCGTGCGCATCACCGTCTCGCCGATGCGATTCCCGCCGCGGTATGCCACGGCCTTGAGCTCGCCTGGCTCATACGGAACGTCGAACCACCGCAACCGATACTTCGCGCATACATCGTAGTATGGGGAATACGACGGGAGGTTCGAGTGGCTTTGATGGTCGGGTTCTCCCTTTCTGCGCACGCCAAGCGAACGTCCGTTCAAGAAAAGTTCCGCGCTGTCGCCGCTTGTGAAGACGTACACCGGCACGTTCTTTCCCTCGCGTCCCTTCCAGTTCCAGTGCGGAAGTATGTGGACCGTCTCGTCCTTCTTGTTCCAGTGGCTACGGTAGAGGTAGTAGCGGTCCTTGGGAACGCCCGTCAGATCGACGATTCCAAAGTAGGACGAGCGCGACTCCTTGCCGAAAGGCGTCGGCTCGCCGAGATAGTCGATGCCCGTCCACACGAACTCGCCGCACACATAGCGGTCGCGCTCCATGCGGTCGAACTCGACGTCAGCGATGTCGCCCCAGGGCACCGCGCAGTGTTCGTAAGCACCTACTGCGAAGGCTGATTTTTCAAAGTCCGTCTTCTTCGCGGCGGGCGGCATCTCGTAGTGACCATAGGTGCTCAGGGCGGAGGCGCTCTCGGTGTAGATGACGGGCTTGTCGGGATTCCTGGCCTTCACATGCCTGTACTTGGCGTCGTAGTTCCATCCGCTGACGTCCAGCTCGGCGAACATGCCGGTCGGGACGGCGTGTACATCGCAGCAGCCAATGCCCACAGGGCGCGTGGGATCGAGCGAACGGATCGCGGCGCGGAACCTGCGGAAGCGCCCGGCCGTCATGCCGTCGACGCGCGAACGCCACTTCGACCCCTCGATGTACGGCTGAATCTCGTTACCCATGCTCCACGTGATGACGCTCGGATGGTTGCGGTCGCGCTTCACGAAGGCCTGGAGGTTGCGCTCCACGTACTCCTCGAGGTTCTGTTCCTTCCTACGCCCCGCCGTTCCGTCCCATTTGTCGAAGCACTCGTCCCACACGACAATGCCCATCTCGTCGCAAAGGTCGAGGAGATCCGGCGCGGGACAGTTGTGGCTCGTGCGCAGCGCGTTCGCGCCCATCTCCTTCATCAACGTCAGCTGGCGGCGCATCGCCGACTTGTCGAACGCCATGCCGAGCAAGCCGAGGTCGGAGTGGAGATCCACGCCCTTGAGCTGCACGCGGCGTCCGTTCAGGTGGAAACCGTTCGACGCCCAGTCGTTCGTGAGGCTTCCCGTGGCGACGGGGAATGCAATCGTGCGGATGCCGAAGCGGACGCGCTCGCGCGTGAGGGTCTCTCCCCTGTTGACAAGCGACACCTCCGCCTCGTACAGATTTGGCGCATCAATATCCCACAGTGCAGGCCTCTCCTCACGCCATGACAAACTACCCTTCTCTGCGGGGACTGTCCCCACGACTTTGGGAAGTCCCCCCGCATTACTCAAAGGGAATCCTCTGCAGCACGGGCCGAAAACCGCCACCTTCACCTCCGCCCCAGTGGGGACACTCCCCGCAAGTTCCCAGGCAACATTGACTGTGGCTGCACCTTGAACAACTTCTGGCGTCGTCACAAATATGCCATTATACGCGAAATGCGCCCTGTTTCGCAACCTTAGCGTGACCTTGCGGTAGATGCCTGCACCGGGATACCAACGCGAATGGTGGTCAAGTGTAGAGGCGCGCACGGCGATGACGTTCTTCTCGCCAAACTTCACAAACGGCGTCGCATCCACGCGGAAACTTGCGTAGCCATAGTCCCAGCCGCCGGCCTTTTGTCCGTTCACATATACCTCTGGCGACGCCATTACGCCGTCGAAGTCCAGAAAAACCGACTTACCAGCATCCGCCGCGTCAAGCGTCAGCGAGCGACGGTACCAGCCCACGCCCCTCCACGGCAGTTTGCCCGAACCGCCATGCGCCGACTCGTCGAACGGGCCCGAAATAGCCCAGTCGTGCGGCACGCGCACATTCTCCCATGCGGAGTCGTCGAACCCAGCCGCCTCGGCACGCAGTTCGCAGGAGGGATCCTTTGTGAACCTCCAGCCCTCGCCGGCGAGCGAAACGTCGCGTTCGCCTGCCACCCCCGCCAATGCTGACATTGCGGCAGCCGCCGCGATTGTGGAAACAAAGGATTTTGCGTTCATTTCTCTTCCCTCTTATGCGCGACTACTTGCCGCAGCGTTCGCACGGGTAGGACTTCGGTGCCTTGTAGCCAGGCTTGTCGATCGGCCTGACCGGCTCGAACTTGCGGTAGACGGAGTTCATGCGGATGTCCGTCACCCCTTCCGAGAGGCGTGCGTCCTCCTTCGGGAAGAACCTCACGAGGTGCGTCGCGTGCCCGGGCACCTCGTAGACGTACAGTCCGCCGTAGATTCCTTCGTCCTTCTGCCGCCAGAGGTCGCGCACGAGCCACCTTCCGTCGATGCCGAACTCTTCGAAGTCCACCTTGATGCGCGTCGGCCCCTCGTGCGTGTTCCAGAGCGCGAAGACGAGGGATCCGTCGGACATCGGCTTCGCCCACACCTGCGCTCGCGGCCCCTCGGCGACGAGCGCCGCCTGCGCGCCAAGCTCGTCCTGGTTGACCTCGATCACCTCGTCGTTCGTAAGCAGCGAGAGCGTGAAATCGTCGAGCTTCGTGAGATCGCATCCTATGAGGAGCGGTGCGCAGAGGATAGACCACATCGAGATGTGCGTGTACTGCTCGTTCGGTGTGAAGGATGATTGGTGTACCTCGGTCATTCCGACGGTGCCTATACCACCGATGCTGAGAGGGCCGACCATCAGCATGTCTGGATCGTTCCACGCGCCAGGGCCTGCGTACGGCCAGAGCGGCGCCTGAGCGCGGACGATCTTCGCCATCTGCGGGAAGCTGTCCCTGAAGTCACCGCCCGTGCGCCAGCACTGCCCGCCGACGTTCGCACCCCAAGTGCACACGTTCGCCTGTCCGTACTGGCAAAGCGAGAACACGATGTCGCGCTTCTGCGCCGCGAGCGCCTCGCCCATCAGCCTGAACGGCAGCGTCGCGGCCTCCAGTTGCGAACCGCCGGCGACGCCCTTGTGGCTGTACATTCCATTGCGGAAGTTCTTCCTGTTGTAGGTGCAGAGGTCGTACTTCAGGAAGTCGTATCCCCAGTTGGCGTAGGTCTTCGCGTCGCGCCATTCATAGCCCCAGCTGCCCGTGCACATCCCGCACGTATACGGACCCGGAGAGGAGTAGAGACCGATCTTGAGCCCCTTGGAATGTACGTAGTCCGCGAGGCCCTTCATGTCGGGGAAGCGCCTGTTGGGTTGGATCGTACCGTCTGGTCTGCGCTCGGGCCCCTGCAGCGTCTCGTCGTCCTTGAAGCGGAACGGGTTGTTCTGCCAGAAGTCGTCGATGTTCACGTACGTCCATCCATGGTCGGCGAGTCCGCTGGACACCATCGCGTCCGCCGCGTTTTTGATGTCCTGCGCCGTCACCTTGAAATTGAAACAGTTCCAGCTGTTCCATCCCATCGGCGGGGTGAGCGCGATCTTGTCCCCGACGACGAGCTTCAGCGTTCCGCTCGCCGTGCCCTTCGCGTTCGTCGCGGTGAACTTGATCGTGTACGTCCCGCGCTCAGCGACCGACCCAGAAAGAACACCGGCCTTGGCGTCAAACACCAGGCCGGCGGGGAGGGATTCTGCGGAAAGCGTCATTGGCCTTTCCCCTGTCACGGGGAGGCGCCAGAGGACCGGACGCCCGGGCCTGACGCCCAGCACCTTCGCGCCGTTTATCCGCGGCGACGCGGAGGGTGGCGGGGTCAGTATGCCGAGCTGCTTCGTGAGGTTCGCGTTCGGAGGGTACTTGATCACGTACGGACGTGGATTCGCCACCTTCGGCCATATCTGGTAGTCGACGAGCTTGCCGTCGCGCCACTTGATGTCCACTGCGTATCCGCCGCGCGCGCGGAGTCCCTTGACCTCGCCGTCCTTCCATGCGGACGGCAGGGCGGGCAGGAGGTCGATTATGACGCGTCCTTTCTCGTCGCGCACATGCGACTGGAGAAGCATTTCGGCGATGCCTGCGGTCGCGCCGAAGTTGCCGTCTATCTGGAACGGCGGATGCGCGTCAAAGAGGTTCTTGTAGAGCCCGCCGTGGACGCCCCTGCGCTTGCCGACCTCGGCGAGGAGGTTGTCGAGGATCTTCATCGCGTGGTCGCCGTCACGGAAGCGCGCCCACTGGTTCACCTTCCATCCCATCGACCACCCGGTAGCCGCGTCGCCGCGGAAGACGAGCGACTGCCGCGCGGCCTTGAGGAGGTCCGGCGTGTACTTCCAGTTGATCTGGCTTCCGGGGTATGCGCCCCAGAGATGGGCGAAGTGGCGGTGCTGGTCCTTCGGATTGTCGATGTCGTCCATCCACTCCTGGAGCTGTCCGTGCTTGCCTATTTTGTTGGGGGCGAGCCTCTTCACCTTCGCCTTCAGCTCGGCCGCGAACTTGGCGTCGGCCTTGAGGACGTCCGCCGCCTCGATGCACGCATCGAACAGCTCGCGGACGATCTGCATGTCCATCGTCGGGCCCTCGACGAGTCCGCCGTGTTCCGGCGACGACGACGGGGACGTCACGAGGTATTTGCCTTTCGCGTCCACCACGAGCGTGTCGCAGAAGAAGAGCGCGGCATCCTTCATTATGGGCCAGGCGGTCTCGGCGAGGAACTCCCTGTCGAGTCCGTAGAGGTAGTGCTCCCAGAGGTGCAGCGCGAGCCACGCGCCGCCGGTCTGCCACAAGCCCCACGCAGCGCCGTCGAACGGAGGCGTCCCGCGCCAGAAATCGAAGTTGTGGTGCAAAACCCACCCGCGCGCGCCGTAGTGGACCCTGGCCGTCTCGCGCCCCGACTCCATCAGCTCTCGGAGCGCGGGGAACAGCGCCTCGTGGCACTCGGAAAGCGCGGTCACCTCGGCGGGCCAGTAGTTCATCTGCGTGTTGATGTTGCACGTGTAGTTGCACTGCCATGGCGGCTTGAGGCTGTCGTTCCAGATTCCCTGAAGCGTCGCGGGCTGTCCGCCGGGGCGGCTGCACGCGATGAGCAGGTAGCGCCCATACTGGAACACGAGCGCAGCGAAGTCGGGGTCGGGCTCCGCGAGGTTCTTCGCGAGGCGAACGTCCGTCGGAAGCTTCCATGCGTCCCCGCGCGGCGGAAGGGCAAGCGTCACGCGCCCGAAGAGCGCACCATGCGCCGCGACGTGTTCCTTGCGCAGGTCGTCGTAAGGCGTCTTCGCGTACGCCGCGAGGGTGGACGCCGCCTTCGCGGCGGGGTCGCCGGAAAGCTCCTTCCACGACTTGGCGTTCGTCGCTGCCGTGATGCGGATTTCGACCGAATCGGCACCGGACACCTCTATCGCCTCGCCGGATAGCGCGGCCTTGGCGTTCGCGCCGACGACGGAAACCGCGACGCGGATGGCGAAGTGCATCCCGTCCGCGCCGACCGTGCCGTCGATGGCGAGGGTCGCGCCCGAACTTTTGCGCGTGTGCTTCACGTGTCGCGTCGTCAGCTCTATCGTGCCGTTCACCGCACCGGGCCTGTCCACCGATATCCTGTGCACGATGAGCGAGGGCGCCTTGTACGGCGCGAACGTCTCGCGGACGAAGCGGACGTCGTTCGCGGAGAACGACGACTTCGCAAGGCCTTTCGCAAGGTCGAGCTCGCGGCGGTACTCCTTCGCGCCGTCAATGCCGGCGAGCTTCACGAAGACGTCACCGCAAGGCTGGTACGCCGCCTCGAGCGCGGGATTTGCGAGGAACGTCCTGTTGGCAAGATTTGCGGCCTCGCCCTTCTTTCCTGCGGCGACAAGCCTGCGTATCTCGGGCAGGGACTCCGCCGCGCCCTTGTGCGCGTACGAGTGGGGGCGTCCCGTCCAGAGCGTGTACTCGTTGAACTGGATGCGCTCGCTCTCCACCCCGCCGAAGAGCATCGCGCCCATCTGCCCGTTGCCTATAGGCAGGGCGTCCGTCCACACTTTTGCCGGTGCATCGTACCACATGAGGGTCGAGCACCCCTTCTCCTCCGCCTGCGCGGAGAACATCTGGATGGCGGCGAACGCCGCGACGGACACAGCAGATAACTTCATTTTCTTTGTCAGTTCCATTTGTCAGTGTTGATACTTTTGCTTCATTCGTCAGACCCGTCCGGAGACGCCCAGGAGAGCGTCGCCACAGAACGCCGTTCCGTCAGCGGCTCTTCGCAAAAGCCTCGATCGCGAAGTCGATGTCCTCCGGCGTGTGCGCGGCGGACATCTGGGTGCGGATCCTTGCCTTGCCCATCGGGACGACGGGATAGAAGAATCCGGTTGCGTAGACGCCGTTCTTGTAGAGGTTCTCGCTCATCTTGACCGCAACCGCCGCGTCGCCGAGCATGACGGGGACGATCGGGTGGTGGCCAGGGACGAGGTCGAAGCCGAGCTTCGTCATGCCCTCGCGGAAGCGCTTCGCGTTCGCGTTGAGGCGCTCGCGCAGCTCGGGGCGCGTGCGGACGAGCTCGATCGCCTTGATCGAGGCCGCGGCGACCGGCGGCGGGACGGCGTTGGAGAAGAGGTACGGACGCGCCTTCTGGCGGAGGATGTCGACTATCTCCTGCCGCGCGGCGATGTATCCGCCGGAGGCGCCGCCAAGCGCCTTGCCGAAGGTGCCGGAGATTATGTCCACGCGGCCGGTGCAGCCGCAGTCCTCGACGGAGCCGGAGCCCGTCGCGCCAAGGACGCCGACGGCGTGCGAGTCGTCAACCATCACCAGCGCGCCGTACTTGTCCGCGAGGTCGCATATCTCCTTGAGCGGCGCGATTATGCCGTCCATCGAGAACACGCCGTCCGTGACGATCAGCTTGAAGCGCGCACCCGCCTCGTCCGCGGCCTGCAGCTGCTTCTCCAGATCCGCCATGTCGCCGTTCGCGTAGCGGTAGCGCTTCGCCTTGCAGAGCCTCACGCCGTCGATGATCGAGGCGTGGTTGAGCGCGTCGGAGACTATCGCGTCGTCGGGGCCGAGCAGGGCCTCGAACACGCCGCCGTTCGCGTCGAAGCACGAACCGAAGAGGATGCAGTCGTCGGTCTTAGTGAAGTCGGCGACGGTGCGCTCAAGCTCGCGGTGAAGGGAGTCCGTTCCGCATATGAACCGGACGGACCCCATGCCGTAGCCGTACTTCGCGGTGGCCTCGCGCGACGCCTCGATTATCTCGGGATGGTTCGCGAGGCCGAGGTAGTTGTTCGCGCACATGTTGAGGAGCTGCGTCCCGTTGTCGAGGACCACCCTCGCGCCCTGCGGCGTCGCAATCACCTTCTCGTTCTTGTAGAGGCTCTTCGCCTTGAGGTCGGCAATAGTCTCCTGTAGATACGCCTGAAATTTCCCGTACATGGTGTTACCTTTCCTTTTACACTTTACATTTTACACTTTACATTTTAAACTCTACTCCCAGTCAAGAATGACCTTGCCGGACTTGCCGGACATCATCGCCTCGAAGCCCTTCTCGTAGTCGGTGTACTTGAAGCGGTGGGTGATGACCGGGCTGATGTCGAGCCCGCCCTGGATCATCGCGCCCATCTTGTACCACGTCTCGAACATCTCGCGTCCGTAGATGCCCTTTATCTTGAGGCCCTTCCAGACGATGTGGTTCCAGTTGACCTTCGTGTCCGGCCCGTGGATGCCGAGGAGCGCGATGCGCCCGCCGGTGTTCATCGACTCGATCATCTGGTGGAGGCAAGGGCCGGCGCCGGACATCTCGAGGCCCACGTCGAAGCCCTCGACCATGCCCAGCTCCTTCATCACGTCCTCGAGCCTCTCGCTCCTCGCGTTTACGGTGCGCGTGGCGCCGAGGCGCTTCGCGAGGTTGAGGCGGTAGTCGTTGACGTCAACGACGACGACGTTCCTGGCGCCGACGTACTTCGAAATGCCTGCGGCCATTATGCCGATCGGGCCGGCGCCGGTTATGAGGACGTCCTCGCCCACCATGTTGAAGCTGAGCGCGGTGTGCGTCGCGTTGCCGAACGGGTCGAAGATGGAGTAGAGCTCGTCGTCGATGGAGGGGTCGCAGTGCCAGACGTTCGACTCCGGGATGCACAGGTACTCGGCGAACGCGCCGTCGCGGTTGACGCCGACGCCCTTCGTCTCGCGGCAGAGGTGGCGCTGGCCGGCGCGGCAGTTGCGGCAGTGTCCGCACACGATGTGCCCCTCGCCGCTCACGCGCTCGCCCACCTTCACGCTCTTCACGTTTGAGCCGACGTCGACGACCTCGCCGACGTACTCGTGGCCGATCGTGAGCGGGGGCTTGATCTCCTCCTGCGCCCACGAGTTCCACTCGTATATGTGCACGTCGGTGCCGCATATCGCCGTCTTCTTTATCTTGATGAGAACGTCGTTGATGCCCATCTCGGGCATCGGCTTCTCCACCAGCTCCACGCCTTTCTGCGGCGCGACCTTCGCTATTGCCTTCATTTGTTTTCTAGCCTCCGTCTGCATTGCGAACATTATACCACAACAAGACATTGTTGTCACTCCACAAAATCATGGCGGCGAGTTAAAATTTTTCCGTCCGCGCGACACGCGGTTATGGTATAATATATGGCATGAAAGGCGTGGCGGGCAAGAGCGCCGCCGCGCGCAAGGAAAACGGCTTCAACCTGACTCGTCGGGAGAAAGAAAGGGAACATGGGCGGCTTCTGCGGCGTAATCTCAAAAGAGGACTGCGTGACGGACCTCTTCTTCGGAACTGACTACCATTCGCACCTCGGCACGCATCGCGGAGGAATGGCGATCCTGGGGCCGGGCGGCTTCCAGCGCTCCATCCACAACATCCAGAACGCGCCCTTCCGCAGCAAGTTCGAGCACGACGTCTGCAGGTTCTCCGGGCCCGTAGGGATCGGCGTCATATCGGACACCGACCCCCAGCCGCTCGTGATGTTCACGAAGTTCGGCTCGTTCGCCATCGTGACCGTGGGGCACATCGAGAACGTCGAGGAGCTCAAGCAGGAGCTCTTCCAGAACAACTCAATGCAGCTCCAGTACTCCACCACGAGCGGCATGGTCGGGCCCACCGAGGTGATCTCCGCGCTCATCGCGACGCAGCCGTCGCTGGTCGAGGGCGTGAAGTACGTGCAGTCGAAGGTGCGCGGCAGCTGCTCGCTCCTGCTGCTGGACGACTCGGGCCGGCTCTACGCCGCGCGCGACCGGTGGGGCCGCACGCCCGTAATCCTCGGCAAGAAGGGAAACGCGATGATGGCCCTCATGGAGAGCTGCGCCTTCGCGAACCTCGGCTACGACTACGTGCGCGACCTCGGGCCGGGCGAGGTGGTCGAGCTGACGCCGGAGGCGGACATCACCCTGGTCGAGCCGGGCCCGCGCATGGCGATCTGCGCGTTCCTCTGGGTCTACTACGGCTACCCAGCGTCGTCCTACGAGGGCAGGAACGTCGAGATGACGCGCTACCGCTGCGGAAGCGCGCTCGCAAAGCGCACCCCGACGGAGGCGGACGCCGCCTGCGGCATCCCCGACTCCGGCACCTCGCACGCGCTGGGCTACGCCCACGAGGCGGGGATGAAGTTCGCCCGCCCGTTCGTCAAGTACACCCCGACCTGGGCAAGGTCGTTCATGCCGCAGGAGCAGCGCGAGCGCGAGCACGTCGCCTCGATGAAGCTCCTCACCATCCCCGGCCTCATCAAGAACCGCCGGCTCGTCTTCTGCGACGACTCGATCGTGCGCGGCACCCAGCTCGGCAAGCAGGCCGCGAAGCTCTACTCGGAGGGATGCCTCGAAACCCACATGCGAATCGCCTGCCCCCCGCTCGTCTACCCCTGCCGCTTCATCAACTTCTCGCGCTCCAGGAGCGTATACGACCTCATCACGCGCCGCTACATCCGCGGACGCGAAGGCGAGAACGCCGACGTCGCGAAGTACACAGACCCCGACGGCGAGCCCTACAAGCAAATGGTCGAGTTCATCCGCGAGAAGCTGAACCTGACCACTCTAGCGTTCCAGCGGCTCGAGGACCTCGTCAAGGCCATCGGCCTTCCACAGGACTGCCTGTGCACCTACTGCTGGACAGGCCGCGACGTCTCGCTGGAGGGCTGCGAAGGCTGCCCGTGCGGGAAATGTAAAGTGTAAATTCCTATTTGCTCAGTATCTCTTCCTTGACCGAGGGCGGGGCGGGCTCGAACTGGTCGGGCTCCATCGAATACGACGCGCGTCCCTTCGTGAGGGAGCGTATCGCCGTCGAATAGCCGAAGAGCTTTGCAAGCGGCACCTTGGCGTGCACGATCTGCATGTCGCCGCGCTGCTCCATGTCCAGCACCGTGCCGCGCCGCGAGTTGAGGTCGCCCAAGACCTCGCCGACGGACTCCGGCGGCGTGGATATCTCAAGCTTCATGATAGGCTCCAGGAACTCGGGCGCAGCCTTCTCCGCCGTCTCGCGGAAGCCCATCACCGCGGCGGAGCGGAACGCCACCTCGTCTGAGACCTCGGGGTCGACGATCTCCGCCGAAACGCACTCCGCCTCCAGGTCGGTCATCGGGTAGCGCGCCAGGACGCCCGTCGCGATGCCGTCCTCAAGCCCCTGCTCGACGCACTCCTGCAGGCGCCTCTCTGGAACGAGCGTCTTGAACTCCCTCGACAGCGTGACCTTCCTCCCGGCGCCGCGCTCCAGCGGACGGACCTCGATCGTGAGCGTGACCGCATGGCGCTTTCCGCCAAGCTCCCTGTCGAAGGTGAACACGGCCCTCGACGGCGTTGTGACGGTCTCCAGGTACGACACCATCGGCTTGCCGACGTTTGCGGCGCACTTGAACTCGCGCTTCAGGCGGTCGACGAGGATCTCGAGGTGCAGCTCGCCCATGCCGGAGAGGATCGTCTGGCCAGTCTCCTCGTCCTCGCGGAACTGGCACGTCGGGTCCTCCGCCGCGAGCGCCTGCATAGACTCCACGAGCTTGTCCTTGTCGGCGGAGCTCTTCGGCTCGATGGCGAGGAACATCACCGGCTGCGGGGCGATGATGCGCTCGAGGTGGCACGGCTTCATCTCGGAGCAGAGCGTGTCGCCGGTCGTGCACTCCTTGAGCCCCACGACGGCCCCGATGTCGCCGGCCCTGAGCTCCTCGACCTCCGTCTGCGCGTCCGCGAAGAGGCGCACAATCTTCATTATTCGCTCGCGCTTCTTCGTCCTCGGGTTGTAGGCGTTCGCGCCGCGCTTCAGGACCCCGGCGTAGACCCTGACGAAGAAGAGCCGCCCGACGTACGGATCGGTCGCGATCTTGAACACCAGCGCCGTGAGGAGCTCCGAGGCGTCCTGGCGGCGCGTCACGGCCTCGCCGCTCTTGAGGTCGGTGGCGGAGACCGGCGGCCGGTCGGCCGGCGAGGGCAGGTAGTCGCAGATCGCGTCGAGGAGCGGCTGCACGCCCTTGTCGCGCAGCGACGTCCCGCACAGCACCGGCACGAAGCGCCCGGCGACGACGAGCCGCCTGATGGCGGGCACGAGCTCCTCCGCGGCGAGGTCGCCCTTCTCCAGAAACGACTCCATCACGCCTTCGTCGAGGTCCGCGACCTTCTCGACGAGCTCGGCGCGCGCGAGCTCGGCGTCGTCCTTCATGTCCGCCGGGACGTCGGTGACGGAGAACTGCCTGCCCTCGGCGTCCGCGTCGTAGACGACGGCCTTCATGTTCACGAGGTCCACCACTCCCTTGAACGAGTCCTCGCGACCGATCGGCAGCTCGACCGGGCAGGCGTTCGCCTTCAGCTTCGTGCGGAGCTCGTCGACGACGCGCGCGAAATCCGCGCCCATGCGGTCCATCTTGTTCACGAATGCGATGCGCGGGACGTTGTAGCGGTCCGCCTGGCGCCAGACGGTCTCCGACTGCGGCTGGACGCCGCCCACCGCGCAGAATACACATACCGCGCCGTCAAGGACGCGCAGCGAGCGCTCCACCTCCATCGTGAAGTCGACGTGTCCGGGGGTGTCGATGATGTTGATGGACACCCCCTTCCACTCGCATGAGATCGCGGCGGACTGGATCGTTATGCCGCGCTCGCGCTCCTGGACCATGAAGTCGGTAGTCGTGTTGCCGTCGTGCACGTCGCCGTGCTTGTGGATCTTGCCCGTGTAAAACAGAATGCGCTCGGTAGTCGTGGTCTTCCCCGCGTCGATGTGGGCCACGATGCCGATGTTCCTTACGTTTGACAGTTCATTGCTCATGATTGTCTATTATACCACAGAAGGGATTTAAAATGGGAGAATTTTCCCATTTGCATTTTAAGGGGCATTTTTGGTATAATATACGTCATGGCGCTATTCGTACCAAAAGACCGCAAGTCGTTGTTCCGCCAGTTCCTGGCCGGAATGTACGACGCTGTAATCATAACCGACCCCAACGGGCACATCATCGAGATCAACCCGAGGGCCGAGGAGCACTTCGGGTATGTCCAGGACGAAGTCGTGGACAAGCCGATATCGTTTTTCATACCCGGGCTCTCCCCGGAAGTCGTCCAGCGCATACGCCGCGGGCTCGAGAACGACAGGCACATGATGCTCGACGCGAAGGGCCGATGCAAGAGCGACGACAAGTTCGCATGCGAGGTGACGGTGTCCGTCATCGACCTTATGGACCCGGGCGACCTCGTGTTCACCGTGCGCAACGTCGAGCGCCGCCGCCGCGTCTGGAAGTCGCTGCGCGCGAAGGAGAGCGCGTTCGAGATCGCGCAGGCCGCGCTCTTCTCGTGCGACGCGCAGGAGCGCTTCACGAACGTCAACAAGGCGTTCCTCGACATGTTCTCGCTCGACAGCGAGGAGGAGGCGAAGGGAATGCTCTTCTCCGAGCTCATGCCGGACGCGCCGCTCCCCGAGAACTTCGCGAAGGCGCTCGCCGGCGAGACGACGACGGTCGGCATCGTCGCGCAGTCGGAAGACGGTGAAGACGACGAAGAGGTCGAGGTCGTACTCGCGCCCAACCGCGACGGACGCAAGATCAAGGGCGTCGCCGGAAGCGTGATCAAGGTCTGACGAAGCCATGCGCCGCCCTCCAAGGCATGCCGCCGCGATAGCGTCCCTTACAGTGGGCAAGGACGACCCGAAGGTCCTCCAGGACTTCCTGTCGCAGCGCTTCTCTCTATCCCGCCGCACCGCGAAGGCGATTGTCGACGGACGCTCCGTCTGGGTGAACCGCAAGTGCATCTGGATGGCGCGCCACGAGCTGGGCACCGGCGACGTCGTCGAGATCCCGTCAAGCGTCGTCAACGGCGCGATAAGGCAGTCGGCCGCGTCGCGC
>CADCCQ010000047.1 GCA_902799955.1 uncultured bacterium | reverse complement strand
GGAGCATCCTTCCAGAGGAAAGCGGGCTTCCCAAGTCCCTGGGTGCGTTCGCCGATGTCCACCGTCACGGTCGAGCCGGCCTGGAACGTGAGCGAACCTTCCGCGCTGTCGTCGAACGTGTCCGTCCAGCGCGAGAGGTCGAGCGTCGTCTCGAGGTGCGAGGCATCGCCGAGATTGACAATGGGATGAGGTACCGTGGACCCGTCGCCCACTTCGACGTTGGGCGCGTAGGCACCGTAGACCGTCACGGCGGCCGGCGTGCCCTGCAGGTTGTGGAACTTGCCGCCTTCGACGAACACGAGCGATTTCACGGGCGAAAGCACCTTGCCGTCCTGCTGGCCGAGAATGCCGCGCACCTCGACATCGCATCCGCCGGCGGTGGCGGACGACGTGCAGGAGCGAAGGGTCGCATTGGTCGCCACGACGATCCTTCCGTCGCCGGAGTAGTTCATCTGCCCTGCGTAGATTTCCGTTCCCGCATACGTCACGGTGTTGCTGTTCATCGTCATCGTGTGCGCGCCGTTGTTGTAGAAGATCATGCCGAATTTCTCCGTGCCGCCGATGGTGGCGTCGTCCGCCAGCGTCACGTTGTAGAGCATGCCGCGACCGCCGTCGACCGTCCAGGAATTCGACATGGCCGCCGTGTTGACCAGCGCACCCGTCCCGTCCGGGCCAGAACCGGCGAGGTTGTAGTGGTAGTCGTGGTACCTGTGCCCGTTGAAGTCGAACTGCGCACCGTCGCAGACCTCGATTGTCGAATATGCTTCGCCGCAGAACGCCTGTCCGTCGGCGCAGGCATTGACCGCAAGTCCCTCCTCGATGACGAGTGATGTCGTCCTGTTGCCGCCGAAACTTGAACGGACGCTGTCCAGCACGAGCGTACCCCTGCCGGTTTTGTGTATTTGCAGGCCGATTCCGGTGTAGTCCCGCTCCTCCGTTCCGCCAAGGTCAATGCCCTCAAGGTTGTACTCATCCCCTTCGGGGACATCGACGTACAGATGACTCTCGGGGCTGAGGCAAATCCATCCGCAATACGTGTAGCCGTCGCCGGTGCGTGCGAAGTTGAGCTGGTAGGGCGTTCCGGCTTCCAGTCCGGTGCGCACGTAGATATCGCTGTTACCCTGTGCAGTCCATGCACTCGACGCCGTGCCTGTCTGGAGACCGCTCACCATGTTGTTGTAAGTGCTACCGCCGTTCGAGGCGATGCCGGCGCTGATTTTCTGAACGTAGCCGGAACTACCGCTGGAATGATACCTGAACCGCAGATAGCAGGGGCGCGACTTTGGCAGAGTAAACGTCTGCTTAATACCGAGCGTATTATTGTTTTTCAATTGGTAAAAACCGTCACCCTGCCAATTCGCACTGCCCAGCGTAGTGAAGCCGTTTGTCACAATCACGTTCCCTGATGTGATGCGGCCAGTCCCCTGCGGCCTGCGTATCTTGAGGTCGTATCCCGCAAGGGTGACGGTCTTGCCGTTCATGTCGAAGTCCAGCGCGCGCCAGTCGGCGTCCGCCGTGAGCGTGATATCGTCCTGAAGGAACACGGTGACGTGGCTGGCGGCTATTTCATTCGTATGCTGCGCGAGCGCCTGGAACTCCGCGTCGTCCGCGAAAAGCGCCTTCATGTAGTCCATGCCGAGCGTCCACTCGCCGCTGAACGGATTCACGTCCTCGTCGTAGAACTTCCAGCGATTGTTTTCAACGTCGTACTTGACGAACGACGGCACCTTGCCCGGGAAGATGTAGAGCCCTTCGGGGCGGGAAATCAGCCCCAGCCGGTCGTAGTTCGCGTCATCGACGACGAACGTCGCCGTGGACATCTCCGCCCACGCGATGAGCAGGACGCTTCCCTGGAACTCGCGGTTGCCCAGATCGACCGTCACGGTGGAACCGGCGTAGAACGTCGTGTTGGTTCCGTCGAAGACTCCTTCGAGCCGCGAAAGGTCGAGCGTCGTCTCGAGATGCGAGTCGTCGCCCAGCTGAACTTTGGGCGTGGTCAGCGTGCAGTTGCCGCCGTTTGAATGGCTTGGGTTCGGCGCGTATTTTTCCGTGACGACCGTCTCGGGGATGCTTCCGGAACCCGCCGAATCGCCCAGCCAGCAGGTGCTGCCGGTCTCGAAGACGAGCGACTTGACTTGGGTGAAGCCGCCGTTGTTCTGGTTCAGCGATCCGTACACCGCCACGTCACAGTTCGCCGCCGCCGTGCTGTGCGCATAGAACGAGAGCGCCGCGTCCGGTGCGACCACGATGCCGCCCGTTCCGCTGTAGGACATGTTGCCCGCATACACCGTGGTGTTCGTGTACGTAATCGTGTGCCCGCCCATCGTCATCGTGGTGGCCGTCCAGTTTCCGTTTTTAAGGCTGACGTTCTGCGTTCCTCCGATCACTGCATTCGTGGAAAGCGTGATGTTCCGCATGATGAACGCCTTGTCGCTGGCGTCCGCCACCGCCGTATTGTTCGCCACGGCGCCCAGGCCGTCGGGACCCGCGCCGGAGATTGTGAAATCGTAGCGGGCATCATTTGACGACGCGGCCCCGCGCGTATCGAACCGCGCACCTTCTTTTACTTCAATGTAGGCAGCGTATGGACCACATCCCCTGTCGTTCGCGTTTTCCACTACACCTTCTTCCACGACCATTGACACGATATTGGCGGTAGCACCATATCCTCCAATACGCGTGTTGGCTTTATTCATGACAAGTTTTCCCTTGCCCGTCTTGTGAATTTGCAGTCCCATTCCAGTATAGTCTTTCTCCTCCACTCCGCCGAGTTCAATGTCCCCAAGGTCGTACGCCTCCCCTTCTGGGACATCAACGTACAGATAACTCGTGGGACTGAGGCATATCCATCCGCAGTAAGTGTAACCGCTGCCAGTACGGGCGAAGTTGAGCTGGTAAGTCGTGCCCGCTTCCAGATTGGAACGCACGTACACACCGCTGTTTCCCTGCGCGCTCCATGCACTCGTCGCCGAGCCTGTCTGGAGACCGCTTACCATGTTGTTGTAATTGCCCCCACCATTTGAGTCGATGCCGGCGCTGATTTTCTGAACGTACCCGGACTTGTCGCTGGAATGATACCTGAACCGCAGATAGCATGGACGCGACTTCGGAAGCGTGAACGTCTGCTTGATCACGTTCCCCGACGTGATTCGGCCCGTTCCCTGCGGTCTGCGTATCTTGAGGTCGTATCCCGCCAGAGTGACGGTCTTGCCGTTCATGCCGAAGTCAATGGCGCGCCAGTCGGTGTCAGCCGTCAGCGTGAGGTCGTTCTGCAGATACGCAACGCCACCGAAGGCCGTGGCGAGTTCGTTTGTGTAGGGAACGAGCGCCTGGTACTCATCGTCGTTCGCGAAAAAGACCCGCAGGCCGGCGATACTTGATGGAGCCGCGTCGGGTGGCAGTTCGCTTGCGGGCGAGCATGACGCGTCCGCGTAGTAGTGGAACGTCCCGTTCACAAGCTTCGCGCACACATCAGCCACAGAATAGAATCCCGCCACAATGGTCACCGGACGATCTGCGGATACGCTGATCGTCGTGCTGGTCAGTTCACCCTGAGTCAGGTTCGCGCCCTCGGGCAGAACCCATCTGGAGAACCGATAGCCCTCGTCCGCAACGGCGGTAAAGGTGGCGGACGTCGATCCGTCCTGCCTGACGGTCGTCTGGACCGCTGCCGCCGCTTCGCCTCCGCCCACGCTGACCGTGCCGCTTCCCTGTACCTGGGCGGCGACATCCACCAGCAGCGCACCGTTCTCGTCAAATGAATAGCCGGTGCCGAGGGTGAGCGTGCCGGCAAGACTGTTCGTCAGGAACACATCGCGAACTGTATCATAGAGACCAAGGACGCCGTCGGAGTTGCGCCGGGCCGGCACGAGGTCGCAGCGGAGGTTGTCGTCCACATCGTACAGCTTGAAGGAGTAGAAAGTCCACGAGCCGTAGTTGTCGAGGCCCGTATCGACACTCGTTGTATGTGAGGCAAAGAGGCATAGTTCCGTGCCGGGATCGTACTCGCCCGTACCCAGGCCGGTGATGGTCGTCACGGAAGCATCGGGCGCAACGGTACGGACCTCGCCCTCGCCCGTACCATAGTTCGCGTTGAGTGTGTATTTTGTACCGGCGACAAGTCCGTCGGTGGAAGCGACCTGTGTTGTGTTGCGGTCGAGTCGGACCTTGTCCGCAATCATGAACGCGGTGAAGGATGCTGTGGAGTCGTTACGCGAGCACCAGAGGTTCTGGTTGCCGCTCACGGTCGAGAGCTCGAACGTCAACGCCGCCGTGTCGGTACTGGCCGGCGTGAGGCCGGTCTTCACCTGGCAGTTCCCCGTCGCCTTGAGGAACGGCAGCTGCGTATAGCCTTCGGGCAGCCCGTCCGCCCAAGCCATCGCGCTGAACAACGCCATTGTTGCCATTAGTGTTTTCTTTTTCATGCGTTCATTCTCCTTCGTTCGTTGTTATTCGATAGTGATTCGTAGTTAGTCGCTAGGCCGCTGCCCATAGGCAATGGGCTAGTGGGTACATCATTTGACATACACGGTAAACGCGCCTGCATCCATAAGCACGAGGCCGCTCTTTGTCACGGGCGTCTCGGACCCTTCAACAGGAATCTCAATTGTGCGGGGCTTCACCTTGAGTCCCTTGCGTTTAGTCTCTTCATCGACAATGAACTTGACCGAATCATCAGGGGCTGTCGTCCAGACGATGAGGAAAGGATCTGCGGACTTCGCGAACTTGCGGAGATTGTCCGTGCGCTTCGAGAGGTCCACGGTTACGGTTGCGCCGGAGGCGAAGCTGAGCGTCTTTGCTCCGGAAGTGAACGACGACGTGGCGTTCAGCGCGTTCGTGCGCGCGCCGAAGTCGATGGTCGAGCCGTTCTGCATCTCGCATCCGTGGAAGTAGTTGTGCGTCTCGCTGGGAACGAACGTGCCATGCACCTTGATGACGCCGTTGCCGTCGTTGGCGTTGGATCCGTAAACGGCTATGTAGTCCCTGACGTCCATCGGCACCTGTATGTTCAGGGCGCAGTTGATGCGGAAGTCCGCCGTCGTGGCGCGGCACGACGTCTTGTTCACCTTCAGCCAGCCGCCGCTCGTGATGTTCACCAGGCCGTTCGTGACATCGGCATTGTGCAGCCAGAAGGTCTTGCCCGAGGTGATCGGCACGGTGAGCGTGTGCCCGCCGAGGTCGAGCGTGGCCACGTTGTGGCCGGACTGGATTATTCCGCCGCTCATCGCGACTGTCCACTTCGAGTCCGCCTCCAGAAGCAGGTTCGCGATCTGCGCGCTGCCGTCGCCCGTATCGACAGCCGTGTTCTTCAGCTCGCCGCCGGCGAGTATGAACTTGTATCCGGTGATGTCGTACTTGCCGTTCAGCTCCAGCACGGAGTTAGTGCCGAGCCTCACAGTGTCGGTGTCGCCGGTGGTGTTCATCTGTCCGAGAGGGTTGTCGCCCCTGTACGCGCTCGTGACGGTGCCGCCCTGCACGTCGAGGCCGCCGGTGTAGGCCGAGCCTGGAGTCGCGCGCATGGCGCCCTCACCCTTCTTCACGATGGCGATGTTCCCTGTCACCGCCACGCCGTCGAGCGTGACCATGCCTGCGGCGTTCGTAACCGTCAGGGTCGAGAGCGTCCCGGAGTTGTTGACGATCTTTGCGCCGAGATAGCCGCCGGCGGAAAGCCCGGCCACCGTGAGGTTGTGTCCGTTCAAGTCCAGAGTGGCGGCGTTGTTGAGCGCGATCTCGCCAAGCGCGGTCCAGTCGCAGTCTGCGGCCAGCGTCAGCGTCTCGGACTGTTCGGTTCCCATCGTGAAGTTCGCCGTCGAGAACTGGATTTCGCTGCCGCCCTCGATGGAGATCAGCATCGGGACATTGCCGGGCGAGAGGGTTCCGCCCTGGCCGCCCCAGGTATCGCCGCACACGATCGTGAAGCGGTGCCAGCCCTCCGTCACGGAAGTGGTGAACGAGCGTTCGTTTTGGTACGTGTTGTTCACAGCCACCCAGTTGTTGTCTATGCGGAAGGCGAAGTAGTCGTCGAACTTCTGGCGGATTCTCCAGAGTCCGGCCTGTTCCGGCGCCACGAAGAACCAGCCGTCGAAGCGCAGCTGCGAGTTGTCTAGGTTGTTGTTCGACCACGTCGTGTCCTGGCCCACGAGGTTCGCAAGGTTGCCCGCGCCCTTCTGGCTGTACTCGAAAAGGCCCAGGTCCTTCCAGGCGACGCCGGGGATGTCCGAGCCGCTGTTGCGCACGCCTGCGTAGGCGATGCGGCCCCACTGCGTGCTCGTGGTCCGCTCCGGGAACATCCTCACCTCCTTCCACGGCGGATGTTCCGCGCCTTCCGGGACGGAGAAATTCGTTGACCCGGACACCACGACGGTGGTGACGTTGGTGGGAATCGCGCCCGCAACCTCCTGGTTGTCGCCGTTGTAGCATATCCAGTTGAGCGGGTCGTAGAGGTCGCCGTCCGCGCCGTTGCCGGTCCACACCGCCGTGAACGGCGTGTTCGCGTCCAGCGCAACCGCGTACAGGCCGTCCTCCTCCGCGGCGAGGGCGAAGCGGTGCGCGATCGTCTCAGACGGAGTGAAAGTCACATCCGCCGGCACGGCCTCCCAGGCGACGAGCTGCTCGCGGTTCGTCAACGCGCGCGCCCCCGTCTCGACCGTCACTTCGCTGCCGGCGAAGAATGTGGTCGTGGCGCTGTCGAAGGCGTTTGTGAAGAGCGAGATGTCAAGCGTCGTCTGTTCATATCCGCTCGCGCCCAGCTGCACCGTGGGATGTTCCGGGGAGCTTGCGCCGTGTTTGAGGTTCGGCGCATACGTGTTGCGCACGACGAAGAGCGGACGGGAGGTCCACGTATTGTTGAAATTGCCGTCTGCCGCGAAGAGGATGGACTTCACGGGCGACAGCGCGTTGTCGTGCTGTTGCAGCGTGCCGTGCACCACGAGTTCGCAGTCGGCCGCAGTGGGCGTGGCCGCGTAGTACTCCACCGTCGTTCCGTTCGCGATCACGATCCTGCCCGGGCCGGAATACGACAGGTTTCCGGCGTAGAGAGCGGCTCCTGTGAGGGTTAAGGTACGACCATTCATCGTCATCGTGTTCGCCTGATAGTTGTAGAACTGCAAGCCCCAGCTCTTCGAGCCGCCAATCGTAGCGTCGGCGTCGAGGACGACGTTGCGGATGTATCCGTACGACGTCGATTTGGTCCAGGGGCTTGCGACTTCGGTGTCGTTCACGATCGCGCCCCTGCCGTCTGGGCCGTCACCCGCAATGTTGTAGTTGTAGTCCCAGTATCCCTTGCCGCCGATGAGCAGCTGGCCGCCGTCCTCGACGATGATGTTCGCGTACTGCGCGCCGCACGTCGCGCCGTTAGGCGTCTTGTCCACAGTGCCGTCCTTCACGTAGAGTGACGGGGCGAAGCGCGCGCCGAAGCCCGTATTCGCCTTCGACATCACGAGCTTGCCCTTGCCGATCTTGTGGACGTTCATCTTGACCGAGCCGGAGAACGTAATCCCCGAGTTCGTCACTGTCTCCCCTTCCGGCACATCGACCTCTAGTATGCCCGCACCCGCCGAAGTTTTGTTCAACGTCGTGTTGACGAGAGATATATTATCGTATATAACTGCGGTATTGCTGTATTGCTTTTTGTGGGCAAGTTTTATCGTGTGCACGCCTGGCGTCAAGGTGAACGTGTAGTTTTTTGTGGCTTTCCCCGCACCAGTGCTTTCGCTCACCAGCGTTGTGCTGTCAATCTTCGCCCAATATGGCGAGTTGACATACGTAGTGCTGGTGTCACGCGACGGGGCGCGGGTGAATGTCAACTTGTACGTGGCGGTCTGCCCGATCACCACAGTCTGCGCTATGGTTGATTCCGTACTGTTGTAGCCCAAACGGCACCAGTTCGAGCCGTCCTTGACTTGGCCGCCGTAACTGTTGTGGTTCTTGAAAATGCCTACCGTACCAGTCGTCGTCCAGCCGCTTGGCGTCATCGCCTTGTATTCGCCCCCGTTGATGATATCCTGCTCGAAGCCGGGGTTGGTGATAAGGTTGCCGGCGGTACTGCCGATGTTGGCGTCGCCCGTGAGCCCGGCGACGGTGAGCTTGAACCCGGCGAGTTCAAGCGCGCCGGTGAACTTCGGGTTGTTGCCGAGCCCGCGCCAGTCGGTCGCGTTGCTTTCGAACATGACGCGCTCGAAGTTGATTGTGTCGTTTGTCGTGATCTGCACGGCGAAGTTCCCTGAGAAGACGATTGGCGTATCCGCAGTCGGAAGCGCGTCCGCCACCGTCTCGCCCTCGTCGTCCGTCACGGTCCAGTTCGCGGGGTTCGAGACCGCGCCGTCGCCGCCCGCGTTCGTCCAGCGCGCCTTCGCGTACGGCAAGCCAAGGAACGTGCCGCTGCCGGCGTTTGTCTTGAATACGTCGCGCACCGTGTCGTACACGCCGAGGGCGCCATCGGAGACGCGCTTTGCCGGAACAAGGTTGACGGCGGGCGTTCCATCCGACTTGGTGATGGCGAGCGAATAGAATTTGTAGAGGCCGTAGTTGCCGGGGGTGGTCGAGCCTTTCATCTGCGAAGCCAGCACGGAGAGCGTCCCGCCGACCGTGAAGGACGCGGGCGTGTAGGTGAACACCGTGTTGTTGGTCGTGCCGCTCGCCGTGTCGTAGGTTATCGTCACGTCGCCGGACGTGCCGTCGGCCTTCACCTTGTAGCGCGTCCCGACGGCAGCCGTGAACGTGCCAAGGGGGATGGTGTGCTGCGTAGTGTTGTAGTCGAACCGGAGGCCACCCGTAAGCCAGAAGAACGTGAACGTCGCTTTGGCGCCGTCCGTGCGTGCGCACCAGAACGCCTGGTTCTGGCCGACTCCGGTGAACTCCACCTCTTCCTCAATGGTGTCGGTACTTGCAGGCGTGTAGCCGGTGTTGATCCACTGGGTGCCGGTTCCCTGGATGTACTCGAGCCGGATGTATTCGGCAGGCAAGGTGGCGGCGTGCACGCATGCACACACTGTGGCTACAATGCCCATGCAGATCAATTTGAATATGCTGAGACGATGCTCGTCACCTGAACACAATTGCGAACTCCGCTCATGCAATTTTTCAACAAGTGTATTTCCTGTTTTCATGTCATTGTCTCCTTTGTTGGTTATTAGTCGTATATAGTAATTCGTAGGTCGTATATAGTAATTCGTAGTTAGTCGTTAGCTGTCACGGCATAGTCGCCACGGCGACTTGTCCCAGGCGGACGAGCCCCGTGTCCTTGAAAGGTAATCTGGAATGATTCTCTTTCCATATTGAGGATTATATCATAATCATTTCCTTTTAAGCAACTTAAATCAGTTGTCTTTTTTAGTTGGGATTTCAAAGAATTTTGTGGATGGGGCATGTTCGACCAGTCGTACGTCCCGCCCATCATCGTGAGGTTCGTATCCACGCCGCTCACCTTGCAGGTCTTGGGCTGCGCCGTGACGGACGCCGTCGGATACTGGAAGTAGCGCATGATCTGCGCGCCGGCCGTCGCCACGCAACCGCACGGCGCGCGCTCGCCGTCGATCTCAGGCGTGTACATGTTGAAGCAGTAGGGATAGTTAGTGCCAGCCCAGTTGCCGATACGGTCCTGTGACCAGTCGGAGAAGAGCAGTTCGGGAACGCGCAGATCCGTCGGCGCGGGAGAGGGCGCCCCGCCGAGGCGCGTCTTGCCGCCGTTTGCGCCACCCGCCGCGCGCAGACGGCTCCACTTGGCCGCGTTGCCGGAGGTCGTGGATGCGGACGCCGCGAGGCGTCTGCCTCCCGTGGCCGATGCGGCAAGCCGGTCCGCCTCGATGGCGGTGCGTCCCGCCAGAAGGCACCAGAGCGGATTCTTCTCAGACGCCTCGAAAATCCCTTCGCGTGAGTACGCGAGAATCGGCGTCACCTCGTCGTCGCCTGACGCCACCACGTAGCCGCCGCCCTCCAGCGTCACCACGTAGAACTTGCCCTTCCCAGCCTCGCCGTCGTACGCGGTCACGGACACAGGGCTCGCATCAAAATCGCCACCCAGCGCCTCTTTGAGATTCACCCATCCCTTGACGGCACACAGGGCGTCGTCGGACGACACCTCAACTATCACATATATGCAAGAATAAATTGGGCCAATAAAATCAAGCACTTGTCGCGTAGTTCTCAAGACGGAAACATACCGAATGATTTATGCAGGGGGATCGCGAATTGCCTGCAGTTGTACAAAAGTGAGTCAAATCGAAAAGGCAAGGTGTCACGGTGGAGGACTGAGGCGAAGAGGGAGAAAGGCACGTCCCTAGCCGTCCCCCCCGTATTCATTCACCTCACGGCGCGGGCGGCGGCTCGGTAACGACCCTGTAGAAGCGTTTGGCACCGGCACCAGGGACGCCGGGCGTGACGTCGATTGAAAGCTCTACGGAGTCGTAGGGATACTCCACCGTGCCCTTCGCCTGGGCGCGCGGCGTACCGCTCTCGTATGTGCCGGACGATATATCCTTCCAACTATCTGGAGAGTCTGGGGGTGCGGTAAGGTCGTTGGCTCCTTGCAGCACGTACCAGAACCCACGCAGGGCTTCGGGTATTGTCGCCTTTACGACGTATGTGTCAGTTCCACCGTCCTTAGGATAAATCGTGAGCTGGCACCTCCCCATCGCCTTCTCATGCTCTTCGGGGTCGAGGGAGAGCGTGGCGATGACATCGCCGACGGCATTAGTTGCCAGGGTGGCTTTCCAGCCTATCGGCACTCTCACGGTGAGGTCGTCCACATCCTCCACGCCCAAGAGCGCCATTTCCACCGCGGAGAGAATGTTCGTCTCGCCGATGTGTAGATTATCCAGATCATCGTTCCATAATAAGTCAAAGGTGATCGGCTCCCTTGGAATCTTCCACAGCCACTGGAGCGTGACCGACGCCCCGTTCGTGATGCCGTAGGCGTTGGGATTGATACCGATCCATGACAGCGGGCTTGTCTCGCCCAGTTCGTAGAGTCTGAGGCCATCCTCCTCAGCGATGACCTTGCCCGTATCAGGATCTTTTATGTCATTGCCGTTGATGACAAGCCCGCCGCCATTGCCTTCCCGGATATACGTATTGTCTTTGTCGACTACCTTGACGAAATTGGTCGGCACAACAACCATATAGCCGAGGTTGTAAATGGCACAGAGCAAATTCCCGTCTTCATCCATAAGCCGCCACCCAAGGCAGGGCCGCTCTATGCCATCAACCGTATAGGAGTTCGCTGCAAGCATGACGTCCGTAGGTATGCTACGAGTGAGATTCGTGACCGTCTCGTATGGAAGCTCAACGCCGCCAACGAGCGTTTCCGGCACGGGATCGCCCTCCTTGATTCCGTAGTTCGTCACCGTCAGGTTGAAGGTACCAGCATCTTCTTTTCTCTGGGAGAACGTGGCCTGTATTTTCGCGGGGTGCGACACCTTGAGCACAAACAGGTTCCCGGATTCGGAATACTCGTCATCCTCCAGAAATCCTTCCAACCCCCAACCATTGAAATCGTAGGAGGTGGTCATCCACTTCCCTCCTGTTGCGGTGAAGGTAACGACATCTCCAATTTTGTACCAATCGTCGTCTCCCTTATTGGGCGTGATGGCACATACATTCTTAAGGTCGCCGAGGACTTCCCGCGTGATCTTCACGGCGTTGGTCTCCCATAGCCATGTGATGGTATATGATCCGTCGCGAACGGGGGTGAAGTCCGTAACCGTAATTTCATTAGTCACGACTGCGGGGCCATTAGTCGATGAAAGGGTCCAGCCGAGACACCTGAACTCGACGGTTTGGGCGGCATTCGTGGCATACTCGGGAGAAGTCACGGAGATGGTGACGCCGTTTGTGTAGGCGTTTTCGTAAAAACCATAGTCGGGATCCGGGTGACCGGGTAGCTCGGGACAGTTGTGCTCCACCTTCAAGGAGATGCCGGACGCCCGCTTGAGGAAGTTCGTGAGGCCCACCTCCATAACCCGAATCAGTTCGTTCGTGATCAGTTCGCCAGTGACGTAATCAATGCCCTCGCCGCTGACGCCGTCGATCATGTTCGTGTAGGAATAAGTCACATACGGGCCGTCGACCGTCTCAACCACATTCGTGTAGGGGAAGCCCGCGCCGTCCACGTCGTTCGTGTACTTCGCGCTGCCGATCGTCCAGTACGAGAGTCGCCCGTTGTAGAACGACCACATCTTGTTCTCATCCGCGGAAATGGCGCGTCCGTCGAACACGCCGATGGACGGTTTGCCGTCGGACTCCGAGGAGAGCCCCAGGCTGTACGGGACGCACAGGACGATGTACTTGTTGGTGAAGGCCTCCTTAGTCGCGTCGTCTGCCTCCGTATCCAGCCAGTACAGGTAGTCCCATGCGGCGGTGGTGGCTTGCTCGTCCCAGTTTCCGCTGAAGGCGAAGACAGGCTTGTTCGTGGTCGTCTCAAACGACGCGATGCACTTCTCCCGCGCATCCGCGAAGCTCAGCGCCACCTCGGAATTGAGAAGCGGAAAGAAGATCGGGTCGGGCACCCACTTGCAGATGGCGTTGCCGTCACTGACGCAAGATGAGTTTTTCCTGGCGGCCGGGCCGATAGTCACGCTACCCGATTTGCCCGCACAGGAGAGTTTCACCTGACGGTTCGCCGTTCCGGAAGCGGAAACGCGCGCGCCGAAGAAACCGTTCGTGAAGATACTGCCGAAGAATTCTTCGTCTTTGTCGGGACTGTACTCGACGTCGCCGATCGTCATGGGCGGGTTGATGTAGGGAAGCATCCGTCCGAAAACGGGCACGACATTGTCGTTCTCGTAGCCGATCATCGTGATGATGCCGTCCAGGATGTCATAGAGGTCTTCGTCGCCGTCGAGCGTGCTCTTGGTGTTGATGTACGGGAGCGCGTACCAGCCATCGCCCGAGCCACCCCAGCCGAGGAACACGCGGACGCGCTCCACGTCGTCGTCGTCAATGCCGTAGCCGACTGCAACGACGGAGTGTCCCGAGCCGCCTTTGCTTTTACCGATACCCATGCCGACTGGCGCGCCCGAACGGCACTGGGCGTAGATGAGTTTTTCGTACTGGTCGGGTCTGGGATTGCCCACGTAACGGACTTCCTGAAAACCAAAATAATCCTTGAATGCCGTGGCCGTGGCCGCCTCCAGAGCGCCGGATCCGCCCCTGTTCCAGCCCATTCCCACGGCAACGCCCGCGTCGTATGTCACACGGCCATAAAGCTCTTCATCTGGATTTTCCCAGTCGTACTTGCCGCCTTTCGTTTTACTTGCGTAAGCATTTCCCAGATAAGTGGTGCCCGCGTCTGCCTTCCCTTCCTCGATTTCCTGCCCATCCTTTTCACCGACCCGGAAGTACTGCATCATCGCCGCCGCCGCAGTGGCCACGCAACCGCACGGCACGCCCCCTGGCGTGTACATGTTGTAGACGCCACCGCCCTGGTTCCAGTGCGTAAACCTGCCCCCCGGCCCAAAGCCCGGCAAAACGATCTTGACCTTCATTTCGCTATCAAGCGCCTTCTTCGTGAGGTCTGCGCCGAGGCGCGCCTTGCCCCCCTTGCGGGGCGTGCGGAGCTTCTCCCATTTCGACTGCTGCTGCTCCGCCCATTCCCGGCGCACCAGCTCCTTGTGGGCAGCCTTTTCTTCATCTTCCTCTGTCACGCTCGACGACGATGCCGCGAGGCGCAGCCTTCCGCCGGAGGGCGGAGCGCCTTCCGGGTAGAGGTTCAGGAAACGGAGACGGCCACGCATATCCAACGTGAGGATCCCGCGCAGCGGATGCGCCTCGGGCAGTTCGCCGGGGTCGCGTTCAAGAGCCATGACGATCGGTTCGATCTCGGTGACTGGCGCAATGATCAAGCAGCCGCCGCCGGCCATCGACACCTGATGCCACAGAATGGTATGCGCGGCGTTGGTGTCACAGACCGTGATCACGTTCGTGGCGTTGTTGCCGATCTCAAACTGCGCGTTGCGCTCGGCCCAGGCGTCGGCAGCGGCCAGCGCCATATCCGACGTGACCACCTCCGCGTGCGCTACGCACGCGGCAAAACTGACAACAAGCGCGATCCTCCCGATTGCGCCGAAGCGTGTTGACATGCGTTCTGGTTTCATTGCTATCCTTTCATGCTTGACAGAACATAAACCATCAAACTCCAGACATCGAAGTGTTTCCGAAGTCTGATATTTGAGGCTCTATGTCTTTATCGTCTATCATATTATATCACATTACACTTAAATATTTCAACACAAAAAGACGCACAAATCGGCGAACAATTTTGGCAATTGTGACAATTGGTACTCGTGGACATTCACTTCAACCAGTCACTAGCCGTCGCGGACGGACCTGGCGATCGTCGCGCACCAGACTCGCCAGGCGCCGGCCTCCTTCAGGGTCCTGGCGCATTCGGAAAGAGTCGAGCCGGTCGTCATTACGTCGTCCACCACAAGCACCGTCCTGCCCCGGACCAGCTCCGGGCGGCGGACGGCGAAAGTCCCCTTCACGTTCTCGCGGCGCGAAAGCTCGTCCAGGCCGGCCTGGCGGCGTGGGTGCCCGCACCTCACCACAACCCCTGGCCTGTAGATCCGGCCGATTCTGCGGGCGAGCTCCTTGGCAATGTACGAGCACTGGCTGTAGCCCCGGTCGAGGCGGTGAAAGAGCGAGACGGGCATCGGCAGCACGACGTCGACGCGGGCGACGGCGAAGCGCGTGCGGACGGCGGCCTCAAGCCAGTCCGCGAAGTCGTCCCTCATCCAGAGGTGCGCGTTGAACTTGTAGCCCTGAATGATCTCCCGGATGGTTCCCTCGTAGCGCACCGCGCTCGCCGCGCAGTCGAAATGCGGCGCGCTGCTTCGCCCCGAGCATTCCTCGCAGACGGCCCTGCCGCCAGTCCCGGCGAATCCCTCGCACGGACGCCCGCACACGGCGCAGCAGCCGTCCGTCGGGACGAACGGAACCCTCATCAGGCAGTCGGAGCAGACATGCCGCCGGGGCCTGTCCGACCTTCCGCCGCATATCTCGCAGCGACGCGGCCAGAGGAAGTCGAGTATCGCGTCAGCCTTCAACCTTCTTGATCACCGAGGTGCAGGCCTTTATGACGCCCGCGACGTCCGCGAGGTTCGACGGGATTATCATCGTGTTGTTGGCCTTGGCGAGGTTCCCGAACTGGGAGAGGTACTGCTGGGCGAGCTGCATGTTGACGGACTCGATGCCGCCCTTCTCGCCAAGCGCCTCGGCGACCTTGCGGATGCCGGCGGCCTGCGCCTCGGCGACGAGGAGGATCTCCTTCGCGCGGCCCTCGGCCTCGTTGATCTTGCGCTGGCGCTCGCCCTCGGAGAGGTTGATCGCCTGCTGCTTCTCGCCCTCGGCGCGGTTGATCTTCGCCTGGCGCTCGCCCTCGGACTCCGCGATCATCGCGCGCTTCTCGCGCTCGGCGCGCATCTGCTTTTCCATCGCGTCGCGGATCGTGCGCGGCGGCGTGATGTTCTTGATCTCGTAGCGCGTCACCTTGATGCCCCAGGGGTCGCTGGCCTTGTCTACGGCCGAGACGATCGCCGCGTTGATCGACGTGCGCTCCTCGAAGGAGCGGTCGAGGTCGAGCTTGCCCATCTCGGAGCGCATCGTGGTCTGCGCGAGCTGCGTGGTCGCGAAAAGGTAGTTGCCGATGCCGTACGACGCCTTCGCGGGGTCCATGATCTGCATGTAGAGGATGCCGTCGACGGAGACCGCGATGTTGTCCTTGGTGATGCACTCCTGCGGCGGGACGTCTATCGCCTGCTCCTTGAGCGTGTGGCGGTAGGCGATCCTGTCGATGAACGGGAACAGGATGTGGAAGCCGGCGTCCAGCGTGCAGCGGTACTTGCCGAGGCGCTCCACGATGTACGCCATCTTCTGCGGCACTATGACCGCCGTCTTCAGGATGGTCACGAGGACCAGGGCCGCCACGACGGCGAAGAATATCATTGCGAACTCCCCTCCGTCCACGGAGCAGAGCATCGATGCGAGCATTTTTGCGTTCATTTTATTTCCTCCACTTTCATTGTCAGGTTTCTGTTGTATACGACCTTCACGTCAGATCCCACTGCTATGGGCACGTCGGCGACCGCGGTCCACTCCGCGTCGCCGATCACCACGCGCCCGGCGAGCGGCGGGTCGATAGCCGCCGTAACCCTGCCCGTACGCCCCACGTACTCGTTGTCGAAGTCCGTCGCGGCGTGCTCGATCTTCCCGGAGAACACGCTCCTCACCCAGCGGCGAAGTAGGGCTATGTACGCCACGCAAAGCGCTGAGAACGACACAAGCTGCCACGTGAGCGTGAACTCCTCGCCTATGCAGAACCGCATGAGCCCGACCGTTGCCGCGGCGAGCCCGAAGAAGAACACAACGAAACCGGAGGACACCACCTCCAGCATCATCAACCCGGCCCCTATGTAGAGCCACATCCATCCGGCGCCTGTCATTTCCCAGCCTCCCTTATGTCGCTTATCGTGGCCCCGGGGACGGAAAGGAGTATTCCGTTCAGCTTCGGGTCGTTTAGAATCTCAGAGCGCTCCATCTTCTGCCCTGGCCCGGGTTGTGAGGGGGCAGGTGAAGGTGATGGGGCAGGTGAAGGAGAAGGTAAAGGTGGAGGGGTAGGTGAAGGAGAAGGCGCAGTTGGAGTTGGAGTACGAGTTGGAGTGGGAGGGCGAGTGGGAGTGGGAGAGAGAGTTGGAGTTGGAGTATGAGTTGGAGTTGGAGAGGGAGTTGGAGTCTTAGGTGATGAAAGCTTTGCCGCCGCGCCCCCTTCTTTGAGCGCCTTGACGGCGCGCATAAGCTCCTCGATCGTCGCAGTTGTCGCTATGCGGCTCGCGCGTATGAGCGTCATCTCTATGAGCGTCCTCGCGCTGAGGACGTGGCGAAGCTTGTCCTCCATGTCCGCAAGCTGGTCGCAGATGCGGAATATCCTCCCGGGGTCGACGCCCTCCGCCTGGCGCTGGAGCGTCTTGACCTGCTCCGGCGTCGCCTCAAGCGAACTTGAGCCGGCGCCGAGGGCCTGGATGACGACGAGGTTCCTGAAATGGCGCAGCAGCTCGTCCGCAAGCCGCCGCATGTTCTTCCCGGCGGAGTCGAACGCCTCTATCGAGGAGAGGATCGCGGCGACGTCGCCGGTGAGGACAGCGTCGGCAAGGCCCTCCAGGGCGGAGCGCGAGACGAGCCCGAAGACGCCCAGGGCGCTCTCCTCGGTGATGTCCCCGCCGGAGAACGAGACAAGCTGGTCGAGCGAAGAGAGCGCGTCGCGCATCCCGCCCTCGGCGCCGCGCGCGATCGCGAGAAGCGCGTCGTCCGTCGCGGAGATGCCCTCCTTCCCGCAGATGTACTTCAGGCGCGAGAAGATGTCGTTCGTCTGGATGCGCCGCAGGTCGAAGCGCTGGCAGCGCGAGACGATGGTCGCGAGGACCTTGTCGCCCTCGGTCGTGGCGAACACGAAGCGCACGTGCGGCGGCGGTTCCTCTAGCGTCTTCAGCAGCGCGTTCCACGCCGCATTGGAGAGCATGTGGCATTCGTCGATGATGAAGATCCTAAACCTGGACGACGTCGGCTTGAACTGCACGGCGTCGACTATCGGCTTGACGTCCTCGACCTTGTTGTGAGAGGCGGCGTCAAGCTCCGTGACGTCGAGCGACCGTCCGCCCGCGATCTCCTGGCAGTTCACGCACTGCCCGCACGGCTCCACGCCGTTTGGCGACGTGCAGTTGAGGGCCTTCGCGAATATCCTGGAGAGAGTGGTCTTGCCGATGCCGCGCGGGCCGATGAAAAGGTATGCGTTGGCGATCCGCCCCGACTCTATCGCGTGGCGAAGCGTCCGCACTACGTGTTCCTGCCCGACGACGTCGTCGAACGTCATCGGACGGTACTTCAGCGGCAATGATACATGATTGGCCATTGGCTATAGATTATACCACAAACACCCAGAAAAATGGAAATGAAAAAAAATGCTACGCCGCAGGGCCGAAGAGCCTGTCCAGGATGGCGGCGAGCTGGCGCTTCACGACATCCATGGAGAGGTGGCGCTCGAAGAAGTCCCTCGCCGCGGCGAAGTAGTCGTCGCGCCTCGCCCAGTCGGCGCGATACGCCTCCACGGCGGCGACGAGCGCGGCTGGGTCGCCCGGCGGGATGAACTTTATCGCGGGGCAGTCCGCCGCCTCCGGCGGGTAGCCCGTGCAGAACTCGTTGATCGTAGGCCTGCGGCACGCCATGCACTCGTACACCTTGTTGCCGATGACCCGCGCCGCCTTCGCCGTCGTGCCGAAGACGCCCAGGACGACGTCGTGCGCCGATATGACCTCTGGCACCTTCTCGTAGGGGACCTTGTCGAGGAAGTGGACGTTCCCGAGCCCGGCGGCCTTCGCCTCCGTCTCCGCCTTGTACGCGCCCCATCCGAGGAAGTCCCACGAGATCGGCAGGCCCTGCGTCATCCTCGCGGCCTCGACTATCACGCCGGTGCCGTGTAGCGGCAGGTACGCGCCGTGGTAGAGGACGTGGAAGAGCCCGTCGTCTGGCGGCAGTACGTCCAGCGGGCGGAACACCTTCTCGTCCGTGCCGGTGAAGAGCGGGGCCATCCTCTCGCGGGGAACGCCGAACTGCTCCGCGCAGAAGTCGACGTGGCACGAGGTATCCCACGTGACGAAGTCCGGCGCGTTCATCATCCGCGTCTCGAGGGCGTGGAGCCTCTTCGCGCGCGGTTCGTCGGCCTTCCACTTGCGCTGTTCGAGGACCTTCTTGTCCCATGCGGAGATCATCGGGTCGAAGAGGACCTTCACGCCGCGCCTCTTCGCCCAGCGGCACGCGGCGAGTATGTCGCGCTGCCTGCACACCGGGACCCACACGAGGTCCGGCTTCGGGCGGCGCCACAGCCCGCGCAGAAACGCCTCGACGTCGCCGAAGCGCGGCGAGACCTTCACGTCGAAGAAGTCGACGTCCCAGCCCAACTCGCGGAAGAGCGCGATGTTAACGCGGTTGCGAGAGTAGCCGTGGTCGAAACGGCCCCAGAAGAGGACCCGTCTGCTCATTCCCGCGCCTCCCCGGCGGAGGAGGAGACCAGCGCCCTGTGCGCCTGGACTATCGCCAGGATCGCAAACAGCGCAATCAGGAGCTCCCCGCCCTCCTCAAGCGCGGTGCAGAGCGACTGCGCGGCGGTCGTGGCGCCGTCCGCGGACTTCTCGAGCCCGTGGGCATGTCCGAGCCAGGAGGGTAGCCTGTCCGCCACCTGGACCATGACGCCGCTGGCGCCGAAGCAGCCTATCGACCAGGCGCACGGCTCAAGGCTGAACACGCCCAAAACCCAGGTCTTCAGCAAATAGAGGAACCCGGCGGCGAACACGCCGAAGAAAGCCGCGAAGTAGAAGACGACGAGCGCCTTCATCCCCAGTGGCACGCCCGAGTTGGTTATCACGCGCATCTTGAACGGCGTGCCGGTGAGCTCCTTGCCGTTCGGCTTGACGAGGCCGTGCAGAAGCGAACCGTCCTCGCCCACGAAGTCCGGGTACAGGATGTGGAGCGCGGCGTTGTGGAGGTCGAGCTCCTTCACGACCGCCATGACGGCGACCACGCTGACCATGAGGCACAATACGTTCCGGCGGGTTCTCGACCCGTCGAACGGACACTTCCACCAGACAAGCGGGATGATGGCCGCGTAGAACGGCAGCGTCGCCAGCTCGAACGGGGAGCGTCCGTCCTGGTCGAAGAGCCTGACGAGATGCGAAGGCTCGAGCATCTTCCATGTTACAAGCAATGCGGCCACGCCGACCACAAACAACGCCGGGCCGACGAGCCAGCCAAAGCCATACTTTTTCTCACCATTCATAGAAGAGTCTCCGTTGACGTTCATTTCTTCAGATCAACCACCACGAAGCCATACGGACCAAGGCGGCACGTTCCGTCGGCGGCAAGCTCGCCGCGCTCGGCGAGGAGGACGCCTCCGCCACCCTTGACATCGGCCTTGAACTCTACGTCCCCTCTTGTGAGGTTCGCCGAGACGAACACGGCCTTGTCGCCGAGCCGGCGCACGAACGCGATCGCGCCCTCCTTCTCGCCCGCCGTCACCCACTCCTGCGTTCCCTCGGCGAACACCTTGTTCTCGTGGCGCAGCTTCGAGAGCGCGCGGATGAGCGCGAGGCGCTTCTGCCCGGCCGGCTGGAGAGCGCGCCCCCAGTCGACCGTCTTGCGCGCGCGGCCGGGATCCTCGACGGGCGCGAAGAACGTGTTGAGCGAGTTGTCGGCGATTTCGTTGCCGTTGAAGACGAGCGGAAGGCCGCGGCGCAGGAACGTCAGCACGAACGCCGCGTTGCCGGCCTCGACGGGATTGACGCGGTCGAATCTGTTTTCCCAGTCGTCGGCCGCCGTGTCGTGGTTGTCCATGAAGCAGAACATCAAGGCGTCCTTCGGTATCTTCGCCTCGTAGGCGCGCACGCCCGGCATCTTCTGGTCGAGCGTCTTGTTCTTCGCGGTCACCTGTCCGCGCAGGGACGGCGTGAGGAAGTTTCGGATCGAGAAGCTCCACGGCCAGGCGTAGCAGGCGTCGAACGCCTTCTTCAGCCATTCTGGTTTCGTGCCCTCGTTGATCATCACGAGGTCGGGCTTCACCTTCTGGCACGCGGTCACCGCCTCCACCCAGAAGTCGATCGGCACGGCGTCGCCCACGTCGCAGCGGAAGCCGTCGCAGCCGAGGCTGATCCAGTGGAGCATCGAGTCGATGAGGTACTTGCGCACGTCCTTCGAGGCGAAGTTGACGTACGGGAAATGCCACCGCGTCGTGCGCACCGAGCCGTCCGCGTTCTTCTGGAAGGCGTCGGGGAACATGTCCTTCATCACGTTGTTCGGGCCGCAGTGGAGATACACGAGGTCCATGTACACCTTCATGCCTAGCGCGTGCGCCTTGTCGTTGAATGCCTTGAAGTCGGCGTCGCCGCCGTATTCGGGGTCGATCTTGTCGTAGTTCGAGATGCGGTACGGGTTCTTGGGCGTGACGAAGCCGCTCGCCTTCTGGCGCTTGCTCCAGCCCGACTTGTCCATGTCGCGGTCCATCTCCACGAACGGCGTGAGGTACACCACGTCGACGCCCGCCGACCGCACGTGCTCCAGCATCTCCGTCGCGGCCTTGAACGTGCCGTCGCGCGTGAAGTTGCGCAGTACGATCTGGTAGACAACCGCGCTCTTCAGGTACTCCGGCGTCGGACGCATCGCGCCGAACGCCGTTCCCGCCGCGAGAGCGGCCGCGATGCCAACAACCCCCATTGTCTTTGCCGTCATGTCTATCTGCCTTTCTTTCTGTTTTCCGTATCGTCTTCTCAAGCTTCCTGTGCCTGACAACGAGAATTATACCACAAACCCCCGCATCCGCGCAAGCGGCGCTATCTTATGTCCACGCCCCGGCTGTAGTCGACCATGAACGGTCCGTTGCCGCAAGCGGGGAAACTGTCGTCGTAGACCACCTCGTTGTCGAGACAGACGGGGTTCGACACCTCGTTCCCCTTCGTGTTCGCAACATCCGAAGCCGCCGCGCCGACACGCGACTAGGCCAATGCCTTTCACCGGAACCTGTAGTGCCCTGTCATTGGATATTTGAAGAGGGCGTTCTCCTCCTGCGTCCCTGCGCCGATGTTGTGGATGACAAGCGGCGTTCCGTCCTGTGCCTTTCGGTCGCTCACCAGCATGATGTGCGGAAGCCTTCCGCCGACCATCACCGTCACGACGTCGCCAGGCAAGTAGTCGGACGCCTTTCTTGTCACAGATCTTGAACAGCCCTTTCGCTTGAAGTAGCATTGAAGGTTTGGAACTCGTCTATGGTCGATGTTGGTGTCAGGTTTCTTAAGCCCCCACAGCTGCGGATATTTCGCAAAGTTGGCCTTCATGTCCTCATGGACGAGTTTCTGCAGATCGACCGCGCAGGCATCACGCAACGCACGGATTATCACGTCTGTGCAGACCCCACACTCGCGTGGCACGTCGCCGTTCGGATAGGACATGCTTCTATATGCAGAATCATATCTTGTCGTGATGCCGATCTGACTCCGCGCCGCCGCGACGACGGCCACGCCGTTCGTCACCGCGACAAGGCTCGCACTGGACTTCGACTGTTCGCGCGCCGAGGTTCTCGTGCCGCGAATGACGATTGCCGTCGCGCAGATTGCCGCCGCGCCGACTGTCGCCATTAGAATGACGCTTTTTGCTTTCATGGTAATATTATAACACATTCTACAGCCATTGTATTTTCCCTTTGGAGGACTTCAACGAGTTTCCATACCGCAGCGATGACTTGCGTTTACGCGCGACCACGAAAAGCGGTCTTCGCCGCATACGAAACTTCACGAAAAGTACGACACGGACTGTTGGCAGACCTCTGTTGATTGGAAACAACTATTTGAAACAACTTCGTTTTACGGCGGTCAACCGCCCGCCGGCTTAAGAACGCGCGCAAGAATACGCCTGTCGCGAAGCGATCAGGTTGGGTGAGCGCAAAGCGCGAACTGCGAAGCGTATCCACCGACCGAAGGTCGCTGCCGAAGGCGGTCGCTAGAGTGATGCCGCAAGGCCCCGTGCGCGGCGAAAAGAAAAAGTTGTTCTGGTTGTTTCTAACAAAACTTATAGGCAAGGACAGAAACTTGACTTGATCATTTTTATCAAGGCCAAAATATGATATACTATTGAACAAAGCGTTGAACAACAAAAGGAGAACATGCCATGAAACTCTCAAAGAAGAACAGGGTCCGGCAGAGGGCCATCGCGAAGGCGATTGCGTCCGGCAAGGCGCTTGGCGGACTTCTCGCCGGATTCACAGTCGCCGCGTTCGCGGGATGCAGCTACGATTCGCATAGCGGACCCGTCGGCAGATTTCCCGCCGCTCCAGAGCAGCAGTCGAACGCAGCAAGGGAAATGGCAGAGGATTTCACGACGGATGGATTTCTCGCACCGGGACCGAAGCCCGCGCCGAAAAAGCCAAACGCCGGGAACGAGAACAGGAGCAACTACGTCACCTTGGGCGCGGTGGCACCACTGCCGCTACCGCCGACGTCCGGGTACTATCGCGTAAAACCCGGGGACACGCTTTCCAAAATCGCCCGCGAACATGGCACTACCATAATCGAGCTCAAGCGGCTAAATGGCTTTGACGACAGGCGCGCAGGCAACATCACTCCAAACGAGATAATCAAGGTCCCGACGCCAAAACCGAACGCAACGAACGAAAAGATCTCTCAACGCCCCAGAGGCGAACCAATGCCGCCGCGAGGAAAATAACGGCAGGCGATGCGCTATCCGCGGCATACGACGCTTGAATTGACGGCGAAGTGCAACTTCCGCTGTCCGTACTGCTACTGCGTATGGCACGAATACCCGGCCTTGGCAAAGCCGGAGCTGAACACGGATGGATGGAAGGCGGTCATCGACAAGTGCGCGGAGGACGGCGTTGAGGACATTCTCTTCACTGGCGGCGAGGCGCTTCTTCGAGACGACCTCTTTGCGATCATCGACCATGCGCGACGCGCGATGCCAAAGTGCCAGCTGTCGCTCTTCACGAACGCGAGCCGCCTGACCGAGCCGCTGATAGCAAAGTTCAAGCGCCGCCGCGTGAGCCTCGCGACCTCACTCCAGGGGCTCCGCACGTACGGGGAGATGACGGGAACGCGGCGAAGCTACAGGCATCTGCTCGCGGTGCTGGCAAGGGCGGCGGAAATGAAGTGGCCGATTGCCGTCTCGATGACCATCACCAGGGCGAACATGGAGGAGGCCGCCGACATGTTCGCCGCCGCCGCGCTCTCGGGGGCGAAGTCGATACAGCTCGGCCCGATGATGCTGGGCGGACGCGCCGCCGCACGGAACGACCTGATGATCACGCGCGAGGAGTGGGCGGCAGTCAAGGAGCGGATACGCGCACTACCCGACGGACGCGTCCCCTACACGTTCTGCGACGAGTTCATCTGCGAGTGCCGCGCCGACACGCCGCGCGACCTGCTGGCGAAGTGGGCCGACCCGAGCCACAAGCCGTGTCCGGCGGGCAAGTCATTTGGCGTCATCGGGCCGAACGGGCTCTACCGCACCTGCCTCCACTCGCTGCCAAGGTAGGCCCGGCGGCGGGAGCTTCTCGCGCGGGCCGAGGAACTTGGGGCTGCGGCGGAGGACGACGTCTGCGACTGCGGCGATCTTCGCGAACTGTTCTCGTATTGTCGTCTTGATCGAATAGCGGCCGGTCACGTCCTCCGCCTCGTAGCCGTAGGCATCGCATCCGAAACCGCGTGCGATGAACACGGCGCGGCGGACATGGTCTGGCTGCGAGACGATGATGAACGAGTCGAGCCCGAATACCTTCTTCGCCCGCACGACCGTGTCGAGCGTGCGGAAACCGGCGTAGTCGCAGACGATGCGGTCGGCAGGCACTCCGGCCTTCGCAAGCGACGCCTTCATGTCGGACGGCTCGTCGTAGCTCTTCACGTGGTTGTCGCCGCTCACGATGAGGCAATCCACCTTGCCGGTCTTGTACAGCTTCGCCGCAGCCCTGATACGATACGTGAAGTACAGATTGCCAAGCCCGTTCGACAGTGTCTTTGCGCACCCCAGCACGACCGCCGCGCGCCGACGCGGCACGGCATCGATGCTCTCGCTGTCAAACACGCGCCCGGACGACACCGCATAGACGGCAATCGTCGAAGCGCCCCACGCAAGCACCATCACCGCCACGGCAATTGCCGCGAACTTAAGGATTCTCCATCTTCGATTATCCATACCGCCACTCACCTCAATCTCGTGGGTTTACTTTCCCGTAACACTTTTTGCCTCGGCCACCAAGTCAAGCGTAGTACGCCACCATTCTCGCACAAGATTCTTGAAATGCGAAAGGAGGCTCGCATCAGGCAGCAATTCCGGGCGAGAAGAACCGACGGTTCCAACCGCGCGTTGATACTTCCAGAGTTCGCCAATATAGTCTAACCGAGCCTCGGAAGGCACGACAATCGGAGGGAATCCGGCGGCGAGGACGGGTATGTTCGCAAGAAGCCGAGCGAGACGTCCGTTGCCATCGAAAAACGGATGTACCCGCACGAACGCCACATGGGCAAAAACATACGCCTCCAATGCAGCATCTTGCGTTTTGACACCCTTGAGAGCCTTGTTGAATGATTTAAGCCAATTATCCATAAGCCAAGGAGTATCGTCCGCCGTAGCGTATGGCATGTATACGCTTTTGCCGTTCTCTGCTCCATACGTACCGTTGTCCTCGCGTTTCCATGCGCCGACAGGGCGGTAGATATCGCGCGACTCTTCTCCTACCACAATGCGATGCAAGGTGAAAAGGTCGTCTGCGGTTATCTTCTTTCTACCGATGAGCGACTGGACGAAATCAACCCCTTTCGCATGAGCAACCACATCTTTATGGTCTTTGAGCGGCTTGCCCTTTACTGTAAGTCCGTATTCCAGCACGGCCATCGTATCGCCGAGAGTCAAGGTGTTGCCCTCTATGCCTGTAGAGTCGTGCGTCCAAACGGCCTTCAGCTGCTTGAGAAGTTCGCACTTGCGGGTTTCCGAAATGCCGACGAGGAAACTCTTCCGCGACAAGCCATGAGTCTTCATAAACGACGCAACGGCATTGTGGGAGACATCAAGACCATGCCGTGACGCCATTTCCGCCGCGATGGCCCGAATACTCGCACCATTTGCCTTTAGATCTCTGATCTCTGCCTCGTAAGGCGCGAGTTTAGAGCGGAACGGTCTACCCGCTGTAACAACTTTATCTCTCATGATATTGTTATTGTACCAAATATTTGTGCCAACTGCAATAGCAAAACTGTTACATTCTGCCTTTGGGTACACCTTCGAACGCTAGCCGCCAATCCCTCTCTGCTGCATTCTCGTGGTTGTTACGCTTCACTGTTTTTAGATGCTATCTCGTCGCCAGCTTTCAAGAACGTCGTGCGGTTACGCGGCGAGAGAAAAGTTGTTTTACATGTTGTTCCGGTTGTTTTCAAAAGAACTTATAGGTAAAAATTCGGCAACGGATAGTCCAGTATGAACGCGCGGCGATACGACATTCTTCTTAAGCGTAAAACGCCACTTGCGGTTTTGGTCGCGCTTGGAGGCGTAGGCGATGCCAATGCGCGGGGCGGAGGTGAACTTGACGCGCACGCCGTCGCTTTCAAGCCAGAGGCGGTTGGAGCGAACGAGGTCTTCGCGGTTGAGCGAGCGGTCGATCTTGAGAAGCTTCGTCAATCGCCCTGGGCCTTCCGCTCCTTCGACACCGCGAATAAGCACCGCCTCTGGACGCCCCTCCGCACCTGTCACGACGTTCAGCATTTCGTGCATCCCGTAGCAGAGATAGATGTAGGCGCAGCCACCTGGCGCATACATCACGTCCGTCCGCGCCGTCCGCCCCTTGTGCGCATGGCAGGCCGTGTCCTCCTCGCCGCAGTAGGCCTCCGTCTCGGTGATGCGCCGCCGAACGACCGTGCCGTCGTCCAGACGACGGCAAAGCCACGCGCCGACAAGTGCCTTTGCCATCGTCACCGCGTCAACTGCGTAATCTTCTGCCGTCAATCTGCGCATCGGCTTCGTCATCTTTCTTTTTTGTCTTAGACAGGATTAACAGGATTGACAGGATTAAGAGTGTTGGAGAGCGCATTCTCGAACACGTTCATTTCAGTTCCCTTCCTTTAGGTTTTGAGATACTCCCATAGATTCCCCATCTCCGGTCTTTGGCCAACTGCCTTCGTCCAGGAGCCATGCGTCGCCTGGCTTGCAACCGTCGCTGCATGTCCATGATTTCGGTTCCACGACGACAACGCCATCGCCACGAATCCAAAACCTTGCATTTGCCGATTCGACAACAATCTTAAGAGCGTCGTAAAACGAAATGTCCTCAGCCGTGAGTTCCGGTGCTGGAGGATAAATCTCGTCTGTTTTTGCCGGACGCATGGCAAACAAGATCACTTCGCCAGACCCGTCGTACGGAACAGATGCCGACTGGAAGAAAAGCACCACATCCATCAAAGTCGCCGGCGGACGAAACGAAACGGACGCGAGACGAATTTCCTTCATCCGCTTATAGATGTCAATGTCTGGGACCAACCCGCCCAAAGGCGACAAATGCGGAGGAACTGACGCAGTGTACCGCTCCTCTACCTTCTTGGCGTCCGACAGACTGCCGATGTCTTTCCATGCTATTGGGCGGTCTCCACGCATTGTCATCCGTTCCGGGAATGGGTGTAGGTCACGCAACGCCTGCTGGACGGCCGAGGCAACTCCGTCATTGTATCGTTCACCGTCTATAGGACACATAGACGGAGTCCCCCAGCTCACGTAGATGCGCGCAGTTCCCCTTCCAATGTTTCGGCTCGCATAATATCCACTACAGTTGTTCAAGGGAATATGCGTTACCACCTCGACGCCAATCTGAAGATACACCGTCGGCCGGGATTTTTCACCGTCACTATGCCATTGCTGCTCAATGATGCGGACGTCTATTTGAAGGCCCCAGTCGCGTTTCTCAATGGGCTTTTCCTTGCCAAACCTGCCGCATCCTTCAATTGCACCGCGAGCGGCATCACGGACAGCTTGCTCGTCAACTTCTTTAGAGCCGGAGAATCTGTGCTGACCACATAATTCAATCCTGTTCGTGGCGATGTTCTCGAGCGAGAGCGAGAAACACTCGCTCCTGATCTCGGGGCATTCCGCGGCTTCCTTCGGTTGCAAGTCGCGCGCGGCCATCTGATCGCACATGCAGCCGGCGAACATCGTCACCGCCGCGCATCCAAGCGTCATCATCATTTTCTTCATCGCCGGTTTCCTTTCATTGACAATTGGCATTGGTACTGGCAACACTTCCACATTGGCAATACTCTCCTCCAGCCCACGCTTGCCGTCATCCGCGCATCATTTTCGCTTCGCTTCGGCGACGAGGTCGAGGGTGGTTTGCCACCAACCACGGACAAGACGGCGAAAGTTGTCGAGGCGCGACGGCTCCGGCAAAAGTTCTCTGCTTGCAAGACTGATTACGCCCACCGCCCGCTGGTAGTCCCAAAGTTCGCGGACATAGTCGAGCCGCGCCTCGGACGGAACGACAATCGGCGGGAAACCGGCGCAAAGGACGGGCAAATTGGCGAGCAACCGGGCGATTCTGCCATTGCCGTCGAAGAACGGATGTATCCGCACAAACGAGACATGCGCGAACAGATACGCCTCCAAAGCCGAATCCTCGTCCTTGATGTCGCCAAACAAAGAGTTGAACGCCTTTATCCAGTCCCGCATCAGCTCAGGCGTTTCGTCGGCAGCGGCGTAGGGCATATAGACGCTCCTGGCCCCCTCAGCTCCGTAAGTGCCGTTGTCCTCGCGCTTCCATGCGCCAACGGGCTTGTAGATATCGCGCGTCTCGTCCGGCACGACGATGCGATGCAGCGCAAAAACATCTTCTTCGGCAATGCGCCCCTTGTCGATGAGCGAGCGCACGAAGTCGACGCCGTTCGCGTGGGCGACAACATCCTGATGATCCTTGAGCGGCTTGCCCTTTACCGTGAGCCCATACTCCAACACCGCCATCGTGTCGCCCAGCGTGAGGGTGTTGCCCTCGATGGCCGTCGAATCATGTGTCCAAAGCGCCCGGATCGCCTTGAGCAACTCCGCTCGCCTTGACTCGCTGATCCCATCCAGAAAATTGCGCCGCCTCGCACCATGCGTCCGCAAGAACGAGGCGACCGCATTGTGGGATATTGCGAGATTATGCCGAGCAAGCATTTCTTCGGCAATCGCCCTTACGCTTGCGCCGTTAGCTTTAAGTTCTTTTACCTCGGCCTCGTAAGGCGCGAGCTTGGACTGAAACGGCTTACCGCCTTTTGTAACATCTTTCTCAATCATGACACGCATATTGTAACAACTTTTTCCCATTATGTCAATGATGAAGCTGTTACGACGCTATCCCACTTCCGCTTCCTTCTTAAACGTAAAGCGCCACTTGCGGTTTTGGTCGCGCTTGGAGACGTAGGCGATGCCGATACGCGGGGCGGAGGTGTCCTCCTCGCCGCAGTACGCCTCCGTCTCGGTAATGCGCCGCCGCACGACGCTTCCATCCTCCAACCGGCGGCACAGCCACGCGCCGACAAGCGCCTTTGCCATCGTCACCGCGTCAACTGCATAGTCCTTTGTCGTCAATCTGCGCATGACTTTAGTTTAGTCCTGAACTCATTTGCGTTTTCATTTCTTTGCGTCCTTTGTGTTCTTTGTAGCATCCATGTGCGTCATGCAAGCAGTTTCTCCGCTACGGCAGACAACTTGCGCGTAGGCCAGAAGCACCACGCTTCACCGTCACAAACGCCTAGGATCAGATAGAGTGCAGAATCAAGCAACTCGAAAAGTCGATCGTTGCTGACGTTCTTGTACAAATCTGACGTTCTCAGACTCACCCCGCTTATTGCCGCTCCGACAGCCACGGTTGATGTTTCCGCATCGATAAAGGACTGCAGAATCTGCGCCTCCGAAAAGCCATTGAGCGCCACATGCACTACCTTATCCGCATTGAGAATTCTGTCATGATAATAAAACACATTCACGTATTGAGAAATGCAAGAGTCTTGCTTTTCAGCGCATGTATTGAAGAACAGCACGCAAGAATCACCGTTCGCAGCGAGGAAATGCCCTATCCAGTCGACCAAAACATCTGTTCGCCGCGGAAACATCTTGCCGAAATGAAAATCTAGTTTCTTACTTTTTTCTGACTTCGGAATCGTTGACAGAACAGATGCGACCGAAACATCCAGATTGCTCAATATCCTTTCCGAAAACTCATCGCCGGTTAACATCTCCGAGAGATAGCCATGATGCGATTCTTCGACTTGGATAAAGCCCATGTTTTTAGACACACTCACGAGAAACTCCTTTGTTTTCCTTTCTTTCGTTATTTTGTGGCGGAACAGGAGAAAATGATCGCGGTGGTTTTGGCTCCCTAGCACCGTCCAGAAACCAACGCCACCAGTTGTGGTATCCATGTGCGTCATGCAAGCAGCCACTTCCACACCGGCACGATGCGAATGCCGTCGGACTCGTCTTCGTCGTCCCACGTCACAATCGTGCAGTCGCGTATTCTCGTCTTGTCGCGGGCGAGTTTCAGCGCTCCCATCTCTCGGTCAAATGTCGCCGCATCGGACATCGCGTATGAAACCTGGACCAGGCTCTCCTTGTGCGACACTTTGTCGTGAACATGAAAATCGACCTCGGTTCCGTCGCCATTGACGAGATAGGAAATCTTCCCCGCCTTGCGGCGCAACGCCATGAAAACCACGTTTTCCAGCATCCATCCCCGCTCGGCGTCGTTCTTTACGCACATCGCGCGTATGAGCCCGGGGTCAACCAGATAGTATTTGTCCGGGTTTACGCGCTTCACCGCAAGCGAATCAGAA